>CAMVMM010000018.1 GCA_947168565.1 uncultured Clostridia bacterium | reverse complement strand
GAGCGGCGACGCGCTGGGGATCTTCGGCAGATACTGCGGCGATGCCGATGAAAACGGCTTCGTGGATATGATGGACAGCGTGATAATTATCAGGAAAGCGCTCGCATAACGGAATTGGAGGAAATCATGAAAAAGAAGTACGTTAAGCCGGATCTTTTGAAGGAATCCATGGCATTGCAGACAAAGGCTGTCAGAACCTGTTCGGATGCGGAGGATTACTGGTCATACATCAAAATGCCTGATGACAATAACAACGTTATTGTTCTTGCGGTTCCTCAGATGGGGTGCGATATGACCGAGCATGAATACATGGATCTGTACGGCGGCGATGATGGCGCATGCCTGTATGCGTCCACCGATGACGGAGTGGTGTTCAATTCCTGACGCGGCGGCGCTTTCGTGAATCCGTAAAGCAGTGAACCGGTCCCGGCGAAAGCGGGGGCCGGTTTTCGATTAAAGCAAACAAACCGCGCGAAAGCGGGGGCCGGTTTTGAATTAAAGCAAACAAAACCGCATAAAGAAAGGGGAATGCGCGCTGCATTCCCCTCCGGGGTCGTTTATGCGGAGGCTTATTTCGCTTCCGGTTCGGGTTCGGGAAGAATTATCTCGGAATCGGCGGCATTCACGCGAACGCTGTTGATGCCGTTCAGGCAACCATCCTTCTTAACGTAGCCCTCGCTCGCGGCGATGATCTGGCCGTTCGCAGCCTTGAGGCGGAAGCGGAACTCGCCCGCCTTGTCCGTATAAAGCTCAAACTTGGGGCAGCCCGCCTGCTCGAAGCCTTCCACGGTCTGATCCTCAAGCTCCGCAAGGGGAGCGTTCGCAATAACGCTTTCGCAGCCGTGCCTGCAGGTGTCCACGCTTGCATAAACCTGTCCGCCGGTGGCGATGACCTGACCGTTTGCCGCATTGAGATTGTACGTAAAGCCGCCGTTGCACTTGCTGATTATGAATTTGCCCATTTGTTGCACATCCTTTCCGTGTGTGTTTTAGGTATATTATTATTTTAATCCTGTTCTTTCACAATGTCAATACCATGCGGCGGCATTTTAATAAAAAAATATATGCTTTGCCGCCGTTAGTCCGAACGAACTGCTTCAAAACGGTTGACAAACCGCAGCTTTTGCTGTATCATATATATGGAGAGGTTTTTCTTCACGCGGAGGATACTGATATGCGGCTTAAAAAGGGAGTGCTTCAAAAAAAGAACGGCGACGAGCTTTCGCTCATCGTTGCGGGCAGCGGGCAGGCGTTTCGCGGCGTGATCCACGGCAATTCCACCGCCGCCTTCATCATAAAATGCCTGAAGCACCGCACGGATGAGGGCAGGATCCTTGCCAAAATGAAGCGCAGGTTCGATGGCGACCCGGAGATCATGCTTTCCGATATCCGCGAGGTGATCGGGGAGCTCAGAAAAGCCGAGCTTATCGAGGATTAGGCTTCAACGAGCGCGCCGCCGCGCTGCAGCGGCCTTTCAAAATACAGCACAGAAAATCTTTTGTTATGAATGCCTTGGATAATTCCGAAAAAAAAGAAAAAGGCGGCGCCGTGGTGTTTGCCTCAATAGAGGAGATCCTTGAAAAAAAGGGCTCCTTTGTTTGGGCTACACAGGGCAGGAGCATGCGTCCGCTGCTTAAAACGAACCGCGATCTTGTGGAGATAAAAAAACCGCAGGACGTTTATCCGGACGGAATTTTGAAGGTAAACGACGTTGCCCTCTACCGCATACCAATGCAAAGGTTCGAGGGGCAGTACATCCTGCACCGCGTGCGCAAGGTGTGCGATGGGTACTATATCATCTGCGGCGACAACAACGTGAATATGGAGCGCGTGCCGTTTGATTGGGTGGTCGGCGTTATGTGCGGGCTCACACGGCGCGGGCACGAGGTGGATCTGAACGGCGCGGTGTATAAAGCGTACGTGAAGCATTGGGGAAGCAGGTACCGCCGCAGAATGGTGCTCAAGCGCATCGGCGCAAGCATCAAAAAGCCGCTGCGGCCGATAAAGCGCAGGCTTCGCCAAATGCTTAAAAAATAGGCCGCCTGCACTTTATTCTTTGAAAATGATCATAAATATACTTTTTTACCCGCCGCTCAAACATTGAAGCGGCAGGGATTGTCTGCTATAATTTTATGGGAATCAAGCTTTAGGGGGTGTTTTTATGAATACGCATGAAGGCGATGGCCGCATCACGATCTTTGCCGGCTCCGCAAGCAGGCCGTTTGCGGAAAAAATGTGCCGCTATCTTGGAGTTGAGATCGGCAAATCCACCACTCACATCTTCACCGAGGGCGGCATCTACGTTCGGGCCGATGAATCCATTCGAAATAAGGACGTTTATATAGTTCAGTCCATTGGCAAGGATCCGAACAATGCCTTTACCGAGCTTATTTTCTGGATAGATGCGTTCAAGCGTGCCAGCGCAAACTCCATCACCGCCGTTATCCCGTATTTCGGCTATGCCAAGGCCGATAAGAAGGACGAGCCCCGTGTTTCCATTCGCGCCAGGGTGTGCGCGGACTGCATAGAGCTGTGCGGAGCGGATCGCGTTATCTGCATGGATCTGCACGCGCCGCAGGTGCAGGGCTTCTTCTCCAAGCCCGTGGATCACCTCTATGCCAGCCCCCTTCTGAGCGAGTACGCCCGCAGGATCGGCATCGTGGATGAGGATCTTGTGGTGGTTGCGCCGGATGCGGGCTCCGCAAAGCGCGCAAGGGCGTATGCCAATCTGCTGAACTGCAACGTGGCGATAGGCGATAAGGTGCGCGTTGGACACGACGAAAACCCGAACGCCATCGAGATCATCGGCGACGTGCGCGGCAAGCGCTGCATGGTGGTGGATGATTTCACCATCAGCGGAAACACGCTCGTTAAGGTTTCCTACGGCCTTATGGATAAGGGCGCTTCCGAGGTGTATGCCTTCCTTTCCCACGCCATAGTTAAGGAGGAGGCCGTTCGCAATATCGAAAACAGTCCCATAAAGCTGCTTGTGACCACCGACACGGTAAATAATGAAGAGGTACTGACGGATTCCAAAAAGATAAAGGTCATTTCGGCGGCGCCGCTCTTTGCGGAGGCCGTGCGCACCATCCACGAAAAAAATGCGATGGCGGATATGTTTGCGCACCTGCCCAAGAAGCTGCTTGATATGAGCTTTGAGGATGCTTAATGACACCTTCCGATAATCCATAATTCCTTCTTAAAAGCGGGAGCTTACCCATACGCCCGGCGTATCAGGTAGGCTCCTTGCTCTTAAACGGGGATCGCTTGAAAAGCCATGGCAAGAAGGCTGAAACGGCAAGAAGGCTGAAACGGCAAAAAGGTTGAAATAGAGAATAATAAAATGGAAGATCTGTTTTCAAATTCAGTAAAAAAGCATGCGCCGCTTGCGGACCGGATGCGCCCAAGAAGCCTTGATGAATTCATCGGGCAGGCGCATATCGTTGGCAAGGGGTCGCTGCTGCGCCGCGCGATAATGGCGGATTCGCTTCAAAGCTCCATCTTCTGGGGGCCGCCGGGCTGCGGCAAAACCACGCTTGCCTCGGTGATAGCGCACACCACGAACAGCCGCTTTGTGAAGCTGAACGCCGTAACCTCCGGCGTTAAGGAGGTGCGCGAGGTGATAGCGGAGGCGGAGGAAAATTTAAAGCTCTACGGCAAGGAAACCTTCCTGCTGCTGGATGAATGCCACCGCTGGAGCAAGGCGCAGTCCGATTCCATACTGCCCGCGCTTGAGAGCGGCACGGTGAAATTTATCGGCTCCACCACCGAAAATCCGATGATAGCAATGACGGGCGCTATCGTGAGCAGGTGCAGGCTGTTTCAGTTTTATCCGCTCACGGCGGAGGACGTTAAAACCGCGATGCGCCGCGCGCTGGAGGATGGCGAAAGGGGGCTTAAAATGTATTCCCCCGTTGTGGACGAGGATGCGCTCGAGCATATAGCCGTTATAGCAAACGGCGATGCGCGCTCCGCGCTGAACGCGCTTGAGCTTGCCGTGCGCACCACCGACCCCGTGGAGGGAAGGGTGCATATCACGCTTGAGATCGCCGCCGAATCCATTCAAAAAAAGGTAACGAAGCTGGATGAGCAGCAGCTGTACGATATGCTCTCCGCCTTCTGCAAATCCCTTCGCGGGGGCGACAGCAACGCGGCAATAGCCTGGTTCGCCCGCCTTATCTACGCGGGGCTCGATCCGCGCATAATCTGCCGCAGGCTCATCGCCCATGCCTCGGAGGACGTTGGGCTTGCAAACCCGAACGCGATGCTTCAGGCGGTGGCGGCGGCGCAGGCGCTGGAGCTGGTGGGACTGCCGGAGGCAAGGCTGAGCATTATTCAGGCCATAATCTTTATATGCGAAAGCCCCAAGTCAAATTCCGTGGTGATGGCGCTTATACCCGCCTTTGAGGACGCCGAGAAAACCGTGGATGAGCCGGTGCCCATCCACCTTAGGGACACCTCGTTTCGCGGCGCGGAAAAGCTCGGTCACGGCGTGGGCTATAAATATCCGCATGATTACCCGAATCACGAGGTGGAGCAGGAGTATATGCCCCCGTCGGTGAAGGGCAGGGAATACTATGTGCCCTCCGAAATGGGCGTGGAGGCCAAAATAAAGGCGAAGCACGATGCAAAAAAGAGGGGCTGAAAAGCAGGGCGGCTCCGCGTAAAACGGCCGTTTCAACCATATAAGGGCAGGCTCCGCGCTGCCAAACGGTGCGCCGATCGCTCAATTTATGAAATATTTTACGAATTTTCGCAAAACCCTTGTAAAGCACCGGCAAAAATTGGTATAATATCAATGTGCGTGCCGCCTCGGGAGCATGAGCGCCCGCAGGCATTTATCCGATACCACAGCCAATGCTATCGTTAAGAGGTAAAAACATGAAGTGTAAAAATTGCGGCTATAAAAACCCGAACAGCAATAAGTTTTGCTCGGAATGCGGCGCTCCGCTCATGGACGTGAGCGCGAATAGCTTTAAAGAGGACGAGGAGCTTCTTCGTGAGGATGAAAAAAACGCCTATCTGAATGAGCTTGAGGAAGGCTTTTCGGGCGGTGTGGACGATTTGGGCGAGCCCCGTGCGGCGGCTTATCCCGAGCGGGAGGAGCCAAGCACCATCAAAAAGCGCGTGGAGCAAAGAAACCGTCAGAGCGGCAATAATCAGGCGCGGCCGGGCGGATCATCCATAGAGGCGCAGCGCGCGGCAAGGCGCAGCGCCGCTCAAGCCGAGGATCAGGACGACGGCAGGCGCGGCAGCGGCTCCACCCTCAATAAGATCCTTGCCATAGTGCTGTTTGCACTGCTTGCGGCGCTCGTGGTGGGCGTTATCTACGCGCTCAAGGGCGGCATCGGCATCGGTGTTTCCCCAAAATCGCAGGCTGAGGTGCGCCTCAATCCGAACGATCCCAACAAATACTACGTCACCGTGCGCGCCAATGAAGGCACCACCGTGAGGTTTGAGGGCACGGATGGCAGCAGCAAGGAGCTTGAGGTTTCCTCCAAGCAGGACGTTACCTTCAACGTGCATATAAACTCTCTGCTCCCGCAGGATTATATCGAAACGGACACTCTCACCGTGGCCCCCACCGTGTTCCGGATCGATTCCGACGGCAACAAGAACATCATCGAAGTGCCGGAGGTGGAGATCGTGGTGCCCAAGCTCATGATAGATTTTGAAACGCCGGATGCTTTCGATTCCGAGGACGGCGTGGTCACCATCAAGGGCAGGATAGCCACCTCGCAGCTCAATGCGGAGCTTTCGGTGAACGGCGAGCAGATCGCCGCGGATCAGGACGGCAATTTCGTCTACTCCGTGAAGCGCGACAAGGGCGAGCATGATTTTGAATTCATGGCGAGGAAGATCGGGCATACCACCGTTCACAAAACCTTTAAGGCAAACGTTACCCAGGTGCTCACCGCCGAGCAGATCATCGTTATACCGCCCTCCTTCAGCTCCCGTTCGCTGAACGTGGAGGAATCCATCAGGGTTTACGGTGCGGTGCCTCCCGGAGCCAAGATCGCCATTTCGTCCAACGATCCGGATTTCACGCTCAAGAGCGAGCCCGAGATCGACGAAAACGGCAACTTCGGCTTTGAGGTCAATCTGCCCACGCCCGCCAAGGCGTATAAGTTCTTCATCACCGCAACGCTGGAGGACGGAGCCGTGTTTGAGCGCCCGTTCAGCGTTGAGCGCCCACCGGTATACAACGATTACGTTCCCACCGTATGGCCCGGAAATTATTCCGAAATGGTCAAGCCCGTGCACGTTACGGATCTTCGCGGCTTCCTTATCAAGGGCACCGTGAACGAGATCTTCTACGATGGCGACTATAAGCTTGCCAAGTTCACGCTGGATTCCGGCGAGCTGATCGAGATAGAGTATCACGATCATTACTCCACCGCAAGCAAGCTTGAAACCGGCCTGCACTACACCATGTACGGCCATTCCCTCGGCACAAGCCCCTCTCCGGACGGCAATCTGAGGCTCTTCATCTGGTTCGTTCAGGACTGATCGGGGCGAAGAGCTCTGAATAAACGAAATAAACGCAGGGTGATCCAACGCCCTGCGTTTTTGATTATTCAGCATCAATATTTCTTTTTAAGCTCCTGAGTTTTATCGTATGCGGCCGTGACGGCTTCGATAAACGCGGCGCGCACGGAAAAATTCTCAAGTGCGCGAACGCCCTGTATGGTCGTGCCGCCGGGGGAGGTGACCTGATCCTTCAGCGCCCCGGGGTGCATGCCGCTTTCAAGCGAAAGCCTTCCAAGCCCCTCAAGGGTCGCGGCGGCGTATTTCAGCGCCTTATCGCGGGGCAGACCCAGCGAAACCGCGCCGTCCGCCATGCCCTCAAGCACAAGGCACAGAAAGGCGGGGCCGCAGCCGGAAACGGAGGCGGCGGCGTCCAGCAGCTTTTCATCCAGCTCGTCCAGCGTGCCGGAGGGCCGCATAAGGGTGCAAAATGCTTCAAGCTCCTCGCGGGTGGCGTCGACGCTTGAATACTGCATCATTCCCGCGCCCACGGCGCAGGCGGTGTTCGGCATTATCCGTATCACGGGATAGCTGCCGCCCGCAAGGGTGCGGATGCGCTCCATCGTGAGCCCCGCAACCATGGAAACGAGCAGAAATCTATCCTTTCTTGCAGCCAGGATGGGCACGAGCGGGGAAAGCGCCTCCTCGGTGAACTGGGGCTTTACGCCTATGAAGATAAGCTCCGCGCACCGGGCTATTTCTTCGTTTGAAACGGCTGTGCCGCCGGTTTCCGTCGCAAGCGCCTCAGCCTTCTTGGCGCTCCTGTTTGCAAGCAGCAGCTCGCCGTGCCCTGCCCGGGCCATGCTCATCGCGGCGCATTTTGCCAAAGCGCCGCCCATGCTGCCGCAGCCTATGAAGCCGATTCTATTGAAATTCATAATCCGTCAAAGCCTCCGTGGACTGCGCCGCGTCACCTTGGAATGGTTGCAAGAAACACCACAAGCCGCATGCCGCAGAATATCACGGCGGCGATAAGCGCGGAGTTGTAAAGCAGCTTGCAGCTTCGGTCGATATCCTTGGGCTCTATGGGGCGAATGGCGTCGCCAATGGTTTTTTTCATGTGGGTTATGCCGCGATAGCTCGCCGTGCCGCCAAGCTGAACGCCTAAAAGACCCGCGCAAACCGATTCGGTCTGCCCGGAATTCGGGCTGGGGTGATTATAACGGTCGCGCTTGAAAATTTTCCAGCCGTTCCCGGTGTCGTAATTGAGTATAAAGCCGCTCAAAAGCATCAAAAGAGCGCTGATCCTTGCGGGAATGAAGTTAAACACGTCGTCCGCCTTCGCGGGTATCAGGCCGAAATTTTTGTAGGGCTCGTCCACGTAACCGACCATGGAATCCATCGTGTTCACGGCCTTGTAAAGAAAGCCGAGCGGAGCGCCGCCGACCACAAGATAGATAAGCGGAGCTATGCTGCCGTCGCAGGTGTTTTCCGCAGCGGTTTCCACCGTGGCGCGGATAACGCCGCCCTCGTCAAGCTTTTCCGTGTCCCTGCCCACGATTTGGGAAACGGCGCTGCGCGCTCTTTCGAGATTGCCGCGCCTCAGCGCACGGTAAACCTTCATGCAGGCGTCGCGCAGGGATTTGGTGGCAAGGATCTGCCAGCACATCACGGCCTCCACCGCAATGCCGAGGATGGGCGTTAGATAGTAGCAAAGCCAAAGCAGCCCCGCCGGCACAAGCAGCGCAAGCAGCGCAACGCATAAAAACATCAGCCCGCCCGCCGCGCGCTCGCCGCCCGCGGTTTTCGGCAAAAGCCTGCGGAAAAGCTTTTCAAACGCCGTGATAAGCTTGCCTATAAGCATCACGGGGTGGGGAAGCCCCTCCGGATCCCCGAACACCATATCTATAATAAAACCGAGAACGGTTGCGATCAGCGGGTATAAAAGCCAACTCATCTGCATTTCCTCCAAAATTCGATCCGCCGCCCTGCCCGCCCCTTGACGCGGAGCGCTCCGCCGTGCGCACCCTCACCAAAGAGTAAAACTGCCTGCCTTGCGCGGCGGAAAAATACAGCGGTAAAAAAGACGCGTGGTCAAAAGGTTAGCATAAAGCAATAACCCATTGTCTATTTTAACAGCATTAAAGCCAAGAATCAAGTAAAATTTGACGCTGTGAGCAATTTTTTGTCTTTTGCCGTCAGTATATTGTGTATTTATTCATTCTGCACTTGAAAACTCAACCGAAATAGTGTATACTGAATAAGTTATCGGGAGCGAAATCTGCGATGAGCGATGAGCAACGAGCGAAGAGCTATGTGCGCTGTGCAATGAGCAATGTGAGTTGCTTTTGCGGATCGGCTGTGCGGGCTTTGCCCACCGCATTCCGCACGGCAAGGGCTCTTGCCGGCTCCCACGCATATCTCCCGACAGTGCTTTTGCAGACTCATGGAGCGGTATCGAAGTGGTCATAACGGGACTGACTCGAAATCCCACACCCCGAACGGCTCCCAATCTTCAAAAAATCCTTTGTTTTATTGGATTTTTGAAACCTTGAAAACTGAATATTTTTCCAAGTTCTCTCCATCAATTCTCTCCTTTTTCCGAGGCTTGATTTTGAGATACTCATGGAGCGGTATCGAAGTGGTCATAACGGGACTGACTCGAAATCAGTTGAGGGGCAACCCTCCGTGGGTTCGAATCCCACCCGCTCCGCCAAGAAAAGCCAGTAAGCCAAATGGTTTCTGGCTTTTCTTTTTGTTTGCTTTGACTCGTGAGTTGCTTAGTTGCACTTTTGGTCCGAATTCTCTCCTCGATGCAGCATCAAGTAATTCCCAGACCGCCGAGCAATGCATCTGCTGATGACATCTTTGAACTGTAATCGAGATGTGCATAGACATTCGCTGTTGTTGAGAAGTCGCTGTGACCAAGCCACTCCTGTATCTGCTTCATGGAAACTCCGTTTGCAAGGAGCAACGAAGCACAGCTATGGCGAAGATCATGAAAGCGAATTCTACGCAATCCATGCTTCTCGAGCAATTTCGGAAACTCTACCGTCAGATAGCGGGGCTTGATTATATCCCCGATCTCATTTACGCAGATATAGCCAATGTAGTCCTTCATGTACGATCTTCCGCAAAGCTTTCGGTACTCCTCCTGCTCTGCTTTTACGGCTATGAGCTTTTCCTTTACGAAATCAACAAGAGGAAGCGTCCGCATGCTTGATTTCGTTTTGGTCCTATCCTCCCTGACGATAATATGCTTACCGTCGAGATTGCAGGAGGAGAGCGTATGCCTTATCGTGATCGTGTTTTTGTCAAAGTCCACCGCATCCCATTTGAGACCGAGAACCTCGCTTCTGCGCAGTCCATAGAATGCCGCAAGCATAACGGGTATCTCGAATTTCGTTCCTTTTGATACTTCAAGCAGCTTTTTGATCTCCTCGGAATCATAGAAGCTGCCTTTGAAAGCACCTTTCTTGGGACGCTTGATCTTGTCCGCAGGATTCGACGGAATAAGGTCAAGCTTTACAGCATATTTCAGAGCTTTGTGGATGTTTGCATGGTAGTGAATGACAGTATTTGCACTCACTCGCTCCAGCTCGGAAAGATAGAAGTCCTGAATATGCTTTGGCGTAAGGTCAACAAGCTTGATACCTCGCTTGCGGAAATACGGCGCGATAATCTACTTCGCCATTGCTTCCACAAATGAAACGGCGACACCCATATTGCCGTCGAAATCGCATGGAATGCCATTGGCTTTATCAATACCGATGCCACATATTCCCGCTTTTCCAACAAAAAAGCCCGCTGACGGGGGTGTCGGCGGGCTGAAGCGCGGCGAGGCGCTTCTTCTATTGATACGCAATCCGTTTTAAGCGGCCGCAAACGGGCCGCCTTTTTGGTTCAGTTGCTGCCGTTCAGGTAATTCTCAATGCCATTGGCGATCGCAAGGGCCAGAGTCGCCTGATAGGAGGGATCTATCAGCTTCTTCTCGTCGTCCGGGTTGGTAAGGAAGCCGCATTCCACGAGCGCGGCGGGCGCGTGGGGCTCACGAACCACCATAAGGTTATCCGTATTGGTGGTGGTGCGCGTTTCGTCGGTGAGCGCGCAGATGGACTGAAGTATGCTTCTTGCAAGCTTCTCGCCCTCGGTGCCGGATTTATAATGATACAGGCGAACGCCGTGCGCATCCGCGCTTCCTGCGGCGTTCATGTGGATGCTGACGGAGCAATCGAAAATATCCAGCCGCATTATTCTGGTGCGAAGCCTCATATCCTCGTTTTTATTGTCGGCGCAGGCATACTCGCCCATGCGGGTCATGAACACGAAATAGCCCTTCTCGCCAAGCCTTTGCGCAAGAAGCCTTGAAACGATAAGATTCAGATCGGCCTCGGTAACGCCGGTGTTCACGCCTGCCGTGCCTGGGTCGAAGCCGCCGTGGCCGACGTCCAGCAGAATGAGCTTTTCGGAGGCGGGCAGGGTCTTGAACTGCTCAAGCCTTGCAAGCACGTCCGTCATGCTGCCCTCGGTCACAACGCGCGGTATGCCGTACGGATTCTGCTCCGGCGGGGGCGTGGGCGTGGCGGGCACGGGGGTGGGCGTAGCGGGCTGCTCCGAAGGCGCAGCGGGCGCGGTGGGCGGCTCGCTCACCGGCACGGTGCTTGCGGGCACGTCGGTATCCGCCGGGGTGGGCGATTCAACCTTGGGCGTGTCCGTAGGCAGCTTGGCGGTCTGCTCCGGATCGGAGCAGGAGCGCACGGAAATGCCCCGCACCAGCAGGGCAAGCAGAGCCAGAAGCAGGATGATGATGGATATAACAAGGATCCTTCTCGTGGTTTCCTGATTTTTAGCGGCACGATTATTTCTCATTCTCACACTCTCACAACAGAAAATTGCGCAGGGCAGCGGTTAGCAGCGGCAAACGCCGGATGCGCACGGCATACCCCATCATGCGTATTATCAATATTATGACAGAAAATCGAGCAAAAATCAATAGCTAAAGCCGCTTTTGAAAATAAAATATCATTTTTCGGGAATTCGGGCAGCCGCGCGTGCGCCTCGCACCTCCGCTTCGCCGCTATTTTTTCGTTTTAGGCGTGAAGATAAGCGCAAAAAGGTATCCCAGCACCACCGCCGCCGTGATCCCCGCCGCCGTCGCCTTCACGCCGCCTGTTATCGCGCCGAGCAGCCCCTCGCTGCGCGCGCCCTCTATCGCGCCCATGGCGAGCGAATACCCAAAGCCCGTGAGCGGCACCGTGGCCCCCGCGCCGCCTATTTCCACTATGGGCTTATACAGTCCCAGCGCGGTGAGGATCGCGCCCGCGGTCACAAAGGCCACGAGTATCCGCGCCGGAGTGAGCCGCGTTTTGCTCATAAGAAGCTGCCCTATCGCGCAGATCGCGCCGCCTATCGCAAAAGCAAGCAGGTAATCCGTAAAGCCGCTCATGCCAAATCATCCTCCCTTGTCATAATTAAATATGCTCCACCTTCACCGCGTGCGCTATCGCCGGAATGCTCTCACCCTGAAGGGTGGAAAGCGGCGAAAGCAATGCGCCCGTTGCCAGAAACAGCACACGCCTGTATTCGCCCGCCTCGAGCTTCGGCAGAAAATGCGCGGCAAACACCGTGGAGGCGCAGCCCGCGCCGCTGCCGCCGCAGATCACCTTGGGATCGTTCCCAAACACCAGCTTGCCGCAGTCCTCATGGATGGCTTCTATATTATAGCCCTCCTTCGCCATGAGCTCATGCAGCATCTCCGTGCCGAACGAGCCGAGATCGCCCGTGATGATAAGGTCAAAATCCTTCGGCGCCGTTCCCGTGTCCTCAAAATGCCGCGAAATGGTTTTTGCCGCAGCGGGAGCCATTGCCGCGCCCATATTGCCCGCATCCGTGATGCCGTAATCCTCCACGCTGCCCATAGTGCCGCCCGTTACCGCGATGTGCGAAAAGCATTCCTTTTTCGGGCCTTTAGCAGCCTCATTTTCACCGATCCTCCCCGCTTTGCCAAGCAGCACGCAGCCAGCGCCCGTAACGGTGCGCTGCGCCGTGGGAACGGGCTGAACGCCCATCTCCAGCGGATAGCGGTACTGCCTTTCCACGGAGGAAAAATGGCTGCTCGACGCGCACGCGGCAAGCTCCGCAAAGCCGCCCTCGATCAGCATTCCGCCTATCATCATGCTTTCGGTGATCGTTGAGCACGCGCTGTAAAGCCCGATGAACGGCGCTTTAAGCTCCCTTGCGGCGAAGCCCGCCGAGATTATCTGATTAAGAAGATCCCCGCCGATAACGCAGCCGAGGTCCTCCGGCGCAAGCCCTGCCTTAAAAAGCGCAAGCCGCACCGCGCTTTCAAACATCCTGCTCTCCGCCTTCTCCCAGCTCTCAAGGCCGAGGGTATCGTCCTTGCATACCGCGTCGAACCCCGCTCCGAGCGGCCCCGCACCCTCCTTTTCGCCCACGAAGCTTGCGGACGAAACTATGCGCGGCCCGGAGATAAGCTCGAATGAGTGTTTGCCTTTTCTTGCCATGAAATCCTCCGTTTATCGTCATTTATCTCAATTACTATTGTTTGCAAAAAGGCCGGCTTTATTCTTTGACGCGCATTCTCAAACAGCAGCGGCGTAAATTTTGAATTAAAACGAATATCTGTCAAAAAATGCGCAGTGAGCTGACGGCTTTGGGAGCGCTCCTGCTTCGGCTGCTTCTCTTTCGGTGTCTGCGGAAGGCACAATGGTTACGATGCGTTTTTCACCTGCGCTCACGGCTTGAGAACCGGAAGCCCGAGCGGTCATGGCTGAGCGCGTTTTTTGGATATAGTCCCTTCTGTTTGCGGCAAAAATTCAGAGAGTGCGCCTTTATGAGCTGCACACATACGCGCCGATCCTCATGCTTTTACGGCGCTTTTTGTATTTTTTTGCTTTTGCTCTTGACAACAGCTTTCAAATAGTATAAAATGGCCTGCAAGTTTAATACGGCGCTGACGAAGAGGAGTAACCCTTTTCCGGCATCAGAGATACCGCTCCACCGGCTGAAAGGGCGGTTTGCAAAGGAAATGGGCGAAGGTCGCTTCCGAGCCTTCGGGGGTTGCAACCCGAACGCATCCGCTGCGTTATGGCGGTCGAGCGGGGCATATTTGCCTGCCGCCATCGGGTTTTTACCGTTTTTTCGGTGGATTCTGCGGCGCGGAGCATATCTGCCCAACAAAGGTGGTACCGCGAGCGCGCCCCTCGTCCTTTGGATGAGGGGCGCTTTATCATATTTTGATGGAGGTACAGTAAAATGTGCGAACACTGCGGCAAGCAGCACGGCATTGAGGAAATGCCGAAAACCTACGATCCTTCCACCGTGGAGGACAGATTGTATAAGCATTGGGAGCAGAGCGGCTATTTCCATTCCGCGCCGAATCCCGATAAGCCCCCCTACTGCATCGTGATACCCCCGCCGAACGTAACGGGGCAGCTTCACATGGGTCACGCGCTGGATGAAACCATGCAGGATATTTTGATTCGCTACAAGCGCATGAGCGGCTTTGAAACGCTCTGGCTGCCCGGCACGGATCACGCTTCCATAGCCACCGAGGTGAAGGTGGTTGAAAAGCTCGCAAAGGAAGGGCTGACCAAGAAGGACATAGGCCGCGAGGCGTTCCTTGAGCGCGCGTGGGATTGGAAGAAGGAATACGGCGGACGCATCGTTTCACAGCTTCGCAAGCTCGGCTCATCCTGCGATTGGGAGCGTGAGCGCTTCACCATGGACGAGGGCTGCTCGAAGGCCGTTGTCAAGGTTTTCGTTGATCTTTATAAAAAGGGCTGGATCTATCGCGGCGACCGCATCGTGAACTGGTGCCCCTGCTGCAAAACCGCGCTTTCAAACGCGGAGGTCGAGTTTGAGGAGCAGCCTTCTAACCTTTGGCACGTTCGCTACGACGCGCCGGATAAGAGCTATTCCATAATCTGCGCCACCACCCGCCCCGAAACAATTTTGGGCGACACCGGTATCGCGGTCAACCCGAACGATCCGCGCTATAAGGATATAGTCGGCAAAACCGTTGTGGTGCCTATCGTTGGCAGGGAGATCCCGATAGTTGCGGATGAATACGTTGAAATGGATTTCGGCACGGGCGCGGTCAAGATAACGCCGAGCCACGACCCGAACGATTTCGAGGTCGGCCTGCGCACGGGGCTGCCGCAGATGTGCGTTTTCACCGAGGACGGGCATATAAACGAGCTTGGCGGCAAATACGAGGGGCTTACCGCGAAGGAATGCCGCAGGGTGTTCGTTGATGATCTCAAGGAATGCGGCGCGCTCGTCAAGACAGAGCCCTATACTCATAACGTTGGCACCTGCTACCGCTGCCACACCACGATTGAGCCGATGGTTTCCAAGCAGTGGTTCGTTGAAATAAAGCATATCGCCGAGCCCGCGCTCAAGGCGGTGGAGGACGGCAGGATCAAGTTCGTTCCCGAAAGATATGTGCAGACCTATTATAACTGGATGCGCAACATCCGCGACTGGTGCATCTCCCGCCAGCTCTGGTGGGGACATCAGATACCCGCGTGGTACTGCGAGGACTGCGGCGAAACCATAGTTGAGGAGGAAGCGCCGCACGCCTGCCCCAAGTGCGGAAGCGCAAAGCTCAAGCGCGACGAGGACTGCCTGGACACCTGGTTCTCCTCCGGCATGTGGCCCTTCTCCACGCTCGGCTGGCCGGAAAAAACCGAGGAATTAAAGTATTATTACCCAACGAACACGCTTTCCACGGGCTATGACCTCATCTTCTTCTGGATCGCCCGCATGATAATGTTTGGCCTGTACGCGATGGACGATATTCCGTTCGACACGGTGTTCATCCACGGCATGGTGCGCGACGAGCTTGGCCGCAAGATGAGCAAATCCCTCGGCAACGGCATCGACCCGCTGGAGATAATCCGCGATTACGGCGCGGACTCCCTGCGCTTCAGCCTCACCAGCGGCACCGCCGCCGGCACCGATATGCGCTATTCGCAGAAAAAGGTCGAAGCCGCAAGAAATTTCTGCAACAAGGTCTACAACGCCTCCCGCTTCGTGCTGATGAACCTCGGCGAGGGCGAGATAGGCGAAATAGATATGAATATGCTCGATATTGCGGATAAGTGGATACTGCACCGCCTGAATGAAGTGGTGCGCGACGTGACCGCGAATATAGACGCATTCGATCTCAACCTTGCCGTGGATAGAGCCTACAGCTTCATCTGGACGGAGTTTTGCGACTGGTACATCGAGATGGCGAAGCCGCGGCTCTACGGCGAGGACGAGGCGGCGAAGCAAAACGTTCGCGCGATACTTGTGAAGGTTCTTTCGGTCAGCATGAAGCTGCTGCATCCGTTCATGCCGTTCATCACCGAGGATATCTACACCCGCCTGCCCGGCAGCGATGAAACAATAATGCTCTCGGACTGGCCGAAGGTGAACCCCGCGTTCAGCTTTGAATCGGAGGCGGACGCGATGGATCAGCTCATGGACATGGTGCGCCAGATACGCAATATCCGCGCCGAGATGAACGTTCCCCCGTCCAGAAGGGCGCACACCATCCTTGTGACCACGCCGGAAAACGAGAGCCTTTGCACTCAGGGCGCGCAGTATCTCAATAAGCTTGCCTTTGCAAGCACCGTTGAGGTGCGCTTTGATAAGGAGGGCATCGACAAGAAGGCGGTTTCCGTGGTTTCAAAGCTCGGCGAGGCGTTCATTCCCATGAACGAGCTTATCGACGTCGAGAAGGAGCTGGAGCGCCTTGAGAAGGAGCGCAAGCGCTGGGAGGGCGAGGTCGCAAGAGCAAGCGGCAAGCTCGGCAATCAGGGCTTCGTTGCCAAAGCGCCCGAAAAGGTCATTGAGGAGGAGAAGGCCAAGCTTGAAAACGCCAGGGAGATGCTTGCTAAAGTTGAAGCGAGGATCGCGGAGATGAAGGCGTAAGCTAAGTAAAGGTATGTTGCCCGACGGCTTTTCGAGCCGTTGGGCAATTTTTCGTTTTATTCTTCGATTTAACTTGATTTCTCAGAGCTTTAAGCGTATAATACCGCTCAATAAATCCATTTTGCGGAGGTTAAAATGATAAAGAATATTCGCATAGTAAGCCTTTCAAAGGGCATCATAGGCGAAAGCTACGTTAAGCACGAAGTGGATATCGGCGTGCGCCGCCTTGAGGAATTCGGGCTGAATGTAAGTTTCTCGGAGCACGCTCTGATGGGAAAAGAGTATATCGAAAACCACCCCGAAGCGCGCGCCGCCGATCTTATCGAGGCGTTTTGCGATAAGAGCGTGGATATGATACTCTGCGCGATAGGCGGCACGGATACCTACCGCCTGCTCCCCCATCTTTTTGAAAACGATGAGCTGAAAAACGCCGTGCGCGGAAACTTCAAGCCGTTTCTCGGATTTTCCGACACCACCATAAACCATCTTATGCTCCACAAGCTCGGCGTGAACACCTTTTACGGGCAGAGCTTTCTTGCGGATATCTGCGAGCTCGATAAAGAGATGCTGCCCTATACGAAAAAGTATTTTGAGGAGCTTATCGCAACAGGCACGATACGCGAGGTAACGCCGAGCGAGGTTTGGTACGAGGAGCGCACCGACTTCGGCGTTTCCGCAGTCGGAACCCCCTGCCCGGCGCATAAAAACGGCGGCTTTGAGCTGCTGCGCGGAAAGAGCGCTTTCTCGGGCAAGGTGCTCGGCGGCTGCATCGATACTCTCTATGATATCTTCACCGTGACATATCACCCCGATATGCCCGAAACCTGCGCGAAATACGAGCTGTTCCCCGCCGCCGAGGATTGGCGCGGACGGATACTTCTTCTTGAATCGAGCGAGGAAAGGCCGGAGCCCGAGATGTTCAGAGCCGCGCTCGAATGCTTCAAGGACAAGGGCGTTTTCGACGGGATAAGCGGGATACTCGTCGGCAAGCCGCAGGACGAGGTTTATCACGATGAATACAGAAAGGCGCTTGTTGAGGTCGTGCCCGAGCATATTCCGATAGTCTGCAATATCAGCATCGGCCATGCGAAGCCGAGGTGTATAATCCCGTTTGGAGTGACAGCGCACGTGGACGCGGAGAAGCAGGTGATACGGTTTTACGACGAGTGAGAAAGCACGGAACGATCCCCCTGCTGCGAACGCCGCCTGAGCTCGGCCGGCGTTTTTAGCGGCAGACGCGAGCTTCGACGAAGCGCGCGGGCGGATGCCTTCAAATGAAACGCTGAGGCGGCTTATTGATACAGCGAACGCAAGGCGCCTGCCCAAGGCGGCGAAAAACTAAAGGCAAATAGCGCTGCGGAGGAGGAAAAATCGATGAAAACCAAGAAAAAGGGCAATAACTGGACGGCGTATTACGATCCCGATACGGGGCGGTATTTTGCGGAGATCATGTACACAAGCCGCGAGGGGCGCGAGCAGTACGATTACGAGATAACGCAGGATATATATGGCAGATTGGGCACGTTTTCGGATGACATTGAAAACGAAACGCTGATAAAGACGGGGAAAATGGCTTATTCGTTTGAAAACACGATGTACGGCACGCTCGGCCCGGAAAGAACCGTTTGGGACGAGGAGGCGAACGAGGAAATGATAAAAACCGTTCGCAAGCATGAGAAAAAGAAGAAAAAGGACTGATTCCGGATGCGGCGGCGCGGGGAGGACCCGGCCGATACCGCTTCGGCGTAAAGCGGGAAAGAAATGACAATGAATAATGCAAAGGAAAAAGAGATTTTTGATACGGCCACGGAAAAGCTCGATCTTTATGTGCCGACTCTGCTCAAGCATAATTATACCGACGAGGCGAGGGAGTTTCTTGCGCCGCACGGCGAATACGTTCGGTTTGCTTTAAAGGAGTTTATGAAGGAGCTGATATTCGAGCTGATAAGGCCCGTGGGGGAGTGGACGAAGGATCCCTTTTATATAGATATGGCCCCGATTTACGAAACGGTGAAAAAGGAGCTTGCGGAGCATTTTGAGGTCACGCACGGGCTGGAGGAATATATTTTTTCGGAGTTTGTTCGGGTTAAAATTAACGATATTCTGTCATTTAAACTTTTGAGGGGACATCACGCCTTCTCAACCGTCGGGATAAGCGTGGAGGGCTTTTGGGAGGACGATGAGCAGTACTGGATGGGCACCGTTGCGGAGGAAACGAACGATGAGCTGCTCATGTGCCGGGCGAACGGCGACTGCGAGCGATGCTCGGCATATTTCTTTCCGGATCAGACGGTGGAGTTTTGCCGCGCCGCCGAATACGTGTACGACAATATAGACCGCTACATGGATATGGCGGAGGAAAAGGCGCGGGAGCAGAGAGCGAAATACAGCCTGTGAATCGAACGGAAAAGGATGGCTTTTGTTTGAAATATGAATAGGGGCTTACTCCTTATGCTTGCCTGAAGAATTAAAGGATAAGATCCACCGCAAGCCCGGTCAAAAATGAAAACAGCATCACGAAGCCGAGGTAGAGCATAAACCGCTTGAAGCCCAGCACTATCTTCAGCGCGCCAAGATTGGTGATCTTGGTTGCGGGGCCGGTTATCATAAACGCCGCCGCGCTGCCAAGGCTCATGCCCTCCGCAAGCCAGCCGCGTATCAGCGGTATGGTGCCGCCGCCGCAGGCATAAAGCGGCACGCCGATGGTTGCCGCCATCAGCACTCCCCAAGCCTCGTTTCCGCCGAAAAGCCTCGTCAGCATTTCCTGCGGCACATACCTTTGAAAGAGCGCCGAAAGCGCCGTGCCAAGAAGAAACATAGGCCCCGTAGCTTTGATATTTCTGCCGATATTCTTCAGCAGGCGAACGGGGATGCTTGGATGCGTATCCCTGCTTTTCGGCTCGTCGAAGCTGTGAAAATCAAAAAATTCCCCGTCCTTATAGAATATGCGCACCAGCATTCCGGCGGTGATGCCGCAGATAAAGCAGGAGGCTGTGCGCACCGCGAGCGCGGCGGGGCCGAGCGCGGCGCTGTAAATGATGAGCTGAGGATTCAGCAGCACGGAGGCCATCATAAAGGAAGCAAGCCAATCATGGCGCATTCCGCTTTTTGCCACGGAGGCGGCAAGCGGGATGGTGCCGTACATGCAGAGCGGGGAGGCTATGCCCAGAATGCTTGCCGGCACAAGGCCGAGAATGCCGAGCCTTGCGCCGCTCATCCTGCGAAGCAGGCCGTGTATCCGATCCTTTAAAAAAACCGAGATACACGAGCCCGCAAGTATGCCGATTGCCCAGTAAAGGAGGATCTGGCGAAGCTGCACCTCGAAATAGTACCAAAGGTACACAAGCTCCCGCCGCACGATCTCCCAAGCCTCAGCCATCTATATTCACCAAATCGTATTCGCGCGAGCCAAGGCCGATCCTTGCCGCGTGCTCAAGGGTGTGGATGCCGTTCTGCCGCTCCATCCTGCGCTGAAGCGAGCCGCCGTCCTCCGCGCTGTACACAAGATCCACGCAGGCCTGATCCAGCGCCACGGGGTCGGTGGAAGCAAGTATGCCGATATCGTGCATATCCGGCTCGGCGGGATGCCCGTCGCAGTCGCAGTCCACGGAAAGGCGGTTCATCACGTTTATATAGATGATGTGCTCCGCGCCAACATGATCGCGCACGCCAAGCACCATATCTCCCAGCGCCTCAAGCCATGCGTCCTGATCGCTGTGCATAATGCTGCCGCTCGTCCTCGCGCCGGCGGTATGCACGTATACCTTGCCGCTTGCGGAGGACATGCCGATAGCCACGTTTTTTATTGCGCCGCCGAAGCCCGCCATAGCGTGACCTTTGAAATGGGAGAGAATGAGCCAATCGGAATAGTTTTCCGCATGGCTGCCAACTATCGCACGGTCAAGGCGGGTGCCGCCCGTCACGGGCCACTCCACCTCGCCCTCCTCGTCCATCAGGTCGAAGGGCGCTATTGCCGTGAAGCCGTGATCCTCCGCCACCTGCTTGTGCATTGCGGCGCTTGCGCGCGAGCCGCCGTAAGCGGTGTTGCACTCCACTATCGTGCCGTCCACAAGCTGCACCAGGTCCTTAATAAGCTCCGCTCGCAGGTAGTTGCTTGCGGGGGGCTCGCCCGTGGAAACCTTCACCGCCACCTTGCCGGAGGGCTTCCAATTGAGCGCGTTGTAGATCCTCACAAGCCCCTCCGGCGAAATGTCGGAGGTAAAGTAAACTCTGGCCTTTGCGTCCGCATTCGCCGCTTCGCCGCTCTGCGTTTCCGATGGCTGCGCGCCGGAGGGAGCGGGGCTTGCTTTTTCGGGCGTTGCCGCCGCGTTCTGAGCCTTGCCGGCGGGCCTTGCGGGTCCTGTGCCGCACGCGCCAACGCACGCAAACGCCGCGAGCAAACAGCATAAAAGGGGATACTTCGTTCCCCGCCTCCTAATAAGAAAACATGAGATAGTCCAGTAAAATCAATGTTTTCAGAGGCAAGGAACACGATGTGAAGTCAAAAAATCAAATACTGGCAGGATAAAGGGTGCTGATGTGAAATATCAGCACCCTTTTCCTGTCCCAAACGCCATAGGGAATCCTATGGCGTTTTTACTTTCCATCAAGTACACGGAAAACTGTATTGAAAGGGGTGAGAAATCGAAGGTATTTCTTCATGTAGGAAATGCAAATCAAGTGTCCATAGGTTTTCCCACATGGAGAAGCAAGTGGGCACAGAATTGAATTTTTTCCGAAAACGAACACTTTTCCAGACCGCCGGAGGGAGGTGAGATTATGGCGGTATTTCGCATTGAGAAAACCCGCGACTACACGGTGATGGCAAACCATCATCTGCGGAACACGGCACTGTCGCTGAAAGCGAAGGGGCTGCTGTCCCTCATGCTATCCTTGCCGGAGGATTGGGACTACACCACCAAAGGTCTTGCGCGGATATGCCGGGATGGAGTGGACAGCATTTGTGCTACGGTCCGGGAGCTGGAGGATGCGGGATACATTATCCGTGAAAGAGTCCGCAACGCCAACGGGCGGCTCGGCAGCATCGAGTACACGATTTTGGAGCAGCCCAGGCCGCCGGAACCTAAACCGGGAAAACCTGAACGGGAAAATCCAGTTCAGGTAAAACCAGTCTTGGATTCTCCTGTCTTGGGAAAACCTGAACAGGAAAAACCCGCACAATTAAATACTAAAGGATCAAGTAACCAAATATCAAATACTGATTCATCAAGTACGGAAGGATCAAATCCTATCCAATCAAGTCCCCAAACCCCCGCAGAGACCAAACGAACCGGACGGGACTGGATGCGGGAGCGAGAGAGCTATCGGGAACTGATTTTGGAGAATATCGAGTATGACTATCTATGCCGGGATGACCGGCTGGATCGGGATATGCTGAATGAACTGGTGGAACTCATGGTGGATACCGTCTGTTCCCGCAGGGAAACGATCCGCATTGCCGGGGACGACTATCCGGCGGAGGTGGTCAAATCCCGGTTCCTGAAGCTGAACAGTTCTCACATTGAGTATGTGTTGGACCGTATGCGGGAGAACACCACCTATGTCCGCAACATCAAGAAATATCTGCTGGCTGCCCTGTATAACGCCCCGGCCACCATCGACAGCTACTATGCGTCCCTGGTGAACCATGACCTGTACGGCAGCGGAGAAAGGAGATGATAGGTCATGCAGGAAGAAGTCACCCAGCGCACCATTGCCCTCTGTGTGGAGGCCACCAAACTCTCCGCCGGGATGCTGCAGCAGGCCATGAAAAAAGTGCTGGACGAGATGCAGAAAGGAGTGACCGGCCATAAGACCAAGCTGCACCACGGAAAGCAGACCCTCCGGCAGCTTATGAAGCACAACACCGGCGTTTCCAACATCGAGATCACCGACCGGAACATCCGGGCCTTTTCCGCCACCGCCAAGAAGTACGGCATTGACTTTGCTCTGAAAAAGGATACCAGCGGCGAGATACCCCGCTACCTGGTGTTCTTCAAGGGCCGGGATGCCGACGTTATCACGGCAGCCTTTCGGGAGTTCTCCGCAAAGAACCTGGAGAAAGAGAAAAAGCCCTCCATCCGCAAGGAGCTGGAGCAGGCGAAACAGCAGTCCAAAGCCCAGCACCGCCAGCGGGAGAAGGTCAAGACCAAAGACCGGGGTGTGGAATTATGACGGTTGACTGGAAGAAAAAGCTGATCCCCAACCTCCCGTATCTGCTGTTCGTGTATCTCTTTGACAAGCTCTGCCAGGCGGTGCGCCTTGCGCCCGGCCTTGACGCCTCTGAAAAGTTCCTGCATTTGAGCCAGGGCTTTACGGAGGCGTTTTCTTCTGGGCTGCCAAGTCTGCATCCGCTGGACCTGCTGGCGGGTATCGCCGGGGCGGTCATTGTTCGGCTGGCGGTGTATGCCAAGAGCAAGAATACAAAGAAATATCGCAAGGGCATTGAGTACGGCAGCGCACGATGGGGCACGGCGGCCGATATTGCCCCCTATGTCGATCCGGTTCCCGACTGGAACATTCCTTTGACCCAGACGGAAAAGCTCACCATGTCCAGCCGCCCGAAAAATCCCAAGTACGCCCGAAACAAGAACATTCTGGTCATCGGCGGCAGCGGCAGCGGCAAGACCCGGTTCTTCGTCAAGCCCTCACTCATGCAGATGCACAGCAGCTATGTGGTCACCGATCCCAAAGGACAGCTTTTGTCCGAGGTGGGGACCATGCTGCGGCGGGGCGCCCCCAAGCTGGACGAGAACGGAAAACCCCTGCGGGATGCCCGCGGGAAGGTCATCTATGAGCCGTACCGCATTAAAGTCCTCAACACCATCAACTTCAAAAAGAGCATGAAATACAACCCCTTCGCCTATATTCGGTCGGAGAAAGACATCCTCAAATTGGTCAATGTCATCATTGCCAACACCAAAGGCGACGGAGAAAAATCCTCGGAAGATTTTTGGGTGAAGGCCGAGCGGCTTTTGTACTGCGCCCTGATCGGGTACATCTGGTACGAGGCGGGGCCGGAAGAAAAGAACTTCCTCACGCTGCTGGAGCTCATCAACGCATCGGAGGCCAGAGAGGACGACGAGGAATTTCAGTCGCCCGTGGATATTCTGTTCGCCAAGCTGGAGAAGGAGCACCCGGACCACTTCGCTGTGAAGCAGTACCGCAAATTCAAATTGGCTGCCGGCAAGACCTTGAAATCCATCCTGATTAGCTGCGGCGCCCGCCTTGCCCCCTTCGATATTGCGGAGCTGCGGGAGATCATGTCGGACGACGAACTGGAACTGGACACCCTGGGCGACCGAAAAACGGCGCTGTTTCTCATTATGAGCGATACGGATACCACCTTCAACTTCGTTATCGCCATGCTGCAAAGCCAGCTATTCAATCTCCTTTGCGACAAGGCGGACGACGTGTACGGCGGCAGGCTGCCCGTCCATGTGCGGTGCCTCCTGGACGAGTTCGCCAATATCGGGCAGATACCCAACTTCGACAAGTTGATCGCCACCATCCGGAGCCGGGAAATCTCGGCTTCTATTATTTTGCAGTCCCAAAGCCAGTTAAAGACCATCTACAAGGACGCCGCGGATACCATTGTGGGCAACTGCGACACCACCTTGTTTTTGGGAGGCAAGGAGAAATCCACCCTGAAAGAAATCTCGGAGCTGCTGGGCAAGGAGACCATCGACAGCTTCAATCAATCCGAGAACCGGGGCAGCCAGGTTTCTCACGGCCTCAACTATCAGAAATTAGGAAAGGAGCTGATGACCCAGGACGAGATTGCGGTGATGGACGGAGGCAAGTGTATCTTGCAGCTTCGAGGGGTGCGGCCGTTTTTCAGCGACAAGTTTGATATAACGAAGCATCCCCGCTACAAGTACCTTGCCGACGCCGACAAGAAAAATACCTTTGACATTGAACGGTACATGAAACGCAGACCGGCCATTGTGAAGCCGGACGAGCCTTTCGATCTGTACGAATTGAAAGCCACCGACCTTCAACCCAACAATTCAACTGAACGAAAGGAAATGTGAATATGAGCTTTTTTACTAACGCTATCGACGTTTTGCAGACTCTGGTCATCGCCCTGGGCGGCGGCCTGTGCGTGTGGGGCGGCATCAACCTTCTGGAAGGTTACGGCCAGGACAACCCTGCCTCCAAAAGCCAGGGCATCAAGCAGCTCATGGCGGGCGGCGGCGTTGCCCTCATCGGCATCACCCTGATCCCTCTGCTGTCCGGTCTGCTGTCCACCACCTGATGTTGTTCCAAACCCGGCGGGGGCTTTCGTATCACAGCGGGAGCCCCCGCAAAGGAGGTGATCTCCCTTGATATTGGATATGATCCAGGAGTGGTTCAAGGAACTGCTCATTGACGGTATCATTTCAAACCTGACCGGGATGTTTGATACCCTGAATACAAAGGTGGGCGAGATCGCCGGGGAGGTCGGCATGACGCCCGCCGCCTGGAACAGCAGCATCTTCAACATGATCCGAAACCTCTCGGAAACGGTGATTGTCCCCATCGCTGGCATCATCCTCACCTTCGTCATGTGCTACGAGCTGATCCAGCTCATCATCGAGAAAAATAACCTCCACGACTTTGACACCTGGATTTTCTTCAAGTGGATTTTCAAGACCTTCTGCGCGGTGCTGATCGTCACCAACACCTGGAACATCGTCATGGCGGTGTTCGATGTGGCGCAGAATGTGGTCAGTCAGTCGGCGGGGGTCATCATCTCGGACGCAGGCATCGACATTTCCGGCGTGGTGGGCAATCTGGAGACCCAGCTTGCCGACTGGAGCGTGGGCGCCCTGCTGGGGCTGTGGTTCCAGAGTGTGTTCGTGGGGCTGTGTACGCAGATTCTTTCCATCTGTATCTTCCTGGTGATCTACGGCAGAATGATTGAGGTGTATTGCGCGTCCAGAAGCGCTGCTTGTAATCCGCAGGCGGTGCGCGGGCATTTTGGGAATCCGGCTTTGGCAAGCCGGTAAAGAAAAGTATCAAAGACGCTGAAAAAGCGTCACTTTAGCGTCAGCCGGTTTACCCCGGAGGGAAACCATAAGGGGGACAATAGCGTACCGGAAACGTCGCAAGTTGGGGAAACCATCTACCCACGACTGAGCGGCAAGACGCAACATTGTGAACGAGGAACAAGGCTAAACTGCTTTAAGGGCAGTCCGAGGCGGGATACTCGACCCGGCGGCGCAGGATGGTTGTATTCGCCGTATGTCATAGCGGAATGTGACAGGTATACACAAACCGCACGATACTTATGACAGCCAGCCGCAATAAGCGGAAAAGGACGAAAACCCACTCCGACATCACAATACGCTTTTCCCAAAGTGTCTAACTGGAGATTGCCTAAACCGGAACGCCGGAACCGTCCGGCTATGCGTAATGCCGCAAGGTGAAAAATTTCAAGGATTAAAACCCCAAGAAAGATGACGCTGAATATCCGGCAAGGCAACGGAGCCTTCGTAGTAGTCCGAGGGCGGGAAAGCCGTCTACATGGCGAAGGAAGGCAGGATGTCAACCAACTCATAAAAAGGAAAGGTGCGTGAGGCATTATGAGAAGTCCTGAAAATGTGTTGGAAAGCCTAAAATCCAAGGCGTGTAACCAGAGTTACAAGTACGAGCGGTTATACCGCAATCTGTACAATCCACAATTCTATCTGCTGGCATACCAGCGGATACAGGCGAAACCAGGCAATATGACAGCCGGAACAGACGGCAAGACGATTGACGGCATGGGAATGGCGAGAATCAACGCCCTCATTGAAAAAATGCGGGATTTCAGCTACCAGCCCAACCCCGCAAGGAGAACCTATATCCCGAAATCCAACGGGAAGATGCGCCCCTTGGGAATACCGTCATTCGACGACAAACTGATACAGGAGGTGGTGCGGCTCATACTGGAGAGCATTTACGAGCCAACCTTCAGCGACCACTCCCACGGCTTCCGCATAAACAAAAGCTGCCATACGGCGCTCAAATATGTGCAGAAATATTTCACAGGGACAAAGTGGTTTGTTGAGGGCGACATAAAGGGCTGTTTTGACAATGTAGACCACCATGTGCTGATTGCCATTCTGCGCAAGCGGATTGCGGACGAGCATTTTATTGGTCTGCTCTGGAAGTTTTTGAAAGCCGGATATATGGAGGACTGGAACTACCACAATACTTACTCCGGTACTCCGCAAGGCTCTATCATCAGCCCCATCCTTGCAAACATTTATCTGAACGAGCTGGATAAGTTTATGGCGGAATACGCAGAGAAATTCAACTGCGGAGAGCGCCGTAAAATCAATCCGGCCTTCAAGAAGAAATTGGATGTCTGCCGTGGAAAAGAGCAAAGGCTCAAAAGAAACATCTCCAAAATGAGCGAGGAAGAAAAAGAGGGCTTACTTGCCGAAATCAGAGAACTGCGGCGCAGTCTGCGGTCAATACCGTACAGCGACCAAATGGACGAAGGCTATAAAAGAGTTTTCTATATTCGGTACGCCGATGATTTTCTGATTGGAGTAATTGGCAGAAAAGCGGACGCGGAACAGGTCAAACAGGATGTGGGGCGCTTCATCCGGGAAAATCTTCATCTGGAAATGTCCGAGGAAAAAACACTGATTACCCACGGGCATGATTTTGCTAAGTTCCTGGGGTATGAGGTCACAATCGCCAAAGGTGAGTGTAACAAAAAGACCAAAACCGGGGCCACCAGACGAGTAAACAACGGAAAAGTCATGCTCTATGTCCCCCACGACAAGTGGGTCAAGCGGCTGCTCTCCTATCATGCCCTCAAGATTAAACACGACAAACAGAACGGAAATAAAGAGGTTTGGGAACCTGTCCGGCGCACCCGCCTGTTGCACCTGGATGATTTGGAAATCCTGAACCAGTACAACGCAGAAATCCGTGGATTGTACAACTACTACCGGCTCGCAAACAATGTGTCCGTCCTCAACAACTTCTACTATGTAATGAGATACAGTATGCTCAAGACCTTTGCCGGAAAATACCGGACACGAATCAGCAGAATTATTCAGAAGTACCATCAAGGGAAAGATTTTGTTGTGGAGTATCCGAAGAAAAACGGCAAGGTTGGAAAGGTGCTGTTCTATAACAACGGGTTTCGCCGTGATACCAAAGTGGAAAGCGGCAATCCCGATGTGATTGCAAGAGTGTTTGAGAACTACGGACGCAACAGCCTAATAAAGCGGCTGAAAGCGAGTCAATGCGAGTGGTGCGGTGCAGAGAATGTACCAATTGAAATACACCATGTACGAAAACTCAAAGACTTGAGCGGCAGAAAACAATGGGAAATCGCCATGATCGGGCGTAAGCGCAAGACAATGGCACTCTGTATTGACTGTCACGATAAGTTACACGCTGGGAAATTAGACTGACAGCTGGAGAGCCGGATACATCGAGAGGTGTAAGTCCGGTTCGGAGGGGAGTTCTCGGAAACCTGCCATAGCGATATGGCAAGGCGCTGGGTTCTTACCCTACTGGTCACCTCCATAGGGCCGATTCCCTTTGCCACGATGGTCAACCGGGAATGGGGCTCCACGGGGCAGAACTACCTTCGCTCCCTGCTGGCCCTGGGCTTCCAGGCCTTCCTCATTATGATCTGCGTGGGCATCTATGCCGTGCTGGTGGAGGGCATCTCCACATCCGGCGACAACATATCCGCTGCCATCTGGGGGTGCATGGGCTATACGGTTCTGCTGTGCTACACATTGTTCAAGACCGGCAGCCTTGCAAAATCCCTGTTCGGCGCCCACTAAAGGAGGCAGATATTTGAGAGTAGGCCTTATTGATGTGGACTCGCACAATTTTCCCAACCTGTGCCTGATGAAGCTCTCGGAGTATCACACCAGACACGGGGATCGGGTGGAATGGTGGGACCCTGCAAAGCAATATGACCTTGTTTATAAAAGCCGGGTATTTACAGACACCTATTCCAAAGACACCATACAGGTGAGCAATGCGGATAAGGTCATCCAGGGCGGTACAGGTTACGGCCCCGGCGAAAACCTCCCGCATGAGATCGAGCATATTCGGCCGGACTATTTTCTATATCCGCGGTTTTTAGGTACAGCCTACGGCTTTTTAAGCCGTGGCTGTCCAAGGAACTGCGGATTTTGTATTGTCAGCAAAAAAGAAGGGCGCAGGAGCGTCCGGGTGGCTGATCTTTCCGAGTTTTGGAATGGTGAGGAAGAAATCAAACTGATGGACCCGAACCTGCTTGCCTGTCCCGACCATGAAAGGCTCATTGAACAGCTAATTGAGAGCCGGGCGCTGGTGGACTTTACCCAGGGGCTCGATATTCGCCTTATCAGCCGTGATAATGTATCTCTACTGAACAAAGTGCGGACAAAAGCGGTGCATTTCGCATGGGATAACCGGACGAGGACCTGACGGAGTATTTCCGTCGCTTTCGTGAACTTACTTCCATAAAGAGCGACCGAAACCGCCGTGTCTATGTCCTGACCAATTACGGCAGCACCCATGAACAGGATTTGTACCGGGTAAACACCTTGCGGGCATTGGGATATGATCCCTATGTGATGATCTATGAGCGTCCCACGGCTCCACGCATTACCCGCCATCTGCAAAGATGGGTAAATAATAAACGGATTTTTCATTCCGTATCAGATTTTAAGGACTATGCGCCGATGAAGAAGGAGGTGTGAAACATTGGCTTATGTAACAATCCCGAAGGACCTGAGTCGGATACAGAGCAAGGTCCTGTTCGGGCTGACCAAACGACAAGTGATCTGTTTCGGAGCGGCGGCGCTGGTAGGCGTGCCGCTTTTCTTTTTGGCAAAGGCGAGCCTGGGAACTACCACGGCGGCGCTGTGCATGATCCTGGTGATGCTGCCCTTTTTCCTGTTCGCCATGTATGAGAAGAACGGGCAGCCGCTGGAAGTGTTCCTGGGGCATCTGATCCAGAACAAATTCATCCGGCCGAAGGTACGCATCTACCAGACAAACAATCTCTATTCCGCCCTGGTGCGGCAATCCCAACTGGAACAGGAGGTGAAGCGGATTGCGAGAAAAGGCAGAAAAACCGGCAAAGCGTAAGCTCACCCGTGCCGAGCGCAAGCAGATCGAGGCGGTGATCCGGCAGGCGAAGGGCGACGGAAAAGCCCATACGGTGCAGGACAGCATCCCGTTTCAGAATATGTTCCCGGACGGTCTGTGCAGGCTGGAGGGCGGCGCCTTCTCCAAGACCATTGCCTTTGAGGATGTGAATTACCGCCTGGCGGGGCCGGAGGATCAGCGGAGCATCTTTGAAAGCCTCTGCGATTTCTACAACGGCTACGACCCCTCCATCGGTGTTCAGGTCTCTTTGGACAGTCGCAGCGGAGGCAGCGCCGCCGATGAAATGTTCGGCATCCGCAGGCAGGGCAACGACCTGGACCCCATCCGGGACGAGGCGGTGGACATCCTGCGGATGCAGTACAAGCGGGGCAACAACGGCTATGTGAAAACCAAGTATGTGACCCTGACCATCGAGGCGGAGAACCTCCCTGCGGCCCGGGCGCGGTTTGCCCGCATTGAGACCGACACCCTCAACCGCTTCAAGGTCATGGGTGCGGCCGCTCATGTGCTGGATGGAAAGGAGCGGCTGGAGCTGCTTTACAACATCCTCCACCCGGAGGGCGGGCAGTTCGCCTTTGAATGGGACTGGCTCCCGGCCAGCGGCCTTTCGGTGAAGGACTTCATTTCTCCGTCCTCCTTCCACTTCGGGGAGACCCGCACCTTCCGCATCGGAAAGCGGTATGGGGCGGTGTCCTTCCTGCAAATCCTGGCGCCCGAGATGCACGACCGTATCCTCACCGACTTCATGGAGGCGGACGGAAATATCATGGTGACCATGCACATCCGGGGCATCAACCAGAACGAGGCCATCAAAATGGTCAAGCGGAAGATCACCGACCTGGACGCCATGAAGATACAGGAGCAGAAGCGGGCGGTGCGCAGCGGCTACGATATGGACATCCTTCCTTCGGACCTCTCTACATACGGCGGCGCGGCAAAGGACCTGCTCACCGACCTGCAATCCCGCAACGAGAGAATGTTCAACATGACCTTCCTGGTGCTGCACACGGCGGAGACCCGTCAAAAGCTGGAGATCGCCGTATCCCAGGCGGCCAGCGTCGCCCAGACCTATAACTGCCTTCTGACCCGGCTGGACTTCCAGCAGGAGGACGGGCTTATGAGCAGCCTTCCCCTGGGGCTCAACCGCATCAAGATAGAACGGAGCCTGACCACTTCGGCCCTGGCGGTGTTCGTCCCCTTCGTCACCCAGGAGGTGTTCATGGGCGGCGACGCCATGTACTACGGGCTCAACGCCCTTTCCAATAACATGATCCTGCTGGACCGCAAGCAATCCCGCTGTCCCAACGGTCTTGTGTTCGGCACCCCCGGCAGCGGCAAATCCATGAGCTGCAAGCGGGAGATCACCTTTATCATGCTGATGACCCAGGATAATGTCATCATCTGCGACCCGGAGGACGAGTATTCGCCCCTGGTGAAGCGATTGGGCGGTCAGGTGATCCGGCTGTCCCCGTCCAGCACCGACTATGTGAACCCTCTGGACATCAACCTCAACTACTCCGAGGAAGAAAACCCGCTGGCGCTGAAAAGTGATTTCGTCTTATCCTTCTGCGAGCTCATCATGGGCAGCAAGACGGGGCTGGAGGCCATCGAGAAAACCGTCATTGACCGGGCGGTACAGATGATCTACCAGCCCTACTTTGCCGATCCCCGGCCAGAGAATATGCCCATTCTGGGCGACCTGATGAACGCCCTTCTGTCCCAGCACATCCCGGAGGCCGACCGAGTGGCCCAGGCGCTGGACCTCTATGTGAACGGTTCGCTGAACTTCTTCAACCACCGTACCACCGTGGACATCTCCAACCGCCTTGTCTGCTTTGACATCAAGGGCCTGGGCAAGAACCTGAAAAAGCCGGGGATGCTCATTGTTCAGGATGCGGTGTGGAACACCGTTACCATCAACCGGGCTATCGGGCGCTCCACCTGGTATTTCGTGGACGAGTTCCACCTTTTGCTGAAGGAGGAACAGACCGCCGCATACAGCGCCGAGATTTGGAAACGGTTCAGAAAATGGGGCGGTATCCCTACCGGGGCGACCCAGAACCCCAAAGACCTGCTTTCCTCCCCGGAGATCGAAAACATCCTGGAAAACAGCGACTTCATCTATATGCTCAACCAGGCGGCGGGAGACCGGAAGATACTGGCGGAGCGGCTGAACATTTCATCGGAGCAGCTTGCCTATGTGACCAACTCCGAGCCGGGCCACGGGCTGCTGTTCTTCAACAATGTCATCCTGCCCTTTGCGGATGACTTCCCGAAAGACACCGAGCTCTATAAATTGCTCACCACCAAGCCCAGCGAGGTTGCACACGAAACTGTGGACGACGAAAAGGAGGACCAGAATGGATAACAAGATGGCGGTTTTCAATAACCGCGAATTTGGCAGCATCCGAGTGATCGAAGAAAACGGCAATTATCTGTTTTGCGGATTTGATGTTGCGAAAGCCCTGGGATATGCAAAACCGAGGAACGCCATCAATACGCATTGTAAGGGGGCCCTGAAACGGGGCGCCCTTACAGAAGGAGGCGTACAGGAATTGACATTCATCCCGGAGGGTGATGTGTACCGCCTGATCGTTCATAGTCGGCTGCCTGGTGCGGAACGCTTTGAAAAATGGGTGTTTGACGAAGTTCTCCCCATGATCCGCAAGACGGGCGGGTACATGACTGCCTCCCTTCTGGAGCAGGCGGCGGAAAAACCGGAAATATTGCTGGCTTTTGCCGACCAGCTTCTTGCCGAGCATGAGAAAAACCGGCAGCTCTCCGGCGAGGTGGAACGGCTGCGGCCGAAAGCAGATTTTTATGACGCCTTTGTCCATGAAGAAAACTGCACCAATATCCGAGCCACGGCGAAAGAACTGCAAATCGGGGAGCGTGCGTTTTGCCGTTTCCTGATGGACGCGGGATTTCTGTACCGCTGCCCGGCCGGATACCTTCTGCCCTATGCCAAGCCCTCCAATAACGGATTATTCCGTGTGAAGGACTTCTGGAAATATGGGCATTTTGGACAGCAGACCTTGATTACGCCCCAGGGCAAAAATGTGATCCGTCTGCTGCTGGATGATGGGCAAATGCGGCTGGAATGGAAGGAAAGGATGGGATAAGGATATGGAACAGGAAAAGCTGTATGTCATCGAGGAAAAGACCTATGAGGCACATATCGACGAGGAAGTGCATCTCTACGGGCTGCTTCATCAGCTTGCCTTCCTTGCCGGAAAAATCAAGGACCGGGAGGATGTGGAGGCGTTCATTGCGGCGGCGAAGCGGTACGGCCAGATCGCCGATGACAAGTTTGACGCCTGGAACATTCCCGGCCGTTACCTGGTGTTCGGCGACAAGGCGGACCTTGCCGGGATGAAGGCGCGGGAGCTGTGCGAGCTGGACGCCTTCTATGTGGAGTGTGAGGACGACGAACCCGAACCGGGCGGCGGCCGCCAGGAGGAACACTATCTGATCCCCGGCAGCGGATTCCGGCTGCTGGTGAGCGAACTGCACATGTTCCTGGTAACCTGGTACAGCATCGCCAAGTGTCTGTCGCAGGCACAGAACGAGAAAGATTTTCTCCGACTGCAAAAGAAATACGGGAACTATGAAAAGACGCTGAACAGGCTGCGCCGCAAGCTGGGTCTTTCCGCTGACAGCAACTTTTGTCAGGATGAATTGGAGGCGGCGGTCATCAAGCGGTTCCGGGCGGAGCTGATCCCTGGGGAGCAGATCAGCCATGAATAAGCTCACCCATGTCAGCCTGTTTTCCGGCATCGGCGGGCTGGACCTTGCGGCGGAGGCGGCGGGCTTTGAAACGGTCTGTCAATGCGAGTGGGCGGACTATCCCTATTCCATCCTGCAAAAACATTGGCCGGATGTGCCGAAGTTCCGCGACATCACCACATTCACGAAGGAGGCGTTTTTTGAAAAAACAGGACTTGAAACCATTACCATCCTCTCCGGCGGATTCCCGTGCCAGCCTTTCTCCACCGCAGGAAAACGGCGGGGCTTTGCGGATGAACGCTACCTGTGGCCGGAGATGTGCCGCGTTATTGCCGAACTGCGGCCCCGTTGGGTGCTTGGGGAAAATGTTGCTGGCTTCATCAATATGGGGCTCGACAAAACGATTTTTGACCTGGCAAAAGCGGGATACGCTGTTCTCCCATTCGTATTTCCGGCTTGCGGCGTCGGCGCATGGCATGAGCGCCAGCGAACTTTTATCGTCGCGGCTGATGTTTCCCACACCCCTTGCCTCCGACAAATCCACGGGGCGGGATGCTGCCAGCCTGGATGTGTTCCTGTCGGACAATGGGATATTCCGCAAGCGGAACAAGGACGGGTCGATCTGGAGCCTGTCCCTGTCGGCGGCGGTGTTCTATCTGACCCCGGCAGCATCGGAGGGCTACCGTTCCACCCTGAAACCGGCGGCCTTCCGGGACAAATCCCCGTCCTCCAACCTGTCGGCTCAGGTGATCCGGCAGGAGCAGCCCCTTTCCGAGAAAGCGGCGCTGAACCCGGACTGGGTGGAATGGCTCATGGGATTCCCCCCGAAATGGACGGACGCATCCTTTGGCGTGCCGAGCCCGAAGGAGTCCCCCGCATGACCGAGGACACGGACAACCGGGCGCTGCGGCTGAAAACCCTGGGGAACGCGGTCTGCCCGCCCCAGGCCTATCCCATTTTCCAGTACATCGCCATGATCGAAACCGGGGCGTGTGCCGACATCTGCCCCTATGGAACAGGAGGTGACGCACCTTGAAAGAATGGAAAGCCCCCGAAAAGGAGGCGCAGAAGATGACCCGTGACGGGGCAGTATCCGTCAATCTGGTTACGGGCGAGACGACCTATCCCTCTGACCGGACGCCGGAGCAGGACCATTCCGCCTCCGGCGACACGGCGGGTGCCGCTGGGAAAGTAGTGGATCGTGTGGAACTGCACCGGGAACAGGCAGCAGCCAAGAAGAAGCGCCGGAAACAGCGCAGAACCTATCGGGAGGGCGAGGCGGCAGCGGGCCGTCCATCCTCCCGATTGCAGTTTTCCGAGGCGGACCAGGCCAAGCCGGAGCTGCAAGGGGCCATCCGCAAGTCGGACAAGGCGGCGGACCGGCTGGACGCGGCAAAGACCGCTGTTCCATCCAAACTGCCATCCCCCCAACATGCCAATCCGCTGTCCCGCCCCATCCAGGAGGCAGGCGCAGCCATCCACGGCAAGGTCCGAGAGGTGGAGCAGGAAAATTCCGGCGTCCAGTCGGGCCACCTGGGGGAACGTAGCTTTGAGAAGGCTGTGGGCTACGGAAACCGCCGTGTCCAGAACTGGCGGGCGGAACGCAAGCTGAAACCCTGGCGGGACGCGGCAAAGGCGGAGCAGGCGGCGGTCAAGGCCAATGCGGATTTCTACTATCGGAAAGCCGTGGCGGAGAACCCCCAGCTTGCATCCAATCCCATCTCCCGCCTGTGGCAGAAACGGAAGCTGCAAAAGCAATATGCGGCGGCATACCGGGCGGCGGGCAAGACCGCCCAGGCCGGGAAAACAGCGGAGACCACGGCAAAGGCGGCCAAGAAAACCGCCCAGGAGTCCAAGCGCACCGCCCTTTTCCTGAAACGGCATTGGAAGGGCGCGTTGATCGTGGGCGGCATCGGTCTTCTGCTGGTAATGCTGCTGGGCTCCCTGCAATCCTGTTCCTCCATGTTCGGCGGCGGGGTGTCCAACATTATGGCGTCCTCCTATCTCTCCGAGGATGCCGACATGCTGGCGGCGGAAGAAGCCTACTGCGCCAAAGAGGATGAATTGCGGGAGTATCTGGATACCTACGAGGCCACCCACGACTATGACGAGTATCACTTTGATCTGGACGAGATTGAGCACGACCCCTATGTGCTGATCTCCATTCTGTCGGCACTCCATGAAGGGGTGTTCACCATTGACCAGGTACAGGGCGACCTTCAAACCCTCTTTGACAAGCAATACATTCTCACCGAAACCGTGACCACGGAGACCCGCTATCGGACGGAGACACGGACGGACAGCGAGGGCAACACCTATACGGTTCGGGTGCCCTATACCTGGACCATCTGCACCGTCACGCTGGAAAACTTCGACCTCTCCCATGTGCCTGTCTACATGATGGGCGAGGAACAGCTTTCCTTGTATGCCACCTATATGTCCACCCTGGGCAACCGCCCCGATCTGTTCCCGTCCTCCGGGTATGTGAACAAGTACATCGACAACCCTCCCACCGCCTGGGAGATTCCCGCTGAATACCTGACGGACGAGCGGTTCAACACCCTCATTACCGAGGCGGAAAAATACCTGGGTTATCCCTATGTGTGGGGCGGCAGCAGTCCCAGCACTTCTTTCGATTGCAGCGGCTTCGTCAGTTATGTGCTGACCAACAGCGGCCTGTGCAATACCGGGCGGCTGGGCGCCCAGGGGCTCTACAACATTTCCACCCCGGTATCCGACCCCCAGCCCGGCGATCTGGTGTTCTTCGTGGGCACCTACGATACAACCGGCGTGTCCCATGTGGGTATCTATGTGGGCGACGGGATGATGCTGCATTGCGGCGATCCCATCCAGTATTCCAACCTGAACACAAGCTACTGGCAGTCCCATTTCTACGCATACGGCAGACCGCCGTACAACTGATGGAGGTGATGAAGCATCAATATGGTTTCCTACGGGGGCGGCGCCAACAGCACCGCCCTTCTGATCGGGCTGCACCAGCACCGTATCCCGGTGGACCTGATCCTCTTTGCGGATACGGGGGCAGAGCATCCCCACACCTACGCCTATCTGGATGTGATGGATGACTGGCTGAAGGACCACGGGATGCCGCCCATTACCAGAGTGTATAAGACCACCCGTGACGGGAAACGGCTGACGCTGGAGGATGAATGTCTGCAAAGTTGCAGCCTACCGTCCATCGCCTACGGCTTCAAACGGTGTTCTTTGAAACACAAGATTGGGCCGCAGGAAAAATTCTGCAACCATTACCCAACCTGTCAAAAGGCGTGGGCGGCGGGCAAACGGGTGGTCAAGTTCATCGGCTACGACGCGGGCGAGGGCTACCGCAGCGACAAAGTGCTGCTGGGAGACCTGGCCGACCGAAAATACAGCAAGTGGTATCCCCTGATGGAATGGGGATGGACGCGGGACGATTGCATCCGGCAGATCGAGGCGGCAGGGCTGCCCCAGCCGGGAAAATCGTCCTGTTTTTTCTGTCCCAGCATGAAACCCGACGAGATCACCGCCCTGCGGGAGCAGCATCCCGATTTGTTCCGCCGCGCCCTGGCGCTGGAGGACAACGCCCGGAAAAACCTGAAAACGGTCAAGGGCCTGGGGCGGAACTATTCCTGGAGAGAACGATTTGGAAAGGAGTTTTGCACACATGGCAACGGTTGAGAAGATTCGCAAAGACATCGAAAAGACGAAGGAGAAGATCTCCGCCCAGCAGAAGCGACTTCGGGAGCTGGAGGCGCAGCTCACCGAGGAAGAAAACCTGGAGATCGTCCGCATGGTCAAGGCGGTGCGCATGGACAACAAGGAGCTGACCGCCTTCCTGAAGGCCTACGCCAGCGGCCTTATCACCCTGCCCGACGGGATGATGGAGGCGGAGGCGGCGCCGGACCCCGACGACGAGGATATGAAAGGAATGGAGGACGGCGAAGATGAAGCGTAACAGAGTTTTCCGCCTTTTGGCGTCCCTGACGGTGGTGGTCCTGTGCATGACCGCCTTCTCCGTCACCGCCTTTGCGGGCGGTGGGGATGGCGACTACTACACGGGAGAGTCCGCCGAGACGACGCCGGAACCCACCGAGGAACCCGCCACCGGGGGCATGGAGCCGGAGGGCCAGCCCCTTACCCCGGAGGGCAACGCCACGCTGGTGGACGATTATTACGGCGACAAACAGCTTATCACCGTGACCACAAAAGCGGGCAACTATTTTTACATCCTGATCGACCGGGCCAACGAGGACAAGGAGACCGCCGTTCACTTCTTGAACCAGGTGGATGAAGCCGACCTGATGGCGCTGCTGGAGGACGGACAGACGGAGGAAAAGCCAGCTGCTTGTACCTGCACCGAGAAATGCCAGGCTGGTGCGGTAAATACCGCCTGTCCGGTCTGCGCGGTGAATATGAGCGAGTGTGCCGGGAAAGCGCCGGAGGTGGAGCCGGAGCCTGAACCGGAGCCGGAGAAGGAGTCCGGCAGCGGCGGCGCCCTGGTGCTGATCCTGCTGCTGGCGGCTCTGGGCGGTGGCGGAGCCTTCGCCTACATCAAGTTCATCAAGCCCAAGCAGGGCGCAAAGGTCAGCGCCGACCCGGACGACTATGAGTTCGAGGACGAGGAATACGAAAACGAGGACATTCCTGAACAGGGAGAACAGGAGGAGCAGAATTGAGCAAATTGGTGATCTGCGAAAAACCGAGTGTAGCAAAGAGTATCGCATCGGCCCTGGGTGTCACATCCAGGGCCGATGGCTATTTTGAAGGCGGCGGCTGGCTCATTTCCTGGTGCATTGGTCATCTGGTGGGACTGGCGGACGCGGCCGCCTACGATGACCGCTATAAGAAGTGGCGGTATGAGGACCTTCCCATCCTGCCCGCCCCCTTCCACTATGTGGTGTCCGAGGAAAAGGCTGACCAGTTCCACATTCTCCGTTCCCTGATGGAGCGCCCCGATGTGACGGAACTGGTCAACGCCTGCGACGCGGGACGCGAGGGCGAGCTGATCTTCCGGCTGGTCTATGAGGCTGCCGGATGTTCCAAGCCTTTCTCCCGTCTCTGGATTTCTTCGATGGAGGATGCGGCAATCCGGGAGGGCTTTGCCGACCTGCACCCCGGCGCGGACTATGACCCGCTGTATCAATCGGCGCTTTGCCGCCAAAAGGCGGACTGGCTTATTGGTATCAATGCCTCACGGCTCTTTTCGGTGTTGTATCATCGAACGTTAAATATTGGGCGGGTGCAGACGCCCACCCTGGCGATGCTGGCCGACCGGGACAGTAAGATCGTCCTGTTCCGCAAGGAGAAATACCATTATGTGCGGCTGGCGCTGGAGGGGGCCGAGGCGGTCAGCGACCGCATTGTTTCCCCGGAGGACGCCCAGGCCATCCGGGATGCCTGTGACGGGCAGCGGGCCGTGTGTGTATCCCTGGTGCGGGAGAAAAAGACGGAGAACCCGCCCAAACTGTACGACCTGACCACCTTGCAGCGGGAGGCGAACCGGGTGTTCGGTTACACGGCCAAGCAAACCCTGGACTACGCCCAATCGCTCTATGAAAAGAAGCTGCTGACCTATCCCCGCACGGACAGCCGGTATCTGACCGGCGACATGGCGGAGACCGCCTCCGTGGTTCTGCATCTGGCAGCACGGGTGACGCCCTTCGATGCCTGCCCGGAGTTTTTCCCCGATGTTCTGGCGCTGGTGAACGACAAGGAGGTATCTGACCATCACGCGATCCTGCCGACGCTGGAACTGGAGAAAGCGAACGTTCCGGGGCTGCCTGTGGGTGAGCGCAATATCCTTCTGCTGGTCTGCTGCAAGCTGCTGTGTGCGGCGGCGGAGCCTTTCGTGTATGAGGCGGTCACGGCCACCTTTGATTGCGGCGGACATACCTTCACGGCAAAAGGAAAGCAGGTGCTTTCCCAGGGCTGGCGCGCCATCCAGGAGGTGTTCCGTTCCTCCCTGAAGGAGAAGCCGGAGGATGAAGATGCCGAGGGTGTTCTTCCCGCCTTGACCGAGGGGCAGGTCTTTGAGCCGGTCTCCGCCTCCGTCACCGAGCACTTCACTTCGCCCCCCAAGCCCTACACGGAGGACACCCTTCTGTCGGCCATGGAGAATGCGGGCAAGGAAGATATGCCGGACGAGGCAGAACGCAAGGGCCTGGGCACCCCGGCGACAAGGGCGGCCATCATTGAAAAGCTGGTGTCCGGCGGGTTCGTGGAGCGCAAGGGCAAGAACCTGATCCCTACAAAGGCAGGCGTTAACCTGGTCACGGTGCTGCCGGAGCTGCTGACCTCTCCCAAGCTCACAGCGGATTGGGAGCAGCGGTTGAACGAGGTGGCAAAGGGCCAGGCGTCGCCGGAGGACTTCATGGACGGGATCGAGGCAATGGCGGCGGAGCTGGTGCGGAAATACTCCCACATTTCCGAGGATGGGCAAAAGCTGTTCCAGCCGGAGAAAGAGACGGTGGGCCTCTGCCCCCGCTGCGGCAAGCCGGTCTATGAAGGCAAGAAGAATTTCGCCTGTTCGGACCGGGCCTGCCAGTTTGTCATGTGGAAGAATGACCGTTTCTGGACCAGCCGCCGCAAGGAAATGACCCGGAAGATGGCGGCCGACCTTCTGAAAAAAGGCCACACTTCCGTCAAGGGGATGTGGTCGGAGAAGAAAGGTTCCACCTATGACGCCGTGGTGATCCTGGACGATACCGGCGGCAAGTATGTCAATTTCAAGTTGGAGTTTCCCAAACGAAAGGATGGTGTGCATGGCAAAAAGTAAAACCGAGGTCAACTTCATGGAGCATTTGAAGCCGCTGCTCCCCGCAGGCGGTGACGCAAGCGAACTGGAGGCAGCGGCCCAGGCGCTTGCCGGACTTTCCCCGGAGGACCGTGACCTCCTGGCCGCTGTCCAGGAGTCTCCCTTCCGACTGACCACCCTGGAGCAGTTCCGGGAGTTTCCCGCGAATACCGAGTATTTCATTCTGGAGCCCAACATCCGCAAGGTGGAGGATGTGGGCTGGCGCTATCTGGCGCAGCATTTGGATGTCCTTCTGCCCCCGGAGCTGCTGGACGCCATTGATCCCGTTCCTTTCGGCAACCACGCCATGCGGGAGGAACAGGGGTGCTTCACCAGTAAAGGGTATCTCACCCTTTCCGGCGACGAGTGGGAGCATGAGCGTCCCAGGGAGAGGCAGACGGAGAAAAAGCCCTCCATCAAGGAGCGGCTGGAGCAGAGCCGGAAGGAATGTGCCAATCAGAGCAAGGCGCAGCCCCATCGGGAAAAGTCTGCGCCGGAACTGTAAGGAGGTGTCGTTATGCCCCATTATGACTATGACAAAGATTATCCCTTTGCCGCTTTCATCACCAACCTGGGCAAATATAACGAGGGTGCCCTTGTGGGCGAATGGGTGAAGTTCCCCACCACGGCGGAGGAACTGAAAAAGGTCTTTGAGCGTATCGGGATCGGTGCGAAGGACGACTTCGGGCAGACCTATGAGGAATGGTTCATCACGGACTACGACTGCTATGTGGACGGCCTCTATGACCTGCTGGGTGAGTATGCAAACCTGGACGAGCTGAACTACCTGGCTTCCAAACTGGATGATATGAGCCAGGATGAATATGAGCGGTTTCAGGCGGCTATGGAGATCGGCGATCACACGGGCAGCATCCAGGAGCTTATCAACCTGACGGAAAACCTGGACTGTTACGATGTTTACCCCGACATCCATGACCACGATGATCTGGGCCGGTATTATATCGAGGAACTGGACGCCATGCAGGTGCCGGAGCATCTGCGCAATTACATCGACTATGAAGCCTACGGGCGGGACATCGCCCTGGAGGAAAGCGGCCAGTTCACCGACCTGGGCTATGTGCGGGATACCGGGGACAGCTTCCATGAGTATTACGATGGTGAGCGCGGTAGCATCCCGGAGGAATACCGAGTAATGACCTTCCAGGATGACATCCCCGAAGAAGAAATTTCGGAATGGGCCATGGACCTTGCCTACGATATGGACGAGTTTTTCCGGCAGAACGATCCGCAGTATGCCGCCGAGCACCCGGAGGAACACGCGGCAAAGGAAGAAATCTACGAAAACCTGATGGCCGGGCGCATCTCCGCCCTGGACGAGAAACTGGCCGCCCTGGGGCAGACCCAGGAGGACTATCTGCCTTCGGAGATCGAGAAGTTCAAGGACGCCACCGGCTATGAGGAATTTCTGGATGTGGACCCCCAGGCGATCCGGGAGGCCATTGAAAACCCGGATCAGTCCCATGTGGACGAGATGCTGTCCTTTGCGGAGCAGGCAAACCGGGAGTATGAAGCGGAGTTGTACGGGCAGCAAGCGGCGCCCACCCCGGATGACCGAGAGACCGGCGAGACGGTGCGGACTCCCAGGGGCACCTTCCATGTGACGGATATGAGCCGGGAACAGATGGAGGCGGCCGGATACGGTTTCCACCACGAGTCCGAGGACGGAAAGTATCTCATCATGGCCAACGGCAGCCGCGCCTTTGCCATCCCCAGCGGAGACGCACCCGAACATACCGCGCCGGAGAAGTTGACTGTCCTGGTGGTGGAGCCCATGAAGGAACCCTATGTGAAGGAAATCGACCCCGGCCTCCATGCGCTGCAAGCGGAGGTGGGCGGCGACATTGCCGCCTCCTATCCCTTTGACGATCCGGTGGGGCTGGTGCTGAACGACGAGGGCAAGCTCATCGGTCTGGACCTGAACCGCTCTCTCCGGGACGAGCATGGGGAGATTTACGACATTGTGGCAGGCACCTTCTTGGTGGTGGGCCTGGGGCCGGAGAGTTTTGCGTCCCTGCCCCCGGACATGATCCAGAAATACACCGAGCAATTCAAGCGGCCGGAGCTGTTCGCCAGCATCAACGGGCAGATCGTATCCGTTCCCGTGGAGCCGGAAAACCCGCTGCGCACGGCGGAAATGACCCTGGAGGATGACTACGGCATGATCGACGGGATCATCAACAACGGCCGCCGTGGTGAGGAATTGGAGAAAGCCCAGACCGAGGCGCGCAGGACCACGCCGGAGAAAAAGCCTTCCATCCGGGAGCGACTGGAGGACGCAAAACGGGAGTGCGCGGAACGGAAAAGCCCGGACAAGCCTGCCCCGCAGAAGAAGCCCCCGGAGCTGGGCGACTTATGAGCCGGAGCAAGAAATGGCGTCTGGAATGGGCGTTCTTCCTGGGCGAGAACGGCAGACGCCAGTATAACAAGCTATGCAAGGGCTGTATCCATCCCTGCAAGCAGAGTTTCCGGGCGGTGGTGTTGTCCTGTCCGCACTATCTTTCCCTCCGTTCCAAAAAGTGCGGGAATTAGGGTTCAAAACAGTCAAAGAAACCGGCTGTGACGGCTTTTCCGTGTAGGGGCAGTATGATTTCCCATGTGGAGCGGCAGGGCGTTTCTGCATAGGAAAAACGCCGGATTTTCACCTTTTATCAAGCAAAATGGGAGCGTCAACATCGGATGCAGTTATCCGAGGTTGGCGCTCCCATTCTTTTTTTGTTCTGGCTGCGTCGCAGTCGATCAGTCATCCTCTAACAGCTTGGAGGGCGGGATTTTCAGCACTTGGGCGATCTTGAACAATGTTTCAAGAGATACGCCACGAACCGTACCTGTTCCTTCTACCTGACCAACGAAGTTGACACTTTTCCCGATCCTCTCCGCAAGGACCTCCTGTGTCATCCCCGCCTTTTTTCTGTAATATGCGATCTTCAAGCCCAAAGTGATATAGCGTTCTGGAAACTCCGTTTGCATAATATCACCTCCTGATATTATGCTACCAACAAAACAGGTAAATTATAATTGAGACCAATTAAAGAATTATTTACTTTAAGTCAATGTTTGTATATAATGAGAAGTGGATTGTTTACTTTGTTGGAGGGACTGGCTTGAAAATGGCGAAGATAGAACCGTGAACATATTTACTGTTAGTTTTTTTGGACACCGGATCATCCCGGAGTTTCGTGAGGCGGAGGATCGTGTGGAGGCGCTGGTTCATGCGCTGCTTTTGGAAAAGGAGTATGTGGAGTTCCTGGTCGGACGGGACGGAGATTTTGACCAGATCGTTTCCTCCGCTGTCAAACGCCAGCAGCGACTTGTTCGGGATGACAACAGTTCCTTGATTTGGATACTGCCATATCCCACGGCGGAGCTGCGCAACAATATGGAAAACTTTGAAACCTATTATGATGAAATCGAGATATGCGGCAGCGCGGCCAGCAGCCATCCAAAAGGCGCTTTTCAAATTCGCAACCGGCAGATGGTGAAGCGAAGCAATCTCGTTGTATTCTATGTGGACCATACAGGCGGCGGAGCTTATCAGACCATGCGCTATGCGCAGAAAGAAAAAAAGAATATACTAAATCTTGCTGGGGAAGGATACGGAGAAAAAGAATGAGCGCCATCATCTTTCGGTGATGGCGCTCATTTTCAGTAGCAGTAGTAGGCGCTGTGGGAATGTGTGTAAACGGTCAAAGGGGCGGCGCTGTGGGAAACAGTGTTTGCGGGCTGTGGGAAAGCTGACAGCTTTTCCATCAGGTCGTAAATATTTGTTTTCCATCGGTGGAGCGGCCGTTTTCCACATTTCCATAGTGCTATTCTGGAATATAGGAAGTCCCTCTTGTTATGAACAGTCGATAGATGGTCAAGGGAATATACCAGGCAGACACCAGCAGTCGCCAGACCAGGACGAAACCGCCGATCACTCCGCCAATAATAAAGTTCAGCAGAAACAACGGAAGGGCGGTTCCCAAAGAGCCGCCCGGCACGATCCAGGCAAACATCCGTGGGATGCCAAAAGGCAGACCGCAAAGGATGAACAGCCATACATAGTCGGTGACTCCATCTTTTGTGCAGACGGATTTGAAAATGCAGTACAGCAAAGCCGCCACCGCCACGGGCAGCACGCTCTTTTTGAAAAACTCTTTGATTACTTCGGATTTCGTCACAGTCAGCACCTCCATTCCTGGTTCCATTATATCAGCCGGATAACCATGCGCCCAGGGGTTTTGCAAAGACTGTCAAAAGCGCCCAATCCCCGTTACTCCAAGTCGTTGCTCCGCTGCCGCTGCTGTTCCTGTTCCTTCGGCCTTTCCAGCAGGGCGTCCACATTCTGGCGGAGGGTGTCATATTCCTTTTCCTCCCGTTGTATCTTCCGAAGTTCCGTTTGCAGGGCGGCCTTGCGGGCGGAGAGTCCTTCCAGTTCTGCTTTCACCTTATCGGAGGAAGGAAGTTTGGTGAGCCCGGCCTTTTTGATTTCCCTGGCGGCCGCCTCGAATAAGATAATCTCGCTCTCAAAGCCGCGCAGGAATTTTTCCTTGTCCTTTGATGCCTTGTATCGGTCATAGACAGGTTTCAGCTTGCGGTAGGTGTCGATCTGCTTTCCCAGGAGGGCAAGGTCGGCGATCCGCTGTTCCGTATCCCGCAGACTTTCCCTGGTACGGATGGAGGCGGCGGCAACGGCGTCACACCGTTCCACCAATTCCTCATAGCTGCCGATGCCGTGTTCGGTGAGAAAGTTCATGGTGGCGGCCGCCCGTTTCAGATTCTCGATGGTTGCCCACCGCTGGTATCCGGCACTCTGCTGGGCCTTGATATTGTTCTGAATGTCAATGAGCAGGCTGACCTTCCCGCTGCGCTGTTGGGGCTGTCTGGAGGGCCTGGGACCTCCGGCAATGCGGGAGACAACGGCTGCTTCCGTGTAATCGGCGCCCAGGGTTTTGAGCCGGGTGAACCTCTCCTGGTCCGGCGCCCTGGCGGAGATATACTTTCCCCGCTTGATTTCGTACCCTTCCCGCTGCAACCGGGCAAGCAAATCTTCCAGGCTGGAGGACACGGGGATCAGCCGGTCGATGGCGGCTTTCAGCTTTGCCTTGTAGCTGGTGCCGTTCTGTGCGGCCTGATGCTCAATGTAGCTCTTGCCCTTATCCCGGCCAGGGACGATGACGGACAAGCCGTGTTCTTTGCACAGCCGGTCGCTGGCCCGGCGTATCTCGTGATAGCTGCGCTTGTTGGAATGGTAGTGCTTGTGGTCGGTGAAGCTGACCGCATTGAAAATCAGGTGATTATGGACGTGATCCTTGTCAATGTGAGTGGTGAGGACAAATTCATATTTGCCGCCCAGGACCTCCCGTGCCAGTTCCATGCCGATCCGGTGGGCTTCCTCTGGCATGACCTCCCCAGGTTCAAAGGCTTGGATCAGGTGACGGCCCAGGTGTGTGCCCTTGTCGATGGAATGGCGGCGTGTCCATTCAAATTCAATGTCGGCGGTCTCGGCGGCGCAGCCGAAGGAGGACACCAACAGCTTCCCGTCCGTCTTGTCAGGATTGCAGATATAGTCAATCGCAGCTTTCAGCGTTGACTTAATAGGATGCGTCTTTGTAACTGCCATATCTGATCCAGCCTTTCCCGGATTTCCTCCATGTCGGCCTGATAGGTGGGGCCTCCGGCGTTGACCCGCTTGGCAATCTGATTGATGTTCCGGCCAATGGCGGACAGAAGTTTGTTCATCTCCTTAATGTCCCTGGTGTCCACCTGGATGATATATCCGTCAATCGCCATCTTCCGCAGGTAGGCGCCGATCCGCTTTGTCTGGAGCTGGGCCATCTTCTGTTCCATCAGTTCCTTTTCCTCGGCGGTCACATAGAACTTCACCTGGATATTTCGTTTTCGGTTTGCCATCGTGGTATCTCGCCTCTTTTCGTATCAGGGTTTGGGATGTTCCCAACAAGCATTTTTCGGGTTTAGGGAGAGGGTTCCCTAAAGCCAAAAATCGCAAGCGGGTACTCGCTTGCTGTGCTTGCTATCTACTCCATACCCCCACCGAAAGGCGGTATTTGTTGCGC
>CAMVMM010000017.1 GCA_947168565.1 uncultured Clostridia bacterium | reverse complement strand
AGCTGCCAGCCGTCGGTGCCGATTATGCAGTGCGGCACGGGAAGTTTTTTGCCCTCCGCCGTGTCAAGATAGTTTTCCAAATGCGTGTCGAAGGTCACGAAAATATCGCCAACGAAGCTCTCTATCTTTTTTACGGCATTCGGAATTATGGCTTCAGCCTCGGGAGTGCCGAGCGCACCGTCCACAAAATCCTTCTGCATATCCACCACAACAAGAAATCTTCTCATAGTATCACCTTCGTTCGGTCTGCGTCAATAAATGAGGATCCTCCGGCTTTTCCGTGCCGCGTGAGTTTTCGTGCCGCATGGCTTTTCGTGCCGCACGGCTTTTCCGTGCCGCATGGCTTTTCGTGCCGCGTGGGTTTTCGGCACCGCGTGGGCTGCTATACCTCCAGACCGCCCTCGTCACCCTGCAGGCTGCTCTGCACGGAGCGGATAAAGTCATACATCGGCTTCATCGCCTTCATTTCGGAGCGCAGCCTTTGCTCTATATCGGAGGGGGCGATAAGCTCGGAAACGCCGGAAAAGCGCTTGCCCCAGCCGAAATATTTCACGTTCAGATAGGGCTTGAGCTCGGCGGGCGCATCGGGATGCCTGTCGCGCTTATAGCTCTCGGCGTTAAGGGAGTAGCCCTTCTTTTCAAGCGCACGGGCAAGCTTCAAAAAGCCCTGCGGGTCGGCAAGCAGCCGCTTCCTGTACGCCGCCATAAACTCGGCGGTGGCGGAATAAAGCCCGAAGCCGTAGGAATAGCCCTCCGGCGTGATCTCAAAATAGATCATGCTGCTTTCGCTGATGCGCGTTTTGGGGTACCGATAGCCTATCCACATATGGTTGCGAAACGGGGATTTGTCGTAGGTAAAGCGCGTATCGCGCCTGATCCTCGAAACGCTGGTGGTGAGGCTTCGGTTGAAATTCGGGTCCACCCGCAGCGCGTCCTCCATCAGCTCGGAGGCAAGAAGCCGCATCGGGTCGCGCACAAAGCGCTCATAGCGCGAGCGGTTTTCATTGAACCACTCGACGTTGTTGTTGAACGCTATTTCAAACAGAAACTCAAAGGTTTCCTTATAAAACCCGTTAAAGCTCATAGCAATCGAACACCGTTTTTATTACCACAGCGGGCTGTACTTTGCAACGTTCGCGGCATGCTCCTCGGGAGTTTTCGCATACACGAGCGCACCGATATTCGGGTCGGTAAGGCAGAAGTACAGGTAGCCGTCCTGCATGAATTCCTCGTTCGGGAACAGCACCGCGTTCAGCGCCGCGTCGCCCGGGTTGGAAACGGGGCCGATGGGCAGACCCTTGTTTATATGGGTGTTGTACCCGGAGGGCGTGGCAAGCTGCTCCTCGGTAAGCTTTATGGAGCCTGTCTTGAGCACGTATTCTATGGTCGCGTCCGATTCAAGCATCATATCCCGCGCCATACGGTTTTTGAACACGGCGGAAACCTTGCCGAAGTCCTCCTTCAGCCTCGCTTCCTTTTCGATTGTGGAGGCAAGCGTAACCACCTCATACATGGAGAGGCCGAGCGTCCTTGCGCGGGCGGTGTAGATGGGGCCCCAGATCTGACCAAAGCGGGAAAGCATTTTGTCGATTATGGTTTCCTCCGTTGCGTCCACAAACACCTCGTAGGTGGCGGGGAAGAGGAAGCCCTCAAGCTTATACTTGCGCTCGCCGGTTTCGTCATCCGGAATATCCTTTATGAAGGGGTGATCGTTCACAAAAGCGGCGCCGGTTTTGCAAAGCTCAAGGAAGCGGTCGGGGCTTGAAAGAATGCCGTCCGCCACAAGCTTCTGCGCCATGGCTTCTATGGTCATACCCTCCGTGACCTGAAGCTTGCGAACCTCGCGCGGGGGCATTCCGCGGCAGATGGTGTCCACAATGTCGGGAATGCTCATATTTTTGGAAAGCACGTAGGTGCCCGCCTGAAGCCTGCTGGATTTGCCTATGAAGTCAACGTACACCTTGAAGATGGCCTTGTTTGATATAAGCCCCTCCTTGCCCTCGCCGCAGGCCTCGTATAAAACCTTGGCTATCTCGGAAGCGCCGCTTCCCGGCGCGATGGTAACCACAACGGGGGTGGGGTCGTTTTTATCCACGGGCATGATATATTTATCCACGAGCTTGGTTCCCACCTTGGAAACGAGCGTGTAAACTATCAGCACGGACGCCGCAAGGATGATCGGAACCCGCACGATGGACCAGACACGCCAGAAGATGCGCACGCTTTTTTGCAGGTTTTCCTTCGCGTCCGCCCGCTCGCGTATCTCCGCCTCGGTTTTAAAATAGCGGTGGCCGTGAAGCGAGTCAAACTCCGGATCGTCCGGATCCGCGTTCACGGCGGCGGCCGAAGCCTTGCGCGCGTATTGCTTTTTGGCGGAAAGCGGCCTGTCGCTGCGCGAGGAGAAAAGCTTGCGCTCCTTTTCCTCGGAAAGCTTGCCGTCGAAGTATTCGTTCATATCGGCGTAGATGGCGTCATCGGCGCGGGCAGCGCCGCCTGCATTCCCGCCGGCGCGCTCGGCGGCCCTTAATTCGGCAGCTTCCCTTGCCTTTACCTTCTTTTTATAGCTTTCCGGCTGCAGGCTCTGCACGCCAAGACGCATTTTTTCAAGAATTTCGTTGTATTTCATAACTCTCCCTTCAGCCGGCGCGGCTTATAGCGCGCCGACCGCTCTTAGTTTGAATGAGTGATCGGGCCGCTCAGTCCTCAAGCATGCTTAGATCCGAATCGACTGCCCCTGCAAGCGCTTTATATATGTCCGCAAGCAGCGCGTTCAGCCGAAACTGCGCAAAAAGGTATCTGCTTGCGGCGGGATCGAGCTGCAAAAGCTCGCCAAGGCGCTGGAGCCGCTCAAGCTCAGCTTCGTTTGGCGCTCCGTATACGGCTGCCGCCTGAAGCCGCGTTTGAAGCGCGCGGTAGTCCTTCAAAAGCACGCGCGTGGTCTCGTTTGAAAACGCCGCATCGCGCGCCGCGGCAAACTCCGCGTATTCTCCGCTTTCCCTCAAAAGCGCCGCAAGCTCATCGGTTTTTTTGAATATGATATCGTTCATACACCTATATAACGCGCGAACCCTCCGCAGGGTTTAGCCGCAGGAGCTGTCCGCAAGGACTCAACCGCTGGGGCTGTCCGCAAGGGTTTAAACGCAGGGGTTATACGCAAGTACTTACCCGCAAAGGTTTAGCCGCAGAGCTTCCGCGCAGCAATCAAATATCTATCTCAAGCACAACGGGTATGATTATCGGCGTTCTGCGCGTTCGCTCCATTAAAAGCTGCTTCACGGAGGATTTTACGGCAGCTATAAGCTCCTGCCGATCCTCCTTGTTTGGCTTCACCACGCGCTCGGAGGCGATGGCGTATACCTGACTGCGGACCTCGTCTATAAGCTCCTGCGAATCGTTCAGGTAGATAAAGCCCTTTGTGACTATCTCCGGAGTGCCCGCAAGCTCACCGGTGGTGGAGTTGAGCGGTATCATCACGGAGAAGATGCCCGCCTGCGAAAGCAGCCTGCGCTCGCGCAGCACGGAAGCGCCAACGTCGCCCACGCCGAGTCCGTCCACAAGGAGCGAGCCGGAGGAAACGCCGCCGCTTATCTTCGCTTCTTTTTGACTTATTTCAAGCACGTTGCCGTTGTACATCACGAAGATGCGGCCCTCGTCTATGCCCATTTGCCCGGCAAGCCCCGCATGGCGGTACAGATGCCGCGTTTCGCCGTGCACCGGAATGAAATATTTGGGCTTGAGCAGGTTAAACATCATCCGAAGCTCCTGCCTGCGCGCGTGACCCGAAACGTGAACGTCCGCAAGGCGGTCGTAGATAACGTTCGCGCCGCGCTGGAAAAGCCTGTTTATCACCCTGCCCACGCTGCGCTCGTTTCCCGGGATCGCGGAGGCGGAGATAATAACCGTGTCGCCCTTGCCCACGCTCAGCCTGTGGTTGGCGTTCGCCATGCGGAAAAGCCCGCTCATGGATTCGCCCTGGCTGCCCGTTGTGAGCACGCAAACCTTGCTGTTTTCGTAGCTGCGAAGCTGCTCAAGCTCCACAACGCAGTTTTCGGGAAGGTTCAGATAGCCAAGCTCGGACGCGATCCCAACGATATTCACCATGGAGCGCCCCTGGAAGCAGACCACCCTGTTGTGCCGCACGGCGGTATCCACCACCTGCTGTATGCGGTACACGTTGGAGGCGAAGGAGGCGACTATTATCCTGCCCTGCGCCTCGGAAAACACCTTTTCAAAGGTTTTGCCTATCTCCTTTTCGGAGGGTGTGGAGCCCTCCGCCTCGGCGTTCGTGCTGTCCATCAAAAGCGCAAGCACGCCGTTTGCGCCGTAAGCGGCAAAGCGGTTTATGTCTATCGGCTCATCGTTCACGGGGGTATAGTCCACCTTAAAATCGCCCGTGTGGATCACAACGCCGAGCGGAGTGGTTACGGCAAGCGCCACCGCGCCCGCGATGGAATGATTCACCTTTATGAATTCAACGCCGAAGCAGCCGAGCTGCACGCTGTCGCCGCTTGCCATGCAGTTAAGCTCCGCGTTGATTATCCCGTATTCCTCAAGCTTGTGCTCGATCAGCGCAAGCGTGAAGCGGGTGCCGTAAATGGGCGCGCTCACCCTCTGAAGGGCAAACGGCAGGGAGCCTATATGGTCCTCATGCCCATGTGTGATTATAAATGCGCGAAGCTTGTCGCGGTTGGCCTCGATATAGGTCATGTCGGGTATCACCATATCCACACCCAGCATATCCTCATCCGGAAAGGCAAGCCCGCAGTCGATAACTATCATATCGTTCCCGTATTCGAGCACGGTCATATTCTTGCCTATCTCACCAAGACCGCCGAGAGGTATTATCTTCAGCTTCGCGGTCTGTTTTGCTGCCAAATTATTCTCCTTTCGCATCCCTGCGGGGCAAATAAAACCATGCCCATGCCGCAGGGACGAAACACGTATTCAAAAATCGGAAATTATCGGAATGAAACAGCCTCATTCCGCCGAGAGCGAAGCAAGCCTTTCGCCCGCCTCCTCCCATTTTTTATATAATGCGTCGAGCTCCGCGTGAAGCGCATCGCTCATTTTGGAAAGCTCGCCCGCTTTTTTATAGTCCGAGAAGGCGGCGGGGGAGGCAAGAGCCGCATCGAGCTTTTCAAGCTCCTCCTCCTTTTGCGCTATCGCCCTTTCGCAGCGCTCAAGCTCGCCCTTCGCGCGGTTTATCGCGCTTTGGCGCTCCTTGCGCTCGCGGTAATCAAGGGCGTTTTTCGACACGGCTTTTTCATCGCCCGCGGCTTCCCTTTGCTTGTTTGAAACGGCCTCAAGATAGTCGTCGTACCCGCCGATATACTCCTCCAGCCCGTCCTTCGTCATTCGGAGAATGCGGTCGGCAAGGCGGTTCACAAGGTAGCGGTCGTGCGTAACTATGAGCATGGTGCCGTTGTATTCCTCAAGCGCGCTCTCAAGCGCCTCCCTGGAAGCTATGTCCAGATGGTTCGTGGGCTCGTCGAGCAGCAGCAGGTTTGCCTTGGTGAGCATAAGCTTCAGAAGCTGCACTCGCGCAAGCTCGCCGCCGGAGAGGGTGCCTATGGGCTTGTTTATGTCGTCCCCCCGGAAAAGAAACGCCGCAAGCGCGTTGCAGATGTCCTTATGGGAGATCGTGGTATAGTATTTGTCCCAAACCTCCCTTAAAACCGTGTTGTTCGGGTCAAAGCCGGTGAGGGTCTGCTCGTAATAAGCGCACTCAACGTGCGCGCCAAGGTAGAAGCTGCCGGAGCTTGCGCGGAGCCTCCCGGCGATTATATTCAAAAGGGTGGTTTTGCCGCAGCCGTTGTCGCCAAGCAGAAAAACCTTTTCGCCCTTCTTGATAAGCAGATCCACGCCGGAAAAGATGCGCCTGCCGTCAAACTCCTTGCCGAGCGAACGCGCCACGAGCACGTCGTTTCCGCTGATCTGCTTCGCTTCAAAATTGAAGTGGATGGACGCGCTGTCCCGCTCCGGGCGCACAAGGGTCGCCCTTAATCTGTCCGCCTGCTTCTGCTTGGAGGCGGCGGTGATGAAATTGCGCTCCTGCCCCCAGCGGCGCTGCTGCTCCACTATGCCCTCTATGCGCTTTATTTCTTTTTGAGTGCGAAGATACCTGCGCATTTCAAGCTCGCGCGCGGTGCTGCGCAGCTCCATGTGCCGCGTGTAATTGCCCTGCGAAATATAGAGCCTTTGATCCTTCAGCTCCATGGTGCGGTTCGTTACGCGGTCCAGAAAATATCTGTCGTGCGAAATAACTATGAATGAGCCGCGATACGCGCTCAGGAAGCCCTCAAGCCATTCTATCGAGGAAACGTCCAGATGGTTGGTAGGCTCGTCGAGCAGCAGCAGATTCGCGTCCGAAAGCAGCAGCCTTGCAAGCTGCGCCTTGTTTTTCTGGCCGCCGCTGAAGGCGCTGATGCTCTTAACAAGCTCCGCTTCGGTAAAGCCGAGCCCAAGCAGCGTGGAGCGGGTGCGGGCGCGGTAGGTCGCGCCGTCCTTATCGTAATAGCGGTCGTGAAGCTTCTGCTGGCGGGCAAGCGTTTTTTCGTCCGCCTCTCCGCTTTCGGCTATCCGCTCCGCAATGCGCTCAAGCTCCGCTTCTATATCCATAAGCTCGCTGAACACGGAGAGCGTGTAGTCGTAAAGCGAGCAGCTTTCGTTTGAAACCTTCTGCTCCATGCTGCCTATAACGGTGGTGGAGGGCAGGTAAACGTCGCCCTCGTCGCAGCTTTCAAGCCCCAAAAGTATGCGGAAAAGCGTGGACTTGCCGCAGCCGTTGACGCCCACGAAGCCGATATGATCGCCCTCGTTCACCTCAAAGGAGATCCCCTCAAAAAGAACCCTGGTAACGAAGGATTTTTTTAATTCACGAACACCCAGTAAAGGCATGCTGCACTCCAAATCATGCCGCCTTGCCGCATCTGCGGCAGAACGGAAGAATCATCACAGGCTCACAGGCCGCTTGTGGTATAGCGCTCCCAATCGCGGTGCATATAGCGCTCTATCGGCCTTATCATGCCGACGTAGGCGGGGTCGAGCCCCTCCCTTTCGGCATATTCACGAAACTGCGAGATCACGGGCTCGCAGCCGATGGTGTACTTCACGGGAAGCGCGGTGGCCTCGCTCACGCGCTTTACCATATCGTAGCCGTCGATAAGCTCCGCAAGCGCGGTCTCCTGCGAAAGATTGGTGTTGTTCACAAGCGCGGAAATGCTTATCCTGCCCGCCTCGGTCACCTTTTGAATCATGTCCAGATTCAAATCAAGCTCGCAGGAGAAGGGTCTGCGCGCGTTTATAACGTACAGCACCTCGATATTTTCAATATCCTTGAAAAAGCGCTTGTACTGCCCGAGCGCGATCGCGCCCGCCGCATCCCCGCCGACGTCGAAAATGACCACGTCGCTGTCGTTTGAAAACACGGAATAGATCTCCGCCGGAAGGCTGGGTATCTCCACGCCGAGCATGGCGTAGGTGGGGGAGAAAAGCTTTATCCCCGCTGCCTCAAGCTCCGCCCTGCGCTCGGTGGAACGGAAATATGGGTTTATTATGTCCAGGTCCACAAGCGTAACGCTGCTGCCCTTCGCCGCCTCCTCAAAAGCCAGATTCAGCGAAAGCTCGGTTTTGCCTGAGCCGAAATTGCCAATTACCACAATGTATTTTTTCATTGTATTTACCTGTTAAGTATCGGTTTTATCCTTTATTTTTAACGGTTATATCCCGCAGGCAGGCGCAAGCGCCGAAGCCTCGGCGCCGCCTTTACCTTGCGCTTTTATAAAGGGAGATTATCCTCTCCGCGGCGCGCATTCCGTCCACGGCGGCGCTCACGATCCCGCCCGCGTAGCCCGCGCCCTCGCCAACGGGGTAAAGCCCCTTGAGGCGCGTTGCCTCGCCGTTTTCATCGCGCATGATGCGCACGGGCGCGCTTGAGCGGGTCTCAACGGCGGTAAGAACCGCATCATACATATCAAAGCCCTTTATCATTCGGGAAAACGCCCTTATTCCGTCCCGAATGCCGTTTGAGATCGTGGGTGTCATGCACTCGGAAATATCTTTATTCACAACGTTCGGGCGGTAGGTGGGTTTAACTCCCCCAAAGCCGGAGGGCGGCCTTTGAAGCAGAAAATCGCCAACGCGCATCGCGGGCGCGGAATAGTCCGAGCCGCCGAGCCTGAACGCCTTTTTTTCAAGCTTTTCCTGAAAGATGAGCCCGCCGAGGACTTCGTTTCGAAAATCGGAGGGATGCACCTGCACTATTATGGCGGAGTTCGCGTTTTCGCCGTTTCTTGCGTGATAGCTCATGCCGTTTGTAACCACCTCGTTTTCACCGGAGGAGGAGCCGACCACCACGCCGCCGGGGCACATGCAGAAGGTGTACACACCGCGCCCGCCGCGAACGCCGGTTTTGCCCGCAAGATGGTACTCCGCCGCGCCGAGGCGGGGATGCCCCGCAAATTTGCCGTACTGCGACCTGTCGATAAAGCTCTGCGGATGCTCGATGCGAACGCCCACCGCAAAGGGCTTGGGGGCGATCTCAAGCCCGCTTGAAAGCAGCATGCGATAGGTATCCCTCGCCGCCTGACCGAGCGCAAGCACCACGGCGCAGCAGGGCAGCTTTTCGCTGCCGTTCACGATAACGGCGCTTATCCGCCCGTCCTTTTCCTCAAAGCCGGTGAAGGTGGATTCAAAGCGCACGCTCACGCCGAGCTCCTGAAGCTTCTTGCGCATATTCAAAACCACTCGGCTCAGCACGTCCGTGCCGATATGGGGCTTGGCTTCGATGGCTATCTCCTCGCCCGCGCCGAATTCGATCAAGGTTTTTAACACGTCCTTCGAGCGCGGATCCTTTATGCGCGTGGTGAGCTTGCCGTCGGAGAAGGTGCCCGCGCCGCCTTCGCCAAACATTATGTTGCTGATTGGATCGAGCGTGGCGGTGGTGAAGAAATTTGAAACGTCCCTTTTGCGGCGCTCAATATCCCTGCCGCGCTCAAGCACCACCACGTCGTAGCCGTATTTCGCAAGCTCGTATGCGGCAAAAAGGCCCGCGGGGCCGAGCCCCACCACCACGATCGGCGCATCCTGCTCCTTGGCGCCGAACACGGGCTCATCCCGCTTTGCGGCGGGCGCTCTGCCGATATTCTTCAGCTCAAGCTCGGCAATGCGCCTTGCGTTTTCAAGGGAAACCTCGAATGAAACGCTGTAAATGCTGCGGATATCCGCCTTGTCCCTCGCGTCGATCGAATGCCGCACGATGCGGATATTCTCTATCTCGGAAACGGGCAAACGGATATGCGCCGAAAGCAGCAGCGGCAGTGCGCCTTCAACGGCGTTGAAGGGCATATTCAGGTTTGTTGCAATAAGCTCCATATTATAAATAATCTTCTCCGAAAGTATGTGCTGCGCGGCTTTTTCCGCCGCGGCCTTTGATGCTCGGCCTTTCGCTCCGCGTCAGCTCGTTGCGGTGGTAACGGTGCAGAAGGATTTTTGCACCGTGATCTCCACGCTGCCGTCATAGAGCCATGCGGGGTCGCCCGCTATGGAAAGCTTGGGCGTTATCTCGTGCGTGCCGCGAAGGAAACTGCGGACGTTTAGGTACAGATGCACGTCGCTCTCGCGCAAAGCGTTCACTATTCGGGCGGGCCCCGAAAACTGCACTGAGAAGCTGTTCGTGCCGTACAGGTAGTTGAACAGGGTGTGATCCTCACCCTCGATCTCAACGTCGTCCTTTGGAATGCTCAGGCTGCGCGTCACGTGCTTATCGGCTATCACGATGGTAACTATAAAGTTGTTGTCGCTCAAAAGCCTTGCCTCGCTCGCAAGCCCCATCACGCTCACGCGCTGCTGATGGGTGCCGGGGTAGAGGTTTGCAACGTTTATCGGCTCGATGTAGATCGAGCTTTCGAGCGTGTCAAGCACCTCGCGCGGCGCGGCAACGCTCAGCGTGCCGGGGTTGATGGAAAGGGAGGAAAGCTCGTAGTTTTCGTTTATTTCGCCCGCAAAGGCTATGTATTTATCCACCTGAATCTCCGTATACGGCATCACCGGCATGCGGATTATCACGGAGGGCATAACGCCCACTATACCCGTTTTATCCAGCACGTTCTGATCCTCGTCAAGCAGCACGGGCTCGAAGGATTCGTTTATCTCCGAGGTGCGTCCGGTGAGATCTATCACGCAGTTAGCCCGCACGATGCTTCTGATTTTGCTCTCCGCGCCGGAAAGGCTGATCGTGTCGCCGTAGGGCAGCGCAGCTTCGCCGTGCCAATAGCCCGCAGGCAGCTCGCCCACTATCGAATAGGTGACGGGAATGGTTCTTGTTACGTTGTTTTCAACGGTGATGGTTACGGTTTTCGGCTCTATGGAAACCGGAGTGCCGACGGTGGAAACGGCGGAGATCTGCCGCTCGTATATGCCGGGGCCGCGGATGTCGTTTAAATTGATATAAGCCGTCACAACGTTGCCGGTGGCGCTGTCGAACCTTGCAAGGTCGTTCAGCCTTGTTTCAACGTTTACCGAAACGGTGGGCAGAAGGCTGGTAAGATCGTCCACCACTATAAGGTTTCTCTGCAGGAAGCTTGCTTCGCTGCCGCCGTCGATTGAAAGGCGAACGTTGTCAACGCGCTTTATGCGCACCGGGTTTTCGCTCATCAACACATAGCCCCAGATCGTGACCGCGATCAGCAGCGAAAGCAGCCCGTAGCCGAGCTTATGTATGAACGGACGCTTGTACCAGCGGGGCTTTTGCTCCGCTTCGCCGCCCTCCGCGCCTGCGCCTGAAGAAGCCTCGGCGGCGGAAACGGTACGCTTTTCACCGCTCTCCGCGACCGATACCGCGGCAGGCTTCGCGCCCGCCTCGCCCTTCGGCGGCTGAGCGGCGGGGGAGGAAGCAACGGAGCCGGAGACAGCGGAGGCCTCGCCTGCGGAGGGAGCGGATGCAAAATGCTCGCCCGAGGAAGCGCCGACGCCGTCCGCTGCGTCGCTTGTATCTATTTTTATTTTATGGATCGTTGTCATTTTTTAAACAACCTCTTGGTAATAGCTGATAAAGGCTTTTCCGGCTCGCTCTGCACAAACACGCCCTCAAGCAGCTCGGTGAGCGCGGCCTTGTCCACATAGCGGGTAAGCTTGCCGTTCTCGGCGTAGGAGATAACGCCCGTTTCCTCGGAAACCACCAGCGTAAGGCAGTCCGAAACGGAGGAGATGCCAAGCGCGGCGCGGTGCCTCGTGCCAAGCTCGCGGGAGATATTCGCCTCGCTGAAAAGTGGCAGCACGCAGGCGGCATAGTGGATGCGGCCCTCGCGGATTATCACGGCGCCGTCGTGCAGGGGGGTGTTCGGCTCGAAAATATTCTCTATAAGCGCCCCTGTGATATGCGCGTCCACGCACGTGCCGGTGGGCAGGTATTCATCAAGCCTTGTGTCGCGCTCGATCACGATAAGCGCGCCCACCTTGCGCTTGGAAAGGCGGATAAGCACGCCGGTCATCTCGCGCACGATGTCCGCTCCGTCCGTTTCGGATCGGCCGGTAAGGTTCAGCTTGAATCTGCCAAGGTGCGCAAGCCCCCGCCTTATCTCCGGCTGGAAAAGCACTATAACTATAACGATACCGGAAACCAGCAGCGTGTTTATAAGGTAGCTCACGGTGTATAGGTTGAACACGGCGCTGAGCAGCATGATTATGAGCAGCACCGCAAGCCCCTTCAAAAGCTGATAGGCGCGGGTGTTGATGGATACGTCTATAATTTTGTATATTATAAAAGCGATAATAAGAATATCGAGCAGATCCTGAAACCTGAACTGCCCAAGGCCGTTTCTTATCGCGCTCATTATCTCGTCAAAATGCATCTGTCCCTCCGGTTTGATGGTGCGAGTTTCGCATGACGCAAAAAATTCAAAGGAAGCAAGGAAAAATCCGGCTCAAGCTGCGCTTTTTGCCAAAAGTGATCCAACTTACCTTATAAGACTACTATATCATAACACATTTTAAAGAAAAATTGTAGACGCTTTTATAAACTTTTTGTGAAAATCTTTCCGGAAAAAGCTCCCGATGCGATTTCCGCAGCTTCCTGCGCGGCTCTCAGGGCCGTTTTGCGCTTGCTTGAATTATCCAAAAACTGATAATCAATGTTGCAAAAATTGCATAATCGTGTTATAATGGCGTTAGATAAACAGAATGGAGTGCTTTATTAAGCGATTTTTGCCATGAAAGTGAATATGATCAGCGAGCCGTTCCTGCTGTATGAAACGCTTGGGATGGTTGGCAGATACTACACAAAAAGATCATATATTGCAACCGCCGAAGCGCTTACAGCCAAATACGGAGCGCTGCTTTCCGAAAGCCAGCTCAGCGAGCTGAACAGCAACGCCATGATTGCCGAGCAGTTCACCAACGTTGCGTGCGCCGATTTGGATCTTGAATCTCCGGACGTTAAGTTTTTCTTCAAGCCCTTTGATACCGGCAATCCAAACGAGATAAACTGCGTTGCAAGGGTGATGCTGCTTTCGTTCATCGAGCTCACCTCAACCGGTTTTGACGAGCAAATAGAGGAAACCAAGCAGCGCTGGAGGTTGCTGAAAGAGGAAGGCATAGAGGTGTTGGAGTTCACAAATGCCGGCATATCCATGTCAAGCGCCCACGGCAGACCCATGCCCACGCTTTTTGAGCAGCTTTATGCCCTCCAGTATCCGCATGAGGCGAAGATGGATTCGTTCCGTGCGCTCGATAATTTCGATTTTTATATCGATAAGCTTGCGGATATACTCCGTCCGTACGCCGAAAGGCTCAAGGCCGGGCTTGCAAGGCTGATTCCTATCTACGCATACTGCGCCGAGCGCTGGGAGCATAGCTTTGACAGCCTTTCAAGGAGTCAGTTTTTGGAGCTGCTGCGCATCAATCCGGAAAGCGAGAAGACGCTTGCCACAAATGCCGCGGTCAGCCTGTTCTTCTTCAATGAGATAGGCTATGGATACGACTTTTTACACGGTGCGGACGACGAGGTGAGCACCGTGTTCATAGGCGCCGCCGTATACCATGAGTACACAAAGGGCTATTCCGAGCAGCGCGTGGAGAAGCTTGCCGAGGTAATGAAATCCTTTTCCGACCCGGTAAAGCTCGATATCCTTTCCAAGCTTTATAAATCGCCGGATTACTGCCTCAATCTGGCGCAGCTTCTCAAGCTCAATGCCGGAAACGTGTCCCGGCATCTTACCTCGCTGTATGACTGCGGTCTGCTTCTTAAGGAAAGGGATATGGGCAGAACGTATTACAGCACCGATTTAGATGCGATACGGCACGCCCTGAGGGATATTGAAAGCTATATTACGGGGAAATAACGCGGCATATCCGCTTTGCGGCGCTTTTCCGCACAGCAAGCGGGCGCTGCATCATTCAAAAAACTCATGCGTTCGGGGAGGGGCAGCTATCCTCCCCGCTGAACCGTCGCATGGTGTTTCGGTCTCACGGGTTTTCCCGCGGGACCGTTTTTTTGTTTCGGCGGCAAGCCGCGCACCTCGCCCTCGCATTTGCCGCATATCGTTGAAAAAGCCGTGCGGTGTGTGATATAATCATAACGGAGCGGCAGGCGCGGGCTTTCCGCTCCGAAAATCGAAGGAGAATTGTATTCTTATGAAACTCGGAGTCGTGGGTCTTCCGAACGTCGGAAAAAGCACCCTGTTCAATGCAATAACCAAGGCCGGCGCGCAGGCGGCAAACTATCCCTTCTGCACCATCGAGCCGAACGAAGGCGTGGTGGCGGTGGCCGATCACCGCCTTGACGTGCTGAATGAAATGTATCACCCGAAGAGCCTCGTGCCCGCCGTGATAAAATTCGTCGATATAGCGGGTCTTGTGCGCGGCGCATACAGGGGCGAGGGGCTTGGCAATAAATTCCTTGCCCATATCAGAGAGGTGGACGCGATAGTTCACGTCGTGCGCTGCTTTGAGGATATGAATATCGTGCACGTGGACGGCTCCGTGGATCCCGTCCGCGATATGGACACGATAAATCTTGAGCTTATCTACGCCGATCTTGAAACCATCGACCGCAGGATAGACAAGGCAAAAAAGAATTCCAAAAGCGGAGATAAAAAATACCTCGCGGAAATAGAATTTTTGGAGCGCATAAAGGCGCATCTGGATGAAATGAAGCCCGTTCGCAGCATGGATATGACCGAGGACGAGAAAAAGGCGGCGGAGGAGCTGTTTCTTCTTACCACAAAGCCGGTGATCTACGTTGCCAATATCAGGGAGGACGAGATCGGCACCGAGCCCGAAGCCGTGAAGAAGCTCTATGAGCAGGCGGCGAAGGAGGGCGCGGAGGCCATGACGGTGTGCGCGAAGGTGGAGGAGGAGCTTTCCGAGCTTTCGGACGAGGAAAAAGCGGCGTTTATCGAGGAGCTCGGCATCGGCGAAAGCGGGCTTGACAAGCTCGTGAGGGCAAGCTATTCGCTGCTCGGGCTCATCAGCTTCCTTACCGCCGGAACCGACGAGGTGCGCGCATGGACCATCACAAAGGGCACCAGGGCGCCGGGAGCTGCGGGCAAGATACACACCGATTTTGAGCGCGGCTTCATCAGAGCCGAGGTCGTGCCCTATGAAACGCTCGTTCGTGAAGGCAGCCTGAACGCCTGCAAGGACAAGGGCCTTGTGCGCAGCGAGGGCAAGGACTATGTGGTGCAGGATGGGGATATCATCGTGTTCCGCTTCAACGTGTAACGTAAAAGGTGAAAAGCAATGGAGCTTTTTGCATATCATAATTCAAGAGAGAAATATTACCGCCTACCGCAGGGCGCGCTTCGCTGCCGCGAAAAAGTGACTTTGCGCATCAAGCTCTGGGGGGCGGACGCGCACGGCGCAAGGGTCACGCTGAGGCTTTGGGCGGATTCGCGCGAAACGCTCGTGCCGAGCCGCTGCTTTTACGACGGGTTCGACGCGGTGCATGAGTTCACGGTGGAGGCGCCGGGCGAGCCGCAGCTCATCTGGTATTATTTCGCAATAGAAGCACGGGGCGAAAGGCTCGTTTACGGCGGCAAAAGCGGCGTTGGCAGGCTGTCGAACACCCCCGCGCAGGATTATCAGATCACCGTTTACGAGCCCTCCTTTGAAACGCCGGAATGGTTCCAAAAAGGCACGGTTTACCAGATCTTTCCGGATAGATTTTATAGAGGCGGCAAGGATGGAAACGGCAAAACCGCGCTCGATCGGCTCAGCTTCCATGAGCAGATGGGGCGCACCGTGGTGCGCCACGAGGATTGGAACGAGCAGGTGCTCTATAAGCCGCTGCCCGGAGAAAAGTATTATTCCCCATGCGATTATTTCGGCGGAGACCTGAAGGGCATACGCGAAAAGCTGCCCTATCTTGCCAGGCTCGGCATCACCTGCATCTATCTGAACCCCATCTTTGAGGCGGCAAGCAACCATCGCTACAATACCTCCGATTATATGGCGGTGGATCCCGTGCTTGGGGATGAGCGGGAGCTCAGAAGGCTTTGCAGGGAGGCTGGCAGGCTCGGTATGCGCGTGATGCTGGACGGCGTTTTCTCCCATACCGGCGATGACAGCGTGTATTTCAATAAATACGGACGCTACAACTCTGTCGGCGCGTATTCCGGCAGAAGCTCTCCTTATTACGATTGGTATCATTTTGATAAATTTCCAACCAAATACCGCTGCTGGTGGGGCTTCAAATCCCTGCCGGAGGTGGCGGAGGAAACCCAGTCGTATTGCGATTTTATAGGCGAAGTGCTTGAAAAATGGGCGAAATGCGGCGCAACCTCGTGGCGGCTGGACGTTGCGGATGAGCTGCCGGAAAGCTTCATAGAGCTGCTGCGCACCAAGCTCAAAAGGCTCGATAAGCAGGGCGTTCTGCTCGGCGAGGTTTGGGAGGATGCTTCAAACAAGCTTTGGGAAAGGGGTCTGAGGCGCTACGTGTACGGCCATGAGCTCGATTCCGTGATGAACTATCCCTTCCGCTACGCGCTGGTGGATTTTTTCACCGGAAGGATCGACGCATACGAGCTGAACGAGGAGCTTGCGGGTCAGCGAGAGCGCTATCCGGAGCCCTTCTATCGGGCTTGCATGAATCTTCTGGGCAGTCACGACAGCGAGCGCATACTTTCAGCGCTCTGCGATATTCCCGGCAGGGAGGAGCTTTCAAGGGAAAAACAGGCAAGATTCACCTATACAGAGGAGGCGCTTGAGCGCGGCAGGAGGCGCCTGATGAGCGCCGCCGTGCTGCAGTTTGCAATGCCGCAGCCGCCAAGCGTGTATTATGGCGACGAGGCGGGCATGCTTGGGCTGTTCGATCCCTTCAACAGAGGCACCTACCCATGGGGGCATGAGGACGGAGAGCTGCTGGAGCGCTTCAGGCTGCTTGGAAAGCTGCGCAGAGCCAAAAGCGCACTGAATTCGGGCAAGGCGGCGTTTTTCGCCGTGTCGCAGGATGTGTTTGCGGTGCTGAGGGGCGATGAGGGCGGCTCGGTGCTTGCCATTGTCAACCGTTCGCGTGAAAACAAGACCTTCTCCATTCGTGAAAGCGAGTTTTTCGAGGGGCCGGATGCCGGCGATATCCCCTTTGCAAGCCGCTACGTCGATCTTTTGAGCGGCAGGCTATATGCCAAAAATCCCGAAACGGGCGGCATCGTGCTGAAGCTGGACGGGTACGGCGCGTGCGTGCTGCTTGGCGGAGCGAATGAGGAGCGCACGGGCGAGTGAGCAGGCTTCCACGCCCGATATGGCTCGAATAATGTGTTTAAATGTGTTTAACAGAATACTTGTACGAGGTGAGCTTATGAAAAACGGCTATGGCTTTGACAGGCTCTCAAGGGACGCGCTGATCGCTTCCGCTGCGTTCAGCCTTCTGGGAGTGCTTCTGTGGCGCGGCACTGCGGGAATGATCCTCTGCGCCGTTTCAACGCTTCTGATGGGGCTGATACTTTTCAGAACGCTTTCCGCCGATACGCGGCGCAGGCAGGATGAGCTTATCGGCTATGAAGCTATTGTGAACTCGATAAAAGGCTTTTTCAGCCGCATCTTCGGCGGCTTTTCAAAAAAGGGCGCGGGCGCGGACGCTTCCGGCGCAGGGCAGGCGAAGGATCCCGCATATAAATATTTCAAATGTCCAGATTGCGGCAGGGAGTACCGCGCGCCCAGGGGTAAGGGCAAGATCCGCGTTACCTGCAGGCAGTGCGGAAAGCAGTTTGAAAAAAAGGTATAAGCCGCAAGCCGCTTTTGCGGAAAGGCGGGCAGCACAAAAGACCGCGGGAGCCTGCTCCCGCGGTCTGAATTATCGATCTATCGATAAACCTTATTTGGCATCATGCTTTTTTGCAAGCTGAGCCTTTTTACGATTGGCTGCGTTCCTGTGGATAACGCCCTTGGTAACAGCTTTGTCAACCTTGCTGACTGCGGCGGTATATGCTTTTTCGATAGCAGCCTCGTCGTTAGACTCCAAAGCCTGGTCAAACCTCTTGATAGCGGTTTTGGTCGCGGAGAGGATCATGCGGTTGCGCAGATTCTGCTGACGGGACACCTTGACACGCTTCATTGCTGACTTAATGTTTGCCAAATCGGTTCACCTCCTTTTAATACTCAAACAAAGGCAATTATACCACCGTATTATTAAAAATGCAAGCCCTAAACCGATGATTTTTTCATATTGCTTCAATATATTGTGCGGCGCTTTTCATAATCCCGCAGTTTATGCGCAAACTATGGGAAAAGGCGCGTTGAAGCACCTGTTTTAAACAACACGGCCGAAAGAGGCATCGGCAAAACGGAGGCAGAATGAGGGGCATTTATACGGATCTTGCGGCGGAGCTGCGCGAGCTTTCGCCGGATATAAAGGGTGTGGTGGAGGAAAAGGACGCGGACGGAGAGATAGAGATAACGCGCATCGGCATATTGGATCCATCGGCGGCGCGGCGCATAGGAAAGGCGATGGGCAGATACGTCACTTTGGATGCGCGCGCGCTTTCGGAGCGCCCGCTCGATCTGTTTGAGGCGGTTGAAAAAAGGCTTGCAACGGAGCTTGCGGAGCTTTTGCGGCGAAACGGCGGAAAAAGCACCGTGCTGATAGTGGGGCTTGGAAACAGGGAGGTAACGCCGGATTCGCTCGGCCCGCGCGTGGTGGAGGGAATACTCGTAACGCGGCACGTGAAGCAGTTCGTGCCTGAGGCGTTTGATTTTGAAGCGCCGGGCGTGTGCGCCATCGCGCCGGGCGTGCTTGGGGTAACGGGCGTTGAAACCATGGATATAGTGAAGGGCGTGGTGGAGCGCGTGCATCCCGACTGCATTATTACAATAGACGCGCTTGCGTCACGAAGGGCGGCAAGGATAAGCACCACCATCCAGCTTACGGACGCAGGCATAAGCCCCGGCTCCGGAGTGGGCAACCAAAGGGCGGAGCTGAGCCGCGAAAGCCTCGGCGTGCCGGTGCTGGCGATAGGCGTGCCGCTGGTGGTGCGCGCCGCAACCATCATGACGGACACGCTTTCGCTCATGGCGAACGAAACGGGGCTTCATGCGGACGAGGAAAAGCTGAAGCAGCTTGCGCAAAGCGTTTGCGAAAAGCAGCTCGATGATATGATAGTGACCCCGAAGGATATTGACGCGATCGTTTCGGATATGGCGGGGATAATCGCAAACGCCGTAAACGCAGCGCTTTTCGGGAAGAATCTGGAGCGCGTAAGAAGCCTTATATCGTAAAGGAGCCTCAGCATAAGCTTTGGCTCCACGATAAAAGGCCTTTAGCTCTTTGCGCCCTTCGGCACTGCGAGGATGGTCTTTTGATGGGTGTATATCACCATGCCGGGCTTTGCGCCGCCAGGCTTTTTAACGAATTTCCTTCGGGTGTAGTCCACAGGCACGCTCGGGGCGCTCCTTGCCTGCGAATAGTATGCCGCAAGCTGCGCCGCCTCAAGCAGCGCCGCGTCCGAGGGCTCTCCCGCGCCGCAGCGCAGTATCACGTGCGAGCCGTGGATATCCTTCGTGTGCAGCCAGATATCCTCCGGGGAGGATTCTTTGAATGTCAGCCTGTCGTTTTGAATATTGTTTTTGCCAACCAGTATCTCGGTGCCGTCGCTTGCGCGGAAGGAATAGGGCCTTGCCTTCGGCAGCTTCTGCGCCTTTTTTCTGCTTTCACGAACATACCCGCCCGAGGCAAGCTCGCCTCGCACCTCCTCAAAATCGGAATCGGTCAGGCACTGCGGAAGGGAGGCGAGTATACCGCGCAGATAGGCAAGCTCCTCCAGCGTTTCCTTTTGCATCACAAGAGCGATATCCCGCGCGGATTTCGCCTTTCTGTATTTTTTGTAGTATTGCTGGGTGTTGTCGGAGGCCGAAAGCGTGTCGTCCAGCTCAATTGTCACGCGCTCCGGAGGGTCGGCATAGTAGTTTTCCACCGTCGCTTCCCTCGCGCGGTCGGGAATTGCATAGATATTGGCGGTGATAAGCTCCCCGTAAAGCTTCAGCCGCTCTATCTCCTGCTCATCACCTATCGCAAGCGCAAATTTATCCGCCTTGCGCTCAAGGCGGGAGATCGCGCTTGAAAGCACCTTTTCAAGCGAGGAGGTGCGCCGTCTTACGCTTTCATCCTCCGCTCTGCTGCGGTAGAATTCGTCTGCGGCTTCCCCAAGGGAGGCAAAGCGCTTCACGCTGCCGCCTGCCGGCAAAAAGGGCAGCAGCAGCTTTTTTTCGCCGCGTTCGGCGGTACAAGGGGTGAAGCTGCCGGATAAAAGCCGCGCGTAAAGCTCCGCTATGCGCTTTGAAAGGGAGGTAAAATCATTCGGCAGCAGCCCCTCCTCAAGCGATTCTATCATAAGCGAGGCAACGGCGGGGGAGAGCCCGCACACCGCGCCGGAAAGCGCCTTGTCCGCCCGCTCGGAGCCGGAAAGGATCCGCGCAAATTCCTCCGCGCAAACGCCTTCCGGGTCGAGCTTGTTCTGCATGGGCGGCAGCTCGTATTTAAGCCTCGGCAGAACCAGGCGAACGCTGCTCATGCCCGCGGAAACGCGGCGTATCGAATCAAGGATAAGCCCTTCGCCGTCCACAAGTATGATGTTTGAGTGCCTGCCCATTATCTCGCAAACGAGCGTAAAGCTCGTGCTGTCGCTCAGCTCGGTGAAGCCCTCGAAGCGGATAAGAACTATTCTGTCGTGTCTGGGCTGCTCGATGGAGCAGATGCGCGCGCCAGTGAGGTGCTTTCGCAGCAGCATCAGAAAATTCGGCGCGTCGATGGGGGAGGGGCGCTTTTCATTCGTTAGCTGCAGGCGGCAGTTTTCGGAGGATGAGGAGATGAGCAGCCTTTTGGAGCCCGCCTTTGAATGCACCGAAAAAAGCAGCTCGTATTTTTCCGGCTGTTGTATCTTTTCTATTCTGCCGCCGATTAGCGCATTTTTTATCTCAGCCACGGAGGCGGCAAGGGTTAGTCCGTCCATTTATATTACCTGATCGTCAAAGCTTTGGATTATTACGGTTGAATCCAATGGTTGCAGAGCCTTTGCAAATAAGAACGCGCCGCCATTTCCCGGCGGCGCTTTAGCTTTCATGGCAGCCGAGAGCCGTATCAAACGATCCTGTTTTTGAGAACGCCGATACCTTCGAGCTCAACCTCCACCTCGTCGCCGCGCTGCATACTGCCAATACCCTCCGGGGTGCCGGTGGCAACAATATCGCCGGGCAGCAGCGTCATGCCCTCGGTTATGAAGCAGATCAGGCTGTCGATGCCGTGCGTCATAAGGCGCGTGTTTGAATGCTGCTTCACCTCGCCGTTCAAGCGGGTCTCTATCTCAAGGTTCTGCGCGTCAAGCTCCGTTTCGATATGCGGCCCGATGGGGCAGAAGGTGTCAAAGCCCTTGCCGCGCGTCCATTGTGTGCCCTGCGCGGGGGATTTTTGAATATCCCTTGCGGTAACGTCGTTCAGGCAGGTGTAGCCGAAAATGTATTCATGGGCGTGCCCTTTTTGAACCTTGCTCGCGCACCTGCCGATAACCACGCCGAGCTCGCCCTCAAAATCCACGCGATTGCTTATGGCGGGGTAGACCACGTCGTCGCCGTTTCCGACTATGCAGGTGTTCGGCTTGATGAAAAGCACGGGCTCCGGCGGCTGACCCTCGCCCATCTCGTCCGCATGCGCCTTGTAATTCTTGCCGATGCAGACTATTTTGGAAGGCTCGGCGGGGGGGAGCAGCTCGAGCCCGTCGAGCGCATAGCTCTCGCCGGTGTATTCCATGCCGTCGTAGGGTGCGCGGGCGAGGCGCAGAGCGCGTTCTCCCTCGATAACTGCGTAAAAGCTTTCGCCGTTGTGCCTTGCACGGATGATCTTCATAATGAGTACCTCTGAAAAATCGAATTTGAAAAAGAAAGGCAAGCCGGCACGGAATGCCGCCTGCCTTTATATTGATCAAGCGATCTTGTTCTCGTCGTCGGTATCGGTATCGGCGCCGGGAACTATGCTGCGGTAGATGTACTTCGGTTCCTCCTCCTTGGTAACGGCCTTATAGGTGATTATCACCTTTTCAATGTCGTCCCTCGAAGGGGTTTCATACATGATGGGCAGCATTATGTCCTCCAGGATGGCACGCAGACCGCGCGCGCCGGTGTTGCGCTTGATGGTGAGCCTTGCCACCTCCTTGAGCGCATCGGGCTCAAACTCAAGCTGAACGCCGTCCATCTCGAAAAGGCGCTTATACTGCTTCACGAGCGCGTTTTTCGGCTCGGTAAGTATGCTCATCATCGCCTCCTCGGTGAGCTGATCAAGCGTAACTATAACGGGAACGCGGCCGATGAATTCGGGGATAAGACCGAATTTAAGCAGATCCTCCGGCAGAATATCTTTTAAGGTTTCACCGATATCCTTTTTGATGTTGGACTGCACGTCCGCGCCAAAGCCCATGTTCTTTTTGCCGGTGCGCTTCTGGATGATGCTCTCTATGCCCGCAAAGGCGCCGCCGCAGATGAAAAGAATATTGGTGGTGTCGATCTGGATGAAATCCTGATGGGGGTGCTTCCTTCCGCCCTGCGGGGGAACGGACGCCACGGTGCCCTCAAGTATCTTCAAAAGCGCCTGCTGAACGCCCTCGCCGGATACGTCCCTCGTGATGGAGGGATTCTCGCTCTTTCTGGCGATCTTGTCGATCTCATCGATATAGATTATGCCCTTCTGCGCGCGCTCCACGTCGTAATCGCAGGCCTGAAGCAGCTTGAGCAGAATGTTTTCAACGTCCTCGCCAACGTAGCCCGCCTCGGTGAGCGCGGTGGCGTCCGCAACGGCGAAGGGTACGTCGAGTATCCTTGCAAGCGTTTCCGCAAGCAGGGTCTTGCCGCAGCCGGTGGGTCCGAGCATAACGATATTGCTCTTGCCAAGCTCCGCCTCGGTGGCGGTCTTTTTGGCGTAGATGCGCTTGTAGTGGTTGTATACGGCAACGGCGAGGGCGCGCTTTGCGTGCTCCTGACCGATCACGTATTCATCCAGCGCCGCCACAATGCTCTTGGGCTTGGGAAGCTGATCGGCAGACCTTTCGGACTCAACGTCGGCGGTGATGGGGTTATCCTCAAGGATCTCCCTGCAAACGTCGATGCATTCGTTGCAGATGTATACTCCGGGTCCGGCAAGGATGCGATCTACCTCGCTTCTGGACTTGCCGCAGAAGGAGCATTTGATGGAATCGTTTTCGCTGTGTTTTGCCATTATCTCAAAATTACCTTGGCATGCGCGAGGCTCATTCGCGCCGCCGACCTTTCTTTTTTGCCCCTGCGGGCAGGATCACCTCTTGGGAGGCACTATTTCATCTATGATACCGTATGAAAGCGCTTCTTCCGCCGTCATATAATTGTCGCGCTCGGTGTCCAGCGCCACCTGCTCAACGCTTTTGCCCGTTCTTTCGGCAAGTATCTCGTTGAGCTTGGAGCGGGTCTTTATTATCTGCTCCGCCTGGATCTTTATGTCGCTCGCCTGACCGTGCGCGCCGCCGAGGGGCTGATGGATCATTATCTCGCTGTTGGGCAGGCTCTTGCGCTTGCCCTTCGCGCCGGCGGCAAGAAGGAACGCGCCCATGGACGCCGCAAGCCCGACGCAGATGGTGGAAACCTCGCAGCGGATGTACTGCATGGTATCGTAGATGGCAAGCCCCGCGGAAACGCTTCCGCCGGGGGAGTTGATGTAAAGGTAAATATCCTTATCGGGATCGTCGGCCTCAAGGAAAAGCATCTGGGCTATGATAAGGTTAGCCTCGTCGTCGGTAACCGGTCCGCCAAGGAAGATTATTCTGTCCTTCAGCAAACGGGAATAGATATCATAAGAGCGTTCGCCCTTATTCGTCTGTTCAACTACAATGGGTATAAGTCCGCTCATACAGACCTCCTTTTTGTATTTTTACGGGAACAAAGCTTTCGGTTCGGCCGGAAAAAGCGTTATTCCGCCTTCGCTTCAACGGCGTTTTCAGCCAGGAAGCGGAAAAGGGCCTCGTTCAGCGCCTGAGCCGCGTACCTGAAGCGGTTCTTCTCAAGCTCGGTCTTGACCCGCTCATCGTCCCAATGCTCGCGCCGTGCCGCATCGGAATGCCTGATCGCGGTGATGAAATCCTCATCAGAGGGCTCAAGCTTTTCTTCGTCGATTATCGCAAAGAGCACGTACTGCGCCTTGAGGTTGCGCTTCGCCGCCTCCTCGTAGTCCTTATGAATATCGTCCATGGTGAGGTTGGCGTATTCAAGGTAGTCCTTAAGGGTCACGCCAAGCTGCTTGAGCTGATCCTCAAACCTGTGGAGCTGCGCGTGGACCTCCTCATGGATGATGTCCTCGTGGATATCCACCTCGGCATTGTCGATCGCCTTTTGAACTATCGCGTTTATGCGCTCGTTCTTTGCCCTCTCGGCCGCCGCCTGCTCAAGCTCGCTGCGAACGCCCGCTCTGTATTCCTCAACGGTGTCGAACTCGGAGGTGTCCTTAACGAATTCATCGTCAAGCTCCGGCACCTTCTCAACGGCGATGGAATGCACAAGCACCTTGAACACCACTTCCTTGCCGGCAAGATGCTCCGCCTGGTAATCCTCGGGGAAGGTAACGTGCAGATCGCGGCTCTCGCCGATATTCATGCCCACCATCTGCTCCTCAAAGCCGGGAATGAAGGTGTGGGAGCCGATCTTCAGGGTGTAGTTTTCGGCGGTGCCGCCCTCAAACTGCTCGTCGCCAAGAAAACCGGCAAAATCGAAGGTGACCTCGTCGCCCTCCTGCACGGGGCGCTCAACGTTTTCCGTGGTGGCAACTGCCTGACGGCGCCTGAGGATCTCCGCGTCCACTTCCTCATCCGTAACATTATACTCTATGGCGGGCGCTTCTATACCCTTGTATTGACCCAGCTTGACCACGGGCCTTACGACGACCTCCGCCTTGATGGAAACGCCGTTTTCCTCGGACACCTCGGTGAACTCGATGCTGGGCTGAAGCTCGGCGGCGATATTATGCTCGCTGAGCGCCTCGGAATAAGCCTTGTTCACGCATGCGTCAAGCTCCCTGTCCCAAAAAACATCCATGCCGTAGACCTGCTCGATCTTCCTGCGGGAAGCCTTGCCGGCGCGGAAGCCGGGGATGGGGTACTTGTGGCCAAGGCGCCTGTAAGCGCTTTCAAGAGCGGCTTTGTAATCCTCTGCGGATACCTGCAGGGTGAGAGTCGCCTTTCCGTTTTCAACCTTGATGAGTTCAGACATAGTTTCCTCCGTATTGCTTGCGCGGCGTTAGCCGCAGATTATCTTTTGAAACGATGCTCGGCCAACACGCCAAACATCCACAATAATCTATTATAGCACACATAGCAAGCCATGTAAACGATTTTTTTGCAATATATCAAAAAAGCTCGGATTTGCAAAAGAAATCAAGCGTTTCGCCGCCGAATGCCGCCGGAAGAACCGATTCGCAGCGCCGCGAAAATGCGAAAAAGGCCGCCCGCGTAAAGCAAGCGGGCGGCCTTGATCCGGCGCCGTTTCAAGCGGCGCAACGTTTAATGCCGTTGGGCGATCATTTGAAGATCCTGTTCCATGCGGCGTCATACAGGCTGATCTTGTCGCCAAGATCGCGGAAAACCTTGCAGCGGGCCACGTCCTCGGCGCTGATGTTGTATGCCGAACAGTTGAGGAAGAATTCGTCGATATTCTCCGCAACCTTCACGTTGGGGGAGGAGTAGCCGATATACTCGGTGTTCCTGGTGGCGATCTCGCCGTCGAGCAGGAAGTTTATAAACTGCTCCGCCATAGCCTTGCGGGGGCTGTTCGCGGTGATAACGATGTTGTCGAAGTAAATGTTGCTGCCCTCTTTGGGAACGAAGAACTCAAGCTCGTCGCTGCCTTCGTCGGGCATCATGCTCCAAACCGCGTCGCCGGAGTAAACAAGGGCAACCGCTCCGCTGCCGAGCACCATGCTGTCCTTAATGCTGTCGGTGAGCCAGGCGCGGGCAAGGGGCTTAACGGCAATAAGCTCGTCCGCCGCCTTGTTGATCTCCTCCTCGTTCGTGGTGTTCAGATCGTAGCCGAGCTTGCACAGAGCGGCCGCCATGGAGTCACGAACACTATCATACATGATGATCTTGCCGGAATATTTTTCGTTCCAGAGCAGATCCCAGGAGCCGAGGTCGGCCTCATCCACCATGTTTTTATTGTAGAGGATTCCAAGCACGCCCCAGGTGTACGGCACGGAGTACTTGTTGCCGGGGTCAAAAACCTCGGAAAGCTTGAGGTACTGCGGGTCGATGTTCGCAATATTCGGAATATTGTCGAAATTGATCTCGGCAAGCCTGTTCTTTGCAATAAGGCGCTCCACCGCGTAATCGGAGGGGATGCAAAGGTCGTAGGGGCAGTCGTCCGTGTCAAGCTTGATTATCATTTCCTCGTTGCTGGTAACGGGGGTCTCCTTAACGGTGATGCCGGTCAGCCTCTTGAATTCGTCCTTCACTTCCTTATCGAGGTAATCGCCCCAGTTCAGAAGATAAATGGTCTTTTCGCCGGAATCTCCGGTTGCCTTAGGATCGGCAGAGCCGGTGGGGGTGGTTTCGCCGCCTCCCGATTTGCAGGAAGCAAGGGCAAGCACGACGCCAAGCGCCATAAGGGAAGAGAGGATGATGGAAAGGGTTCTTTTCATTTTAAGTGTTTTACCTCCGGGTTTTTTGGTTTTGGTTTTGGTTTTTCTGTTTGTTTTCGTTTTATGTAAATTTTCGTTTACAGCGGGGGCAGATGGGTCGTGCGCGATCTCAGGCCCTGCTCATGACCTTCTTTTTTTGCTCTGCGGCAACCTTTTCCTGATGGATGCTGCGCAGGTTCACGATCAGAAGCAGCACGCCGACCACAAGGAACATCAGCGCGGAAAGCGCGCAGAATTTGGTGTGTACGCCGCCCTTCGCCGTTTTGGAGAAGATGAGCATGGAAAGGTTCATGCTGGTGCCTCCGGTGAAAAGGCTTATCGCAAAGTCGTCTATGCTCAGCGTGAAGGCGAGTACCAGGCCGGAAACTATGCCGGGCATGATATCCGGTATCACCACCTTGGTGAGCGCCTGAAGCGGGCTGCACCCAAGATCCATCGCCGCCTCATAGAGCGAGTCGCTGCTTTGGCGCAGCTTGGGGAGCACGGAGAAGATAACGTAGGGAATATTGAAGGTGGTATGCGCTATGATCAGCCTGAGCAGACCCCAGCTCTGCCTGATGCCTATGAAGGCGAAAAGCAGCATCATCGAAACGCCGGTCACAAGGTCGGGATTGACCATGGGTAGCTGCGTGAAGGATTCCACCACCATTCGCGGGCGCCTGCGCATGGAGTGCAGGCCGATGGCGGAGGCGGTGCCGATAACGGTGGAAACGATGCTTGAAACCGCCGCCACAACGAGAGTGGTTATCAGCGCGTCCAGCACGTCCGCATCCTTGAAAAGGCTGGTGTACGCGCCGAAGGAGAAGCCGCGCCACTGCACCGCCGTCCTCGATTCGGTGAAGGACATCACTATCATCACGAGGATGGGCAGATACATGAACAGTATCACGAGCCCGAGATAGGAATGCTTTAGAAAGCTTAAAAATCTTTTCACCAGAGCGTACCTCCCGAAGCGGAATTATCCTTGTCGATACGGTTCATTATCACCATGGAAACGATAACGAGAATGATGAGCACGAGCGAAAGCGTTGAGCCTATGCCAAGCACGCTGTCCGTTCCCGCAAGGAATTTTTCCTCGATCACCTGCCCAAGCAGCATCACCTGCTTGCCGCCCAGCATCGTGGAAACCGCGAAGGTGGACATGGCGGGCACGAATACCATCGTGATGCCGGAGATTATGCCGGGCACAGACTGCGGCAGCACCACCTTTGTGAAGGTCTGCGCGCCGTTCGCGCCAAGGTCGTGCGCCGCCTCGATGAGCGAGCGGTCCAGCTTTTGCAGCGTGGTGTAGATCGGCAGTATCATAAACGGCAGAAAATCGTAAACCGTTGCAAGCAGCACCGCGCCGGGCGTGTAAATAAGCTGCACGTTCCCCGCGCCGAAGAATGAAAGTATCTGCTGAAACACTCCGCCGTCAAACAGCAGCACCTTCCATGCAAGGGTCCTCAGCAGCATATTCATCCACATGGGCAGGATGAACAGAAGCGAAACCAGCGCGGCGGTGCGCTTTTTCATCTGCGAAAGGATGTACGCGATGGGGTAGCCCATCAGCAGGCAGATCACCGTTGTGGCAAGCGCGATCCAAAGCGAGTTCCAGAAGGCGCCGAGGTAGGTATCGTTCGCCACCACGTTTTGAACGTATTCAAGCGTGAACTGTCCGTCGCGGAAAAACGCATAGTAGAGCACAAACAGCATCGGCGCGATGATGAACAGCGGCATCCACACGAACACGTACGGGTAGGATAGAATAACTCTTTTCACGCCCTGCTCACCGCCTTCTTATCCGCCGCAAAAAGCTCGCCGCCGGTTGTGGGTATGCCGCTGTCGCGGTCGGGCTTCATGATCTGTATAGCGTCCGGCACGACCTCTATGCCCACCTTTTCGCCCACCGGCACGAAATCCGTGGACTGCACCCTCCAGTTTATGCCGCTGCAATCCACGCTGAATTCGTAGTGAACGCCCATGAAGATAACGTTCGTCACGATGCCGTGAAGCGCGGTCTTGCCGATGGGCACGAAGTCCACGTCCTCGGGGCGGATCACAACGTCCACCGGCTGCTCCTCGCCAAAGCCCGCGTCCACGCATTCGTAGTCGATGCCGTGGATGTTCACAAGGTAGTCGCGGCGCATGGTGCCTTCAAAGATATTGCTTTCGCCTATAAAGCTTGCAACGAAGCGGTTCTTCGGCTCGTTGTAAATGTCTATCGGGGTGCCGATCTGCTGTATAACGCCGTGATTCATAACCACGATGGTGTCGCTCATGGTGAGCGCCTCCTCCTGGTCGTGGGTCACGTATATAAAGGTGATGCCAAGCTTTTTCTGCATTCGCTTGAGCTCTATCTGCATGCCCTTGCGCAGCTTCAGATCCAGAGCGCCAAGCGGCTCGTCCAGCAGAAGCACATCCGGCTCGTTGCATAGCGCCCTTGCTATCGCAACGCGCTGCTGCTGACCGCCGGAGAGCTGGTCGATATAGCGCTTTTCATAGCCCGCAAGGTTCACAAGCTCCAGCATCTCGGTAACCTTTTCCTTTATTTGAGCCTTGGGCATCTTTTTCAGATCGGGCCCGAAGGCGATATTGTCGAATACGTTCAGATGGGGAAACAGAGCGTATTTCTGGAAAACGGTGTTGACCCTGCGCTTATACGGGGGAACGGACACAAGATCCCTGCCGTCCATCAGTATCTGCCCCGAGGTAGGCATAATAAAGCCCGCGATGAGGCGCAGCAGCGTGGTTTTGCCGCAGCCGGAGGGGCCAAGCAGGGTCAGAAACTCGCCGTCGCGGATATAAAGGTTGATATCCTTGAGGGCAAGATCGCCGTCGTATTCCTTAGAAACGTTTTTAAACTCGATAAGTCGTTTGCTTTCCATTTCCCGTACCTCTTTCGCTGTTCGCTTGATTACTGTTGGTTATTGCCTGCTTTTTCCTCAGAATGAGGGCGGGGTGGCGACCCACACGAGCTTCGCCTCCCGCTTGGAGCTGTTTATAATGTAGTGCGGCTCGATCGGCTTAAAGCAGAAGCTGTCGCCCTTTTTAAGCTTCAGCCGCTTGCTGCCGAGGATCAGAATGATATTGCCGGAAAGCACGTAGCCGAATTCCTCGCCCTCATGCGGATCGTCCTCCGCGGTGGAGCCGCCCGGCTCGATGGAAACGAGTATCGGCTCAAGCGCGTTCTTCTGCGCGTTCGGAACCAGCCAGCATATCTTGGAGCGTAAATCACCGTTTTCGCTCTCAAACATATCGTCCGGAGTGAAAACGACCTTTTCGTTTGCATCGCTCGCGGTGAAAAACGCGGCGGTGTCCGTCCCAAGCGCCTCAAGGATATCCACAAGCGTGGCGATGGAGGGGGAGGTGAGGTTTCTTTCAAGCTGGGAAATAAAGCCTTTTGAAAGCTCCGTGCGCGCGGCAAGCTCCTCCTGTGTAAGCCCGAGCTTGAGCCTCGTGCTTCTGATCTTTGCGCCGATATCCACCATTTTTTCCACCTCCGTTCAGCACCGAGCCGCTTTGTTTAAGGTTTACAGCGGCTTTACCCTGGGTTAAACGCCGCAAAACACGGGGTTTTGAAGCGCTAAACACCGCGTTTAACGCCATAAAGCCGCGTGTGCAAGCAATCTAAACTTTGTGTTTAATTAAACTAAACAACAGTGCATATTAAATCAAAAAACATGAGGATTGTCAATACTTGTTCAATAATATACTTATTCAGCCGCGGAACGCGCAAAGGGCGGGCTTTTGTCAAATAAAAAAGCCCCAAAAAAAAGGGGCAGATCATATTGGCATAAAGAATTGAAAAGCCGTTAGGGAACGGGGTTGGGCAAGCGGCTCCCTCCGGCCAGTGCGCAATAATGCAGAGTGAATCCGTCAAAAGCCGCTTTTTGGGGCTCAAAGCCCTTCCTCCAAATCCAAAAACCGCTCAATCCGCAGGCGGACTATGTCATACTGCGGATCGGCAAGCAGCTTCATCACCGCTTCGTAGGATTCCCGATACATCTCGCTTCCGTTCGCAAGCTCCCTTTCGTAGCCGAGCTGGGCGTGCCTCAAAAAGATGTAAGCTTGCTCAAGGTCGGTATTCATATCGCCGCCGGGCGCCATCTCCCTGCCGAGCGCAAAGCACAGGCTCGGATAGGCCTGCAATCTGCGGGAGATCATGAGCCCTTGGCGGGAATCGACGTCCTCGCCCAAAATGACGTTTGCCGCCATGCGGTAATAGTAAAGCGAAAGCTCCTTATCCTTCGCCACCCACTTATCGCGCGAGTAGATGTCCCCAAGCTTATACGCCGCGTCCGCGTCGCCGTTGAGCGCCGCCGTTTTGAAGTACGCGATGGCAAGCGCGGTGTTCGGCTCGATGCTCCTGCCGTAAAGATAGCAGTAGCCCAGATTGGCGATCGCGTTCGTGTTTCCCATCGCGGCGGCAAGATGGTAGTATTCCACCGCCTTGCCGTAGGCCTCGTCCTGATAGAGCTTCGCGCCCTTGTTGTTTATATAGTTGCTGTCCTTAAACTCCACCGCAGCATGATCGGCGGCGGAAAGCTCAAGCTTATTATCCATAATTCCTCCTCCAAAAAAGATTATAAAAACGTTGCGTTCCGATGGGATAAGTATAGCATGAAAAAGCGCGGCTTACAATAAGAAAATGCAGGGCTGCCGCACGTGAGTACAGTTTTTAGTACCGAAAACGGCTTTTTTTCCGCGCGGCTTTTTGCTTACACCGATTATAGCAAAAATATCCGTCGATTGGAAGTCGATTTCTACCGAACCTTACGGCTCTTTTCTCGCCCATTCGGTGTTTTATTATAGCAAAAACGGCATCCCAAAGGGGACGCCGTTTTCTGTGGTACACCTTCAGGGGCTCGAACCCTGGACACCCTGATTAAGAGTCAGGTGCTCTACCAGCTGAGCTAAAGGTGCATTTGCTTTTCCCAAAGCGCATAAACTATTATACCCGAATTTCCGCAAAAGTCAACCCCATTTGGCGCATAAAACGAGATATATTTTACAAAAGCAGTTTCAAAACGGTATCAAAGCGCAAAAAACGCTTGAAGGACGGGGAAAAACAGGGCGACAGGCCGCAAACCGAAGGAATGGCCGCAAACCGAAGGAATGGCCGCAAACCGAAGGAATGGCCGCAAACCGAAGGCACGGCCGCAAACCGAAGGCACGGCCGCAAACCGAAGGCACGGCGCGGAGTAAACCAAACGGAAAAGCCGAAGCATCAAATCGGCGCAGAAGGCCCGCATCACTGGGGCTTAACGCCGGTCTGCTGATCGAAGATAAGGCGGAAGGGCTTATCGGTCAAAAGCGTATCGGTCATCACGCGGGCGTAAAGATTCGTTTTGCCGCTGCCGAGGGAGAGCATAAACGAGCCGTCCGGCATTTGGAGGCTGCTTGAGGCGATTATTGAGCCGTCCTCGGCATAAAAGGCGATATTCACGGCGCACATTATCGTTTTCGGGTAGCTGTTGTCCGCGGTGAGATCCACGAAGGTATCGCCGTTTTCCTCGTAAACATAAACGTTTTCAAAGCGAATATAGCGCTCGAAATGATCGCTGCCGTAGATTATGTTTCCAAGCACGTCCTTTGCTTCACCTGGCTCAAGCGACGCATCGGGCGTGGGCTCGGCAGTCACCACGGGGTCGGGCACGTCCGAAGCGGGAGGCGCCGTTTCGGGCATGGGCGGGGGAGTGGTGAGCGGGTCAAGCTTGGGCGTTACGTTGCTGCAAGCCAAAAGGAAGGCGGCGCAAAGCGCGGCGGCCGTGGTTGTAATAAAGCGTTTCATCAGGTATTCTCCGGAAAAAGGCGAAATCAGTTTTCGATGCTGTTGCGCCTCTTGTATTCTTCAAAAACGCGGTCGAGCGTGCGTTCATCCTCGATGCCGATAAGCTCGCCCTCGCCCCTGTCGCGCAGGATAACGTATTCGATATCGTCCCGCTCGTCATCCACGGGCAGAAGCACGTAGTAGCTTTCGCCCTCGAAAGCGAAATTGTCCATAATATCGAATTCTATTTCGTTGTCGTCCTCGTCCGTAAGGAGGATGGATCTGATCTGATCGTTCTGTTCCAAGCTGTTCTCCGATTATCGTTCCAAAATAATATCACCTCCGGCAGGAGCTCCGATCCGTGACCGAAACGCCCGCCGGAGGATAGATGAGCGAATTATGCCTTGCCGTTGCAGCCAAGAACGTGGATCAGCTTGTGGCGAACCATTTCCTTGATGGCGGCGCGGGCGGGCTTGAGGTACTGACGGGGATCGAAATGAGAGGGGTTCTCATCGAAATACTTGCGGATCGTGCCGGTCATGGCAAGGCGCAGGTCGCTGTCGATATTGATCTTGCAAACGGCCATGCTCGCCGCCTTGCGCAGCATATCCTCGGGCACGCCGATCGCGTCCGGCATATTGCCACCGTGCTCGTTTATCATTTTAACGAACTCGGGGATAACGGAGCTTGCGCCGTGAAGCACGATGGGGAAGCCGGGAAGCAGACGCTCGACCTCTTCAAGAATGTCGAACCTGAGCTGGGGCTTGGTGCCGGGCTTGAATTTGTATGCGCCGTGGCTGGTGCCTATTGCGATGGCAAGGCTGTCCACGCCGGTGCGGCCGACGAAATCCTGAACCTGCGCGGGGTTGGTGTAGCTTGCGTCCTCGGCGGAAACGTTCACGTCGTCCTCAACGCCCTCAAGACGGCCGAGCTCGCCCTCGACCACAACGCCGTGATCGTGCGCGTATTCAACCACCTGGCGGGTAAGCTTGATATTCTCCTCATAGGGGAGGTGGGAGCCGTCGATCATAACGGAGGTGAAGCCGCCGTCGATGCAGCTCTTGCAAAGCTCGAAGCTGTCGCCATGGTCAAGATGAACGCAGATCGGAAGATCGGTTTCGATCAGGGCAGCCTCGATGAGCTTCATAAGGTAGGTGTGGTTGGCATATTTCCTTGCGCCGGCGCTGACCTGAAGAATAAGGGGCGCGTTCTCTTCCTTCGCAGCCTCGGTGATTCCCTGAATGATCTCCATGTTGTTCACATTGAATGCGCCGATGGAGTAGCCGCCTTCATAGGCCTTCTTGAACATTTCGGTACTGGTTACGAGTGGCATAGGATGATCCTCCCAAAATCTTTTGTGTTGTACATGGATCGCACAGCCGCCTGCGGAACGCCGAAACCGGGCGAAGCGCGTCAAAACGGCGCAAGAGCGATCCTGCTTGCTCCATTATATACCACCTGAAGAATTAAATCAACATCAAAAACAATATTCTTGGCAAGTTTTCTGTTTTATTTTACAATAAAAAGTATATTGCCGCAAAAAACGCAGAACTATATACTATTCATCCGCAAGCGCCGCGCTTCTTGAAACGATAAGCCCCTTGGGAAGATGGTTCTTTAAACAGCCGTCCGAAAGCTTGCCGAAGCCCACCGGGCAGCCGTGAACGCAAACGGGCATATAGCGGGAGTATTCGTTTGAAATATCAAAGCCGTGCAAAGCCGCTGCATCACCGCTCAGGGCTTCGCCGCGAAGAAAGGCGGGGAGCGCGGCGGGGTCGCCCGCCAATTCAAGCCCGTTTCGATACCCGAGCCCGTGCGCCGCCATAAAGAAGGAGTGCGAGGGCTTAAAGACCCTTCCCGCTCTTTCGCCCACGGCAGCGCCGAATGAAACGATGGGCAGAAGAAGCAGCTCCTTTGGGAATTCAAACGGGCAGTACAAAAGCCTTTCGGAGAAGGCGCCCTTTGCCGAAACCGCGGAATAAAGCGCGGAAAAGCTTGGGGCGGCGCCGCTCAATACCCCGTCAAAAAAGCTCGCGGCAAGCGCTTCCGTTTGTTTGTCGGGCATTTTAACAGCCGTTTCGCGCCTTGCAGCTTCGCCCCTGCCGCCGGGCCTGACCTTCTGCGGCACGGCAGCCGAAGCGCCGGCTTTTATCAGCCTTGCCGCGAAATGCCCCTCGCCGGCGGAGGTGTGCGGGTAAAGCCTGCGCATTGTTTCAAGCGAATATTCGGGGTGCTTTGAAAGAAAAGCTTCGATAACGCCCTCGTTTTCCTCGGGCGAAAAGGTGCAGGTGGAATAGATGAGCCTGCCGCCCTCCCGAACGCATTTTTCCGCGCTCTCAAGTATCGCCCTCTGCCTTGCGGCGCAGGAGGCAACGTGCTCCGGTGACCATTCCTCTATCGCGGTGTCGTCCTTTCGAAACATACCCTCGCCGGAGCAGGGCGCGTCCACGATAACGCGGTCGAAAAAGCGGGGGAGCGCTTCCGAAACGGCGTCCGGACGGGCGCAGGTAACGACGGAGTTGACCGCGCCGAGCCGCTCAAGATTGCGTGCAAGCTGCCTTGCGCGGGCGGGCACTATTTCGTTTGAAACGAGCAGCCCGCTGCCCCGTAGCCTTGCAGCGATGCCGCCGGATTTGCCGCCGGGCGCCGCGCAAAGATCCAGCACCCTCATGCCGGGGCTTATCTCCGCCATATCTATAACGCTCATTGCGGAGGGCTCCTGAACGTAAAGCATTCCCGCGATATGGAAGGGGTGCGAGCCGATATGCGGCACGTCCTCGCAAAGGATAAGCCCCTCGTCCAGCGTGGGCGACTGCTCCACGCTCCACGGGCAGAGCTGCAAAAACCTTTCCTTGCTCAGCTTCAGCGTGTTTATTCGTATTCCGCGCACGGGCGGCAGCTCGTATGCGGCAATAAAAGCATCGTATTCCGCGCCGAGCTGCGCCTTCATGCGAAGGGTGAATTTTTCGGGAAGCGCCTTTGCCATCCGTTTCCGCTCCTTTTACGGTTTAAAATTCGGTTTAAAACGAACTTCTGCGTCATTCGCGGGGAATGCCCTCGTCATTCGCTCCGATCCTTACGAAAGCAGCTTTTCGGTGCTGTTCTCCGTGAACTGCGTCGTGTAAAGGTTATAGTAGTAGCCGCGCAGCTTCAAAAGCTCCCTGTGGGTGCCGCTCTCGGTGATCCTGCCGCCGCGGATAACCAGTATCCTGTCCGCCGAGCGGATGGTGGAGAGCCTGTGGGCAACTATGAAGCTGGTGCGGTTTTTCAGCACCTCGCCTATCGCGCTCTGGATGAGCGCCTCGGTCTCGGTGTCGATGGAGCTTGTGGCTTCATCCAGCACGAAGATCCTCGGGTTGGCAAGTATGACCCGGGCGAAGCTTATGAGCTGCTTCTGCCCCGTGGAGAGCCTTGCGCCGCCCTCGCCGACCTCGGTATCGTAGCCCTTTTCAAGCCCCGTTATGAATTCGTGCGCGTGAACGAGCTTCGCCGCCTCCATAACCTCGTCGTCGCCCGCGTCCTTGCGCCCGTAGCGGATATTATCCTTTATGCTGCCGCTGAAAAGATGCGGGGTCTGAAGCACGTAGCCGAGCCTGTCCTGAAGCCAAAGCTGGCTTCTTTCGCGGTAATCCCTGCCGTCTATCAGTATCTCGCCCTCGGTCGGCTCATAAAATCTGCACACAAGGTTCACTATGGTGCTTTTTCCGGCTCCGGTTTCGCCAACGAGCGCCACGGTCTCGCCCTGCTTCACCTTCAGATTGAAATTCTTCAAAACCCGCTCGCCGTCCTTATAGGCGAAGGAAACGTTTTTAAACTCCACGTCGCCGTGCAGCTCCTCCCAGTTTTCGCGCCTGGGGTCGAAGCTGTCGCCGTATTTTGCGATAACCTCCGGCGTGTCGGTAATATCGCAGGGGGTGTCCAAAAGGGAGATAACGCGCTCCGCGCTCGCCTGCGCGCTCTGCATCTCAGCGAATATGCCCGCAAGCTGCTGCATGGGGTCGAAAAGATTCGTGGTGTAGGATATGAAGGTGGTCAGCACGCCAAGCGTCATCCCCACTCCGAACACCGTGGGGGCGATAACGGTGCGGCCGCCCGCGTAAAGCGCTATCGCGGTGGCGATGGAGCCAAGCGTCATCACGATGGGGGTGAACAGCGCGGAGAGCACCGCCGCGCGGATGGACGCCTTTTTCAGCGTGCCGGATTCGCTCTTGAACTCCTCAAAATTGCGCTCCTCGCGCACGAGCGTTTTTGTAGTCACCGCGCCCATTATGCCCTCGTTGAAGGCGCCCGTAATGCGCGAATTCTGTTTTTTGACTATCCTGTGCTGCGCAAGGATCCTGCGCTGAAAATAAACGCTTATCACCGCAAGCGGGGGCAGCACTATCAGCACCAGCAGCCCCAGCTTCCAGTTCATGGCAAGCAGGAAGGCTATGCAGCCGAGTATGAAGCCGGTGGACCAGAAAATATCCGTCAGGCTCCACGCTATCATCTCGCTCAGTCGGGTGATGTCGCCCACCATGCGCGCCATGATGTAGCCAACGGCGGTTTTGTCGTAGTAGGAAAACGAAAGCTCCTGAAGCTTTTTAAAGGCGTCCTGCCGAATATCAAAGCTCATATTCAGCTCCAGCTTTCCGCAGAAATAGATGAAGGCAACCACGCAGCCGCCCTGAACGAGCACCACTGCGCCGTATACGGCCGCAAAGGGCACAAGCTCCCGTATGCCGCCTTCCCCCTTGGAAATGATATTGTCTATCGCGTATCTTGTGAGCTGCGGATACACAAGGTCTATAAGCGCCACAAGCAGCATCAAAAGCACTATCGCAATGAACATGCCGCGATACCGCAGCGCGTATGAAAGCAGGCGCTTCCACAGCTTAAGATCTATCTTTTTGCTGAACTCCTCTTCATGAAGAGCGGAAGTTGCAAGCTCGTCCATCATTCAGCCTCCTGTTCGTTTAATAGGTCGGTTTCAAGCAGGGTCTGTATATCCGCAATTCGCCTGTAAAGCCCGTCCTGCTGCAAAAGCTGCTCGTGCGTGCCCTGCTGCACGAGCCTGCCGCCCTCAAGCACAAGTATCTTATCCGCGCGGCAGAGCGTGGTTATCCTGTGCGAAATAATGAAGGTGGTGCAGCCCTCGCGCCTTGACTGGAGCGCGTCGCGTATCGCCGCGTCCGTTTCCGTGTCCACGGCGCTCATGGAGTCGTCCAGTATGATTATCGGCGCATTCTGCATAAGCATTCTGGCTATCGCCACGCGCTGCTTCTGACCGCCGGAAAGCGTAACGCCCTTTTCGCCCACTATCGTGTCGTAGCCCCGGTCAAAGCTTTTTATCACCTCGTGGATGGCGGCAACGGAGGCGGCCTCGTGAACCTCGCTCTCCTCGGCCTCCGGCCGCGTGATGCGGATATTCTCGATTATGGTTCTTGAGTAAAGAAACGGCTCCTGCAAAACTATTCCGATATTGCGCCTTAAATGATGGCGCTCTATATCGTTTATATTCACGCCGTCTATGAGTATCTCACCGCTGCGCGCCGTGTAAAGCCTTTGAAGCAGCTGCACAAGGCTCGATTTGCCGGAGCCGGTGGAGCCGAGTATGGCCACGGTCTCGCCGCGCTTCGCGCTAAAGCTTATATCGTCAAGCACCACCTGATCGTCCTCATAGCCGAAGGAAACGTTTTTAAACTCAATATTTCCTTTTATCTGCGGCGTGAGCGCCCTGCCGGGCTCCTCCTCCACGGGCGATTCAAGAATCTCGGCGATCCTTCCAAGCGAAACGCCCGCCTTTTCAAGATCCGCAAGTATTCGCCCAAGCTGGCGCACGGGCCAAACCAGCATGGAGGTGTAGGATGAAAACACGAGCATCTCGCCTATGGAGATGCGCCCCTTTATCACGAAATACACGCCGAAGCAAAGGCTTATCGCTATCTGAAGAAAGCCTATCGTGTCCGAGCAGCCCCAGAAATACGCCATCAGCTTGTTCAGATGCAGCGTCTTTTTCTTGTAGTCAAGGTTCTTTTCCGTGAAGGCGTCCATCTCCGCGCGCTGCTGCCCGAAGGCGCGCACCACGCGCACGCTTGTGGCGTTTTGCTGTATCGTTGCGCTCAAAGCGCCCTCCGCCTCGTCCGAAAGGGCGAAATGCTTCTTCACGCCCTTGCAGTACAGATAGGCGGCGATCGCAAGAAAAGGCATCAGCATCACGGAGATCAGCGCAAGCCTCGCGCTCATGCTGAACATGATGTAGGCGGCTATCACCACCATGAAAACGGTGCGCACTATCTCAAGAAGCTGATTTTGAACGAATCTTCGGATCGTGTCCACGTCCGAGGTGCAGCGCTGGATGATGTCGCCGCTTGAAACGTGCTTATAGTAGTCGTAGGGCACGTTTGAAAGATGGTCGTAGAGCCTTGTGCGCATATTGTACGCAAGGCTTTCCGCGCCCATCGCCACCCTGCTGCGGCGCAGATAGGTCATAAAGGCGTTGAGGGCCGTGGCAAGCACGAGCAGCAGCGCCATGATGTAAAGATTGTTTGCAAGAAAGGTCTTTCCGCCAAGCCGCTCCACGAGCGAGGCTATCCACGGCGCCACCACCATGCCGCCGGTGTAGCCCGTTTCCGCGTAATCAAGCAGCACGTAGTCTATTGTGAAGCTTGTGATGAGCGGAATAACGTATGCCGAAACTATTGCGGCGATTATGGCGAATATGCCGACGACAAAATGCCCTTTCGTGCCTCGGCTGAATTCCTTTATAAGCTTGCGCTTGACCCTGCCGCGCCTGCGCTTTTCCTCGCGGCTCATGGGCTTTTTTTCGGAGCTCTTTTTGGAGCCTTTTTCGGTGTTGTTTTCCATATTACCTCGTTATTTCATTCTCTCCGGCACGGATATGCCGTTTTCATGCCGCGCCCGAGAGTCGTTTGATTCACTGCTGAACCCGCCGCTTGCGCGGCGCAAAAAAACGGACCGCAGCTCTGCGCTGCGGTCCGGAAAAGCCCAAGATCCATTGACTGCTCTATTTATGCAGCAAGGGAGCAGGGAACGAGGCCGCGCGCGAAAGCATGGCGAACACGTCGCCATGGAAACCGTAAAGATTGATGCTGTTGAACATGGTTGCGACCTCCTTTCCTTGATAATGCAGCTATTATACTGAAAAGCGGAGCGTATTTCAACCCGATTTTACAAAAACGATGTATATATTTTTCGCGCCCTCTTTAGCCGCGCTTGACATATTACGGCTGTTGAATATAATACCAGTTATAGGAAACAATAATTATCGTGAGGGAATATGGCCTTTGCGCCGCTTTCCCTTGCGGAAACACTCAAGGAGGAACAATTATGAAACTCAGACCTTTATTCGACAGAGTGGTTATCAAAAGCTGCGAAGCCGAGGAGACCACCAAGAGCGGCCTCATCCTTACCGGAAATGCCAAGGAGAAGCCCCAGATGGCTGAAGTGGTAGAGGTCGGCCCCGGCGGCATGGTGGACGGAAAAGAGGTCAAAATGACCGTTAAAGCGGGCGACAAGGTCATCTATTCCAAGTATGCCGGCAACGAGGTCAAGCTTGACGGCGTTGAGTACATCATCGTTCGCCAGAGCGATATTCTTGCGGTCGTGGAGTGATCTCCCTGCCGCGTCGCCCGAAAGGGCAGGATTTCGGCCCAAAAAAAGCCCGAGCGGGCTTTCAATGCCGGATCCTGCATAAAACCAAGCTCATTGCAGCTTAATTCTATTGATACAGAATCGAAAGGAAGTAATTTATTATGGCAAAGCAGATTAAGCACGGCGAGGATGCGCGCCGCAGTCTTGAAAACGGTCTCAACACGCTTGCGAATACCGTTAAAATAACCCTCGGCCCCAAGGGCTGCAACGTTGTTCTTGAAAAGAAATACGGCGCTCCCCTCATCACCAACGACGGCGTTACCATCGCCAAGGAGATAGAGCTTGAGGATCCCTTCGAGAATATGGGCGCTCAGCTTGTGCGCGAGGTCGCTTCCAAAACAAACGACGTTGCGGGCGACGGCACCACCACCGCCACTCTTCTTGCGCAGGCGATCGTGCGCGAGGGCATGAAGAACGTTGCCGCTGGCGCGAACCCCATGGTGCTTCGCAAGGGCATCGAGGCGGCAGTTGAGGAAGCGGTAGCCGAGCTTCAGTCCATGAGCAAGCAGGTTTCCGGCAAGCAGGAGATAGCGCAGGTCGCGGCCATCTCCGCGGGCGACGATAAGGTCGGCGCGCTCATTTCGGACGCTATGGAAAAGGTCGGCAACGACGGCGTTATCACCGTTGAGGAAGGCAAGAGCATGAAGACCGAGCTGAACGTGGTCGAGGGTATGCAGTTCGACCGCGGCTATGCCTCCGCGTACATGGTCACCGATCCCGACAAGATGGAGGCCGTGCTTGAAAACCCCTATATCCTCATCACCGAAAAGAAGATCAGCAATATCCAGGAGATCCTTCCCGTGCTGGAGCCCATCGCGCAGCAGGGCAGGAAGCTGCTCATCATCGCGGAGGACGTTGAGGGCGATGCGCTCGCAACCCTCGTTGTGAATAAGCTTCGCGGCATCTTCACCTGCGTTGCGGTCAAGGCCCCCGGCTTTGGCGATCGTCGCAAGGAAATGCTCAAGGATATCGCCATCCTCACCGGCGGTCAGGTCATCTCCGAGGAGCTGGGCATGGATCTTAAGGAAACCACGCTCGAGCAGCTCGGCACCGCCCACCAGGTTCGCGTGGATAAGGAAAACACCACCATCGTTGAGGGCGGCGGAAACAAGGCGGAGGTCGATGCCCGCGTGAAGCAGATCCGCGCTCAGGCCGCCGAAACCACCAGCGAATACGATAAGGAAAAGCTCATGGAGCGCCTTGCAAAGCTTGCGGGCGGCGTGGCCGTTATAGCGGTCGGCGCGGCTACCGAGCCCGAAATGAAGGAGATCAAGATGCGCATAGAGGATGCGCTGAACGCCACCCGCGCGGCCGTTGAGGAGGGCATCGTTCCCGGCGGCGGAATCGCGCTTGTGAACGTTATAGATAAGGTCGCCAAGCTTGAAAAGAAGGCGGAGGGCGACTATAAAACCGGCATCCGCATCGTTGTGCGCGCGCTTGAGGAGCCCCTGCGCCAGATCGCGGTGAACGCGGGTCTTGAGGGCAGCGTTATCATAGCGAACGTTCGCGCCGCGAAGAAGGCGGGCTACGGCTACGACGCCGCGAAGAACGAATACGGCATGATGGTCGAAAAGGGCATCATCGACCCCACCAAGGTCACCAGATGCGCCCTTCAGAACGCCGCTTCCGTTGCCGCGATGGTGCTCACCACCGAAAGCATCGTTTGCGATATCCCCAAGACCGAGGCGCCCGACCCCGGCATGGGCGGCGGCGCAGGCATGTATTGATGAAGCTGTGAGCTTATTTTAAGCTTACCTCGGAGCCGCCCGAACAGGCGGCTCCGATAACTATTTTTATATCGATATTTATATCGATATTTTCAGCTCGGTTTTTTAAAAGCAAAATCCATTCAACCTATACGATCGGGGGATAATATTTTTATGAAGGTTCGCAATATACTCGGTGAAAGATTCAAGGAGCGCGCATACGATATAGAAAGCCAGAATCTTATGACGCGCGGCGGCTATATGAAGCAGGTGGGCAACGGCATCTACTCGCTGTTCACCCCGGCAAAGCGCATTCAGAATAAGATCGAGCGCATCCTGCGCGAGGAGATGGACAGGATAGACGGGCAGGAGGTGCTTTTCCCCGTGGTAATGCCCGCAACGCTCTGGCAGTCCTCCGGCAGGTTCGAGTCCATAGGCAGGGAGCTTCTTAGGTTTAAGGACAGGAGCGGCGCCGATATGGTGCTCGGCATGACGCACGAGGAGGCGGCGGTGCAGCTTGCAAACAACGTTGCCGGAACCTATCAAAAGTATCCCTTCATGATCTATCAGATCCAAACCAAGTTCCGCGATGAGCCGAGGGCGAGGGGCGGTCTTATCCGCGTGCGCGAGTTCACTATGAAGGACGCGTATTCCTTCCATACCTCCCAGGAGGATCTGGAGGCGTATTACGAGCGCGCCTACCGCGCCTATGAGCGCATCTACGCCCGCTGCGGCCTGCCGGAGGTCATCGCCGTCAAGTCCGACAGCGGCATGATGGGCGGCAAGGTCAGCCACGAGTTCATGCTGCTCACGAGCATCGGCGAGGATTCGGTCGTGTTCTGCCCGGAATGCGGCTTCCGCGCCAATATGGAGGCCTGCGAGGCCATAATCGAAAACGAGGCGGACGGCGAGCTGCTCCCGCTCACGGAGGTTTTCACCGGCGAGGCGAAAACCATCGACGAGGTCGGCGAAATGCTGAAAATGCCCAATGAAAAATCCTGCAAGGCCGTGGTTTATCAGAAAAATGAGGATGATTCCTACGTGCTGGTGTTCATTCGCGGCGATCTTGAAATAAACGAAACCAAGCTCACAAACTTCCTTAAAAGCGAGATCCATCCCGCAGCGGATATTGAAAACGCAAACCTTGCCGCCGGAAACATCGGCCCCGTGCGCCTTGAAACAAAGGCAACCGTGCTGTTTGACCGCTCGCTCGTTTCCGCCACAAACCTCGTCTGCGGCGCAAACAAGGCGGAGTATCACCTCACCGGCTTCACCCCCTCGCGCGATCTTCCCGCCGATACCGTGTATGCGGATTTTGCAAAGGCGGTGGAGGGCGGCGTTTGCCCGAGCTGCAAAAAGCATTCGCTCAATATCAAAAGGGGCATCGAGGTCGGCAATATCTTCCAGCTCGGCAAGCGCTATACGGAGGCGATGGGCATGACCTACGATACCGAAAGCGGCGAAAGGAAAAATCCCATCATGGGCTGCTACGGCATAGGCGTGGGCAGGCTCATGGCTTCCGTTTGCGAGGAGCATCACGATGATTACGGCCCCATCTGGCCCATCACGATAGCGCCCTGGCAGGTGCAGATCTGCGCGCTGCGAATCGATGACGAATCGGTCAAGGCTGCCGCCGAAAAGCTCTATTCGGAGCTGAAAAACGCGGGCGTCGAGGTATTGTTCGACGATCGCCCCGTGTCCGCCGGCGTTATGTTCTCCGACGCCGACCTTCTTGGCGCGCCTCTGCGCGTGGTAATCAGCCCCAAAACGCTTTCAAGGGGCTGCTTCGAGTTCTCCGCCCGCGATAAGTCCTTCAGGGAGGATATCGAGGCCGCAAGCGCCTGCGAAACCGTTGCAAACAAGGTCAACGAGCTGATCGCGCAGGTGAATTCCAAGGTTCCCGAAAGCATCTGACAGCCGTTCTCACTATGATTTTCTTCATGGAGCGTCCGAATCCGGGCGCTCCGCTCTTTTTCGCGCGTTTTGCTTATTCATTTTCCCGCCGCGCTGTGTTATAATGAGGGGGACAAATCCCTTGTTAAGGAGAGTGCTTTTATGAACAGGAATAAATGCGTTGGCAGCTCGGAGGATCGCATCCGCGTTGATTACAACAATATGCTTTCCTCCGCTGTGGGCGAGCATGGCATCACGCCGGAGGAGCTTGAGTCAATGCGCCCCCGCCTTGAGGCGGCGCTGCGCTCCGCAAACGCGAAGCGCGATGCAATGCGCTGGCGCGATCTGTATAAAACTGAGCGTGAAAATATCTTCAGAATACTTGGAGCGGCGGAGTTTATTCGCTACCGCGCGGAAAATTTCGTGGTGCTCGGCATCGGCGGCAGCGCCCTCGGCCCCATCGCGGTGCAGCAGGCGCTTGCGCATCTCAGGCATAATGACCTCGGCAAGGCCGTCACTGGCAGCCCGCGCATCTTTGTGGAGGATAATATCGACCCCGAGCGCATGGCGGCGCTTCTGGACGTGATAGACCTTGATAAAACCGTTTTCAACGTTATCACAAAATCCGGCAGCACCTCCGAAACCATGGCGCAGTTTCTCATCATCACAAGGCTGCTGCTGGACAGGTTCGGTGAAAAGGATCTGCGGGAGCATCTTATCGTGACCACCGATAAGGAAAAGGGCAATCTTGTGGGCATCGCAAAAAAATACGAGCTGCACACCTTCGTGGTGCCGGACGGCGTTGGCGGCAGGTTTTCGGAGCTCTGCCCCGTGGGGCTTCTTCCCGCGGCGGTGGCGGGCATAGATATTTCCGCAATGCTGGACGGCGCGGAGCTTATGGACTGCCTTTGCTCAAACGAGCAGGTGGAAAGCAATCCCGCGCTGATGCTTGCGGGCCTTGAGGTGCTGGCTATGGAGAACCACGGCGCGAATATCGGCGTGCTCATGCCCTATGCGGATTCGCTCAAGTATTTTTCCGATTGGTATGCGCAGCTTTGGGCGGAGTCCCTCGGCAAGAAAAAGCTTGAAAACGGCAAAATGCTGCACTTTGGGCAAACCCCGGTGAAGGCGCTCGGAGTAACCGATCAGCATTCGCAGGTGCAGCTTTATACCGACGGCCCGTTCGATAAAACCATCACCTTTATCGGCGTGGAGCGCTTCCGCAAAACCGTGGAGATACCGCACGTGTTTGACGATATCCCCGCCGTTGCGTTCCTTTCGAGTCACACGCTGAACGAGCTTATCACCGCCGAGCGGATCGCAACGGAGCACGCCGTCACCGTGAGCGGACACATGAATAAAACGATTCTCCTGCCCGAGGTAAACGAGTTTACGATCGGCCAGCTTCTGATGCTGTTTGAGCTGCAGACCGCCTTTGCGGGCGAGCTGCTCGGCATAGACGCCTTCGATCAGCCCGGCGTGGAGGAGGGCAAGAACGCAACCTACGCGCTGCTCGGCAAGCCCGGCTATGAGGAAAAGCTCAGGGAGCTTGAAAGCCGCTCCGCCAAGAGCGATGGATTCATTATCTGACGGCGCAGAGCTGTATAGTATATTATTTGAAAGGAAGCGGCAAAAAAAACGCGCCGCGCTTTATCCGGATTGTTTCATAATTTCAGCCTTAAAAAAACAGACTGGTTCACCGTGCTGCTCGTGCTTGCCATAATCGGGTTCGGCATAGTTGCGCTTGCCTCCGTGATGAGCAGGCCCTACGACGGCACCGAGTCGGGCTTGAGCGATTATCTGAGCCATTTCAACCGCGAATACCTGAAAAAGCACATCGTAAATATCGCCGTGGGGCTTGCGGCGCTTGCCGTTTTCCTCGTTGTGGATTACAGCTATTTCAAGCATTTTGCCATGCTGCTCTACGCCGGAATAATCGGCCTGCTTCTGCTGCTGTTCGTTTTCGGTGCGGTTCGCGGCGGCGCGCTGGGCTGGTTCGTGTTTGATTCGCTTGAGCGCGCGATTCAGCCGGGCGAGCTCAGCAAGATCGCCATAATCATTATGGAGGCGAAGATAGTTTCAGCCGCTATGGATGAGCACGGCGGGCTGTTTCGGTTTGTGGACGTGCTGAAGGCGCTGGCGTTCACCGCCGTTCCCTTCCTGATAATCGTGCGCCAGTCGGATTACGGCACGGCGATCGTGCTGCTTGTCATCACCGTGTGCATCTTCTTTGCCGCAAGAATAAAATGGTACTATATCGCGGGCGCGGCGGGCGCGGCGGCGGTCGGGCTGCCGCTCGTGTATAAATACGTGCTTACCGATACGCAGCGCAGGCGAATAGATGTTTTCCTGGATCCCTCCGCCGTGAGCAGCGATGCGAAATACCACGTGGAGCAATCCAAAATGGCTATAGGCTCCGGCAGGATAAACGGCAAGGGACTGTTCGGTGAGGCAACTCTGGCGCAGCTTCGCTACGTTCCCGCAAGGCACACGGATTTCATATTCAGCGGCATCACGGAGGCGGTCGGCTTCATCGGCAGCGCCGCGCTGATAGCGGCGTATTTCATCCTTTTGCTGCGCTGGATCTATATCGCAATGCGCGCCAAGGATAATTTCGGCATGCTGCTCGTGGTGGGCGTTGTGGGGCTTTTCACGGCGCATATCTTTGAAAATATCGGCATGACCATGGGGCTTATGCCGGTAACGGGCATACCGCTTCCATTCATAAGCTACGGCGGCTCAAATATGATGGTAAACCTTATCGGAGTGGGCATCGTGCTGAACGTGTATATGCGCAGGGTGGAGCGCACAAGGCTTCATCCGAACGGCTGAAGCGAACGGGAAACGCACCTTAAGCCTTGAGCATGGCCTTTGCCGCTGCGGTATGCGGGTATTTACGAAACGGGGGAATGACAAATGGAGATAAAACGCTTTGCGCTCGGGTTCAGATTCGATCCCGCGAAAGTGCATGAAAGGGGCGGGGAGGATGCGGTGGTCGGCGCTTTTTTGGCGGCGGCCCAAAAGCGGCTTGCGGGAATGCAGCTTTATTGCGGGCATTGCAGGGCGGATGAAACCGATGAAACGGAGAAGCTCACCCTTGTTACGATGGGGCAGGGCATTAAAAAAACAAAGGCGCTGTATCGGTGCATCGCCGAAAGCGACTTCATCGTGGGCATGCTTGATCCCCATAAGCCGGTGATTCTCACAAACGCGATAGCCCGGCTTGAAGGAATGGAGCTTATCGGGCAGTTTGACAAAAGGGGCTTGCCGATCCCGGCAAAAAGCGGCTCCGATACGGAGAGCGGGCAGGCCGGGGGCGATCAATAATTATATATCACCTCTTTACCCCAAAACCACTTGACAACGCACACGCAATGTATTATAATAGCAAAGCCGCTTGAAGTGATGGCGGCAATCGGGAGCATAGCTCAGCTGGGAGAGCATCTGCCTTACAAGCAGAGGGTCATAGG
>CAMVMM010000016.1 GCA_947168565.1 uncultured Clostridia bacterium | reverse complement strand
TATGTTTGCTTACGATCATCCCGGCAATAATCAGGATCACAGCAGCCACATAGAGCACAATGGCAAGCCAGTTAGGCAAAGGCTTGATATAACGATCAGTAAGAATGGTGCCTCCTCCAAGAAGGATCCCAATGACGATCAGAATATTCATTTCTTGCCCGCCTCCGTTTTTCCCAGCAGTCGCATCTTGAATTCTCTGATTCTGGCCACACTTCTCCCGGTAAAGATCACTCCCAGGATCATCATAGCAAATGCAATTCCAAGTCCGAAACTTCCTATTGCATCATAAGGAGCAGTAGCTTCCAGTCCCAGCAGTGTGATTACAAGGAATGCGGCAAATCCTATGAGTCCGACTATAAACAGCCAATGCATCCTCCGAAGCATTTTGTTTTTTTCTTCACTGCTGTAATCGGCAACCTGTAATACGGTTTCTTTCAGTTCTTGATCCATGGTCTCACTTTTCCTTTCTCCGCTTAAGATTTCACGGAGGTCAACGGAATATAGATCAGACAATTCGACCAGGATGTCCAAGTCAGGCATGTTATTTCCTGTCTCCCAACGGGATACCGTTCTGCGAGCAACTCCAAGCTGCTCTGCAAGCTGCTCCTGAGTCAATTCCTTTTCCTTGCGAAGCTCCTGAAGGAATTTTCCTGTTTTGATCATATCCATGGTTTCATGACCTCCCTTTCGACTTCAGCATACTGCCTTACTCTTGAAAAAAACAGGACACAAATTGAGCAAATACCCGGTAAGTTACAATGAGACAGGTTTGTCTCAGAGATAAACTGCGATTTGCTTATTTCTTCGTCATCAATACCACGCACTCCACATGCCTCGTTTGCGGAAACATATCAAACGGCTGTATACATTCTATCGCATAGCCGCCCTCGTTTACAAGAATTCTGCAATCGCGGGCAAGCGTTGCGGGGTCGCAGGAAACGTAGGTTATGCGGTTAGGAGCGCAGGCTGAGATCGCGTCGAGGGCGGGTCTCATCGCGCCGGCGCGGGGAGGGTCCAAAAGCAGCCTGGATATGCGCATGCCGCCTTGAACCAGCCTCGGCAGCACCGTTTCCGCAGCGCCGCAGATAAAGCTTGCATTTTGTATGCCGTTTCGCTTTGCGTTTTCGTTCGCGTCCTCGATCGCCTTGGAAACGTATTCAATGCCGATAACGCTCCTGGCGCGCTGTGCCATAAGCAGCGAAATGCTGCCGATGCCGCAGTACAGATCGACGGCGGAATCCCGCTCCGTGAGCATGAGCGAATCCACGGCGAAGGAGTAAAGCGCCTCGGTCTGCGCGTGGTTTATCTGCAAAAAGCTTTGCGCGTTTGCGGAATAATCAAGCCCGAGTATGCGCTCGCGTATGCGCTGTGAGCCGAAAACCGTTGTGCAAGCCCTGCCAAGCCCGGTGTTTTTCCTATCCGAATTAAGGCTCAAAACGATGCTTTTAAGCGAGGGCACGGCGGAAAGAAGCCTTGAAACAAGCTCCTTTTCTTCGGGCGGCCTTTTTGCGGCGATGATGACCGCCATCACCTCGCCCGTTGAGGCTTCGCGCACCATCAGCCTGCGCAGAATGCCCTTGCCGGAGGCTTCATCGAAAGCGGGAATGCGCAGGTCGTTCGCCCATTTTGTGACCGTTTGAAGCGCCTTGAGCGCGGTTTCCGTTTGCAAAAGGCAGTCCGAAGCCGCCACGACCCTGTGGCTGTGCTCCTCGATGGTGCCGGAAACCACCCTGCCGCCCGACTGACGGAAGCTGAAAACCGCTTTATTGCGGTAACGGAGCGTGCTTGGCGAGGGCACGCAGGGCTGAACCTGAACGGCGTCAAAGCCGCCGATGCGCCTGAATGCGTTTTCCACCTTCATGCGCTTGAATTCGAGCTGATGCGCGCGATCCATGTGCATCAGATCGCAGCCGCCGCAGCGCGAATAATTCGGGCAGGCGGGTTCAAGCCTGTGCTGGCTTACTTCAAGCACCTCCACAAGCCTTGCCTCCGCAAAGCGCGGCGCGTTTTTAACGATCTCGGCGCGAACGCGCTCGCCGACAAGAGCGCCCTTAACGAACACCGCAAGCGCGTCCTTTCTGCCCACGCCCTGCCCTTCGGAGCCATAGGAGGTGATCTCAAGCTCGATTATTTGATTGCCTGTTTTGCTTTCGGTCATATTATTTTTTAGGTATCAGCTTAACGTTTCCTTCGCCAAGCAGCCCCTCAAGCTGCTTTATCAGCTCGTCCGAGGCGTGTACTGAAAGCTCCTTCGGCGCAAGAACGAGCTTTCGCGGTTCGGAATTTGCGAAAACCACCTCCATATTGCCGGGATAGCGGCGAAGCAGCTCGGCGGCGCTATTGCGGAGCGGCTCGGTTTTGGAGGTGAAATTGAGCGCAAGGCGCTTGAGCTTGCCCTTTATAAGCGGCGCAACGTCGTCTATCATCACGGTATTGGGCTTATCCTCGCGCATGGAGAGGCGGCCGGTGATGATCACCTTTCTGTCCTTCAAAAGCTGGCGGGCAAATTTTTGATAAACGCTCGGAAACGCCAGAAACTCCACGGTGCCGTTCATATCCTCCAAAACGCCCGTTGCCATCGTGCCGGAGCCGTTTCGGACGGGGCGGGTTTTTATAGAAGCGATTATGCCGCCCACGCGCACCGGATAGCCGTCCGTGATCGCGGGGCCCTCCTCCGCATCATTGAGCTGCTTGCAGCTGAGCTTCATTTCGGAAAGCTCGCCCGCGTACTCCATGAGCGGATGCCCGCTGATATAAACGCCGGTTGCCTCATGCTCGGCAGTCAAAAGCTCTGCAAGGGGAAATTCGTCCGTTTCCTCTTTTGAGAGCGCTTTTTGAGGAGCGGAGGAGCCCTCCTGAATATCGAAAAGCGAGAACTGCCCAAGCTCTATGCGCTTGCGCTCCGCACCCGCCGCTGAAAGCTCCAGCTCATAATGCGCCATGAGGTATTTTCTTGAAACGCCGAAGCTGTCGAAGCAGCCCGCCTTGATGAGCCATTCGAGCGTGCGCTTGTTTATTGAGCCCGCACGCTTCACAAAATCCGAAAAATCGCGGAAGGGTCCGCCCGCCTCGCGCTGCTCAAGCACCTCGTTCACCACGCCCTCGCCAACGTTTTTTATGGCCGCAAGCCCAAAGCGGATGCAGCCGTTCTCAACGGAGAAGCGCGTGAGGCTCCTGTTCACGTCCGGCGGAAGCAGCCTTATCCCCCGCTGCTTGCAGTAGCCGATATAGGACGCCACGGTGTCCTGCACGGTGATGAAGCTGTTCAGAAGCGCGGTCATGAATTCAACCGGATAATAGCATTTCAAAAGCGCGGTTCTGTACGCCACAACGGCGTAGCAGGCGGCATGGGCTTTATTGAAGGCATAGGAGGCAAAATCCATCATTTCATCGAAGATCTTCTCCGCCGCCTCCCTGGAAACGCCCCGTCTGAGTGCGCCGTCCACGGTCACAACGCCGTTTTCCTCGATGCCGTAGATGAAATTCTGCCGCTCCTTCGCCATCACGTCGTGCTTTTTCTTGCTCATGGCGCGGCGCACAAGGTCGCTTCTGCCAAGGGAATAGCCCGCAAGATCGCGCACTATCTGCATCACCTGCTCCTGATATACCATGCAGCCGTAGGTGTTTTCAAGGATGGGGCGCAGCAGCTCGGTTTCGTAATGCACCTTACCCGCGTTCTGCTTTCCCTCCAGATAGCGCGGTATCTGATCCATCGGGCCGGGGCGGTAAAGCGAGATGCCCGCGATTATATCCTCCAGGCAGGTGGGCTTCATCTGCATCATAAAGCTTGTCATGCCCGGAGATTCAAGCTGGAACACGCCCACCGTTTCGCCGGAGCTTATCAAATCGTAAACGCGCCTATCGTCGTAATCGCAGGCGGAAAAATCGGGCGGCGTTTCGCCCCTCGCCCTGATGAGGTCGAGGCAGTCGCGTATCACGGTGAGCGTTCGCAGCCCAAGAAAATCCATCTTGAGCATGCCAAGCTCCTCAAGCTCGGTCATTGTGAACTGCGTGGTGATGGATTCGTCGTTTCTTTGAAGCGGCACAAGCTCCATAGTTGGAAGCGAGGAGATCACAACGCCCGCCGCGTGGGTGGAGGTGTTTCGCGGCAGCCCCTCCACCTTCATTGAAAGATCAAGCAGCTTATGCACCTGCTCGTCCGTATCGTACAGGGCTTTAAGCTCGTCCACCGATTCAAGCGCCGCCTTGAGCGTGATGCCTATCCGCTGGGGCACAAGCTTCGCTATTCTGTCCACCTCGTTGAGCGGCACGCGGAGCACCCTGCCCACGTCCCGCACGGAGGCGCGCGCAGCCATCGTGCCGAAGGTGACTATCTGCGCAACGTGGTCGCTTCCGTATTTCTCTTTAACATATTCTATTACTTCCTGCCTGCGCTCATAGCAGAAATCCACGTCGAAATCCGGCATACTGACCCTTTCCGGATTCAAAAAGCGCTCGAAAAGCAGGTTGTATTTTATGGGGTCTATATCGGTTATGCCCATTGTGTACGCCGCAATCGACGCCGCGCCGCTGCCCCTGCCCGGGCCGACCTCTATGCCGTTTGATTTGGCGAAGCGAATAAAATCCCACACTATGAGATAGTAGTCCACAAAGCCCATCTTTGTGATGACGTTAAGCTCAAACTCAAGCCTTTCCCAATGCTCCCTGCTCGGCTCGCCGTAGCGCCGCTTCATGCCCTCCGCGCAGAGCCTGCGGATATACTCCTCGTTCGTCAGACCGTCGGGAGCGGTGAAGCCGGGCAGATGGCGCTTTCCGAATTCGATCTTGACGTCGCATTTTTCGGCGATCTCGGCGGTATTGTAAACGGCCTGCTCATAGCCGTGCATACGTTCAAGCATCTCCTGCTCGGATTTAACGTAGAATTCCTCGGTCTGCATGCGCATGCGGTTTTCCTCGTCCACAAATCTGCCCGTTTGAACGCACAAAAGCGCGTCCTGCGCCTCCGCGTCCTCCTTTTTAACGTAGTGAACGTCGTTTGTTGCCACGGTTTTGATGCCAAGCTCCTCGGCAAGCTTATTGAGCCTCGGCAGCACCACGAGCTGCTCCGGTATCCCGTGGTTTTGAAGCTCTATATAAAAATCATCGCCGAACGCTTTTTTAAGGCGCAGGGCGAGCGCTTTGGCTTCATCGTATTGATTCATCAGCAGATATGAGGGAATATCGCCCGCAAGGCAGGCGGAAAGGCAGATAAGCCCCTCCTTGTGCGCCTCAAGCACGTCGTAATCTATCCTGGGGCGGTAGTAATAGCCGTCCACAAAAGCGATGCTCGAAAGCTTGATAAGGTTTTTATAGCCGGTATCGTTTTTGCAAAGAAGAATAAGATGCGCGTTTTCACGCATTCCGGTTTTCTCGCTCAGCGACCTGGGAGCAACGTACGCCTCCATGCCGATTATCGGCTTGATGCCGATGGCGGTGCATTTTTTATAAAACTCGATCGCGCCGTACATATTTCCGTGATCCGTTATCGCCACGGAATCCATGCCAAGCTCCTTTATGCGCTCGGCAAGCTCGCTGATTCTGGACGCGCCGTCAAGCAGGCTGTATTCGGTGTGTACGTGCAGATGTGTAAAGCTCATATCGATTCTCCGTATCTCAATATCAATATCAATATCAATAATCCAACTAAGTCATTATTCGTTCAAGGTCATTGTTTGCTCAATATACAGTCAGCAAGCAGTAATTCAACAGTCATTATACATTCATTCGGCAGTCGTTCAGAAGTCATTCGGCAGTCGTTCAAAAAAGCATCGTTCGATATTCAAGTGGCCCTCTTTTCCGCCCCTCTTATATCATCCGCCATTTTGGAAAGCCTTTTCAGGCGGTAATTCACGGCGGATCTGCCCATATCCAGCTCGTCCGCAAGCTCAGAGAGCGAAAGCTCAAAATTATCCATTCTTGCCTTTGCCACGATCAACAGCTCGTCGCCAAGCGCCTCCGCCCCGCAGGTTTTCAGCACAAGCTCAATATCCTCCGCCTGCTTTTGCGCCGCAGCCGTGGCTCTGTTTGTATTCGCATTCATGCAGTTCACATATCGGTTTGCCGTATTGCTCGCCTGCTTGATTATTCGCTCGTTGCTCACACGCATCATGGCCTCCGAAGCGCCGATGAATGCAAGCAGATCCTCTAACTTCTCGCCCTCCTTCACGTACAGCACGGTGTTATTCTTTCGCTTTGATTCTCTCGGTTCTATTCCGTGGAGTGAAAGAATATCGAACGCGGCTTGGGCAAGCTCCGGCTTTGAGATCACGAATTCAAGGTGAAACGCCTTTTCGGGATCGGAGATCATTCCGCAGGAAAGGAAAAGCCCGCGCACAAACATACGCATCTGCGTGTCCGTCACCGCAACGTCACAGGGAACGCACGGAGAAAAGCTTTTTTCGCCCTCCTCCGAAACCGTTATAAGCCCCACCGAGCGCATGAATTCGTCGATTTTTTCACCAAAAACCAGAAGCTCGCAGTTGTTTGCGTTCAGCCGCTCATGCTTCACCTCGCTCAAGGTGCAGTCAAGCTCATAATACTGCCTGCAAAGCTTGGCGCAAAGGTCGATCGCCTGTCGGCTTTTAAGCGAATAATGCACTCCCCAGCTACGCCCTTGGGGCACGAATCTGAGGGTGCCGATGCAAAGCGTGAAGGCGCAAAGAAGCGAGCGCGCATCCTCAAAGCGCTTTATTCTAAGGAGCGAAAGCTCGGTTTTGACCTGTGTGGAGAAGGACTCCTTCTGTTCCGTATTTGTAGTACGCATCGCTTGTTTTTCGCTCAATGCAGCGTCTATCGGCTGTTTTCAGCTGCTTTTAGCTGTTATTCGCGCTTATCGGCGCAATTGTTGCTGCTGCCGCTGCTGCCCCTGTGCAGACGTTACTGCTGATTCTGCCGGTCGAAGCGCTCGCTGATGGATTCAGCCTCGTACACAAGATCCCTGTGCTCAAGCAGCACCGTGAAATCGTGCGAAAGCCTGTCGTGCAGCGCCTCCGCCATTGCAACCGACCTGTGCCTGCCGCCGGTGCAGCCGAAGGCGATCATCAGCCTGCGCTTGCCCTGCTCAATGAATTTCGGCACGAGCGCTCTGACCATAACCTCCAAGCCGTCAAGCTGCTCGCAAACCGCCTTATCGGAAAACACGTAATTGCGCACCTCCGGATCCCTTCCCGATTTATGGCGAAGCTCCGGAATATAGAACGGGTTGTCCGTATAGCGCATATCGAACACAAAATCCGCGTTGCCGGGTATGCCCCTTTTGAAGCCGAAGCTTGAGATGATAAGGCGCATATTGAGATCCACGCTCTGCCTGTTCAGCTTTTCCTCCACGGCGCGGGAAAGCTCCTGCGGGCGCATATTGGTGGTGTCTATGATATAGGTCGCGTTTTCCTTGAGCGGCACGAGCATTTCGCGCTCCATGCTGATGCCTATGCTCACATCGTCATTCAGCGGATGGATGCGCCGCGTTTCGCTGTATCTGCGCTGCAGCATCGCATCCTCGCATTCAAGAAACATTATTTCGTATTTAAACGGCAGATTTTTCAGCTCCGAAAACGCCTTCTGAGGGTTGTAGCCGAAATGGGATTCGCGGCTGTCTATAACCACCGCCACCTTGTCGATGGTATTCTCGCTCGAGCTGCAAAGGGAAAGATATTCCCCAAGAAGCTGGCAGGGCATATTATCCGCGCAAACAAAGCCCAGATCCTCCAGCACGTTGAGCGCGCCCGTTTTGCCCGCTCCCGAAAGACCGGTCACTATCAGAATATACATAATGCTTCCTCCTTTGTGTGCCGCAAAAGGGGCGGCGGTATCATAAGCCATCGGATAAAAGCTTACCCGCGTATTATCCGAACCTCCGGCTCAAGCATGATCTTGGAATTCTTGTAAACGGCATCCTGCACAAAGCCGATAAGATTCATAACATCGTCAAACGTGGCGCCGCCGCAGTTGATTATGAAGCCCGCATGCTTGGGGCTGACCATAGCCCCGCCGATGCGCTTGCCCTTCAGCCCCGCCTGCTCGATAAGCGCTCCGGCGTACGTATCCTTCACGGCGGGGCGCTTGAAAGTGCTGCCCGCCGAGGGGTATTCAAGCGGCTGCTTCTCCCTGCGGCGCGTGTTGTAATCCTCCATTCGCGCGTGCGCAAGCCCGTCGTCCTTTTCAAGCTCGAATTCGGCGGAGATCACCACAGCATCGGGCCACGAAAAAGCCGAGCGGCGATAGCCGAGATCGCAATCGCAAACATCCCGTGTGATGAGCCTGCCATTTGAAAAAAAAGTAACCCGTTTTAGGATCTGCTTTATCTCCCCGCCGTATGCGCCCGCGTTCATCGCCACGGCGCCGCCAACGGAGCCCGGAATGCCCGCCGCCCATTCCATATTGCCAAGGCCCGCCGAAACGGAAGCCTTTGCCACGGTGCACAGCAGCGCGCCCGCATCCGAAACGAGCCTTGTGCCATTGATGAAATAAGAGGCCATCCCTCCGCCTATTTTAATGAAAAGCGCGTCTATAAACTCGTCCGAAACGAGCAGATTGCTGCCGTTTCCGATTACGTGAACGGGATAATCGCAGCATTTGGCGGCGGCTAAAAGGCTTTTCAGCTCGTCCGCATTATTCGGCTCCGCGAAGAAGGCGACCTCGCCCCCAATGCGAAAGCTTGTGAAGCTTCTTGCACGAACGCCCTTTCTTGCGCCGAGCGAAAGCAGCTTGTTTTCAAGGCATTTTGTGGTCGGCATTATCCGATATTTCTCCCTTGTTTGCATATAAATACGATTATACTATACCACCGTTTTGCTTTCGTGTAAACAGCTTTCGAGGGTATATTTGCCTTTTTTCAAGCCCGAAGTGCGCATGCGCGCTTATTTGAACGGCTTGAGCACAACGCCGCCCGCATCCCTTATAATCTTATACGCCTGTGCAAGAAAGCTTTGCTCATACTGCGCTTCAATTTTCTCCGCCTGCGCGCAAAGCGGCATCAGCCCGAGCTTCACAAGCTCCGCCTGCGCCTTTTCGGAAAGCAGCTGCTCCAAAAGCTCCATGGCTATCCCGCGCTTTTCTTCCTCCCTTCTGGCTGAAACGCCGAAAAACTGCACAAGCTCCGTTTCGCTTTTCACGGGCTTTACCGTGAAATAGCCCGCCTTATTCGCCGAAAGCAGGCGCTGCATATCCCCCGCGCCGCGCACGTCAGTAATGCAGCAGGGCGCCTTGCCCGCCTTGAACTCCGCAAAGCTGTGTTTTTCGGCTTCCTTTTGCAGCTCGCCTGCGATGTATTTCTCCTCCGCCTCCGGATAACTGAGCAGCAGCTCGCATGAAGCGGCAAGCGGCACCGCGCGAACGGAGGCGGCGTTTTCCATGCCGTTTTCAGAGCCCGTATCCGCGCCCGTATCCCCCGCTTTTAAATAATCAAGCTCAGCAAGCTCGTTTCCGCTCAAAAAGCCCGCCGGAAAGCTTATTATATCGGGAAATACTCCGGCAGCCAGCCTTTGCTCCGCCTCTTCCGCCGCTATGGATTCAAGCTCGATATACACGCCGAAATGACGCTTTTCCACCTTCTTTGCGTATTTACCGATCCACGCGCCGAGGCTGCCCGAATAGGGCTTCAGCTTTGCTATATGCCAAACCGATATCCTGCCCGAAAACGGCTCGGTCTTCGGTCTGAACCAGGCAAGCGGATCGCGTGAATTCAAAAGGCTGCCCGCGCTTTTCGGAAGCAGCACGAGCAAAAGGAGCATAACGGCCATAAGCAGTATTGACAGGGTTTTCTTGAAAGCACTCATACCAAAAAGCTATGAAAAACCAAGCCCGCTTATGCTTTACCATGCTCTGCCGCCGTTTGCCATGTTCCGCCGCTGTTTGCCATGTTCCGCCGCTGTTTGCCATGTTCCGCCGCTGTTTGCCACAACGATTTAACCTTTCAGGAGCCTTTTAGTATTGATATATTCCGTATAACAGTATATAATAGAGCTCGGCGGAGGATACTATGCCGCTAAGAAAGGAATAAAAATGCTTACAATAGAATCGCTTTCCAAAAGCTACGGCAGCAAAAAGGCAGTTGACGATCTGAGCCTTCACATTCAAAAGGGCGAGATCTTCGGCTTTATCGGTCATAACGGCGCGGGTAAAACCACCACGCTCAAGGCGTGCTGCGGCATACTCAAGCCCGACACGGGGCGCATAAGGATAGACGGGATCGCGCTTGACGAGTACCCCATAGAATGCAAAAGGCGCATGGCGTATCTTCCGGATAATCCCGATCTTTACGAATTCATGAGCGGGATCGGCTTTTTGAATTTTATTGCGGATATCTACGGTATTCCCGCAGGCGCACGCCGCGATAGGATAGAAAAATACGCCGAAATGTTTGAGCTTAAAAACGAGCTTGCGCAGCCCGTTTCATCGTATTCGCACGGCATGAGGCAGAAGCTTGCCATTATCTCCGCGCTCATTCACGAACCCAGGCTCATGCTGATGGATGAGCCCTTCGTGGGCCTCGACCCCAAGGCAACGCATCTTTTAAAGGGGATCATGCGCGATATCTGCAATCGGGGCGGCGCGATCTTCTTCTCCACGCATGTGCTTGAGGTTGCGGAAAAGCTTTGCGACAAGGTGGCTATAATCAAGGGCGGCAGGCTCATAAAGAGCGGCACCATGGACGAGGTTCGCGGGGACGCCTCGCTTGAATCCGTATTCCTTGAGCTGGAGGGGGAAAATGCTTAAAGCGCTTATAAAAAAGCAGTTTTTAGAGGTTTTTGCCTCCGTATTCATAGATAAGCGAAAGGGCACGAAGCGCTCATCCGGCTCCGTTATTCTGAATATCGCGCTGTATCTGCTGCTTTTCGGAGTGGTGGCGGTAAATATATACCTGGTGGCGAATCAGCTCTGCGAGCCGCTCGTTTCCGCGGGCCTTGCGTGGTTTTATTTCGCGCTGTTTGGGCTTGCGTCGCTTTTGTTCGGAGTGCTTGGCAGCGCGTTTTCAACCTATAATTCCATCTATGTTGCCAAGGACAACGAAATGCTGTTTTCCATGCCGATAAAGCCGCGCACGATACTGCTTTCAAGGCTTGTGAGCGTTTATCTGCTCAGCCTGCTGTATACGCTCATCGTTTTCGCTCCCGCAGCGGCGGCATACTTCAGGGCGGCTGAGCCCGGCATCGGCGGAATACTTCTCGTGGTGCTGGCGGCGCTCGCGCTCGCGCTGCTGTCCTCCGCCGTTTCCTGCGTGCTCGGCTGGCTCATTTCGCTGGTTGCTCGAAGGCTGAAAAACAAGAGCTTTGTTACGGTGCTTGTGGCGATCCTGTTTCTTGGCCTCTATTACTTCTTCTACTTCCGTATATCCGGCCTGCTTGCAAAGATACTCGCATCGCCCCTGCTGATAGCAAACGTGCTCAAGGGCTATATCTACCCCTTCTATCTGATGGGCGAGGGCGCGGCGGGCGACGCGGTGAAGCTTTTGCTTTTCGCGCTCATGTGCATCGGCGCGGCGGCAATAGTTTACTTCATTATCTCGCTCGGCTTCGCAAAATCCGTCATTTCGGGCGGCAGCGTTTCAAGCGCAAAGAAGAATGCCGTTTATTCCGAAAGCTCCATCAAGGCGGGCTCCGCCTCCTCCGCGCTTTTCAAAAAGGAGCTGCTGCGCTTCACAAGCAGCCCAAACTATATGCTGAACGCGAATATAGGGCTCGTTTTCATGGTTGGCGCGGCGGTGGCGCTGCTCATTATGGGCAGTGAGCTTCGGCAGCGGCTTGAGACGATCCTGACGGGCAACTACGACATTCTTGCGCTTATCGCTTGCGGTGCGGTCTGCCTTTTGAGCGGCACGAACATCACCACCGCCTCCTCCGTTTCGCTCGAGGGCAAGCATATCTGGCTTCCGCAGAGCCTGCCGGTGGACGCAAGAAAGGCGCTGCTTGCAAAGCTGAGGCTGCATCTTACCATCGTGCTTCCCCCGCTTGCGCTGCTGCTTGCTTCTGTTATTATCGTTTTCCGCTTCCCGCTGCTCGAATCCGTTATTATGTGCGTGGTGTCGCTGCTGTACGTGCTGCTTATCGCACTTATCGGGCTTGCCGCCAATCTTAAATGGACGAACCTGCATTGGACGAACGAGGTTATACCAATCAAGCAGAGCATGCCCGTGTTTATCTCGATGTTTGGCAGCTTTGCGGCAATTCTTTTGATGGGCGGCCTGTATTTCCTGCTCAAATCGGCCGTTCCCCCGCTCGGATTCCTGTTTATTGCGGCCGTGCTGTTCGGCGCAATATGCTTCATCCTTTACAGGCTGATCGTTACGTGGGGCGCGAGGAGATATGCGGAGCTTGGTTGATTCCGCCGCGCTTTTCAAATATGCTCGCCGTTTCGGATCAAAGCCGTTCCACACAATAAATTGAATTACAGGCAAGCGATCCCCCGCCGTATCGGAAGGGGATCGTTTCCACTATATATATGGGTGAAGGTCGATCATTCGGTTAATCAAATCAAAGTCCGCTCATTCGGTTAATAAAACCAAAGTCCGCTCATCCGCTCATTCGCTTATCCGCTCAGCGATTTGAAAACACTTCATCCCCGCCAAGAAAGGTTTTAACTATGCCTATCGAGTGCAGCTCATCGCTCGCCGCTTCAAACGGGTTTGCGCCGAGGATCACAAAATCGGCAAGCTGCCCCGGCGCTATCCTGCCCTTTACGCCCTCCTCAAAGCTTGCGATAGCTCCATTCACCGTGAAGCTGTCCAGGGCCTCGCGCACGGTGAATGCCTGATCGGGAAGGTACGGCCCTGTGCCGTCCATCGAGCGGCGCGTTACGGCGCACTCCACCCCCTTCATCACGTCCGGCAGCTCCACGGGGCAGTCCGAGCCGTTTGAAACGGTCAGCCCGCCGCGAAGCAGCGTTTTCCAGTTGTAGCTCGTTTCGGCAAGCGCCCTTGGCACAAGCTTTTCAACTATATGGTTGTCGTAATCCAGAAAAACAGACTGCGCGTATATGTGCAATTTCGATCGGATCATGCGCTCAAGCTGGTCGCGGCGCGAGATCTGACAATGCACTATGCCGTGCCGGTGATCCTCCCTCGGGTGCTCCGCAAGCGCCGCCTCGATCGCGTCCAGCACGCTGTCCAGGCAGGCGTCGCCTATCGCGTGAACGGCTATCTGCATCCCGTGCGCGTTCGCATAGGAGCAGAGCGCGTTAAGCCGGCGCTTTGAAAACAGCGAAAAGCCCCTGTTTTTTTCATCCCCGATATACGGCACGGAGAGATGTGCGGTGCGGCTGCCGAGGGAGCCGTCCCCAAGCAGCTTGAGCGGCCCGATTTTAAACATTTCGCTGCCCGCTCCGGTGATATTCCCCGCTTCAATAAAGCGCTTCAGCTCATCAAGCTCCGTGAAATTGCACTGCTCGTAAACGCGCACACTCAGCAGCCCCTCCGCTTCCAGCTCCCTGTACGCCTCGTTCACGGCTTCAAAGGGTATTTGGCGGAAAACGCAGTAATCGTCCGTCTGCACGCTCGTGATGCCGAAGGCGTTCAGCGCTTCGCAGGCAAGACGTATCATGCGCTTGAGCGCCGCCTTATCGGGAAGCGGCATTTTCTCAAACGCAAGCTCCATCGCGTTGTCGTACAATCTGCCGTCCGGCTCGCCGCTCTCCATGCCAATCGCGCCGCCCCCGGGCGAGGGGGTTTCGCCTGTGATGCCGCAGACCTCCAGCGCCTTTGAATTGAGCACGCAGCAATGCCCGCAGGCGCGCGTTATCATGATGGGAACCTCCCTTGAAACGGCGTCCAGATCGTACCTGTTCGGCATTCGCTTCACATCGGTAAAATAATCCTGGTTCCATCCCCTGCCCCTCAGCCACGCGCCGTTTTCCGGCGGATAGGCTTCGAGCTGATGCTTCATGCACTCCAGCACGGCTGCAAGGCTTTCGGTATGCTCGTAAAGCCTCGCCGCAAGCAGGGTTTGGGCATAGTTCAGCAGGTGCATGTGCGAATCGTTGAAGCCCGCGCACACGAACGCGCCGCCAAGATCTATAAGCTCATCATGCGCACCGGCAAGCGCTTTTACGGCTTCATCCTCGCCCGCAGCGATAAATCTTCCCCCCTCGACGGCGAAGGCAGATGCGAGGGGCAGCTCGCCCGTATATACTTTTCCGTTATAATAAACCTTTTTCATAATCATTCCTTATTCGTTTATCGGAGCGCTATTATGCCGCTCAACGTGATTATACTTTAATTTTGAAGGAATGTCCACTGAAAAAGAGCGATCGAAGCTTATTACCGAAGAAAAGCACGGTTTCATCATAGGACAAAAGCTGAGAATATCACTCTTTTGCCCTGTTGACGATTGCATTTTGACTGAATAAGCTGTATAATTGTTCTGAAGAAAAAAAACAGGAGGGTTTTGTTATGCAAAACGAAAAAGCTTTATCACCTAAAGCGACCAAATCGCTGCTTGCGGTAGTTTCCCTGCTGCTTGTATGCGCGATCATCGTCCAGATCCTTTTCTGGACGGGCGTACTCAAAAGGCGCACTCAGCCTTCCTCCCCGCAGCAGAGTGCCTCCGGCGAGGCGGTCGGCAGCCTCTCGCGGGAGGGCTATACGCTTGAGCAGGTGGTTGTGCTGAGCCGCCACAATATCCGCGCTCCGCTGAGCGGGAGCGGCTCCGCGCTCGATAAGCTAACGCCGCATAAATGGTTCGACTGGTCCTCCAACCCAAGCGAATTATCGCTGCGCGGCGGCGTGCTGGAAACCGAAATGGGTCAGTATTTCCGCAAATGGCTTGAGAGCGAGGGGCTTTTCCCGGAAAACTACCATCCCGAGGGCGAATCGGTGCGCATTTACGCAAATTCAAAGCAGCGCACGATAGCCACCGCGCGCTATTTCACCTCCGGTCTGCTGCCCACCTCTCCGACAAGCATTGAAACGCACGTAGAGTTTGACAAGATGGACCCGGTGTTCACGCCGCAGCTTACCTTTGTGTCCCCCGAATACAACGCCGCAGCAGAGGAGCAGATGCGGGAGCTTATAAAAGCAAATGACGCAAAGCTTGAAAAGGCTTACAGACTGCTTACCGAGGTTATAGACATGAAGGATTCCGAGGCATGGAAGGACGGCAGCGCCACGGAGTTTAAAACGGGTGACACGGAGCTGATACTGAATGAGCTTGCCGAACCCGGCATGAAGGGCTCGCTTAAAACCGCCTGCTCCGTGACGGATGCGCTCGTGCTTCAATACTACGAGCAGGCCGATCCCGTAAAGGCCGCCTTCGGTCATGAGCTTACGGCAGAGCAATGGAGGCAGCTTTCCGAAATAAAGGATATTTACGGAGACGTGCTGTTTACAGCGCCCCTCGTTTCGGTGAACGTGGCGCATCCGCTGCTGGAGGAGATCGAAAAGGAGTTTAAAGCGGGCGGCAGGGAGTTTACCTTCCTTTGCGGGCATGATTCCAACGTGGGCAGCGTGCTTGCCGCGCTCGGCGCACAGGAGTACAAGCTTCCCGGCTCAATAGAGAAAACGCCAATCGGCTGCAAGCTTGTTTTCAGCCGTTGGAGCGACGCGAGCGGAAAGAAATTCATCAGCCTGGACATGGTTTATCAAACCGTGGAGCAGCTTCGCAGCACGCAGCTTTTGGATATTGCCGTGCATCCCGCAATAGTGGGCATGCGCTTTTCGGGTTTGAACGCAAACGGCGCAGGCTTATATGAGGAAAACGACTTCATGAACCTTTTGAGGCGCAGCATAGAAGCTTACGACCTGCTGATAGACGAGTATGCGCTGCAGCCTGCCGCATAAGCGCTTTGTTTCATCAGCCGCAAACGGCTTTGAAAAAAACAAACGCAACAGAGGGCTTTGAAGCACAATGCTTCAAAGCCCCTTTTTATTCCGTTTGTAATCTCGTTTAAAGCCGCAGCTCGCAGGCCGTTTTCAGCTCCGCTCCGTCCGCAGGCTTATCCACGCTGCATATCGCGTACTTATATCCGTCGTTTAAACAAAACTCCTTGAAATAATACGCTCTTTCGTCCACGTTCTGCCGCACGGTAACGCGATCGCCATTCAAAACGATGCAAAACTCATCGAGCGGCAGACTAAAGCCCTGTCCCGTTGCCTTCATAAAGCTTTCTTTTAAAGTCCAGTATCGGAAAAACAGATCGTTCAGGCTCGCCCCGTCCTCGCAGCGCTTGAGCGAGGCGTACTCCTCGGCATAGAAGAACCGCCGCGCTATCTCCATATCGGTATCCGTTACCTTCTCCACGTCGCAGCCTATCTCATGATCCGAAACGGCGCACATTACCCTGGCGCCGGAATGGGAAAGATTGAAGAATATGCCGCCGCCGGCAAGGCAGGGCTTGAGATTTGCTTTTGTGGTAAAGGCAAATTCATCCACGCCTTCGGCGGCGAGAGCCGCTTCAAGCAGCGCTCCCGCCCCGAGTGAAAGGCGCTTATCCTTTGCGAATATCATGCGGTCCACCTTTGCCCTGCGCTCCGATGAAACGCTGCGGTAGAGCCGCGCGAAAAGCTCCGCATCCATAAGCCGATCCACGTCGGCCGTGTACACCTTGATATTCACGCTGCTTACCTGTTACCGCCGTCAGGAGAAATAGTCCAGCTCGATCAGCATCCTGACCGTGCGCTCGATATAATCCACGCTCACTATCGGCCAAGAGAAGCCGAGGTGATAGAGCGCCTTCACGGTGAAGGAATTATCCGCCTCCACGGGAAGAAGCAGCTCGTCGTGCGAATTATAGGATATGAGCGCGGAAACCTCAAGGTTTCTTGACTCATCCCTCATGGCGGCATCGAACCTTGCCATGTATTCCTCATCGTTCACAACGTCGATACTGACGCCCTGCTTCGCCATCGCCTCCAGCACGTTCGCCATGTGCACGGCGTGGCAGTTATTGGCATGGAACACGGTGAATTTATCCGGCGTTCCCGCAAGCGCAAGCACGGCCCTTGCGGTATAGTCTATGGATGAAAACTCAACGTTCGCATCCAAAGCGTTCACGCTGTAGCAGCCGAGCTGCACGTAGGCGTTCAGGCGGCTCATGAAGCCGTTCGTTTTGAAATTGGCCTGGAACTCGCCGTCGTGATACCTGCTCATGAGGTTGCCAAGGCGTATCACCTTTCCGCGAAGCCCCCTGTCCCGCACGGCGGTGAGCACCGCCCTTTCCGCCTTCCACTTGGAATTTATGTATTTATTATCCGTGCTCTGCCCGAAGGAAAGCATGCTTTCCGTCATAACCGGCATCGGATCGGCGGAGCTCATGCCCGCAACGCTGATGGTTGAGGTCTGGATAAGCTTTTTATTCAGCTTGAGGCAGATATCTATAAGGTTTTCAACGCCGTGGAAATTCACCCTGTCGGACTCGTCGTCGGCGGTAAAATGCTTTACTATCGCGGCGCAGTTTATGAGGGTATCGAAGGGAAGCTCCTTCAGCTTATCCATGAGATCTTCATCCAGAATGTCGCCTTCCACCACCACAAGGCGGTCGCCCAGAAGCTGCTCGTAGGTATCGTCGAAATAATACTCAAGCATCGCCATAAGGCGCTGCTGTGCGGAGGATTCCTTATTTCCGCGCACAAGGCAGAAGATGCGGCAGGTGCTGCCCTCTATAAGCTCCCTGATGATATGGGTGCCGAGGAAGCCCGTGGAGCCGGTCACGAGCACGCTGCCTATATCCGAATAAACCACGTCGTTCACCTCGGCGGCGCGGTTATGCTCAAGCACGCTCCAAAGCTCCTCATGCTCCGCAGAGCTCTGCTCCGCCTGCGCGGCCGGCTCGGACTCGGAAACGGCCGGGGTCGCTTCTCCGGACTGCGCACGCACGAATTCGGAGAGGCTGTGCGGCGTGGTGTAGTCGAAAATATCCTTATAGACTACCGGTATATCATCCATGGAGCACTTCATGGCGATCTTGGCTGCCGAGATCGAGGTGCCGCCCATTTCAAAGAAATCATCGTCCGCATAAACCTTTTCAACGCCAAGCGCCTGCGCGAAAAATTCGCAGAGCCTCCGCTCCATATCGTTTGCGGGCTCCCTGCCGCCGGATCTTCTTTCGGGCTGCGGAAGGGCTCTTCTGTTCACCTTCTGATTCTGCGTGTAGGGAATGGCGTCTATCTGCATCATAACCGCCGGCACCATGTACGGCGGCTTTTCCGCAAGAATGAACTGCTTGAGCTTCTCTATATCAAGCTTGGAATCGGACACGAGATACGCCGCAAGGTATTTGCCGCCCGCGTTATCGTCAAAGGCGGCAACTGTGGCGTCCTTGATGCCCGGGAAGCGGCGCACGACCTCCTCCACCTCGGTAAGCTCGATGCGGAAGCCGCGCACCTTCACCATGCCGTCGCGCCTGCCTATGAACTGAAGGTTGCCGTCCGGCAGCCACCGCACCATATCGCCGGTATGGTATACTCTTGCGTGCTTTTCGTCGCTGCAGAACGGGTTTGCCGTATAAGCCGCAGCGGTCTGCTCGGGTCTGTTCAGGTAGCCCCTTGAAACCTGCGGGCCCGCGATCCACAATTCGCCCGTGGCGCCGGGAGGAAGCATCCTGCCCTGCGGATCCACGACGTACATTTTAAGGTTATCCAGCGGACGGCCGATCGGCACGTCCTTTTCAACAGCCGTGATGGGATACATGCTTGAGCCCATCGCGCATTCCGAGGGGCCGTAGCCGTTCATCACAAGATAATCCGGCGGTGCAAAGGGCACAAGCTTTTCGCCGCCCATGATGAGCAGCTTCATGCTCGGCACCCGTTCCATTATGGCAAACTGCCTGCCGATCTGGGTGGTCATAAAGGCGTGGGTCATTCCGTTTTCGCAGAAATACTCCCTGAGACGGTTCAGATCCAGCCTCATATCGTCCGGAATAATGTATACGCAGCCGCCGCACATCAGCGCGGGGTAAAGATCCTGCATACAGGCGTCGAAGCCATAGCTTGCGTAGGATGAGGCGCGGGTGTTTTCATCCACTCCGGTTTTTCTGATATACCAGGTGAAGAATGCAAACACGTTTCTATGCTCCAGCATAACGCCCTTCGGGGTGCCGGTGGAGCCGGAGGTATACAGCATCACGAACAGGTTTTCGGGCTTGGGTGCGGTAAGCTCGATGCCCAGCTCCTCCATTTGCGCAATCTCGTCCGTCATTATCCTGGGGCCGGTGAATTCGTCCGAGATCATGGCGTTCAGCTCCGGCGTGGTGATAAGCACCCCGGCTCCGGAATCCTTCACCATAAGATTCAGCCTTTCCGGCGGGTAGGTGGGATCGAGCGGCAGATACGCTCCGCCCGCGCGAAGCACGCCGAGCGAGCAGATCACCATGTGCTCGCACCTTGGGATGAGCACGGCGGTCACGGTTTCCCTTCCAACGCCCTTTGCCGTGAGGTGCTGCGCAAGCCTTCGCGTGAGCAGCTCAAGCTGAGAATAGGTATAGCTCCTGTTTTCATACACCACGGCGGTGCGCTCCGGCGTTTTTTGAGCCTGCACCGTGAAAAGATCCACCACGGTTTTGGCATCGTCATAGGGGTTATCCGTTTCGTTGAAGCCGTCTACCATCCTCCTTGCCTTCTCGGTAAGGATGGAAACGTCCCCGAGCAGCGTCTTTTTCAGGCATTCCTCGGCGGCCTTGTCCAGCGCCTCAAGCAACCCCTGCATCAGCTCCGCGCTGTACAGGCCGGAATTGTATTCGCTTGCCCAGCGCACCCTGTTGTCCTTCAGGTACACGAACACGTTCAGCGGCGCCTTCACGGTGTCGAGGCTGAGCGGCACTATGCGCGCGGGGAAGCCGCAGAAGCTGTCCGGCTCCATCTCATCGCCCTGATAAACGAACATCACGTCCGCCTTGGCGCCGTATTCGCGGCTGATCTCCGCAAAGGAATAGATATCGTTTGCCATGCTGTCAAGAAGCTGGCCGTTCATTGAGGAAACGTATTCTCCAATCGTTTTATCGTTTGAGGCGGCTGCAACTATGGGCAGGGTCTTGACGAGCATGCTCACGGTGCGTGCAAGGCGGGAATCGTTTCTGCCGTTGTAGATGCCGGCAAAGGCGCTCTGCTGCATTCCGTTGAAGCGCGAGAGCACAAGGCCGAACACGGACGTGAAGAAGGCGTTCATGCCGCAGCGGTTCACCTCGCAAAAATGCTTAACGTCCTCCACGGTAACGTTTTCGCTCAAAAGCGAGCCCTGCGCCACTCCGTCCGGCCGCATATCGCGTATATCCGCAACCGGCAGGCAGTCCGTGTCCACGCCGTCAAGCAGGTTTTCGTAATAGCTCTTGGCCTTTTCAAGGTATTCGCCCTCGCGGAGCCTCTGCTCGTTCAGCACCACCTCGTAGCCGCTGAAAGTCTCCGCCTCCGGTTTTTCGCCGCGGTACGAGCGCTCTATGTCGTCAAGCAGTATATTAAGCGAGGTGCCGTCGCTGATTACGTGGTGCATCTCCAGCAGCATATAGCTGCGATCCGCCTTAATAAGCTTCACGCGGAACAGCCTGCCGCCGAGCAGCTTGAAGGGCTTCACAAGCTCTCCCGCCACGCTTTCGATCCGGTCGGTGCCGATAAGCTCTATTTCGTTTTCATCGAAGGAGAAGTCGCCGTCCAGCCTGCGCTGGCGCACGTCCCCGTTTTCATTCATAAACAGGCGGGTCTTGATATAGGGATGCGCGTTCACCGCCGCCACGATCGCCTTTTTCAGCCTTTCCGTGTCGAGCTCGGGGCTGATCTCAAGCAGCAGCGGCACGTTGTAAACGGTGCTGTCCGCCTTGGCGATGGATTCAACGAATATGCCCTCCTGCGTCTTGGTGAGGGCGTAATCCGCCATCATCTCGAATTTCTCCTCCGCTCCGCCGTCCGCGCCTTGGAAAAAGCGCTCCAGCTTTTCAACGGTGCTGTTTTCCTTCAGATCGGCCGATTTTACCGGCACCTTGAATCTTTCGGAAAGCCGCACGTTCAGCTTGAGGGTGGCTATGGAGGTGAGTCCCGCCTCATAAAGATCGGTATTCACTCCGAAATCGCCGTGGCCTATCACCTCCGCGGCTATATCGAAGATCTCCCGCTGCAGCTCGGTCTGCGGCGGAACGGCGTTTTCCGCCTTCCTTTCGGGCATGGGCAGGGCGCGCCTGTTCACCTTCTGATTCTGGTTCAGAGGGATGCGCTCGATCTGCATTATCGCCTCCGGAACCATATACGGCGGCTTGCGCTCCAGGATGAACGCACGCAGCGCGTCCTTATCCAGCTTTCCATCGCACACGATATAAGCCGCAAGGTATTTGCCGCCGGAGGGCAGATCAAACGCCTGCACCGTGGCGTCCGCAACTCCTGGGAACTCGCGTATCACGCCCTCGACCTCGGTAAGCTCGATGCGGAAGCCGCGTATCTTCACCTGCCCGTCGCCTCTGCCGACGAAATCTATCTCGCCGCGCTGATTCCAGCGGACCGCGTCGCCCGTTTTATATACGCGGGAATACTCGGCATCGTCCGAGAACGGGTTTTTAACGAACGCTTCCGCGTTCTTTTCCGGTCGGTTCAGATAGCTCCGCGCCACCTGCCTGCCGGCGATCCAAAGCTCACCTGTGGCTCCCGGCGGGAGCAGTCTGCCGGCATCGTCGACCACGTAGAGCCGCACGTTTGCCACGGGCTTGCCGATCGGCACGCAGGTATAGAGCCTGTCCACCGGGAATGCGGTCACAAGCACCGTGCACTCGGTGGGACCGTAAACGTTATAAAGGGTGAAGCTCTTGCCCTGCGGAGCGATGGGGGTCAGCTTTTCGCCGCCCACGGAAAGATGCTTCAGCGTGCTGCCGGTGTAATACTCCGCGAACTGCCTTCCCACCTGCGTGGTCATGAAGCTGTGGGTAACGCCGTTTTCATTGAAGCAGCGCTCTATCGCGGCAAGATCAAGTCGGATCTCGTCCGGCACTATCACGACCCTTGCGCCGCAGGTGAGCGCGGGATAGGTGTCCATCATATTGGCGTCGAACCCGTAGCTTGCGTACGCGGCAACGGTGGAATCGGCGCCGAGCGCAAAGTATTCGCAGTACCAGCGGCAGAAATTGCACAGGTTGCGGTGCTCGAGGATCACTCCCTTTGGAGTGCCCGTGGAGCCGGAGGTGTAGAGCAGTATAAAGCCGTCCTCGGGAGAAGGGCCTTCGGGAAGCTTTGCGGGCTGCGCAAGCGCGGCGATCTCATCCGTGAACAGCACTTCCCCCTTATAGCCCGGCACCCTGTCCATAAGCTGCCTGTCGGCAATAAGCAGCTTCGCTCCCGCATCGGAGATCATAAATTCAAGCCGCTCCGGCGGATAGGAGGGATCGAGGGGCTGATACATTGCGCCGCTTTTCAGCACGCCGATGGATGAAACGGGCATATACTCGCTTCTGTTTATTAGCACCGACACCGCGTCCCCTTTTCCGATGCCCCTTCCCGCAAGGCAGGCTGCGATGCGGTCGGAAAGATCGTCGAGTTCGCGGTAGGTCAGGGTGCGCTCATTGCAGATAACGGCGGTATTATCGGGCGCTGCCTTCGCCTGCCTTCTGAACATGGTCACTATATCCGAAACCTCATAGCTCCTTGCGGTAAGGTTGAAGAGCGCAAGGGTCTCGGCGGCGGAATGAGAAACGAAGGAAATATCGCCCATTCTCTCGGCAGTCATAAGCTCCGAAGCCACCTTTATGAGCATATCGGCAAAGCCGCGCATCATTGCGGCCGAATAGAGCTCGGTTCTGTAATCCACGGAAAGCTCATAGCCGTTTTTCGTTTTGAGCACCATCACGCTGATATCGAATTGTGTGCTGCCCGTTTCTATCGAGCGGGCTTCAATTGCGCCGTCGCGGGTGAGCGCGCCTCTGAGCAGCTCGGATTGATAAACAAAGCTGATATCCGGCCTGACGGCATAATTCCGCGCAAGCTCGGCAAAGGAGATGCAGTCATGCCCCATCTCCTCAAAAAGCAGCTTCTGTGTGCGCTCAAGGTAATCGACTACGCGCTCGCCCTTATCCGTGCGCATATAGAACGGAAGCGTTTTCACAAACATGCCTATCGCGCCGTTAAGACGCGGATCGTGCCTGCCGCTGTTCACGGTGCAGAACAGCGCCTCATTCGCGCCGTTGAATTTGGCAAGAGTATAGGCAAAGGCTCCAAGGAAGAGCGTTCCCTCGGTTATGCCGCGCTCCTTTGAAAAATTCTCGGCATGGTCTATCGCAAGCTCTGCGCCCAATGGGATAACTATCCTGCCAGCTCCCTTTTGCAAGGAAGCTCCGACGTGATCCCGAATGGGGCGGGAATCGGTATCCACGCCGCTCAGAAGCTTATCGAAGTAATCCTGCGCCGCCTTATAGCGTTCGCTCTGTTTAAGGGTTTTTTCGTATTCCGAAATATCGAATATAGTCAGCTCCTCGTCCGCAAGCCGCCCGCCGTCGTAGGCTTTTGCGGCGTCCTCAAGCAGCACCTTCACGGAGCTGCCGTCAAACACGAGGTGATGAATATCGAATAAAAAGCTGTTTCCATTCGCGGTTTTTACAATTTCCGCACGGAAAAGCGGCTCGTTTTCAATATCGAAGGGTCGGATGAAGGCTTTTATCTCGTCCTCAAGGCGCTCGACCGGCTTTACAGGAACCTGCGCCGTGAAGTCCGCAGGCATCATGCCCGGAGTGCCGTCCGCAGCTTTGCCGATGCGCACGCCGAGCGCACTATGCTTTTCAAGCGCGGCTTTTACGGCGGAGGCGAAGCGCTCGGGGTCGATATTCTTGCCGAGCTCGCAGCACATCGGGATATTATACATCATGGATTGAGGCTCCTCAACGCACTGAAGATACACGCCAAGCTGCGCCTCGGTGAGCGGATAGAATTCCGAAAGCTCGGCCTTATGCGCGATCCGCTCCGTTTTCCCCGCGCCTCCAAGCAGAGCGCATATTCCGCGCACCGTTCTGCCGCGCAGGATCATATCCGGAGTGAGCTCATCCATGCCGGAATCCGAGATCAGCGCAAGCACCTTTATGGAATCGCCGCCCAGGCTGAAAAAGTCGTCGTCCACGCCGACCCTGCCGCAGTCAAGCAGCTTCTCGATCGCGCCGCAAAGCGCGGCCTGGAGCTCGTTTTCCGGCGCGGCGTATGCACTCTTATAATCGTCGATCTCCGGCGGGAGCAGCGCAAGCCTGTCGAGCTTTCCGTTTGCGTTGACGGGCATTTTTTCAAGGCGTTTATAATACCTCGGCAGCATATATTTCGGAAGAACCTTTTTCAGTTCTGCGGCAAGCGCGGCGGGGGCAACGCTGCCCTGCGCGGTATAATACGCCGCAAGATACTTCTGCCCCATCGCATCGTCGAAGGCCTTCACCGCGGCTCCGGTCACGCCCCTGCAGGCGCACAGGCGCGATTCTATCTCGCCCGTTTCAACGCGCTGACCGTTTATCTTTACCATCCAGTCGCGCCTGTTCAGATACACAAGGTCGCCGTTCTCATTCAGTCGGCCGATATCGCCCGTATGCAGAAGCACTCTGCCGTCCGCCTGCTTGACGAACGCATCGCTGTTTTGATGCAGATAGCCCTCGGCAAAATACCCCAGAAGGCAGATCTCGCCCTCCTGCCCTTTTGCGGCCTCGTTTCCGTTTTCATCCAAAAGGAAAAGTTCAACGCCCTCCGCGGGCTTGCCGATCGGGGTGTTTTCATACGGCTTATCCACAACGAAATACATCGCCGTGGCAAGCGTTTCGCTCATGCCGTACGCATTATAGATCGTGTAGCTTTCGCTGTATGCGTTTTTGAGCGCCTCGCTGCCCGCAATAACGCGCTTCATGCCGTTTGAACCGCGATACAGCTTGAGCATCTGCGGGCTTATGAATGCACAGCTTATACCGTGCTTTTCAAAATAGGCTTCCATAAGGCGCATATCCCTGCGCACGGAATCCTCAAGAATATGCGAGCAGCCGCCCATGTTCAGCACGCTGAGATATTCCAGCACGAACGCCACGAAGGACAGCGGGGCGGTTGCGCCGAAAGCTATGGGCTCCAGATCCTCCAAAAGCAGGCTGCTGCGCCGCACGGCATCGGCAACCGAGCGCACGGAATGCGGTATTCCCTTTGGCTTGCCCGTGGAGCCGGAGGTATACACCAGCACGGCGGGCGCGCCGTCCTGCAGAATTACGGGTTCGGCAGGGTCAAAAGCTTCGATATCCGAAAAAAAGTCGTCGCGGATCACGTAAACCGCCTCGCAATCGCGCCGAATGTGCTCCAAACGCTCCTGCGGATAATCCGGAACCACCGGAACCGCGACGCAGCCCGCCTTCAGCGCTCCGATATATGCCGCAACGTACTCCATGCGCCTGCCAAGGCAGATCATCACGGGATCTCCCGGCAAAAAGCCCATTTTGAGAAGCTTCGCCGCCGCCTTTCCGCTCAGCTCGTCCAGGCGGGCGTAGGAGGTTTCCCGCAGGCCGTCATGGTCAACTATCGCAGCTTTATCCGCGCATTTATGCGCGATGCTGCTGAAATTATTTAAAAAATTCATGGCAAAAAGCTACTCCTTATATGATTTTTGCTATTTTATTTCTTAACATAATAATGCCGTGCGGTAAGATCAAATCCTCGTTTTCACCGCAAGTTCGCGGCGCGGCGAGGGTGTTTTTTGCGCTTCAAAATGAAGCTCCACGGCATTTCACCTTCTGTAATTGTATCACATATATCCCTGTTCTGTCAATTACGAATATATTTTATTGTTATAATGCTTCCAATGCTTCTGCCGCCTTATCCGAGCGCCACGTCGAGTATCATCATAAGCACGAAGCCGACGGCGAAGGCGATGGTTCCGGCGTTTGAATGCTTTCCTTCGGACATTTCGGGTATAAGCTCCTCCACCACCACGTACATCATTGCGCCCGCCGCAAAGGAGAGCATATACGGAAGCACCGGCACCACCGCGCTTGAAACAAGTATCGTCAGCGCGGCGGCAAGCGGCTCAACTGCGCCCGATAAAACGCCGTAAAGAAAGGTTTTTCCCTTGCTCATGCCCTCCGCACGCAGCGGCATTGAAACTATTGCGCCCTCGGGAAAATTCTGGATCGCTATTCCTATCGCAAGGGCGAGGGCGGCGGCGGAGCTGATATCGCTTCTGCCGCTCAGCCAGCCCGCGTACACAACGCCCACCGCCATGCCCTCCGGAATATTATGCAGAGTTACGGCGAGGATAAGCTTCGTGGTGCGCTTGAGTCCGCTTTTGGGGCCTTCCATATTATCCATGTGGATATGCGGAATTGCTACGTCCAGCAGCAGCAAAAAGCCTATGCCTATCAAAAAGCCCACGGCGGCGGGGATGAACGAAAGCTTGCCCATGCCCTCCGAGCCTTCGAGCGCGGGCTGAAGCAGGCTCCAGAAGGAGGCCGCCACCATCACGCCCGAGGCGAAGCCCGCAAGCACCTTCTGAAGCCCGCGCGATATCTGCCTGCGCAGAAAAAACACCATCGCCGCTCCCAGGCTCGTGCCGATAAACGGGATCAGTATGCCGAAAATCACCTCAGTATTCATATTGCCTCACAATTCTTCATTTATTTTTTCTTTGCTTCACACGGCTTTCACGCATGAACGCCCCCCGCCCTTTTTTATAAAGGGTTAGCGGAGCTTATAATATAATTATAGCTTATAATGAAGCTTTTTTCAATCAAATCGTGAATTGTCAGGGCTCGGGTGAATCATAAGCTTTTGTGTCTTTGTGCGGAAAACAGAGCGGCGCTTGAGCAAGCTTATAAGCTGATGCCGACCCCGCTTTGCAGGCGGCCCTGACTTCTCGGAGCACGCGCTTGAAAGGCCGACAGACTGCTTTGCAAGCTTCACGGGGTGACGCGGCAAAAGGGTACAAAGCAAAAAAGCAGGGAGCGGACGCAAAATGAGCGCCGCTCCCCTTTTTCCCGTGGTAGTGGGCTTGGAATCAATTGTTCATCAAAGCGTCGAAGATCGTGTATTCCGCTATCTCCGTTTTCAGCACCTCCGCAAACACGAACCAGCCAGCAGCCATCTCGTCGAACACCTCGGGATCGTTCGTGCGCGCTATATTCAGCGTCAGCGCGGATCCCTGCGTTGAAACGCCTTGGAGCGCATAGCGGTAGGAGCTGCTTTGAGATGAACTCACGTAGGCGAGTATCACGGAATGCTCGGCAAAAAACGCATCGTCGTATTCCTCCGTTACGGCGCGGAAGGAGGGAAGCCCGTCATATTCGGAGTGAAGGTCAAAAATATGCCAATGGTTTATCATGAACTCGGTCAGCTCCTCCTGTGTATCGAGCTTATACACGGGCAGATGCCAATTTGCGCTTAGAGAAAGCCTGTCAGCATTCAGGCAGTCCGACACCTTATCGTATTCGGTGACGCACGTGGTGAAAGCAACCGCCGTTTTCACCTGCATCCCCTGATTCGGCAGTTCGCGGCTCCATATTTTCGGTTCGCCGAAGAGCATCTGCCTTATTTTTTCAACAAATTGCTGCCTGCGCCTTTCCGCCATGGCTTCCGTTTCGTAGGGCATTCTGATCCAGTATTCGCCGACATAGCTTGAGATCGGGTTTTGCCACGGATAGATGGTAATGCTGCTTTCGTCTATATCGTAGGTTGAAAGGATCGCCCTCATCTCCTTTTTGGTGACTCCCTTGAGATTCAATAATTCGGCAAAGGTTCTTTCTCGGATCGTTCCCGGCAGAAGTCCGAACGAATAGCTGCCCGCAGCCAACTGCCACACGTAGACCTCCAGCCCATCCGAGGCTGGCAGGTCGAAGTATTCCGGATACAGCTTCCGCAGCGAGGCGATATGCTCGGTTTCGCCGCTGCCCATCTCTTCCTTGCCGAAAAACCTTGCGCTCACCTTTACCTCCTTATCCGGCATCACGAAGGAATAGCCCCAATAATCGCTGTCGTAATGAGTTTTTTCTATTTCAACTCCGTCAGCGTAAACGTGGATATCCGCATCGTACAGCACCGCGGTTCTTATTTCAACCGTATCTCCCGCCCCGGCCTCGGTGGGTGTGCCTGTGAAATACTCCGCTGTTTCGCCAAGCTCATAGCTTATCGCGTGCAGCATAGCGCCGGAGCAGACCTTCCGCAGGTACGAAGCAAATTCCGCATCCGATACCGCATAGCTTTTTCCGTTCATCACTATCTCCGCCATATCCAAGGAGGCGTTATAGCCGTTTGCATACACGAACGAGCCGTTTTTCATCTGCACGGTGAGCTTATAGCCCGGCGTTTGCCCGGCGTAGACATCGCTCCGCCTCGCCTCGCGGACGGCGGAAAACCGCTCCGCCAATTCGTCTGTCTGCTCCGCGTTCAGCTCGCCCATGAGTGGATCGCCGTCCGTAAAGGCGTTGTAGTAAGTAACCTTTTCGATATCCGCTCTTTTTAGCGCAAAGCTGCTCTTGGGATCGGTCATCAGGCAGGCGGCAAGCACCGCGCAGGCGGCAACGGAGATCATAATTATCCAGAATGCGGGCTTTTTATAGCTCAAAACGCCCTTAACGCGCTCCTTCACGCCCACCTCTCCGAAGGCAAGCGGGCAGGCGGCGATGCGCTTTCTGGGCAGGCTGCAATCGAGCAGCGCCTGTGAGTAAGAAGCAATATCCGATCCGTCCATATCGCGGATGACCTTTTCATCGCACGCAAGCTCGATATCGCGGCAAAGCAGGATATATGCCGCCCAGCACAGTGGATTGAACCAGTAGATCGAGAGAAGCAGGAAGCCGAGCGGCTTCCACCAGTGATCGAGCCGCTTTATATGCGCCCTTTCATGGCGGAGCACGTTTTCAAGCGTTTGCCCGCTCATGGAGGACGGCACGTAGATCATCGGTTTGAATAAGCCGAGGATGAACGGCGATTTGACCTCATCGCAGGCGGCAAGCCCTTTTTCAAGCGGCACGCTTGCTCCAAGGGTTCCTTTAAGCCTTAAATAGCTTATCAGCGCGTACACAAGCATTATTGCGGCGCCGACCGCCCACACGATGGATGCGGCGGAAACGATGCCGCGCATTGGATTTGCGCCGATTTCGGCAGCGGGTGCAAGCGACTGCGAAATGACCGGATTTACCGCCCGGTTTACAACGGCGATTCCCGAATCTATGCCCGGATCGGGCCGCACGGCGATATCCGCAGGTATGGTTTCGCGGCTCGGCACAACGCTCAGCACGCTTTCAAACGAGATGGGGCAGATAAGCCGAAAGGCAACGAGCGCCCACAGCAGGCAGGTGATCCATTTCGGCGCCTTTTTTAACAAAGCCCTTGTGAGCACCACGGCCAGGATGAGCCATGTGGCGGCGATGCTCATATTCATGATTTTCAAAAACAAACCGCTCATTTTCAGCCCTCCTTTTTGAATGCGTCTATAAGCTTTTGTATTTCGTCCGCCTCCTCGGCGGAGATGCTCTTTTTTGATATGAACGCAGCCACGAACGCGGGGAGCGAGCCCCGGTACGAATCCTCGATTATATGCTCGCTTTTCGCGGAATAAAACTCATCGCGCGAGATAACCGAGCTTACTATGCCGTCGCTGTTTTGAAGCAGCCCCTTTTCGCAAAGCTTCCTGAGCACGGTGTACGTTGTGGGCCGCTTCCAGTTCAGCTCCTTTTCACACTTCTTCGCAAGCTCGCCGGAGGCGATGGGCTCATGCTCCCAAACTATGTCCGCAAAGCGCTCCTGTATTGCTCCAAGCTCAAAATCCTTCATTGGCAGCTCCTTTCCGCTTGTTTACTCCAATAAACCACGGTTATAGTTTATCCTAATAAACAGCGTTTGTCAAGCGCTTTTTCAAAAAAACATAAAAATTCTTTAAACGAAGCAAAGGGCGCACCGAAGGCCGATGCGCCGAAAAGGTGAAAACGAAGGGATAGTCCCGTATTTTTTTATTATGCTTTGCCGGATCGACTTTGCTTTATCCGGCTTATTTTACCTCGGATGCAATAAGCTTTATCACGTTTACCGTCAGCTCCGCATCGTCTATATCCGCCGCTATCATAGCCTTTGCGCCGTCGTAGGGCGTTTCCATTTTAAGCTCCCCTGCGGAATCCGCCATCACCCGAAGCGCGGATTTGGTGGGCTTGAGCAGCAGGCGGTCATCATATATGCCGCCCACGAGCTTTCCGGAGTAATACAGCAGATACTCCCCCATCATTTTTCTGCAAGTAAGCCCTTCAAGCGCATTCAGCTTTTCGAGCACAAAATCAAGATATTCCCTGCTTGAAGCCATCTTTTTACCTCCAAATAAGCTTCATAAGCTCCGTCAACGCACGATTTTTGCAAATGGTATTGACACGCGAGCTTTTTAGATGTATTCTATATGTGAATATACAACCGTTTTCCATTCGGTTGTATTTTCAGATATTGTATCGCCTCGTGGGATGCCGAAAGAGCTGCCCGTTCGGTCGAGCCGCCTGCGAGCGCCATTATTCAGGAGGTTACTATGTTTAAAAACAAACGCTTTATCTGTATAGCCCTTGCCGCTTTGATGCTCCTTTCCCTTGCGGCATGCGGAAAGGGCAGCGGTAATCCCAAGCCCTCGGACACCACTCAGCCCACCGGGCAGGCGCAGACCACGCCGAGCGGCGGTGAGCAACCGGGCGCTCAAACGAACCCGCCCGCCCAAGGCGCGAAGCTTTCGGGAAAGCTCAATATCATCAATCTTGACGACCGCGATCCATCCGTCCTTCGCGGCGTGGTCATCAAAGGCAACCAAGTCGGCTCCTTCGACGGCTTCAACGGCAAAGAGTCTTCCCTTACCGACGTCCGCTGCATTTTTCAACTGAACGAGTGGGTCTCGTTCTACCCGGATACCGACAAAGACTATGCTCTTCGCGTCTGGATCCTCAAGCACCGCGACGATCAGGAGTATTACAACAAAGCCAAATTCTCCGATCTCGATCCGAACTTTGCGAACTATTGCGATCTTCATTATCCCGAGGATGCGGAAAATCCGGACGAATGGTCCTGGGGCGACTTTTATCTGCTTCCGGACGAATGCGAACCCGGCTATTATGATTTTGTTTTCACCTACGAGGGAAAAGCGATCGCCACCCTGCTGACCCGCTTCTATAAAGAGGGCGAGCTCTCCGCAAAATCCGATGCGGAGCTTGATGCGCTTATGCACGAATAGCGCGAGGCCTTGAATATTGAAGCAAAAGGCTCCGAAACGGCTTTTCACCGCTTCGGAGCCTCGTTTTTTTATTCAGCCGCCTTGAAGATGAGTTGGATGCCGCCGTCGGAGAAGGGCTTTATGGAATCGTAAACGTACTTTTTGCCGATGTAATCGTTCAGCTCGGCAAAGCCCTTTTCCTTATGGCTGCCCTCGATATAGGGCGCCATGATGAGCGAGATCTCGTCTATAAGCCCCGCCTCATGGAACGCGCCGTTGATGGTGGCGCCGCCGCAGAGAATGAGATTGTCTACGCCGAAATCCGCCTTCAGCTTTTGCAGCGCGAGGGCAAGCTCCATTTCCTTTTCCCCGGCGAAGACGTACGCTATGCCAAGAGCGCGAAGATGCGCCAGATACGCCTTATTCACCTGCTTCGTGAGCACCATCAGCACCTTCGCCGTTTTGCCGCCGTAGGTGACCTCGCTCACGCTCCAGTTGCAGGAACCCCTGCGGTCAAACACGATCCAGTAATACTCCGCTTTCAGCACGTGGTCCTCGTAGTCGATGCCGGAGGTGTCGTATTTATCGTAATCTATATTCTCGTGGGCAAAATACATTTCCGCCGTGCGCCTGCCGTTTGCGTTCGCGTTGCCCATTTCCCAGATGGCAACGTCGTAATACTCGCCGGAATCGGCGCGCTCGTCCTCGCTCATATACCTGCCGTCTATCTTTCCGTCCAAAGAAACGTACATATGGCAGATGACCCTGCTTCTGTTCATTTGATCTGTCTCCTTAAAATAATAGAATTTATACGTATTTTCTGATAAACCGCTCTATCCTGTCGAAGGGGATGATATCCTTCCTGTCGTAAAGATCGGTATGCACCGCGCCGGGAATGAGCAGCAGCTCCTTGTTTTCCCCGTTCAAAAGCTTGAAGGCATCGCGGCTGAAATAGCAGGAATGCGCCTTATCGCCGTGAACCATGAGCACCGCGTTTTCGATCTCGCCCGCGTATGCAAAAAGCCTCGTGTTCATAAGGGAGGTGCCCGCCTGCGCCGCCCAGCCGGAATTTGAATTGAGCGAACGTGGATGGTAGCCGCGCGGGGTTTTGTAGTAGTCGTAATAATCCTTCACAAACCACGGCGCATCATTAGGAAGCGGATCCACAACGCCGCCGGCGCGCTTATATTCGCCCGATTTAAGATCGGCTATGCGCTGCGCGTTCACCGCCCTGCGGGCCTCGTTTCGCGCCTGTGCGCTGTCCGCCCCGTCGAAATAGCCGCAGCCCGCCACGCGGGACATATCGTACATGGTGGAGGTCACGGTCACCTTCACGCGGGTATCCACGCAGGCGGTTTGAAGCGCCATGCCGCCCCAGCCGCAGATGCCTATGATGCTTATCCTTTCGGGATCGACGTTTTCCTGCACGGAAAGAAAATCGACCGCCGACTGAAAATCCTCCACGTTTATATCCGGAGAGTGCATTGCCCTTGGGAAGCCGCCGGATTCGCCGGTGAACGAGGGATCGAAGGCTATCGCAAGGAAGCCGCGCTCCGCCATCTCCTGCGCGTAAAGGCCGGAGCTCTGCTCCTTGCACGCGCCGAAGGGGCCGCAGACTGCTATTGCCGGAAGCCTTCCCTCCGCATTTTTCGGGGTATATATATCGGCGGCAAGCGTGATGCCGAAGTGATTTGTGAAGGTTACCTTTTTATGCTCGACCCTTTTGCTTTTCGGGAATACCTTATCCCATTCCGCTGTAAGCTCAAGTTTTTCCATATAGAATTATCCTTTCATTTTTATCGAAGGTTTTTGCCGAAACGGTACAGCTCATCGCGCTTTTTTTCGGACATATTCTGCTTATCGTTTGAGGTGAAGATCCCCGCGTTTTCCACTCCCCAGTATTCGACTATGGATTGATAATACTGCGCGATCGCCGGGCCGTAAACAAAGGGACTGCCGGAGCTCATTATAAGCGCCGTTTTCCGGACGTTTTTGGGAATATCTATCGAATACGTTCTGTGTATCGCCGCCTGAAGCTGCGCGGAGAGCGTGAAATAGTATATGGGCGAAGCGAACACTATCATATCCGCTGAAAGTATCTCGGGATATACCCGAAGCATATCGTCCTTTTGGCAGCAAACGCCCTTTTCCTTTTCGCGGCAGTATTCGCAGGCCATGCAGCCGCGAATATTCATATGCGCCACATTGATGCTTACCACCTCATGCCCCGCTTCGGCAGCGCCCTTTGCAAAGGCCTCCGTCATAAAGGCGGTGGCTCCGTTTGTGTGCGGGCTGCCGTTCAAAATCAGGATCCTCATATATGCCGCTCCTGCCCGTTACTCCATGCTCAGGCTTATCGTCACGTTTCCGTTTTCAAGCAGCTCCGCAAGCTCCGCCGCGCTCCTGTCCGTGATGCGCCCGAGCCGCGTGTATGCCCAGGAATTGGCGCCGTAAAACACCACTATCTGATTGCTTGAATAAAGCACTATATCGCCCGGCGCTGTCTTGGTCTGCATGTCGCTCGACGGCAGGCGCGTGCCGATCGGGCCGACCTGCTCAAAGCCGCCGTACATAGACATCTCTATCACAAGCGGCTCAGCCTTGCAAAGCTCCGCAAGCGCCTCCACGGAAGCGTTTTGCTCCCATTCCACGGCAACTGCGGTATCGTTTATTCGCATAGCAAGCATTTTTTCGGTTTCCTCCTTCGGGGTGATCCACGGTGTTTCGGCGGCGGGCGCAGTCGTTTCCGCGGCGGGCGCCGCTGTTTCGGCAGCGGGTTCGGTCGTTTCGGCAGCCTCTGTCGGCAGAGCCGCGCTTATCCGGGGCGTTTGGTAAGGAACGCCCGAGGCCTGCTTATCACCCTCTGCTGCGTCATTACGCACCGCACAGCCCGCAAGCAGCAGCATCGATGATACAACGGATAGAAGCATAAATGCAGTTTTTTTCACGGCAAAACACCCCGTCCTTCGTTATTTGCGTTCGCTTTATCGATTCGCCGGTACCATTATAACGCAAGTCATGGAAGATTTCAAACGCGGATCGGTTGAGCGACGCTGCAAGCATTACCATGCCCGGTCCATGCGGAGATGATCCTATCATCCGGCGCGGCGGCCTCCTCCGCCGATTCGGTGCTTGCCCTATCCGGGCTTGGCTTACCGCAGCTGTGCGCAAAAGCGCTTGGTTTATTCACCTTTATCAACGCTTTTCCGAATCGGAGCGCGCCTCCAGTCTGCTTTTTAATAGCGGTATGCCCGTTTCTATCCACCACAGATTGTCAACGCCGCCGGAGCTCATCCCGCCGTGTGCAAACTGCTTCACCACGGCAAAATCGCCGTATTTATCCGTCAGGGGCTTATCCGCAACCGAAAGGTATTCCGATTTTATCCACTCCTCAAGCTCGTTTGGAGACAGCATTTCCATATTCTCCGCAAGCGCTTTCAGATGAGCCCAGAAATACGGGTCTCCCCTGAAGCCCCAGCTCTCGGGCTTTTCCTCAAAAATAACAGAAAGCTTCATTTTTTCACCTCAAGGTTTGATTTCAAGCCGCGCTCCGACAATGCAGGAAGCACTTTCCCAAGCTTCTGCATCAATGCCCGGAACACGCCGCTCTGATGCGGCTCCGCCTGCGGCACATATATTATATCACAGTTTTTTGAATCAAGAAAGGCTGAACGGGCAGATTCAATGCTTGCGCTGCTCGAAAATGCTGTTCGAAGCGGCCGCCGTACCGAAAAATGTGATCGGAAGCACTCTCGTCCTTTTCATAGGGACATTTTGTGAACAGTCGTTTATAGCATTTTTGCCTTTCAGTTTTTCCGTTGGGCTGTGTTTGCACAGCCAACGGATGCATTATGTCACATTTGATTCTGTTATGCCACAACTATCCTTGCGTGTTTTGTTGGTTGTGCTGTAGGCATATCCTTTTCATCGTCCGACATTTCGCTTTCTGCTGCCTCGAGCGCTATCGTTTCCGAACGGCTCTCCGCTGTTATCATCGTTTCCGGCATTTCATCGATCAGCCCTATATCGCGGTAGTAGATCCTGATCTCCTGAGCTGCGCTTCGCGAGTAGCGTTTCGAGCGTTCTCCGACCTCGATCCTTTGGATGAAGATATGCAGTATCTCGCAAGTGAGTTCATTGATCTCGGTGTACTTGCGAGCATTCTCGAGGAATCGGCTGACATTTGCAGCAGAGTCCTTCAGCGTTTGAAGGCGTTCTTTCACTTTCGGAAGTGCTTCTTCGATTTCCTCCTGCTCCTTGGTATAATCCTTTGACAGCAGACGAAACTGTTCGTCTGTGATCCTGCCGAGCACATTGTCTTCGTAGAGCCTTTTGAATAACGCGGTAAGTTCCGCTCTGCGCTTCTCCATATCAGAGGCTTTCTTTTGCAGAGCCTTGATCTCCCGCATTGCTTCCTTGCCTTGCTTCATGCCGATATACCTTGCAAAGCGCTGCTCGTTCTGCCGTGCGAAGTGCGTGATCCTGCGGATATCGTCCAGCAGAATGGCGGCAAGTTCAACCTCACGGATATAGTGTGCGGAGCAAACTTCCTTACCCTTCTTTTTGTATGTTGAGCACATAAAGTTGTTATTGACGGCATCCATCGTGTGCGACCTATGAAGCACCATCGTTCTTCCGCAGTCCGCACAGTACACCAGCCCGGAGAACATATTCTGCTCCGCGAATTTGGCATGGCGGCGCTTATGCTTTCGTATGTCCTGCACTATATCACATGTTTGCTTGTCCACGAGCGGTTCGTGCGTGTTCTCGAAGCGAAGCTGTTCCGATTCGGGGCGCATGATCCTCTGCTTATTCTTGTATGAGATCGTTGTGTACTGCAGATTGATCGTATGCCCGAGATAGGTTTCATTTTCAAGGATCGAAGCGACGGTTGCCGAAGTCCAGCGGTATGGTCTGCTTGTATCGAGTCCGGTCATCGCTTTACCGTACTTGCGGTAGTAGTGGTTGGAAGGATTGACGATCTGTTCCCGCTGGAGCTGCTTTGCTATCTGCGCCGGTCCGCTGCCTTGAGCGCACAGTGCGAAGATATGCTTGACTACCCATGCGGTTTCTTCATCGGGAACGATGTGGCGTTTCGGATCATCGGGATCCTTCATGTACCCATAGCAAGGTCGGGATGCTATTCGCGCGCCGGTTTCCGCTTTCACTCGCACGGATGTTCTTCCCTTCTTGCTGCAATCCTTGGCGTAGAACTCGTTGATGATGTTCCGAAACGGTGTGAAGTCGTTCGTATTCTCGTACAGACTGTCGACACCGTCGTTTATCGCTATGAAGCGAATGCCGTAGCTCGGGAAGATAAGCTCGGTGTACTGACCGACCTGAAGGTACTCCCTGCCGAGGCGGGACATATCCTTGACTACGATCGTTGCCACTTGGTTCGATTCGACCAGTTCCATTACCTCCTGCCAGCCCGGACGGTTGAAGTTCGTTCCGGTGTAGCCGTCGTCTGAGATAAATATTGTGTTGCCGAAGCCGTGGTTCGCGGCGTACTTTTCAAGCAGCAGCCTTTGGTTCTGGATGGAGTTTGAATCATCCTCCTTGCCGTTTTTCTTTTGCATATCCTCCTGACTCAAGCGAGCGTAGAGAATGGTGTATTTTTCTTGACTTGCCATTTCTTTCTCTCCTTTCCTGGGCAAGCCGATACGGTACGGACAGTATACCGCATCGGCTTTGGATTATCCAGACCAATTATTCCGATTTTGAAAGTTCGCCGTCGATGACTCTTATCATCTGCTCGGTTACCGTTCGGTTTGCTTTTTCATTGAAGATTGAACGCACGTGAAAGCATCTGCCGCCGACAAGCATTTCACGGCTCAACTCGATCCTCCCGTTATCGATCGTGCATACCGTATCGCGGAAGATCGGCATGATCTTCCCTCCGTCGAGAGTTCGCTTTTTAACCTTCTCTGGCATATAGCCGCCTAGTATGCCCGTTTCCAAATAGATCTGACCTTCGGTTTTCATACTATCCTTTTATCCTTTCCGTCACATACCGCCCATATTGGGACCGTGACTTTGATTCCTTTTCTTCTCTTTTCTCTGCTTGGGCATTGTGGTGCTGTCCTCCACTCTGCGGTCTTCGTCTAAAAGATTCGAGAGATCAGCGATAAGATAAGCGGAGTCAGATAATAGATGACCGTGATCGCCGAAGGGATTATCGTTATCCAGAATATCTTCCGCATATACTTCTTCATCGTATCCTTCGTCCGAGAGAGCTCCCGCGAGAAGCTCTCTTTCATACTCCCAGCCTGTTTCGACATATCCGAGAGTACCGTTTTCATCGCGGCGGTGTATTCCGCTGCCGCCTGCTTCATCGCCGTCTGAAACTCCTCTGTTATAAGATAGCTGTTCTCCGTATGCTCCGTCAGCACGACTATCTGCCGCTGCATATACTCCGTGATCTCGTCCTTCGTTGAAAGCGCTGCCGCCGTATCCATAAGCTTTGCCAGCATTGCGAGCTGCGCTTTCTGCGTATCTATCATCGCTTTCCAATTGGGTTCCGTTACCGCTACGCAGGGCTGTGCTTGCTCCGCTGTCTGTATGCTTTTCTTCGCAAGAGCTTTCAGCTCCGAAGAAGATCTCATTCCGTATTCCGAACTCATTTTCCATATTCTCCTTTAAGAATTTTTCTTCATGCAGTTTGTTGTCCCGACATTTTTGACCGTCGGGTGTTGTATAGGTGATGTACTTTCTTTCCGCAGTCCAGCGCACACCGTAGCCTTCGGCTTCCATCATGCGAATGAACTCGCTTCTCGACCTTGCCGCAGCCATCGCTTCCTCGATCGTTACGATCAATCTCATCTTCCAGCTCTCACCGCGATCCGCCGCTCTGTATTCTCTTGAGGACATACGCTCCGCTTGCTTATCCTTCTTCTTGCCGTTCACAACAGAGAGACCGAACTCCATACACAGCCTGTCGGATGCTTCGCGCAGCTTTGGGATGAAATCATTATCGGCGTGCAGCTTCCTTCCGCTCTCACAGCCAACGCTGTTCACAACGAAATGCGAATGGATATGATGCTTGTCCACATGGGTTGCAACGAGAACCTCGAAGCCGTGGAACTGTCGCTCCGCAAGTTTGATTGCAAGCTCATGCGCCCTCTGCGGCGTTATCCGCTCGTCCGGCGAGAAGGATTGCACAAGATGATAGAACATTCTTCCGTCTGTTTTTCCGTATTGAAGCTTCGTGTTCATCATCTCGCGGTAGGCGTACTCCGCAACGCAGTTGACACCGGTAACAAGTTTTCTGTCCTCATGCTGTGTCTTAGCTTCACGCTTGCAATAGGAGAGTATGAACGCAAGCCCTGCTCTTGTCTGCGAACGGGTATTCTTCATGATATTGACCGTTGCCACTTTATCACCTCCTTCGTTCAAGTATCTCGGACAGCTTTTCATTGACCGCTGCGTACTCCGCAACCAATGCGGAGAGATCGACGGCAGCGCCCCGACCGATGTTGCAGAGCATGGTCAGTTGATTAAGATTCTTTCCTATCGCTTTCTGCTGCCGTATGATCTCATCCAGCCCGTCGATAACAACTATCTGCTTGCCGAGGCAGGCTCGCGTGACATACTCGGTGAACGACAGCTTTGCCTGTTCAGCCTTTCGGTGCACGGCGGAAAGATCATCCTCGCTTATGCGTATGCACAGTTTTTTGTTTTTCATTTTTTATACTATCCTACATCTAAAACATTGAGAGCGGGCGAGCAGATTTTTCGCTGAATCAATGAGGAAAATCGCAGCTTGACTCGGAGCGTCAATCAAGATTTGACGAAGCAGATACAGCGGAAAAGATGCCGTCCAAATCAAGGTTTTAGGTGTAGGATAGTATTACCTTCCTTTCGTAAAAGTGGGTTCGGGCTTCCGCCCGCAAAACTGCATTTGGCACGGCGGCGGCTTTGCCGATGACCGGTCAAATGCGATGCTTGCACTCTCCCGAAGGAGAGTACGGAAACGGGAGAACGAAGTGCTTGGAAGACACGAGGCTAACGCAGAACCACGCTTCGCAAATCTGCGGTTTCCTTGCCTCAAATCTGCGCCAAACACTTCGATGTGCAACGGCATACCCATCGCTCCAAAGAGCGCACACGGCGCGGCTGTGCGCTCACGCAGCGGCGGCAAACGAAGAATGCAACAATGCAGAGAATACTGACTGCAAGCTTCATTTCGTTGTCGCTTCAATGATGCAAAGGGAACGGTTTGCAATGTTGCGATCTTGATTTTCATTCTTGGAGCGACCATGCCCAGCACTTTCCAACCGTCCTCGTTTTGATGTCGCCTGTTGCAAATCAATGTACTACATTCGTATCAGTTGCGGATTGTTTTCTGTCGTCATGCGATACCCCTTTCATAGTTCTTTCGATCAGCCAATCGTCCCGCTTTGCTTTCTTTACCCTCTACCCTGTATTCCACACTTTTTTCGGGTTTGAAAACCGCAATTCAGAAGTATATTTAAAGCACCTTTCACCTCGTCCAACTCTAAGGTTGCATTTAGTACTTGCAAAATAGCTCCTTCCGTATGTATAGGGGACGAAATTTACAATTTGGGGAGTCTGATTCGGAAGTATATTTCAAAATTGGCTTGCCGAGCAAAAGCACAAACTTCGATATTCAGAATGATACCGCCGCATTAAAACCTCCGCGCTTTTCATTGATGCCAATCATTCCTCCAATTTGTATAGGAATGGATTTTGCATTTAGAGGGGTCTGTGGCAAGAAACTTTTGAATCCGATTCATCTCTCGGCAAACATCTTTCCCGACCTTCCGAACGCCAGGCTGACATATGATTCCTCGCGTGTCACTCATGTTGCGAAATAATCCCCCTATATGTATTGGAATGAAAATCGGCGTTTGTTCAACTTCAATCGGATCGAGCGGAAGTATATTTTCAGCACTCGTCATCGGCACGCAGTTTATCATCGCCATCAGTTTGGTTGACGGCAGATAGAACACTCATTGAGCTTAATTCGCGGTGTGAATAAACTCTCCCCGTATGTATAGGAATGAGAATTGAGTTTTGCGCACCCATAGGCGGAAAACAAAATCAGTTTTCTCCTAACAGACATGCGGATCGGCATAATTGTTTTCCGATGATTAACCGTTCTCACGAGATCGATCACTACCTATGCGCTTGAACAACTATCCCCATATGTATAGGGGGGGGAAACGACGATTATTGAAACCATGATCAGTATATTTTTAAGAAATATATGACCGATACACGGAACACCGATTTATTCAAGCACACTCTTAGCATAGAGAGCATTCGCAGTTTTCTCATGATGATTGGCTATACGAACTCATCCGCATTGCCCTTCACCCTGTATTCCACACTTTTTTGAAGTTTTAGCGTTCACTTTCCAAAATATATTAGCATCACTTAAAAACCGACCTCCCCAACTCTTGAACGGAACATCGTTCCATACCATGAGTTATACCGATCGGCTTCTGAATCAATGTTATTATTGGCGATAAAAAAGCGTACTGGTTTTAGTTTGTTTATTACTTGATTTGCAAAATCAACTTAACAGAGTAATTATTTGTTTTATTGTTGAACGAATCGCATTAAGCATTGCAACCAATTGCAACACAATTGCAATTGGTTGCAATTGTGTTGCAATCAAATATAATTAACAATCGCAATTTGGATCAGGTCCTATAAACCAACGCGCCCCGTTTGTTCTCCCCTTACAATGAATTCGCCCTTCTTTACGAAGAGAGCGAAGCAGCACTTGGATTTGGCTTCTATTCTGTCCTGGCAGTACTTGCTGCAACTCCATAAAAGGGGTCCCTTCTGGGCTATTCTCCCGAATATGCTTTAGTAAAAGCTCTTTATTTGTCTCGCGATCCAATCCTACTATTCGCGTGTGAACGCCCGGTTTACCAGCGGCATTATACAAGCTGCGTGCAAGCACATATTTGTTCCGTCCAATATGTTCAACGATGCCAATATCAGCCAAGTATTTCAGTCGCTGTCGCAAGCTGTCATTCATTGTTTTATCATGATACAATGCATCAATAGCAAGAAAATCTGCGGTTGTAAGGAACCCCAAACGTTCATTGCCTATTTTATTAATCAGTGACAACATTTTCTTATCTAATACCAAACCGTTCAATGTTAGACATACAAAGCTATCATCCGTCCCAGAAAAGTCTGGCAAAGACTTTGCTTCTTTGATGCTCGTTTCAAACATAATATTCATTCCTTGCCCGGAGCGTTCAACAAGACCACATAGAGATAGTATTTCGGCGATACGCCTATTCCTAGGTACCTGACGGTCTAAAATGTTATCAATTGAAATACCGTTCGGGAAACCGCCAGGACTCTCAACACGGAGCTTATCAGGATACTGACGGATAAAAACACTTCCGGCCAATTGATAGTTCCTGTGGCTGACTGCATTCAGTATAGCTTCTCGCACTACACTTTCATTGAAGGTAGGAATATCAAAGATAAAGAATCCTTCTTGATAATGTTGGGTATCATTTCTTAAGTTAACAAGCTCCCACAAACGATTGTAGCATGAAAAAAAACCTATGCGGTATTCTTCACGTTGATTCGCTGGGCCAGATGCGTTTGATGAACGGTATTCAAAAACGATCTCTGATTGAGGAAGATATTTTCCGAGTGCTTCTTTTTTTCCGAAGAGGATAAGTGCTGCATAAGTTATACCTTCATCAGTCAATGCTTCACAATCGTGCAACAACTGATTAACCGACAGGTTGTGCACGCGTTTATTACCACTCTTTTCCTCCCATTTTGCACGAAAAGACTCTATTGCTTCAATATCAAGATCGTCAACAGTAGCGGAATTACAGATACTACTTGAGAAATCAAATCCTGTTTCTTCATAGATTCGACGTCGAATCTCTTCTGGCATAGGAATTAAACTATCCCCTTCATACCACCAAGCAATACCATTAATTTGAATCGGTAGCCCAAGCGGGCGCCTTGCAACATCAAATACTAATACACGTTTCCCGTCGTAATCAAACAACTGAAAATCCACCGATATTTTTAGCTTATCGATAAGCCTTCTTCGCGTACGTTCTGGTTGTTCAAACGCATGACTCCCAACCACACTGCGAGGTCTCTTGTCTGTTATTCCAAAAACCAACCTGCCTCCGCCACAATTAGCCAAGGCGCAGCAACAACGCGTAGCTTCATCATAATCGAAATTATTCCTTGCCTCTTTAAACTGAACCCTCTCTCCTTCTTTGGCCTCTAAGAGTTCTTCTATCGTGTAAGAATGATCAAACATCATTAGCTATCCTCCTAGTTATTTCTTCTAAAGATTATTATATCATAAAAAGTGTTGGCCATAAACACTAAATTACTTCTGTTACGCCGCTACCCATCCATAGCCTTGCACTGCCATATCGATAAAATGCGTTAGCAGCAGGTCGATCTTCGCGGAGAAGGTTTCCTTATCGTAGGATATGGGCAAATCTTCATCGAGCGACGTTTCGATTGCAGTTTTAACCTTTGCTCTCGGCTGCTCATCGCGGTACCAATCAACGACCATCAGCTCGGCTTTTTCCTCACTAAGTTTTTTGAACAGATTCTTTGCGGAGAGCTTGACCTTCTGTTCCTCTTCCTTTGTGAGCTTCTTTCCGGCTATCAGCATATCGTAGATCTCAAGCTCCTCCTCGGTGAGTCCTTCGGCATCGGCGCGCTTTTCCTCGGCCTTGAGATCCTCAATCAGCTCAAGAAGCTGCTCATAATAATCCTCGTTCTCGGAGCCGCCTGCATTATATCGGTCAATGATATTGCGGAAACGCTGCGAAAACTGCTGGCGCATACAGTTTCTATTCAGCATCTGCTGCAGCGCCTTTTCGATAAACGCCTTCAGATCATCGATCTCGACCGCCTTATACTTTGCAAGCTTTATCTCCTTTTTCAACTCATCAACATCGACCTTGGAAAGATCGATCACCTTGCCTTGGTGGATAACGAAGCCTTCATCGTTATCCTCGGCAACCTGCGAAGAAACGCTCGTATCCAAAAGCTGCGCCATTCGGATGCGGGCTTGGTTTATCTTTTCATCATCGATCGTGTGGCGGAAAAGGCCATAAAGATACGCAAGCGGCGAAAACTTTTCGTTATTCCAGTTCCGTTCAAAAATCTCCGGACGCGATGCTTCGTAAAGATTCATCAGCGTATTGAGGATCACCTTGAACTTATCCTTGCCTTCATCTTTTGCAACAATGGTATCGTATGCCGCGCGCAGCTCGTCCAGCCTGTCGAGAGTCGATTCTTCAGCGGCGATCACGCCGATATCTATACCGAGACCGAGCAGAAACTCATCCACTTCGTCTATCGCGCTGTCGAGCAGCACTATAAGCCGGTCGATATCCTTTGCGGGAAACTCGCTGCCGTCATCGCCTGAGGCATACTCGGTCAGCGCACGCTGCATATACTTGAAAACATTTACATAATCAACGATTATTCCGCAGGGCTTGTTCGGATAATTGCGATTTGCGCGGGCGATGGCCTGCATAAGCGTATGCCCTTTCATCGGCTTATCGAGATACAGCGTGGAAAGGTTTTCCACATCGAAGCCAGTGAGCCACATCGCGCAAACGAACACAAGCTGCAGCGGATCGTCGGGATCCTTGAACCTATCCTCGATATCCGCACCCTCTGGCGTGATCTCGTTCATCTTTTGGCGGTGCTTTGCTATATCAAGCTCCTGCTTTCTGAATTTCTCTACCTCGTCGGCTTCTTCCGAGATTATGACCGCCATTTCAACTCGGTTCATATAATCGAGAATGCGCTTCAGCTCGTCGCGCTCCTCCTTGGTCGCTGCGGCGTTGCGCTCCTGCATTATCTTCTGCTTTTCGATGCTCCAATAATGCTGAACCTTATCATACATCTTGACCGTGGTGTATTTATCCACGGAAACCACCATGCCTTTTCCGAGGAAGCCGCGGCGCGGGAAATGATGCGCAATATCCTGCGCGATCTTATCCAAACGGTTTTCGCGTTTAATAACTTCAAGTATGCGCGAAGCCGAGTTTTCGAGCAGGCGCGTTTCATCCGCGTTCAAATTCTCCTCCTCGATTATATCGAGCACGTCGTCATCGAGAAAATCGTTTTCAAGCCCGACCTCCGGCACACGGCGGGAATAGAACAGCGGCACGGTCGAGCCGTCCTCTATCGACTGCGCGAAATTGTATTCGGAAACATAGCTGCCGAACCATTGATTGGTCAATCGCTTGCTGCCGAGCAGGGGCGTTCCGGTGAAGGCGATATAGTTTGCGTTCGGAAGCGCGGTGCGCATATTCTCCGCAAGATCCTTATACTGCGTGCGGTGTGCTTCATCAACAAGCACTATAATATCATCTCTCGTTGAAAGCACGGGATACTTCTTGCCCTTATCGTAGCGGAACTTATGGATAAGCGTGAAGATAAAGCTTTTATTCGTTTGAAGGTATTCCCGAAGCTGCTTTCCGTCCTTGGGCTGGCACTCCTCCTTTGCGCCGATGACCTCGGTTTTAACGAAGTTTTTATGTATCTGCTCATCGAGATCGGCTCTGTCGGTGATAACAAGGAATGTGAAATTGCCGGTTATCTTGCGGCGAACCTTTCTTGCGAAAAAGACCATTGAAAACGATTTGCCCGATCCCTGCGTATGCCAAAATACGCCGAGCTTACCCTGCAGCTCCGCGCGGTTTTTCACCGATTCCATAAGATTATTCACGCCGAGATACTGGTGATTCTTTGCAATGATCTTATTCTTCTGATTGCGGAACATTATGAAGTTTTCGATATAGTCTATCAGCCTGTCCTTTCTTAAAAGACCGTCTATAAAGTATTTCACGGAGCTTTCGCCAATGCTTGCCGCGCTTCTTATCTCTTTTCTGTTCGGGTGCTCCTTTTCCGAATCCACCTTGAGCCATTCAAAGAAATGGTTATAGCTTGCGCTCCAAGCGCCCAGCCTTGTTTCAAGCCCGTTTGAGAGCACGCAGATCTGATTAAAGGCGAAAAGATTCGGAATATCGCGCTTATAATTGCTCAGATTATCGTTGAACGCTTCCTCGACCTTAACTATGCTGTTTTTTAGCTCGATGAACACCATCGGCAGACCGTTTATAAAGATGATAACATCCGGCCGCCGCCAGTAAACGCGCCCCTGTATCCACATCTGCGAAACGGCGGTAAAGCTGTTGTTTTCGGGATTCTCAAAATCCACGAGCTTCACAAAATCAAAATCATCCCTGCCGTTTCTGCGGAAGGAAACCTTGATACCGTTTCGGATACGGTTATAGAGCGTATAGTTTGTGGCGGTCATATCCGTTCCCGTGTAGTCGCGGCAAAGCTCCTTATAGACCTCCGCAAGCTTTTCGCTTGGAATACCCGGATTCAGCTGCGCCAAAGCCGCGCGCAGCACCTCCGGCAGCACGCATTCCTTTTTGCTCGACCGCCCCGTGCCGTCCGGCAGCGCTTCGCGCTTATCCGGTGAAGCATCGCAGCGCAGAACGCCGTATTTGAAAGGCTCCGCTTCAAGCTTTTGAAGTATTGCCCGTTCTATATCGTCTTCGGAAATGAAGTTGCGCATAAGAATACCTCCATTAACAATACTTAGCATTTTATATGGATTAGAATGGGAAATCATCCGGCAGTGTCGCATACAGATCCTCAGCAGGAAAAAGATTCCTGTTAAGAATTTTTGCTGCTGTCGAATAAAACTGTTCTAAATAATCGGGATAGGACTTCTTTATTTCTTCGTAAATGCTTAAGGCTTTTTCTAAACAGATTATAGGTATCTCACTATCAGCATCAACAACACCACTATTGGCAGCAAACACTTCGGTAGCTCTAATCGATAGATCGAAAACATGCGAGTTAATGCAACTTTTCAACCTGTCAAAGATTGAAACAATGCTATCATCAAAAGGTTCTGCCGTCTTAAAAGTCAACTCAAAACATTCATCGCCAAACGAATTCTCGCTTCTTACCTCGCAAAGGGCTTGAATTGTCTCATTAATCTGATTCCTCAAAACATCAAGATTTGGTATCGGCTCCAAGTGGCTTTTGTCCTTTTTCTCACTCTGCGGCAAAGTCAAGTCCTTATAAAACGAGTTAGGCTTAATTTCGATTGTTTTACCGGTTGCCTCATTAAACTCATTTATTAAGTATTGAGCATTATCCTTTTTGAAGGCGTTATCATCTGTAACAAAGACGATTTCATCCTCGCCTTGATTCTTAAAGAATGAAAGAAGAGACAGCCATAACAAGCAGTCCTTAAAGCCTTTATCGCTCGCATTGTCATCAGAAGAAAAGGGAGCTATTTTTCTGTTTGCTCTATCAATAACTAAACCAAAGGTTTTTCCGTCCTTCGAAACAGGGATAATATTGCTACCGAATAGTTTAGCATAGCTTGCTTTTATCCATTCAGTTAGGGCTTGTTCGGCAACAGGGTATTCTTTTGTAAAGGTTACTTGCGCATAGTTACGGCATTTCTTTTCAAACTGTTGTACTGTCTCATATTCCTTTTTAAGCTCTCTACACTGTTGCGCAATTCGCTCGTCAATAGCAACTTGCGGAACATAGACAGTATATTCTGAACTCAGATTCTTTACAACAATATCGAGTTCTCTATTTTGAACAATAAAGTTTGTATCAAACACAAAAGCTTTTTTCTTATCCATATTTTCCATCATAACACTCCCTTTAATCAGCCCTTACTCCATTTTTCCATTAGATAGTTGACAAAGGCAGAACAGGTTATCAGCATATACTTTGCATCTTCTGCATTTGCACCCGTGAAATCAATACTTCCATGGCGTATCCCATGCTCATCGTTAGTATAGCCATATAAAGCTGAGAATGCCTTTTCCATAGAAGTGTGTATATGCACCCCATTATCCTTTAACTTCGTGATTGCTTTCCCTAATGTTGCGGAATGCCCTGACAGACCAGTAATAATGCAGCACATGGCCTCAACTGCACTGATAGATTCCTTGATAGAGTTCTCATAATCAGGCTTTTTCCTGTCAGCATATAATGATAATGCTTTTGAAATATGAATATTGACGTTATCGTATCGTGTTTGCTTTGCCTCTTTTATTGTTGCTAATTCAGATTCATTTGTTATCGGAACCACAAGATTGTCAAGTATTCTGTATGCAGAAACTTCCTCTTGCAGTATTCTGTTAAAACAACTACTCATTGAAGCAACTTTGCCTTTATCGCAGATTTGCAGATACTTTTCTATGAAATCAAAAATAGTAAACCACTTTTTCGAATTAAGTATGAAATCCTCCAACCGTTTTGCATTTTTCTGCTTGATTATACTATTTTCTGGGAATTCATAAGAAACACCCATCTCAATCATCATATTCTCAATTCCTGTTGTATAACCTTTCCAATCAAGAATATCATAAATATCAAACTCCTGTTGATAGAATCGAGCCCAAATGCGTCCAATAAGCTCTTTACTGACGCATTCTAATTTAATACCATCGTCATTATATCCGTTTCTGCGTGAAAAGTATGTCATCATTACACCTCCAATTTTCCACTCATCAAGCGCGGCAGAAGCAGGTCGCGCTGCTTGATTAGGCATCGTGTTAATTCCATCAAGTCTTTTATTTGTGCCAGTATTGGCGCACAAATCTTATGATATGATTCAATTAGTGACTGCTTTGGCTCAATCACTTTCAGTTTTTCAAACTTCCCTTTGCTTAAATTGGTCATTGTAGAACCTGTTGCTCCAAACATCTCAACAGTCGTTTTCATTGATTTGCAAGTGAAAAACAGCCATTCAAGATTCGATGAGTCGTCAAGAATGATTGAATTTATCTGCTGATTAGTATGACACGGTTTTGCGTTTATTGCTACAATTCCGCCCGAGCCAATGCAAGTGACCATAATAGAATTTACAGGCAACAGTTTCTTAGGCTGTGTTTTGTGCCCCTGTTCGGAAAGCTTTTCTTCTGTGTCGATAACGAATACATTACCGTGCATTTCCGGTGTCTTAATAAACAAGTAATCATCGCCGTAATACTCGGAAACCTCCATTGACGGTGTTTTGCCTGTTTCGATGCGACCATAGTCTCCAAGTCGTTTAACCTCCCACCCCTTCGGAATACCGTTTTCAAACTCGGCGGTTTCGTGCCCGGGGAAGCGGAAGCGGACGAACCACTCCTTATACAGGTTTTCCGCCATCTGCTCCAGCACCTTGATCCGCTT
>CAMVMM010000015.1 GCA_947168565.1 uncultured Clostridia bacterium | reverse complement strand
AGCCCTCGATGCTGCCTGATTTAATTCTTTTGTCTAACTTTTGGGGTTCAGATCAGGACCCGCGGGGCAAATTCGTTGGGATCAAAGCTCGTCGATAAGGCCCATCACAAGGCGCATGATCCTGAGCGCATCCGTGGTGGTGACGCTGCCGTCAAGATTCACGTCGCCGGCAAGGGTCTGACGCTCGGTAAGCTCGACAAGCTGCATGGAGGCACGCAGCGCCATGAGCGCATCCTGCATATCGATCTCGCCGTTATCGTTTATATCGCCAAGAAGGTAATCGGGCTCATCCTGATCGAACACAACGTAGAGGCCGGTGATCTCCATGCCCTCAACGCCGATCTTACCCATGGAGGTGCATGCCGCGGTGGCGGGATCGATCTCAAAAAGACCGTTGTTGGTGTAGGTTTCGAGCTGCGCCCAGTAGAGCCTGCCGGTGGCAGGATCGCAGGTCATGGACTGCGCGTAGTAGGCGGGCTTGCCGGTGGCGCCGATCTCGGTGAGTGCGCCGGTTTCCATATTGAGGGTGAGAAGGCGGGAGTTCACAGCGGACATGGTGAGCAGATAGAACACGCCGTCCGCATTGATAGCCATACCGCGAAGGCCGAGGAAGCTGCCGAGGTTGATATCCACAAAGCGGGTAAGCTCGCCGGTGGCAAGATCAACGGATGCGATATACGGATGATCCTCATCGCAGAGGGCATACATGGTATCATCCGCATAGTTGTATGCCATGGCATAAACGAATTCGCCGCCCGCGTTTCCGCCGGGGAAGTCGATCATATAGCCGGTGAGGGTATTCATGGTGTAAAACTCATCGTGAAGTGTGCCTTCCTGATCGTAGCCGTAGAGATAGCCGTAAACCACGCCGTTGTAGTAGGCAGCGGCATAGGTGGTGAGGCAGAAGGACTGCACCTCGATCTGGCCGGGCTGATCGCCGGAGAAGGTGATGAACTTATTGTAGTCGTTCTCGGCAAAATCGTGCACGGCATAGCCGCCGAACATAACTCCGCCCTTTTCGGGAAGCGTGCTTTCCGCAAACGCAGGGATCGCCGTCAAAAGAAGCGAACATACGAGCAGAATGGAGAATGCCTTTTTGAGTGTTTTCATTATTGAAAGCTCCTTAGATTATTACAGCGAAGAACCGGGGCTCAAACGCCGCCCTTCGAAAGCACGCGGAACCGCAATTCAATCGACTGCCTCGCTATTCTATCATGATTTATTTATTCTTTTCAATAGTTTTTTGATATATTAGAGAGTTATCGAAGTAATAGACAAGACCCCCGCGTATCAGGCGGGGGCCTTGTTTTGTTACTCAGCGGAATTTTGGATATTATTTCCGCCTACAAGATCAGTCTTCCTTCCTCCTGAAGAGGATGATGCCTGCGCCGGCTACCAGCGCCGCGATACCAACGCCAACCAGCGCAATGGTGCCGGTGGGAGGTGCGGGCGGGGTGGTGGGCTCGGGAGTGGGCTCCACGGGAGGCTCAGTGGGCTCTACCGGAGGTTCGGTGGGCTCAACCGGAGGCTCAGTGGGCTCTACCGGAGGTTCGGTGGGCTCAACCGGAGGCTCGGTGGGCTCAACCGGAGGCTCAGTGGGCTCTACCGGAGGCTCGGTGGGCTCTACCGGAGGCTCAGTGGGAGGCACCGGAGTGGGCTCTACCGGAGGCTCGGTGGGAGGCACAGGAGTCGGGGTGGGCGGCTCGGGAGTCGGGGTAGGCGGCTCGGGAGTCGGAGTGGGCGGCTCGGGAGTCGGAGTAGGCGGCTCGGGAGTCGGAGTGGGAGGCTCGGGAGTCGGGGTGGGAGGCTCGGGAGTCGGGGTTACGCCGCCGATGATCTCGACCTGACCGGGGATGTCAACGTGCTCGATGGGAGTGGAAACTCCGCCAAGCGGGAAGTTGACGAAATCGACTGCCACAGGAGTGAAGTCATAGATGCCGACCGGTGCGCCGTCCTTCACGCGGAAGGTTGCGGTGTACAGCACGCCCTCCTGATCCATGGGATCGGTGGGCATGAGCACGCCGAGGCGTACGCTGCCGGGGATCTGGCTGCCCTCAAGCACAACGGTGCCGCCGTTTGCGATCGCATCTGCAAGAACTGCGCCGTTCACAGCGGATACGAACTCGAAGTAAGCGGGGTTGTAGTTGAGCTGGAGATTCAGACCGTGAGCCTCATAGGGATTCTCAACGGTTACGTCAACGGTGAAGGTGTCGCCGGGCTCCACAACGGTGGGATCCGGGATCGCACGGAAGATGACGCCCTCGGTTTCGCCGATATGTACGGTGCCGGGAATGTCAACGTGCGGGATCGGGGTGGAAACGCCGTCGAGCGGGTAGTTTACGAATTCGACCGCATTGGGCACGAAGTCGTAATCGCCGGTCTGAGCGGAAGCCTTCACGCGGAAGGTTACGGTGAACATGTCGCCTTCGGCGGTGAGCGCCTCCTGCGGCATGAGGATACCGAGACGGATGCTGCCGGGAACGGTTTCGCCGTCAAGAACGACGGTGCCGCCAAGCTGCCTTGCCTGGTTGACCACGGTGCCGTCCGCGATGCTGACGACCTCGAAGGTGTTCGCATCGTAGTTGAGCTGGAAGTTCAGGCCGTGAGCCTCGTAGGGGTTCTGAACGGTTGCCTGAACGGTGAAGATCTGCTCGGGGATGAGCTCGGTGGGATCGGGGATAGCGCGGAAGATCACGGTATCGCCGGGGAGGATCTCGACGTAGCCCTCAAAGTCGTAATGCTCGATCGGAGTGGATACGCCGCCGATGGGGAAGTTCACAAGATCGACCGCCACGGGGGTGAAGGGATATTCGCCAACGGGCGCGGTCTCCTTTGCACGGAAGTGTGCGGTGAACAGGATGCCCTCCTGATCCATGGGCTCATCGGGCATGAGCACGCCGAGGCGCACGCTGCCGGGAACGGTGTCGCCGTCGAGAAGGATGGTGGCGTTCTTGTCAAGAGCGTCAACGAGAACGTTTCCGATCTCCTCGGCATGGATGAACTCGAAGTTCTCCGTGTCGTAGTTGAGCTGGAGGTTCATGCCGTGAGCCTCGTACTCGCCCTCGATGCGAACGTTCACAACGAATTCCTGACCGGGAACGACTACATCGGGGTCGGGCTCCGCGTAGATGAACACCACGCCGGGTTCGGGGGTTATCGGAGCGGGAGTGGGGGTCACGTCGGGGGTGGTGATAACGACGTTGTCGTTGATGATGTTATGCTCGATGGGGGTCTCAACGCCGCCAAGCGGGAAGTTCGCAAACTCGGAAACAACCTGATCGAAGGGATAGGTGCCGTTCTGCGCGCTGTCCTTCACGCGGAAGGTGGCGGTGTAGAAGATGCCCTGCTCGGTGAAGCCATCGGTGGGCATCATCACGCCGTAGCGAACGCTGCCGGGGATGGTGGTGCCGTCGATGATCTGGGTGCCGCCGAGGTCGATGATTTGCATCGCAACGGGGCCGCGCTCATAGGATACGAACTCGAATACGTTCGCATCGTAGTTGAGCTGATGGTTGAGGGTATGGGCCTCGCCGTATTCACCCTCGATGCGCACGGATACCTGGAACTCCTGACCGGGCTCAAGGTAGTTGGGCTCGGCGTCGACGATGAAGTTCGCCATGCCGGGCACCGGAGTGGGCTGCGGGGGAACGGTTACGATGGGGGTGGGGGTGACGTCGTTGATGATCTCAACCTCACCGGGGATCACGTAGTTGAAGATGTCCTCGGACTCGCCCTCAAGAGGATAGTTCACGAAGCTGTCCACAACAAGACCGAGATCGTAAACGCCAACGGCGGCGGTGGTCTTCGCCCTGAGGGTCACGCTGTAGAACGTGCCGGTCATGGTGAAGCCTTCCTCGGGCATGAGCACGCCGAGGCGTACGCTGCCGGGGATGGTGGTGCCGTCAAGCACGTAGGTGCCGTTCAGGGAGGTGATATGCTCGATTACCTCGGCCTCGGCAACGGATACGAACTCGAAGTTGTTGGCGTCGTAGTTGAACTGATGGTTCAGACCGTGCGCCTCGAAGCTGCCGTCGACCTTAACGTCAACGGTGAAGGTCTCGCCCGCATTCACAACAGTGTAGTTGGGCAGAACGTAGAACACAGCGTTCATCGGCGTGCTGCCGGGGATTATGGTAACGTCGCCGGGAATTTCGGTGTGCTCGATGGGAGTGGATACGCCATCGATCGGGTAGTTCACGAGATCAACGCACACGGGGGTGAGCGGGTAAGGCACGTTCTCAGCGGCGGTGCCCTTCTCGCGGAGGGTGATGTTGAGCAGAGTGCCCTCGCCGGTCATGGGCTCCTCGGGCATGAGCACGCCGAGGCGGATGCTGCCGGGAACGGTGTCGCCGTCCGCCACAACGGTCGCACCGTTGTTGAGGGCCGCGATGATAACGTCGCCGTTAATGGCGTTGACGAACTCGAAGTGCTCGCTGTCGAAGTTGAGCTGGAGGTTCATGCCGTGAGCCTCGTACTCGCCCATGATCTTAACGGCGAACACGAACTCGTCGTTATGATCGATCTGAGTATGCTGGGGATCGACGTAGATGGTGACCTCGCCGGGAGCCGGAGTTACCGGAACGGGGCTGGGGGTCACGATGCTGCCGACGTACACGTAGCCGGGGATGTCGGTATGCTCGATCGGGGTGTTTTCACCGCCAATGGGATAGTTGGTGAACTCGGTAACAACGGGGGTCAGCTCATGGTAGCCCTCGGGAGCGGGATCCTTGGCATCCTTGATGCGGGCGGTAACGGTGAAGATAACGCCGTTTGCATCGAAGCCTGCGGTCGGCATCATAGCGCCGAGACGGATGCTGCCGGGGACGGTGGTATGATCGAGGATCTGGGTGCCGCCGAGGTCGATGATCTGGTTGATAACCTCGCCGCGGGCGGTGGACAGGATCTCGAATACGTTGGGATCGTAGTTGAGCTGGAGATTGAGAACGTGGGCCTCGAACTCGCCTTCAAGGGTTACGTCGAAGGTGATGGTGTCGCCGGGCATGGCGTTCTGAGTCTCGGGAAGTACCTTGAACACGGCGGTGCCGGGAACCGGAGTCGGGATAGGCGGCTCGGTTACGGGAACCGGAGTGGGGGTCGGGGGCTCGGGAGTCGGGGTGACCGGCTCGGGAGTCGGGGTTTCGGTAACGATTATCTCAACGTCGCCGGGGATCTCGGTATGCTCGATGGGGGTGGACTCGCCTTCAACGGGGTAGTTCACCAGCTCGATGCAAACGGGAGTGAGCGGATAAGGAACGTTCTCCTGAGCGTTGCCCTTCTCACGGAGGGTCACGCTGAAGAGGGTGCCTTCGCCGGTCATGGGATAATCGGGCATGAGCACGCCGAGGCGCACGCTGCCGGGAATGGTGCTGCCGTCCAGCACGACCGCCGCATCGTCCGCAAGAGCGTCGATCACGACATCGCCGTTGGCGGCGGAAACAAACTCGAAGTAGTTGCTGTCATAGTTGAGCTGGAGGTTCACCGCGTGAGCCTCGTACTCGCCCATTATCTTAACATCGAAGGTGAACTCGTCGTTATGCTCGATCTCGGTATGCTGGGGATCGACATAGATGGTGACCTCGCCGGGAACAGGAGTTATGGGCTCGGGAGTGGGGGTCACAGGCTCGGGAGTGGGGGTCACAGGCTCGGGAGTCGGAGTAACAGGCTCGGGAGTCGGAGTCACGGGAACGGTGATCTCGATCTCGCCGGGGATGTCCTCATGCTCGATGGGGGTCTCAACGCCGTCGATCGCGGGATAGTTGATGAACTCGATCGCCTCGATGCCAACGGGGTAGACGCCGGGCTGAGCGGTTTCCTTGGCCCTGAGGGTAAGGGTGTACAGGGTGCCTTCGCCGGTCATGGGATCCTGGGGCATGAGCACGCCGAGGCGCACGGAGCCGAGGATGGTCTCGCCGTCAAGAACGAAGGTGCCGCCGTTGTCAACCGCGTCCGCAAGCACGTCGCCGGACTCGCAGGAAACGAACTCGAAGTTGTCGCTGTCGTAATCCACCCAGAGGTTGAGCGCGTGCGCCTCGTAGTCGCCGCTGACCATGATATCAACGGAAACGAGCTCGCCCGCCTCGGTGAGGGTGTAATCGGGCTCCACATAGAACATCGCGGTGCCGGGAACGGGGGTTACCGGAGGCTCGGTGATGTGAACGACACCGGGCACGTCCAGATGCTCGATGGGAGTGGGCTCCTCGCCTACGGGAGCATGATCGAACTCAACGGTGAGCGGAGTGAGGTCATAATCTCCAACGGGAGCATTGTCGCTCACCACCGCGGTAACGGTGAAGATGGTGCCGTCGGCAGTGAAGCCCTCGGTGGGCATCAGAGCGCCGAAGCGGATGGAGCCGGGTATGGTTTCATAATCGCAGACCGGGAAGCCCTCAAGAGCAAGGATCTGGTCGCAAACCTCGCCGAACTCAACGTTCGTAACGGTGAAGATATCGGAATCGTAGTTGAGCTGGAGATTGAAGGTGTGTGCTTCAAACTCGCCGATCACCGCAAGAAGCTTAACGTTAAAGGTGATGGTGTCGCCGGGCTGAGCATCCTGCTCCTCGGGATTCACGAAGATAAGAACTTCGCTGGGAGGCGCGGTAACGGGAATCTCGGTCTCGGGGGGCTCGGTTACGGGAGGCTCGGTTACGGGAGGCTCGGTAACGGGAGCAGCGATCTCCACCTGAGCGCCGGTCGCGGTGTTCTCGATGGGGGTCTCAACGGGGTTGTTGTTGCCGTCAAGAGGCGCGTTCGAGAAGGTGGTCACAACGGGGGTGAAGTCGTAAACGCCGACCTCGGCATTGTCCTTCGCCCTGAAGGTGACGGTGAACAGCTCGCCGGTCTCGGTCATGGGCTCGATGGGCATGAGCACGCCGAGGCGCACGCTGCCGGGGATGGTGGTGCCGTCAAGCACGACCATGCCTTCAAGCTGAGCGGCCGAATTGAGGACCGCGCCGTTCTGAGCGGAAACGAACTCGAAGACAGAGTCGTCGTAATTGAGCTGGAAGTTGAGCATGTGCGCCTCGAAATCGCCGTCCACGCTGACGGTGAGCTCGAAGGTGTCACCCGCCTCTATCTGCTGATAGTCGGGCTCGACCACGAAGGTGGCGGTGCCGGGTGCGGGAGTTGCGGGCACGGGCGTGGGCTGATCGGCCGCGGGCACGTACTCAACGTTGTCGATGGCGGCAAAGTCGCCGGTGCCATCGGTGCTGCTGTCCTTATGGAAGGTGAAGGTGACGGTGTGCTCGCCTGCGGGAAGCTCAAGGGAGAAGGGAGTCCACTGCTGAGCATTTCCCCAGTACCTGTCTGCATAATCGCCGTCGATCGCAACGCGGAGACCGTCCCACACGTTGCCGCTGTAGGAGCTGACCTCGCCCCATGCCTGATACTCAAAATTGAGCACGTCGCCTTCGGCGGCGTTTACGGTGAGAGCAAACGTGGAATCGGTGCTGCGCTGGCCCTGGTTGGTGCTGCGGACGTAGGTCCTGCCGTCCCTTTCGGTAACGACTTCCCAGGGATAATCGGAAACGTTATTGTCAAAAACAAGTTCGCCGCCCTCAATGTTCGCCGCAGCGTTGAAATCCGCTGCGGGCGCATCGGTGGCAGGAGCCTGCGTGGGATCGGCACCCGCAACCACGACCGCGCCGTCATTTGCGACGTAGGGCAGATCGACGGCGGTACCGCCAACGGGATAGTTGCGGATCTCCGTGACGACCATGGTGAGCGGGATGCTGCCGGCGGCATCATCGCTGACGGTGAAGTTCACGGTCATAAGAACGCCGCTGCCGGTGAAGCCGGTGGTGGGATACATCGCACCGATCTTGGCTTTGCCGGACTCGCTGGCAAAATCGGGAAGAACGAATCCGCCGTTGGCGCTCATGCCGCTGCCCGGAGTTATCGAATTCACGGTCAGGGCTTCCGGGTCGAACTGCAGGTACGAATTCAATACATGCATTTCATGGTCTGCACAGTCGATCATAACGGTAACGTCCACCGTATCACCGGGTTCGGCCTGTATGGTCGGGACCGTGAAGACTACCTCGCCCTCTGCTCGGACGGGAATGGAGACGAGTGAAAACGTCAACATTACCGCAAGCAGTGCTGCAAGAAATCTTTTCATGTGTTTCTCCTTCCAAAACTTTAAGTCTAAAGCCCGCCGGAAAGGTAGGCTGTAGCTTAGATTTTCTGCTCCGCGCCGGAAAAAAGACGCGCAGCGGGACCGCGACCTGGCAGCCTTATGCAGGCTGACACAATCTTAGTCTGTTACATTATATCAATCTTTTGGCGCGAATGCAAGCCCTATTCCGTGTTTCCATATATTTATTTTTCAAAAAAACCGCGAACGCTTCATTTGCGCGCGCGGCCTGTTCGAATATTTTATTCTTTGTTTGCGGTTCATCTCGAATCCGGATCGCCGCCGCCGTCGTGGGAGCCGTTTTTGCCCGAAAAGCCCAGCTCATACTGCGCAAGGCTTATCTCATCCTCTATTTCAAGCCCTCTTTCGCCGCAGAGCGATTCTATATGATGGGTAAATTCATGGCGCACGATTCTGCGTATCTCGGCCTTGAGCGCACTCTCGCTGAGCCGCGGGAAGGTTTCTATGATGGAGCCGCCGTAAAGCATGATGCTTCTGCCGAAGCGCGGGTCGTTTCTGTATTCGCCAAGCACCAGAAGCGGGCGCTCGCTCCTTGATTTGGGGTGGTGCTTTTTTGCCTCGCTCAGCGCGATGCCGCCGCTCAGCTTTTCAAAAAATGGCGCGGGCAGCTCCTCCGCCGCCTCGTCCGCCAGCCTTCTGATAAGCTCCATCTGCTCCGCGCGGCTCTTTCCGCGCAGTCCGGAGGCGCTCCGCGCCGAAGCGGCCCGCGCCTGCCCGCTTTGCTTTTGAGCGCTCTGCCGCACGGCATCGGTCTGCGGCGCTTCCACGATATTTATCACAACCGGCGCGCGGTACTCCACCGTTTCAACGGCAAAGCCGTCGCCTTCCGCCCTTGCATTCGCTTCGCCGCGCGGGTTTTGCGCTTCCGGGCTTGACGGCGCACTTCGGCTTTCGCCCGAAGCGGCGCCGGCTTCGGCCGCATCGTTCAACGCATTCGCGCCAAGCCCCGCTTTAAAGGCGCGTGCGGAAGCAAGGATGCCGCTCAGGGTGGTCTCCCCCATCCCCGTGATGGCATTTTTTATTTCCTCTGCGCGGCTTTTTGCCGCCTCGGTTTTGGTTTTTTCAGTGTTCATTCTGTTTGCTTTCGCGGTTTATGCGGTTTCGCGGTTTTGCGGTTTTGCGGTTTCGCGGTTTCGCGGGTTTGCGGTTTTTGCGGTTTTGAGGTTTCGCGGTTTTGCGGTTTTGCGATCCGCCCCATCCTGCCGCGCTAATAGATGCACAGGCTTTCGGCAAAATCCATGAATTGCAGCGCGTTTATTCTGCCTATCGCAAACTCAGCCGCTATGAAAACGCCCCTTTCGGGATCGGCCGAAAGCACCGCCGGATTATACTGCACCGCGCCGTCCGGCCTGAGGTATCTTGTTTTGGAAACGGCGGTAAGGTTGCTTGCAGTGCCGTTATAAAATGGAAGATAGAGCTTATCTATTAAGAATTGGTAGTCGCCGTGCGTCAGCACCTCGTAGATCCTTTCATAGCCGCTCTCGGCATCCGCAGCGGAGCGCACGTCGTAGGGCGCAAAGCTGAGCGCCGCCGCCACCCTGCCCTCCTCATCCATAAAGCAGGCGCATTGATAGAGGGGCTTGCCCTCGCCCGCGATATGCTGAAACGAGCCCGTGACCTGCGTATCCGCGCCGCCGACCGTCCATCCGTTCGGCAGGATGAAGCTTATTTCAAACCGCTCCACACCGGAAGGGTGCAGCCCCGCCGAGCCGGCGGGCACGGTGAGCGTGTGCAGAGAATACTTTTCCTCCATGCCCTCCGGCATTCTGTATTCCGTTTCCAGCGGCGGCCTTGACGAGGTCGGCTTATTCGGCCTGCCCTCCTCAGCCGCCCGCTCCTCAAACGCTCTCGGCTCATGCGTGGCCGCGTCCTTATCAATGCTGTTTTCGGCGCAGGCGGGCATCAGCGCAAGCAAGGCAAGCAGAAAAGCGGCGGCCGCGCGAGGGAGCCGCCCGATCCCGTTCGATCGGTTTTTACAAAAAAGCTTCCTATTGATAATACAGTCCTCCGCGCTCCGTGGAGCCGCTCTGTCAGGCGGTGGACCGCCCTCCGTCAAGCCGCTGATAATTACCGATCCTCTGCGCCGTCATCCGCATACGCTTCATCGGCCTGCTCCCGCTCCGCTTCCGCGGAATGGGGGTATTCGGTATCGACGCTTTCGGTTTCATTCGGCTCCGGCTCCGCGTAGGGCTCCTCCGTCCGCAATAGCTCGTCCGCCGGCTCAAGCTCCTCCGGAGCTATGCCCAGCTCGCAAAGCCTGGCGGCGTATGCCTCCGCGCGCCTGCGCATCTTTTCCTCCCGCTGCCGTGCGCCCTCCGCCTTCAGCTCGGCAATATCCAGCTCGTTATGTATTCTGTCGAACTCACGAATTATCTCATCCAGAAACAGATCCACATCCTCCACGTCGTAGCCGAAGAAGGAATGCGAAAACTTTCTTTTTATAATATCCTGCCTGTTCATTGGGTGATTCCCTTTCTGATTTTTCTGCGCCCCATCGCCGGAGCGCGGTGTGTGCGGAGGCGGGCGGGCCTGGCCCGTCGGCTGCCCCGCCCCCGCCTGTTTCATGTGTTTCGGCACCCGTCAATCCCGGCGGAAGCTGGCTTTACTCAGTCCCGCGGATTGCCGGAGCTGGATACGATGGCAACGCTTGCCGGGGCAACGATAAACACCCTTGCGGATATCTTCTGCATTTTCCCGTTCAGCGCGTAGCATGCGCCGGAGATAAAATCCAGCACGCGCTGCGCCACGTCCACCTCGATCTGCTCCAGATTCAGGATGATGGGCTTGTGACCCTTGAGGTTGTCTATAACATTCTGCGTGTCCTCATAGCTCACGGGCATAAACACCACAAGCTTGGAGAGGTTCGCAAGGTTCGAGCCGGGCAGGTTGGTAACTCCGGCGGAAACGTTCCTTCTTGAAACCGGCTGCCTGCGCTCGGCTTCTAACTCGCCCTCGTCATAGCCTTCATCGGTAACGCTGTCGGTGTACTCAAGCTCAGGCTCGTCGTCCACCTCCATGATATTATCGATAAGCTTTTTCAATATGTTTGCCATAGCAATCTTTCCTCCTATAAAAATCTGTTGGCGCTTGGAGAAAAAATCGGCGGTGGCAGCCCGCCCTTCGCAAAGCGCTATCTGTGTGCGCCCTGCGATCCTGCCGCGTATCTTGCGCCGAACAGGGCGGAGCCGATCCGCACCATGGTCGAGCCTTCAAGAATGGCGGCTTTATAATCCCCGCTCATGCCCATGGACAGCTCATTCATGAAAACATTCGGAAGCTTCTCCTCCCCAATGCTCAAAAACAGCTCCCTCATCCGCGCAAAGTAGCCCCTTGCCTCCTCCTCGCATACAGCGGGAGGCACGCACATAAGCCCCTCCACCCGAACGGCGGGCATATCGGAAATCAGCTTTAAAAGTTCCCGAAGCTCCTTCGGGTCGGCGCCGGATTTCTGCTCCTCGCCGCCGATATTCACCTCGATGAGTATCGGCTGCACAAGCTTTTTCCGCGCCGCAAGCCTGTTTACCTCGGCGGCAAGCTCAAGCCTGTCCACCGATTGAATGAGCGCGGCTCTGCCCACAAGGTATTTCACCTTATTGGTTTGCAGCGCCCCTATGAAATGCGCCTTTACGCCGCACTCCATGAAAAAATCGTATTTTTCATTGAATTCCTGGGCGCGGTTTTCGCCTGCCTCGGCAAGCCCCGCCTCTATAACGGGGCGGATCTGCTCCGCCGTTTTGAATTTAGTCGCGCCCACAAGGCGCACCTCGGCGGCGCTTCTGCCCGCTTTATAGCAGGCCTCCGCTATGCCCTCGGTTATTTTTTGAAAACTCGTTTTTTCGGTATCCAATACTTTACACCCTCCTCAAGATGCGCGCTTGAAGTGTTTTTCGCGCTGACTATGGCGGAGCCGCCGTCCTCCGCAAACACGTTCACGTAAACGCCGGTTCGCTTGCCGTCCATCATCAATTCCACGAAGGGCTCGCCGTTTTCAAACTGCACGGCGCGCTTTTCAACGCGGATGCCCTCAAAGGAATAATCTATCTCCGCGCTCACCACGCGCGCATTCAAAAGCGCGCCCACGGCGGAATTTACCTTTAAAATATTTACCACGCTGCCGCCGCTCACAAAGCTTGAGTGCGCCACGCCCTGAAATTCGCCGTAGCCGGTGAGCTTTATGGGATAGGCTTCGCCCGGCACCACCCTCATGCCCTGCGAGGAGGGCGTGTTGAAAAGCAGATACCATTCGCCGCCATCCACTATCCGGTATGCGCCCGTGTTCGCGGTGCGGGGCCATTTCAGCGATTTTTCGGTGTTTTTAACTATCCTGTCCAAAAGCTCGGCAGTGACCGTGGAGAGCTTATCCGCGCTGAGCGCGATCGAATAATCATCGAAAAAATAGCTTACAATGCCGCTTTTTTCGGCAATAAGCGAAAGCCGTGCATCCGAAACGGCGGTTTCGCGCTCCTGCTGAAGCTTATACAGCGCGCGCAGCGTTTCCGTTTCCTGAACGGTGGATCTTAAATACTCGCTCCTGTCCGCAAGCAGGGAGGTCAGCTCGTCCTTCATTTTAAGCACGCGCTGCGTGTTTCCCGAAAGCACCGCGCCCGAAAGCCCGTGCCTGAGCGCTTCGACCTCGTTGTCGTAATTGCGCAGCTCCACATCGCGCGCCTCGCCCAAAACCTCAAGCTGTGCCTTATAAATATCCTGCCTTGTGCGCCAAAGGGACATGGTGATCTCGCGGCTGTAGCCGAGCTTGTAAACGTCCATCACGCGCTCGCCCGCCGAAACCTGCTGCCCCTCGCTCAAAAAGCGCTCCGCAACCTCAAATTCGCCGCCGGAAACCACCGTTTCCGAGCGCACCACGACCGCCTTCACGCGCTGCGACGCCTCCACCGCGCCGTATCGCGCCGTGCCGACGCTGCCGCCGAAATAGGTGAGCACAAGGGTCAGGATAAGCGTCGCAAGCAGCACGAGCGCCACCACGAGCAGCACGGATTTTTTGACGCGCCTGCGTTTTTTCTTTTTAATATATAAAACTTCCAATATTTATCCTCCGAATGGGCAGCGGTCGGGCCTTTTTCACCGATTTTCGCCGCCCTCGCCGTTTTCGCAGCGGTTTTCGCTGTTTTCGCGGTTTTCGCAGCGGATTTCGCCGTTTTCGCCGTCCGGCAGCACCTCGTAGCCCTTCTTTTCGCTTCTGCCGTACTGCCTGTCGAAATTCTCTTTATTTTTCAAAACGTATTTATTATAAAGCGTTTCCGCGTCCATACCCGAATGCAGGCACATGCTGACGAAAAAATGCAGAATATCCACCAGCTCGCCCTGAAGCGCCTCGGTATCCACGGGCTTGGCGTTTTTCCACCATTTGAAATTCACCTCGTCCAGCACCTCGGAAAGCTCGCTCAGCATGGCGAGCACCTCCTTCTGCATCCATTCCTCTTGGGAAAAATCAAGATTTCTGCGCGTGCGGATATCGGTATCCAGCATATTCTGCATTTCAAAGATTCTATCCAGCTTGTCCATAGCTTACACCGTTTTAAATATTATTTTGTGTCCGCTTTCAAAGCCCGCGCCTTTTGTGCGCAGGGCTTTTTTGCAGCGCGTTTTTTATTATTGAAGCAGCCTTTTAAGCGCCTCCGCACTCCGGGAAAGCCTGCCCACTATCGCCGCCCTCATGGATTCCCTTGAGCACATAGTGGGAAGGATGGAATGCACGTCGTCAAGGCTGACCGAGGCGATGAGCGAAAGTATCTCATCCTCCGAGCGATGCGCAAGCCCGAGCAGCTCACGCCTGCCGAGCGAGGAGGCGCGGGAGGAGGAATTCTCCCTGCCCAGAATGAAGCCCGTGCGTATCTGGCGCTTGCTGCGCTCAAGCTCCGCCTCGGTGATGCCGCCTTGAAGCAGGCTTTCATACTCATCGAGCATCATTTCAAGCACCTTCGCCGCCTGCTTTTCGCCCGTGCCGGCATAGAGGGTGAAATAGCCGCTTGTGGAAAACGACGAGGGCGCGGAATACACGGAATACGCCATTCCGCTGCGCTCGCGTATGCTTTGAAACAGCCTGGAGCTGACGCTGCCGCCAATGATATTATTAAGCACAAGCATGGGATAATAGCTTGGCGAATCGTAAGAAAAGCCCGGGAACGCCAGCGCTAAATGCGTTTGCTCCACGTCCTTTTCAATAAGCCTGAAGCGCTCGCTGTCTTCCCCCGCTTCGCCCGCCGCTCCCGCCTTTGCGCCCGGCTCCCTCGCTCCGTCGGCGATAAGGGAAAAATCAAACGCCCTTTCAGCGCAGCTGCAGAGCCTTTCAAAATCCAGATTCCCCGCCGCCGCTATGACTATATTCTCCGGCCGATAGGTGCGCGCCATATATGAGCGGATCATGCTCCTTGTGAGGGCGCTCACGCTCTGCTCCGAGCCGAGCACGGGAAAGGCGAGCGGATCGCTGCCGTAATAGAGGGTGCAGAGCGCTTCATGCACAAGATCCTCCGGAGTATCGTTATTCATGGCGATCTCCTCAAGCACAACGCCCTTTTCGCGCTCTATATCCGCTTCGTCCAGCTTGGAGGTGCAAACTATCTCCGAAATAAGCTCCAGCGCCTCGCTCACGCTGTCCTCCGTTACCTTGGCATAGAAGCAGGTGCAGTCCTTGCTTGTGAAGGCGTTCATATTGCCGCCAAGCAGATCCATAAGCTCCGCAAGCTCCTCGGCGGAGTGCTTTTCGGTGCCCTTGAAGAGCATGTGCTCTATGAAATGGGAGATGCCGCATTCCGTGCCGGCGGCGAGGGTCTCCCCGCTCTCAAGCGCGTGCATTTCCAGTATGGAGCCCGCCCCGACCCAGCAGCCGATGGAAACCGAGCGGTAGTTTTCCAGCTTTTCGCCGATGACCCGCAGGCCGTTCGGCAGAGTTTTTTTATATATCAAGTTTCTTTTCCTTTGCATTTCCTATTATTACGGAGTATATCTCCTCAATCATACATTGTACCGCTTACAGTTGCCGCCGTCAAGCCCGAATCGGAAAAATAATTCAGAATGCCCGCCGCAGCTTCGGCAAACGCCGCAGTTGGGGCGCAGATAACTATATCCCCCTGCGAAATATTGCCCCGCGCACGCGAAAGAAGCTGCCCCGCGTCCCCCCTTTCGCACACAAGATCAAGCGAACCCTCCACCGCAGTAAGCGAGAGCGCGGCGGCGGCGCGTATGCTTCGCTCGCTTCTTCCGGTGAACATCACCTCCGGCCTTTTGCCGAGGATATTCTCTATCAGCAGGAGCGTGCTTTGAAGGCCGCTTTTCAGCTCCGCAAACGCAAGCTCATCCGCGCCCTGCTCCGCCATCAGTGCTATCTCATGCCCCATATCCGCAATTTTTTTAATGAATACGGCGTTTTTTTCGGCAAAGCTGCCGCTCAGCGCGAAGGTTGCCCGCGCATTTGCGCCCTCAAGCGCAGCCAAAATATCCGTCAGCGCGGAGCTTTCCCAGCTCACGGGAATGAGCAGCGCCGCCCTTCCGCTGCTTCTGCCGCGATACACCGCCGAATTGCCGCCGCGCCCCGAGGCGAAGCCGAGCGGGCTTGCCCCCGCCCGCACCGAGCCGCCTTCCCGCAGCCCGAGCGCGAAAAACAGCGCGAGCGCTATTGCAAAAAGCAGCGCGTTCGCCCCCACGGCGCTCAATACACCGCGCAGCCTTCCCCGCACCGCCTTATCCCTTTCCTTTTCACCCGCTCCCGAAAACACAGCCCTTTTCGACCTCATTTCAGCTCCTCCTCCATGGTTGAATTTATTTTTACAATATAAAATACTTTTGCGGTTTCGCGCCCCCTTTCGGCGCAGGATCGCCGCGCCCTTCCCCTAACACTTTATGCTGCGGAAAAAAATTTATCCGAAAAAGGGGCCAATCTGCCACATTCCATTCATAAAGCCGCTTTTTTTAATAAAAGCGCCCTTTTATTTTGCGCGTTTGCGGTGTATAATATGCTTGTAATTTTCGCGCGGTTCGCAAACCGGCGAGGAGTGACGGAGGGCTTGAGCTGCCCTTCCTCACGCCGCGCGCGAAATCGAAAGAAGGAGTTTATATTTTATGCATAATACCGGAAACAGAAATTCACGGGGTTCGGCTCTCACAACGGTGCTGATAGTGCTGCTCGTGCTGGTGCTGCTTGCGGGCGCGGTTTTCGCGCTTCTGTGGTACGACCGCACGCGCCGGGGCGGCGATCCCTCGGGCTCGCAGAACACGGCGAGTCCCACCCACAGCGCGGACGCGAGCGGTGCGCCCGCAACGGTTCCCCCCGCCGTGGAAACGCCGAACGAGCTTGTGATAAACGAGGTCAAGCGCGGCGACGACGGCTTTGTGGAGATACTCAACAATTCCGGCAAAACCGTGGATCTTGGCTCCTACTTCCTTTCGGACGATCCCGAAAAGGGCGATAAATGGCGCTTCCCGCAGACCGAGCTTGCCCCCGGCGGCTATGCCGTGGTGCTGCTGCGCGGCTCCGGCTTCGTCGGCGAAGCGGTTGAACCCGGCCGCGACTACCCCTGCTTCAACGCCTCCTTTAAAATCAGCTCCCTTGAGAGCGGCGCGTATCTTTTCGCTCGCGGCGGCAATCCGGTTTCAAGCATGGCGATACCCGCCGAAATGCCGGAGCCCGTTTGCGCCATCCGCTACGGCACGGGCGTTGCCTACACAGGCATACCCACTCCCGGCGGCAAAAATGCGGACGGCGCGGCGTTCAACGAGTTCGTGTGGCACGATATGGACGCATCCGACCCCATCCGCATAAACGAGCTGCTGCCGAGCAACGAGTACGACATTATTGATAAGGACGGCGACCGCTCGGATTGGGTGGAGCTTTACAACGCCACCGACGCGCCCGTTTCCCTTTCCGGCTACTACCTTTCGGACAGCACCTCGAACCCCACCAAGTGGGCGGTGCCGAGCATCACGCTGGGCGCGCACGAATACGCGCTGATCTTCCTCTCAGGCAAGGATATTTCCGAGGGCGATGAGATCCACGCCTCCTTCAAGCTTTCCTCCACGGACGACGGGCTGTTTCTTTTCAACTACAACGGCATGAGGAGGGACGGCTTCACCGTGCCCGAGGGTCTGAACCCGAACGTTTCCATCGGCAGGGGCGAGGACGGCGGCATCCTTTACTACGCAAAGCCCACTCCGGGCAAGGCGAACACTACCGCCGGTTTTACCGAGCATATGGGGGTTGGAGGCTTCAACCCCTCTTCTGTTTATATCAGCGAGGTATGCGCCGTGTCCGCTCCGAGAAGCGGCGAGCTCGACTGGGTGGAGCTGCACAACCCCACCGCCGAGGCCGTTTCCCTCTCCGGCTGGCACCTTTCGGACAGCACAAACGACCTTTTCAAGCACGATCTCTCCGCGCTTTGGATCCCGGCGGGCGGCTATATCGCCATAAACTGCACGTCGAAAATCAATAAGGATTGGGCGAATCCCGCGCATTTCTCCGTTTCCCCCTCCGGTGAAACCATCTATCTTACCGATGCGGAGGGCGGCATGGCGGATTATTTCAGCACCGGAGCGCAGCGCAGCGGTATAACCAGCGGAAGGGCTCCCGGCTCTCAGGACGGCGCGCGCGTTTTCTTCACCACCGCCACCAAGGGCACGAGAAACCCGGATTCGGGCTTTGCCGCCTATTCCCCCGTTCCCGCCTTTTCGGACACGGAGCTTTACCGCACCGCGCCCTTCACGGTTGAATTGAGCGCGGGTGAAAACGCCGTGATCCACTACACGCTCGACGGCAGCAAACCCACCGAGACAAGCCCCGTTTATACCGCCCCCATCAGCATAAATTCAAACACGGTGCTGCGCGCCGCAAGCATAGCTCCGGGCGCGCTTATCAGCGACGACGCAACGGCGACCTATCTTTTTGAGCAGAAGCACACGCTGCCCGTGGTGACGCTTGCCATGGACAAGGGCGATTTCAAAGAAATGTACGCGATAAGCGAGCCCTTCGTGCCGGTGGTGGAGCGCGAATGCCATATCGGCTTCTATGAAAAGGACGGCTCTCTTGGCATAGAATCCCACGCGGGAGTGCGCGTTTCGGGCGCCTCCACCAGAAAATACCCCCAAAAATCGCTGGGCATCTATTTCAGAAGCGGCTACGGCAGATCGAGCGTTTCCTACCCCTTCTTCGGCAGCGATTACTTCACGCATTTCGGCAGCCTGGTGCTGCGCAACGCGGGTCAGGACTGGTCCAACGCCCGCATACGCGATTCCTTTGCAAGCACGGCGGTGCTGGACATGAATCTGGACGCATCCGCTTCAAGGTTCTGCGTTGTATACGTAAACGGCGAATACTGGGGCCTTTATGATTTAAAGGAAAACATGAACGAGGACTACCTTGAAACGCATTACGGCGTGGATCCCGACACGGCGAACATCATCAAGCGCAACACGCTTGAGCTGGAGGGCTCGAACACCGAGTTTCTGCGCGTTCGCGGCTACGCCGTGCAAAACGATCAGGTCATACCCATGACGGACGCAAGGTATAATGAATTTATAAAATGGGTGGACGCGGAGAGCATAATGGACTACCTTATTGCAAGGCAGTACCTTACGGACGCGGATATGTTTAACCAGAAATACTGGCGCACCACGGACTACAATATCCGCTGGAGAGCGATATTCTTTGATTCCGATTTCGCCCTCACAAGCGCGATGGGCGACGTGCTGCACTGCTATTTCGACCCCAAGGGCGTGCCGAGTGCAAACGGTTCTTTGAGCCAGATGGATCTTTTCTGCGGGCTTGAATCAAACGAAAAATGGCGGCACGACTTCCTCGTTCGCTATATCTACGTTTCAAAATATTACCTGAATAACGACCGCCTGATCCCCCTGCTTGAGAGCATGGCGGCGGAGATAGAGCCGGAGCTTGACAGGCAGATAGCAAAATGGGGGCATCCCCTCAGCATGGAGCATTGGCGCGACGAGATAGCCAAGCTGCGCCAAAACCTGCTTGACCGCCCGCAGCTCTGCAAGCAAAACATAATGTACGTTATGCACCTCACCGAGGCGGACTGGGCCTCGCTTGAGGCGGAGGCGGACGCAATTAACGCCGCGAACGGCGGCGTGTTCAAATAAGCCGCGATGGCTTCGGGCATTCCCTTTTTATAATAAAAACGGAACTAAAGCGGCAATAGTGCAGCAATAATGCAGCAATAAAACAGCTTTTTCACTTGTTTAAGGAGTAAGAATTATGAGAATCGTGGTGGTTGGCGCGGGCAAGGTTGGAAGAACTATTGCCAAAAAGCTCAGCCTCGAGGGTCACGACATCGTGGTTATAGACGACGACAAGGAGGTGCTCGACCGCGCCGCGAACGAGATGGACGCGATCTGCATGGAGGGCAACGGCGCGGACTACCGCGTGCAGAGCGAGGCGGGGGTGGCCGATGCGGACGTGCTGATAGCGGCCACCGCGCACGACGAGGTGAATATGCTCTGCTGCCTTATTGCGCACAAGCTGGGCGCTTTCCGCACCATTGCCCGCGTGCGAGACCCCGCGAACGCGGCGCAGCTCCATTATTTGAGCGACGAGCTGGGGCTTTCCATGGCGGTGAACCCCGATCTTGCCGCCGCGGAGGAGATTTCAAGGCTGCTGCGCATTCCGAGCGCGCTGAACGTTGAAACCTTTGCCAAGGGCAAGGTGGAGCTTGTGGGCGTTCGCATAAAGGATCAAAACGAGCTTCGCGGGCTTTCGCTGCTGGATTTTCACAAAAAATTCCATATCAAGGTGCTTATCTGCGCGGTGCAGCGCGGCGAGAGCTGCTATATTCCCAAGGGCGATTTCGTGCTTGAGGAGGGGGACAAGCTGCATATAGCCGCCGCGCCGGAGGAGCTTGCGAAATTTCTGCGCATGGTTTACCCCGATAAGCAGAAAAAGATCCGCAACTGCCTTGTGGTGGGCGGCAGCAGGATAGCCTACTACCTTGCGCACGAGGTGGAGAAGGCGGATATACAGCTTAAAATAATCGAAAGCAACCCCGAGCGCGCGGATTTTCTTGCGGCGGAGCTGAAAAATGCCCTTGTTATTCTGGGCGACAATACCGATCACGACCTGCTGATGGAGGAGGGGCTGGACAGCGCGGACGCATTCGTGGCGCTGACCGGCATGGATGAAACGAACCTTATCAGCGGGCTTTCCGCCAAATGGCAGGGCGCCGGCACGGTTATAGTGAAGGTAAACAACGAAAACCTGACCGCCGTGCTGCCGGAGGGCGCGATAGATTCCATAATCTCCCCCAAGCAGATCACGGCAAACAAAATTCTAACCTTCGTTCGCGCGCTGAGCTGCAGTCCGGACGAAAGCAACGTTGAAACCGTGCATGAGCTGGTGGGAGGGCGCATAGAGGCGCTTGAGTTCGCGGCGAAGGGCAGCCACCCGATGTACGGAATGCCTCTGCGCGAACTGAACCGCTATCTGCACCGCGAGCTGCTCATAGCCTGCATAGTGCGAAACGGCGTAACCATAATCCCCGGCGGCGACGACTGCATTCAGTCCGGCGACAGCGTGATAATAGTTACCAAGAAAAAGATGTTCAACGACCTTGCCGATATTCTAACCGGCCCGATCCGCTGAAGCGCCGCCTTTACCGAGGCGGGGCGCAGGGGGCATGGAACGGGAAGCACCCGCAATAAGTTTTAAATGGGAAGCATTGAAAATAGAAGGAAGAATCTGGAGCGCGGAAATTGAATTATAGAATGGTTTTCAATATGCTGGGCAAAATACTGCTCAGCATGGCGGCGCTGATGGTGATATGCGTCATCATCTCCGTGTTCACCGGAGGCAGGGACCTTGTGGCCCTCGTGCTTTCGGACGTTATAATCGCCGTGATAGGCGTTGGGCTGCTTATGATACGCCCCACCAAGGCCTCCTTTTACGCGAAGGAGGGCTTTGCTGTGGTGGCGCTTTCGTGGATCCTGATGTCGCTTTTAGGCGCGCTGCCCTTCCTGCTCGGCGGCGTGTTCACAAGCTATATCGACGCCGTGTTTGAAACCGCCTCCGGCTTCACCACCACGGGCGCCACGGTCTGCGGCGCTATCGAACGGATCCCGCACGGCATCGGCTTTTGGCGCTGCCTCATCATATTCATCGGCGGCATGGGCGTGCTTGTGTTCGTGATGGCGGTGCTTCCGCTTTCCAAGGAGCGCTCCATGCACATAATGCGCGCCGAGGTGCCGGGGCCGAGCGTCAGCAAGCTGGTTGCCAAATCCAAGGATTCCGCGCTGATACTCTACGCGATTTATTTCGTGCTGATGATAATCGAGGCGGTGCTGCTGATGATAGGCGGCATGAGCCCCTACACCGCCTTCACCACCGCGATGAGCACGGCCGGCACGGGCGGCTTCATGGTCACGGATGCGGGCTACATAGGGCAGTCCACCTATCTTCAGGTGGTGGCGGGCGTGTTTATGATGCTCTTTGCGGTGAACTTCAACCTGTATTTCTACATTATTTTAAAGAAATTCGGCGTTGCCGTGAAAAACGAGGAGCTGCGCTGGTTTCTGCTTATCTACGCGGGGGCGGTGGCGATAATCACCGTAAACGTGCTGCCCCGGTTTTCAAGCTTTGGCGAGGCGCTGCACCACTCCGCCTTCAACGCCGCCTCCATTTACAGCACCACGGGCTTTGCCTCCGTGGATTTCGACAAATGGCCCACGCTTTCAAAATGCGTGCTGCTGCTTTTGATGCTGCTTGGCGGCTGCGCGGGCTCCACGGCGGGCGGCATCAAGACCTCCCGCGTGATGATACTTGTGAAAAACGGCTGGAACGAGCTTCGCAGGCTTGCGCACCCGAAATACGTTCGCACCCTGCGCATAGACGATAAGCCCGTTTCGGAGCCGGTGGTGCGCTCCGTGCTGGTTTATTTCACGGCGATAATGGCGCTCACCTTCCTTTCAATACTGCTCGTGTCCATCGACGGGTACAGCGTTGAAAGCACCGTTTCCTCCGTTTTTGCCTGCATATTCAACGTCGGCCCCGGCTTTGGCGCCGTCGGCCCCGTGGAAAACTTTGCCCACATGAGCGCGCTGAGCAAGATAGTGCTCGCGCTGGATATGCTCATAGGCAGGCTTGAGGTTTGGCCCATGCTGCTGCTGTTCGCGCCAAGCACATGGCGCAACCGCGCGGCGTTCAGGTGAGCGGAGGCGCGGTCGGCTATTGGCGCTTACTTTGCATTGAACCGATGGGATCGAAGCGAATACTTATCGTGAATTATAAAAACACAGGAGCTGATCCACATGAAAATTATGCTTATTGCGAGCGAATGCGCTCCCTTCATTAAAACAGGCGGCCTTGCGGACGTTGCGGGTGCGCTCCCCCTTGCGCTGAAAAAGCAGGGCGCGGAGGTGAGCGTGCTGCTGCCGAAGTACAGCATGATAGGCGAGCAGTACAGAAAAAGCATGAAGCACCTTGCGCATTTCTACGTTCACCTCGGCTGGCGCACGCAGTACGTCGGCGTTGAGCTTATAGAGGAAAACGGCGTGAAATGGTATTTTATAGACAACGAATACTATTTCAAGCAGGAATACGTTTATTCAAGCGGCGATTTTGAAACGGAGCGCTTCTGCTATTTTTGCAGGGCGGCGCTTGAGATGATGCTGATGCTGGACCTTGTGCCGGACGTGATACATTTAAACGACTGGCAAACCGGGCTTATCGCGCTGCTTTTGAGCGAGCAGTACCGCATTTGCCCGGAATTTGAGCGCGTGAAAACGGTTTTCACCATCCACAACCTGCGCTATCAGGGGCTTATGAATCCGCAGTTCACAAACGAGCTGCTTTCCATCGGCGAGCGCGCGCTTTCAAACGTTGAATACTATTCCAACGTGAACGCGCTGAAGGCGGGCATAGTGTATGCGGACGCGGTGACCACCGTGAGCCCCACCTATGCGCGCGAGATCACCACGCCCATGTACGGCGAAACGCTGGACGGGCTGCTCTCAAGCCGGAAGGACGGCATTTTAGGCATACTGAACGGCATAGACCGCAGGAGCTACAACCCCTGGACGGACAAGGCGCTTGAGTGCAGATTCTCCAAAAATTCCCTTTCCGGCAAGGCAAAATGCAAGGCGGCGCTCCAAAAGGAGCTTGGGCTTTGCGAGGATGAAAACGCGCCGCTTGCCGCCGTCATCTCCCGCCTTACGAACCAGAAGGGGATCGACCTGATCCTTGCCGCGCTGCCCGCGCTCATGGAGGCGGGCGTGCAGCTTGCGGTGCTGGGCATGGGCGAGCGCGCGCTTGAGGAGCGCTTCGGTATGCTTGCCTCCTCCGATCTCGGCAAGGGACGCATAGCCTTCCGCTGCGAGATGAACGATGCGCTTGCAAGAAGGTTTTACGCGGGCGCGGATATGTTTTTGATGCCCTCCGCCTTCGAGCCCTGCGGGCTTTCGCAGATGCTTGCCCTGCGCTACGGCTGCGTGCCGATAGTGCGCGAAACGGGCGGGCTTGCGGACTCCGTGCAGAACTGCGATGCCGCGGCGGACACGGGCAACGGCTTCGTTTTCCGCGGGTACACCGCCGGCGAATTTCTTGAGGCCTGCACCGCCGCCGTGGAGCTTTACCGCGAAAACCGCGCGGCATGGAAGCGCCTTGTGGAGCGCGGCATGGCTGCCGATCTCGGCTGGGACGAGAGCGCAAAGAAATATATGGAGCTTTATAAGCAGCTTGCCGAAGCGCGCTGAGCGGCAAAGCTTACCGGCTTTTAACGAAGGGCTCGCGCCTCGGACGCCCGCCCTTCTCTTTTCTTTTTTCCCTTTTCCCTTTTCTATCTCCAAACTTCACACTTTTCTCTCCACTCTTCACCCTTCGCCCTTCACACTTCACCCTTCGCCCTTCACTCTTCACCCTTCGCCCTTCGCCCTTCACACTTCACACTTCACCCTTCTCTCGTCGCCCTTCACTCTCCACACTTCGCACGTCACCCTTCACCCTTTTCACTTCACACTCCGGCTTTAAAGTACATTTTTTCGCACATTCCTTCCCCCTCTTTTCAAAAAAGTACAATCCGCAATTCACTTTTTGAAATGCGCCCGCCGCGGCAAAAAAGCCCGTTTTTTCGGCATTATATATTTGCTGTGAAAAATATAGTGAAATCAGGTGTTTTTTGAGTGCTTTTGACATTTTTTTGTACTGAAAAATCGAATTTTTCAAGCATTTATTTGCATTTCTTTGAATAGTATGTTACAATACAAACTCCGATGAGTTTTGTTTTCGCCGCAGGTGGGTTTTCCTCCCGAAAACAGGGCCCGTCGGAAACCAAAATCCATGCGAAACGGCACCGTGCGGCGGCGTAATACCGCTCCGCCGCGCCCGCAGGCGATCGATGCGGGAATCAGTTCCATTTTTGCCCGCCGTTTTCGCAGAATGAGAAGGAGGCTTTGCGGCGCCGCGCCGCGCTCATCCGCGAATCGTGATGGGCGGCAAGGCAAAAGGATCTGTTCGCTTGGGAGAGCGGGCACGGCCGCACTGCTTCAAAATCAGAAGGAGGCAGTATGAAAAAACTGTTCAGCACCCGTTCCGCGCAGGCAAGCTTCAGCGCGGCAAACGAGAGGGCGGCAAGCGCTTCAGCTAAGCGCGGGCGCGCCAAGGCAAGCCCCGCACGGAGGCTTATCGAGAGTATCCGTGACAACCGTTTCGTTATCTCCTGCATCATGGTCGCCGTGCTCGGCGCGGCGGTGCTCGGCATCCTGGTTTCGGGCAGCGCGCCCGCTTCCACCGATGCTTTATCGCAAAGAAGCGCGCTTGCTCCCGCAGGCGGGCAGACGGGCGATCCCCTGCTCACCCCGCCCCCCTCCGCTTCAAAAACTGCGGAGCCCATACCCGAGCAGAGCGAGGCCTACGCTTCGTTTGAACCGCATATCGTTCTGATGCGCGATCTGCCCGTGATCCACACCGTTGAGCCCGTGCCGGGTGAAAACGAGCCCCGGCCCTCCCTTCCGCCGCTCCCCGCGCCGGAGCGCTACGAGATACCCGTGACCGAGGTGCCGCAGATCACCCCCGGCATTCATTCCAGCGATTCGCGCATCATAGCGAACTACGGCGAGCATAATTCCTTTATCCCCGCCGTGCAGGAAAGGCTGATGATCCTCTGGTACATGGATCAGGATGAGCCCACCGATTATCTGGGCAGAGTCACCACCGGCGCCATCGAAGCGTTTCAGCGCCGAAACGATCTGCCGGTGGACGGCAGGCTGACCTCACGCACCTACAACACGCTTTTCAGCAACGATGCAAAAAGCTACCTTTGCTCCTTTGGCGACACCGGCTCGGACGTGGAATACATTCAGGACAGGCTTTACGAGCTGGGCTATCTTAAAGAGCGCTCCGGCGAATTTGACGACGCGACGCTCGACGCCGTGAAGGAATTTCAGCAGCTCAACGACCTTGACGTGGACGGCAAGGTGGGCAGAAACACGAAGGAAGCGCTCTATTCGCCGGACGCGAAGGCGATGCAGCTTGAATACGGCGACTACGGCGAGCGCGTGCTTTTCTATCAGCTTCGCCTCAAGGAGCTTGGCTATCTCACCACCGAGCCGGACGGCATGTACGGCACGGACACCCGCATGGCGGTGACCCGCTTCCAGGCGCAGAACGGTCTGGTCGTGGACGGCCACCTTGGGCCGAGCACCTGCGCCATGCTTGAGAGCGAGGAGGTTTCGGGCAACGTGCTTTCCTACGCGATGCACGGCTCGGACGTTGCAAACGTTCAGGCCCGATTGTACGAGCTGAACTATCTGCGCGCGCAGGACGTGAGCGGCTATTACACCTCCATAACCGAGCAGGCGGTGAAGCTTTTCCAGCGAAACAACGGCCTGGACGCGGACGGCAAGGTGGGCCGATTCACCATGAATAAGCTCATGAGCCAGAGCGCGGTGCGCGCCTCCTCCCCCGTGGTTCCCCAGAGCGGCGGCTCCGGCAGCTCGGGTAATTCCGGCAATTCCGGCAATTCGGGTAATTCCGGCAATTCGGGTAATTCCGGCAGCACGATCAGCGCCCGCATAAACAACTTCCTTTCCATCGCCAGAAGCAAGATGGGCAGCAGGTACGTGCGCGGCGGCAAGGGCCCAAGCGTGTTTGACTGCTCCGGCTTCGTGTACTGGTGCATGAACAGGGCGGGCATAAACCAGAGCTATATGACCAGCTATATGTGGAGAAGCTGCACGCGCTATCCGCGCAACAACAGCATCTACAACGTGAAAAAGGGCGACGTTATAGTTTACTACGGACACGTTGCCATCTGCAGCGACACGTGGACTCAGATAGACGCCTCCCAGTCCAACGGCAAGGTGGTTGAGCGCACCTTCAACAGCCCGTACTGGCACAGGAATTTTATCTGCTCATTCCATATTTTCAACTGACGCACACCCCCCCAAGGGAGCCGCACGGCTCCCTTTTTATTTTCCTTTTTTTCTTTTTTCCCTTTTCTTTTCCTTTTTCCCCTTCTCTTTTCCTTTTTCTCTTTTCCCGCTTCACTTTTCGGTTTTCTCTATTCACTTTTCGGTTTTCTCCATTCACTTTTCGCCCTTCTCTCTCATTTTTTATTGACAGGGCCATCGGCGGATGATATTATATAAACTGAGTTAACAGTGCTGAATCGGCACAAGCAAAAAAACTAAACCCGAAAGGTGGAAAACCAATGAAACAGAATCGAATCAAGCCCATCGCGCTGCTGCTTGCCGCCGTTTTCGCGCTCGGCATCCTCATCGCGCCGCTCGGCATGATGGAGGCAGCGCCCGAAGCCCCCGCAAAAGGGCTTGAGGCATACGACGAGGGCGATTATGCAAAGCTTGCGGCCTTCCTTGAGATTACGGACGGCTCGGGCCGGAAGAACGGCAGCAAGCTCTCCTCCTCCTACGACGTGCTCGATCCCGAAACCTGGGGCACGGCGGCAAACGGCGAGCCCCGCTTCCGCTGGACGGAGCAGGGCGGCAAGCTGCGCCTTCAGAGCATCAGCGCGGCAAACATAGTCGGCGGCGGGCTTTGCGGCGCGCTCGAGCTTTCCGGCTGCACCGCGCTTGAAAGCGTTGTGATCAACGGCAACGCGCTTACGGGGCTCGATCTTTCCGGCTGCACCGCGCTGTATCTTGTGAACTGCGCCGCCAACTCCATAGCCTCCTTCAGCGTTTCCGGCTGCGCCGCGCTGCGCTTTTTGGAGTGCAGATGGAATCAGATACCTAATCTGGAGCTTTCCTCCTGCCCGGAGCTTTCCGTGCTTATCTGCACCGACAACCGCATGAAAACGCTGGATCTGACCGCGAATCCGCTGCTGGGCATTGATTTTCTGCGCATGGTGGACGGCGGGAACAAATTCGTTTCCTGCTACATTTCGCAAAACAGCGAATACAGCAACGAAAACCTTTTCTTCATCAGCGCGGACTGTGCGGACGGCTGCACCACCTACGACGGCTGGTATACCGAGGACGGCAGATTCATAACCGATTACACGGTTTTCACCCCCGATGAGGAGCTGGGCAGGCGCTTTGTGGCGCGCTTCTCCCGCTACGGCGCATATCCCGGCGATGCGGACGGCGACGGCAGCGTGACCCTTGCGGACGCGCTCAAGGTGATGCGCATATCCATGGGCATACTGCCCATGCAGTCCGGCGCGGGCGCGGATGTGAACGGCGACGGAATGGTAAACTCCATAGACGCGCTGCTTATAATGCGCAGAACCATGGGCGTGTTTCGATAAAAAAGCTTCAGCCAAACCTTTAAGCCGGAAGTATTGAATTAAATGATCAACCCGAAATATTAACTGCTTTTGCGCCGGTTTTCAGCGCAGCAAAGGCCCCGACCGAAAAGCTCGATCGGGGCTTGACTTTTGCTTATACTGTTTTTTCTTGCCCGGGATGGACGGCGCGGGATAGCCAATTGGATCATCCTGCCCTATGGAATTCAAGCGGGAGGAGCGCCGCGCCAAATGCGCCGGCTTCGCCGCCCTGCGCGGATTCAAAGCGCATTATATCGCCGCTGAAGCCGACTGTGATATAGCTTTCCGTATGACGGCTCTCCTCATTCCTCTCAAGCAGGCGGAGCCTGCTTCCCGCAAGCCCATACTCGCCGCCGCGCTCCGCCTCCCATGCGGTGTTTACCATTTCGGCAAGCATTTTATCGCCCAGCTCGTCCCAGCTTGAGATGCCAAGCTCCTTGAGTATGGTTTGCTCATCCGCGCCCTGCTCGGCAAAATAGCCGTCGGAGGCAAGCAGGAGCATATATTCCTTCATGGCGGGGGCGATCTGCGCGGATACGGAGGCGCAGGCGGCGCGGTAGCTCTGCGCGTCTATCTGCGATTCATAGGTGCCGTCCTCATTGAAAACCGCTCTTATATCGAAAAAGGCTTCCGAAAAATCGATGCTCCCAAGGATGCCCGTTTGATCCTTTAGGGCAACAGCCCTGACCCGCTCCGCAAGATCCACCGAGGCTTCCCAAGTGCCGACGATCCTTTCGGCGCTCTGCGAGGGCATACCGGAGGGAGGATCGGTCGGCGCGTCAACCGGCGCTTCCGTCGGCGCTTCGGTCGGCGCCGCAGTGATCAGTGCCGCTGGCTCCTGCGCCTGCTGCGGGCTTCTCTCCCATAAGCAGGAAACGGGGCCGGCGGCGGTTGCCAGCAAAGCAAGCGCCAACGCCATAGTTTTGGGAAACCTTTTCATCCGCTCTTCCTTCCGAATTATGCTTCACAAGGCTTTGATGGGTATCAGCCCACGCCGAGATCCTCGCTCATATAATGCGCTATCAGCTCGTCGTCAAGCTCAACGCTCGTTTCCTTTTCCCACTCCACCAGGCATTCCGAGAAATGCTGATCCTCGGCTTCCTTTTTGCCGTGTTCCATAACGGAGGAATACACGGGATCGCTTTCGCTGCCCATATCGAGCTTCGCCTCGCCCTCCGGCAGCCTTTCATTTATATAGATGAAGTGGATGCCGCCGCCGATGCTGTTTGAGCGCACCTCGGCGATTTTCTGCCCGTCGGTGGTGGTGTGCAGCTTGATATCGTATTTCTGCACGGCGTTTTCGGAAACGGGCGCGGGCGTGCCGCCCTCCACGGGGCTCTCGGTTTTAAGCTCCCAATCCTCGCCGTAATAAAGCACGCAGGCAGCCGCGCCGAAGCCCTCGAAATACCTGCTCACAAGCGTTTCGTGCATAACGTAGCCGTGATTGCGGTACGCCTCGGAGAATGCGTCCTGCCCGCCGTCCTCGCTTACGGTAAGCACGGTGTCGTCGTTATAAGCCTTGTTTGAAACGTAATTATTCACAAAATCCTCAAGGCTGATCCCCGCCTCGAGCGCGGCGCGGATCTCGTCCAGCTTTTTATTCTGCTCATCGCCGAACACGCCGGGGTTCTCCTCCGAAACCTCATCGAAATTTTCATACTGAACGAGCAGATGCTTCACCGCAAACACGTCCTTCGGGGTGTAAAGCGGGATGCGTCCCTCGCCGGTGATATACGCGGTGTATGCGGAGGAAAACGCCTCCGCGCTGTTTTCATAGCTTTCCTTATCCTTTTGCAGATTGGTATTGTAATATTCCCTGAGCTGCGCCTCCGAAAACTCCACCTCGGCGTCCGTAATCGCCCTCAGCTTTTCATAGAGCTTCGTGCTGCGCATATCCTCGATAACGCTCGATCTGTACGATTCAAAGGTGAAATCATACTCCTCAAGCAGAGCTTCTATCGCCGAAAGCCTTGCCTCGGCATTGTCCTTATCCGCCTCGCTCGCCATGCCGTATTCAACGGCCATGGTGAAAAGCTCGTCCAGATGCTCCTCAAACTGGCGCTCCACGTCGTTTTCATCCTGCTCGTCAAGCGCGATGCCGAGCTTATCGCAGCGGGTGAGGATCACTCCCATCTCCACAAGCTGCTTGCGCACGAGCTCGTCCACGTTCGGGATATACATTGCGTAGGGAGCGTACGTTTGGTATACGTTCAGATAATCCGCCATGGTGAATTCCTTCACGCCCACCCTGCCGATGGAGATCTTCTGCGGATCCTCGTCGTGATCGTGGGTATGCTCCGGCGATGCGGAGACCTCGCCCGTGGGCGCCTCGCTCACATTCTCCGTGGGCGCCTCGCTCACATTCTCCGTGGGCGCGGGGGTTGAGTTCGACTGCTCCTTATTGCCGCAGGAAGCGAGCGCGGCGGCAGCCATGAGCGCCGCAAGGCTTACGGCGGCGGCTTTATACAGATTTTTCATGGTTCCTTTATTGTTCCTTTCTTTTTGATCGGGACTCCTTTATTGCGCCGCGGGAAACGGGTTGAATTCAAAAATCGGCCCCGAAAAATCACGCGGCAGTGATGTATTATAGCATATTTCTTTTAAAAAACAAAGCGCAACACGGCATTTTCAAAAAATATCCTTCTTTGCCGTTGTCAAAAGTCGAACGGCATGGTATAATATACTATAAGCACGGGCATTCGGGTCGGTTTCTTCGAAGCCTCGGAGCGCGATGCCCTCAGAATAACCGAAGAGAGGAGAAAACCCATGTATAACGTTATCACCATTTCAAGGCAGTTCGGAAGCGGCGGCAGGGAGCTTGGCAGAAGGCTTGCCGAGGAGCTCGGCTTTGCCTATTACGACGATGAGATAATCTCGGAGATCTCCAAGCGCACCCAGCTCAGCGAGGAATACGTTCAGCAGATAGTGGAGCACCGCCCCGTGACGCTTATGCCCATCACGATAGGGCACAGCTTCTACCCCGTTCAGCACCCCCTTATGGAGCAGAGCCAGAATATCTACCAGGAGCAGGCCCGCATCATCACCGAGATGAGCGAAAAATCGCCCTGCGTGATAGTCGGCTGCTGCGGGGACTATATCCTGCGCCAAAAGAGGCTGCTCCGCCTTTTCGTGTATGCCGATATGAGCTCCAAGATAGAGCGCTGCCGCACCAAGGCGCCCGAAAACGAACATCTGACGGTGAAGGAGCTGCGCAAGCAGATCACCAAGGTGGAGAAGAACCGCGCCAAGTATTACGAATTCTACACCGGCAGGAAATGGGGCGACAAGCTGAATTACGACCTTATGATAAACACCACCAATACCGATATTTCGCTCATCGTGAGCGTTATCGCAAGGATGTTTGATAAAAACATAACGGAGTAAGCCGCCGCTTTTCGCGTAATGCCGCCAGAGCCGCAGCTTTTCGTGCAATGCCGCCGGAGCCGCAGCTTTTCGCGTAATGCAGCCAGAGCCGAAGCTTTTCGCACAATGCCGCCAGAACAGTTCCTTTTCGCGTAATGCAGCCAGAGCCGAAGCTTCCCGCACAATGCCGCCAGAGCCGCCGCTTTTCGCGTAATGCCGCCCGAGCCGTCGCTTTTCGTGCCGAGCTGCAATCGGACTTTCGATCTTCATACCGCATACAAGCCCGCCTCAAATCGCGGCGGGCTTCGCATTTCGCGCAAACGGAGCTGCCGCATCAGCGCTGATTCGCCGCCGGCAGGCGCACCGTTCCATAGAGAAACTATGTAACAGGTGGCAAACCGATAATGAAAAACGATCGACAATTGTTCTGTGCCATCGTTGGTACATGGAGCTGTTGTTGGCTTGTTGATGATAAAACAGCAGTCCTATCCTTCTTATAAAACAGCTTCGTGTTTTATAAGTAATCCGATCACCCGTTTTCCCACTCTCCTTAAAGAGAGTGCATGAATAGCCTTTTTATACCCAACCTACCCTTGTAAAGGTTTCGACCTTTGACCCGCTGTAGCCGGGGTATGCTTGTCAAGAGGAAGAACCGAGCGTTTGTCAGTCTATACTTTTCAAAGCTCGTCTGTATTCTATCGCAGTTAGCACTACGGAAGCAGTGACAAGCCCTGTGGTGACGATCGCGAATGCGGAGGAATGCTTCGCGGGAATGAGCACATCAACGTCTAAGACGCCGGGAATGATCGAGACTATGCCCGCCCATTTGCTGCCGAAATACAGGATAGCCCCCGGGACGATCAATAGTGCTTCTGCATGTCAATGGTAAAGTGAACGGCTGCGTTGGGGTTGCTTCTATCCGCTCAACGAACTATAATTAAAATGAGGTCGATCATTTGCGTAGGCCCTGTCTCTCAAAAAACCGCTCTCCCATTGTTTCACCGATTCAGCCAACGTGGTTGTGATGGCACAGCTTATGCTCTTCTTTGCTGCCAAAACTGTGCCGTCCATCGCCTTGAAAAGCGGAAGTGGACTTCCACCGGATAACCTATGTGCTGAGCTTGTCCACTTACAGATGTGCTGAACCTCATCTGCCATTAAAAGCAGCCCGAAAAAAATATTGTTTCAATTCTTGATCCTTATAAAATACGCCATGCTTTCGTCTTCATATAGCAACCCGTATCCTTCAGGGTGACTATACAAGTAAACGAACAATGGTCTTTGTTTCAACACAGCAAACGAGTCGAAATCATATTTTGATATTAGTGCTTCAATTGTCATATCAGTTTCTTTTTCATTGCCGATAAATGTTAAGAACGATAGTGACATGCCGTCACGCATAATGTTATCGTGTACAAAAAGATCAGCTCTTGCATCAAAAAATGTCGGAATATCATTATAGATCAACGCTTCTCCCAGATTATAATCATTATACATTCTATTTGGATCATCCTTTTTAATAACAGCTATCGCTTCATCTCCCAAAACAGTTCTGATCAGTTTGCCGCTATGAATCTTTTTAACCAAGCGCACCGAAGAACCCGATAGGAAGATCAACGCCGCGAGAATTGCTGAATAAACCAGCAGTCTCTCCCATTTTCTCTTGATCTGCTTAATACCGCACCGGGGAACATATTTAAATGCACAAAAAACTGCGGCAATATACCAAAGCATTATGAATCTAACACTTCTTAAATAAGCAAAAACAAAAAACACCATTATTAGAAAATCTATCAACTCAATTCTTTTTTCCGAAGAGAAGAACCCGAGAAGCATGATAAAAATTGGAAGAAAATGCAAAATCAGCATCCCCGGGTCCTTCGCGTCCGGCGGCTGCCATTCGCTTATGGTTGCCATGCTTATTTTGTCGCTTAAATTTTGAAAAGGGTATATGAATACTTTTAGTCCTATCGGATTGATAAGAATAGCCAGTGCAGTCAGCACGGTTACCGCAATAAGCTTCGCCATATCTTTATTAGAAAGCTTATTGCTTGTTATTTTGCCCAATTTCACATCAAAAGCCCCTGAAACCAGGAATATGATGCACAGGACATAGGATAAGCATGATGAACCTCCGTGCACATTACTCCACAGCGCCGAAACAAATGGCAATACAATAATCCTGTTGTCGCGTTTTTCATGCCACGAAAACAAAATTTTAAGCTCAGCAAACAGGAAAAAAAACGAAAAAAGCTGAGGTCTGCCGTAAAAGAAAGAATAAACCACCGGTGCAAGCAGTATAAAGAACACCGCTCCAAGCGGCAGATTATTCTTGATGTCTGCCCTTGCCTCATTCCACAATAAAAACACGAGCAGCAATGCCGAAGCAAGCGAAAAGAGAAAAATGCCTATTTCGCCGCCTTTACTAAACAAATGATAAAAGAATACTTCTGCCAGCCATTCATGAGCGGTCCAGGGAATTCCCCTTTCTATTCCTATCCAGAAAAAAATATCCTGTGTTGGAACAGTTCCTGCTTGCGCTACATACTCTCCGACCTTAACATGCCACCAAAAATCATTGCCATTGATTCCTTCTCCAAATAAGTAAACAATTATTGATACGACAAGTATGCCCACAAGCAAAGTAAACAGCTTTTGGGCAAAAGTATCCCGTTCATGGAGCATTCCTGTTTGATAGTCTTAAGCTTCATAATATAGCAATTGTGCTTCAGTCATCCTGCCGTTCCGGCTAAGTTACCATCCAAATTCCGTGCAGTTCACGAGCGCTGCGCGGAGTGCATCGATTTGATTCTGCGGAATTGGGTTTCCATACAGCCAAATCGTCTTGAGTCCAACAAGTCTCATAAGCGGGGCAACGTTGGAGATATTGTTATAATCAAGATACAGTTTCTGAAGCCATGTCATGTTCTGAAGCGGGGAAACATTGGTAATCCTATTGTTACCAAGCCTCAAAACCGTCAGCTTCGTCAAGCCTGCTACCGCATTGATGCTCGTTATATTATTCTCGATCAATATAAGCTTTGTGATATTTTTGAATTTAGCAACATCGCTTATATCGGTCAGTCCGCAATTTCTAAGATCCAACTCTGTGAAGCTGAGCAGCATCTGGTTGGTTATGGTTCCATTCAGATTGTACTTCCGTCGGAGCGCATTTTCAAAAGCCGCGCTGTTAAAGTGTACTGCCGGCACGGTGGTTGGTGTCGGTATCGGAGTCGGAGTCGGCGTTACAGTCGGTTTCGGGGTTGTCGGCTTCGGCGTCGGAGTCGGCGTTACAGTCGGTTTCGGGGTTGTCGGCTTCGGAGTAGGTGTATTCGTCGGCCTCGGGGTTGTCGGCTTCGGAGTAGGTGTATTCGTCGGCCTCGGGGTTGTCGGCTTCGGAGTAGGTGTATTCGTCGGTCTCGGGGTTGTCGAATTCGTGGGCTTAGCCGTGGGCGTATTCGTCGGTTTTTGTGTAGCCGTACCTATCGGTGTGGGGGGCGGTGTATCCCCTGCTGCCGAACCCGTGTTCTGAGGGGTTTGTGCGCCCGTCGAACCGGGTGTAACAACCGGAGGCTGAGTGCCGACAGGTGACCATGCAGGCGATCCAATAGGGTCTACGGTGCTTGTATCGCCGGAAACAACCGGCACCTGTGTTGCTCCCGGGCCCTGAGAGTATGCAATAGGATCATTGGTTATAACAGGATGTTCCGAAAAATCCGGAATATCGGTCAGCATGCCATCCGGAGTGTTGGATGCTGGCGTATTGATAATGGGAGGTATCGATCCTATTGGCACCATAGTTAACGTCGAAGGGCTCGCGGAAACATACACATCACGCCTTGAGTCGTCGGGTTTGTTGGTTGAAGCCGCGCTCAACACAACGCCGCCAAGTGCCGCCACAGCAACAGCGGAAGCAGCGGCGATAAGTATTGGCTTTTTGTTGAGAACTATGCCATTCTTATCCTTTTTATCGCCTTTTGCGTTTGCGTTAGAGGACTTCTTCTCTTTCTTTCTTTTTTTCGGAGCAGCGATCACCGAAGGAGCAATCGGGAGGGTTGGTTCAATTATCTCACCGTCCTCACTGTAATTCTCCAAAGCATACAAAAGCTCCTCCGCGTTTTGATACCTGTCCTCGGGTTTATATGCGCAGGCTTTCAGCACAACATTCGCAAGTCCCACCGAAGCATTGCACGGCATTTCCAGGGGATAGCCGGCAAAGCGCTTCTTTATCGCCAGCTCACGCTGCTCGGGAGTATAGTTTCCCCTTGTTGGAAGGAACGGCAGCCTGTTGCTGTTCAAAAGCTGGTACAACACAAGTCCGAGTGAGCAAATATCTAATGTTCTGCGATCTCCATATCCGCTGCCCAAATATTCTTCATATGCCATGTACCCGGGCGTTCCCATCCCGCCGGTCATGCTGACAGTGGCCGTTGAAAGCTGCTTGGCGATTCCGAAATCCGCCAGCTTATAAACTGCCTCATCCCCGTCTATATCAACAAGAATATTTGCGGGTTTAATATCGCGATGGATAATGCCCTCAGCGCTGCAGGCAATCAGGGCATTGCAAACATCCTTTCCAAGCTTGACTACCTCCGCCTCACTCCAATGTGCTTTTATGTACTTCTGCGAATCGCTCAGGAGCTCCATCAGGATATAGATGTCATATCCGATTCCATCCTCGAGCTTGATTACCCTCGATTCCTCTAACTGAACAACATTTTTGCATCCGCTGAGCTTTTCCATTGCAGCAATCTCGTTTTCAAAGCGCCGTGCAAGATTAGCATAGTATTCGCGTATGCCGTCTTCATCCATTGTCCTTCTAAGCTCTTCAACATCCAACTCCGACTTAGGTATGGTAATGTGTTTAAGAGCATAGTAAACCCTCTGTTCATGCTCTTCTTTATAGACGCGATAGACCGTGCCGTAGGTGCCGGCACCGAGCTTTTTATCGATCGTCCAGCCAAATATAGTTTTCGCGCTCTCCTTGTTGTTCTCAGCCATGTCTACACTCCAAATCAGCAATTATCAGGTATGCACCAATGGGCTTTTATTCTATTTAACAAGCCCTTGATTTTAGAATCCGGTCCGCCCTCTATCTTTACCACCATCGCCGTTGTGTTGTCCGTTCCGCCTTTATCTATTGCGGCATCGGCAATGGTTTTCGCCATCTCCATCGGAGTCTTGTCCTCATTTAAAAGGTTAGCTATTTGCTGATAATCAAGTACGGCGCCGACTCCATCGCTGCAAAGAAGGATAGCATCTCCGTTTTTCAGTTTTATCCGCGTGCATTCCGGAACTTCAAACACCATGCCCTCCAAAGAAAAGCCGAGGAACCGGGTTAGCCTGTTGCCTCCCGGATGCTTTTCGGCCTCTTCTTCAGACATAAGCCCGGAATCGATCAGCATACGGCTTTCCGTGTGATCCATGGTGAGCAGCTTTGTTTTTCCTCGCTGCATGAGATACAGCCTGCTGTCGCCAATGCTTGTGTAAACCATTTCGCTTTCTGACAACATTGCCGCAACAATAGTGCTCCCCATTCCGGAACGCGATTGCTCAGGGTCGTTTTTTCCGCAAATGCATTCATGGGCTTTCTCTATCGCCTTTATCAGCATTTCAGGTTCAAAGCCATCACCGGTGTCGGCAAGCTCGCGGCTCAAAGTTTCAACAGCCGTGAACGATGCAACCTCGCCTGATTCCTCTCCTCCCATTCCATCCGCCACCGCAAAAACGATTGGCTGCGACAGCTCTCCCTCCGCACAATACGTTTCATCTCCATGATCGAGCGCCGCAAATGCCCTGCCAACCAAATAATTATCTTCATTATTCTTTCTTTTGTTGGTTTTGCTGACAACCGCACATTTGTAGCTGTACATAATTCCTTCCTCGATCCGCTCTTAATCAAGTATCGATTCCGTCGCCATAAAGCCATACTCCTCGAGCACAACAACCGAATTCATCGAATCCCACGTGAGCTCCTCACGCTTTCTGTTTCTATTCAGATCCAGGGTTTTTTCCTGCTCCAGCGTGCCTTCATTAAAGCTGTCCGCAAAATCGGGGCCGGACGGCAAATTGGTTCGCTTCTCGACCCTCATTTTTCTCATAGTCGTGTTTGCGGCAGACTTTTTATAATTTTTTAAGCGAACTACCGCCATTGTCACCATCACCCCTGCAGCCATAAGACCTGCAAGAGCAAGTATCCACAATGTTTTATCGTACAATCCCTGCATAATACACCCGTCAATTAATATTTGTGCAAGTCATGGTTCATTCTGTTGAGCCATCGCAATGGCCACTCCCGTAAGGTTGTCCTTCTCGTGCCTATCCATATTTATCCGGATCAATTCCTCAAGGGACGATTCAAGCTCCATTGCTTCTGCACCCGTCCTCATTATTGCGGCAATCTCCGCAGGGGCCACCTTGTGCCTGAAACCATCGCTGCAGAGCAAATAAACCATTCCCGGAGACACATCCCGAACAAAGAAATCCGGCACAACGCTTTCAAGCGGACCAATGCAGCGAGTAAGCTGATTGCGCCTCCTGTCCGCGTGGGCTGCGGCGGCGGAGAGAAATCCGTTTTCAACCATGTGGTTTTCCCATGTGTGATCCACTGTAATGGGAGCCGCCGTTTCACCTATTTCATAGGCTCTTGAATCTCCGATATTCATAACATAGCATCGAGATTCTATGATAAGCATCACCACGGCCGTGGTGCCTATCCTTGCATCCCTTTTTTCCGCGAATTCTCTAAGGCGTTCATTGCACATGGACGCGATATAGCTCCATTCACGCTTCAACTCATTCTCGTCAAGCCCTGATGAACAGGCTCTGGCAAGATCGTTAAGCGCCCATTTTTTATATGCGGAAACGACAGTGCAGCTTGCCACCTCGCCGCTGTCAAGGCCTCCCATGCCATCACAAAGCACAGCAAACGCCGCTTCGCCAAGGCAGGTTTCAAGCCGCATAACCGCATAGGCATCCTGATTGACTTCTTTTACATTGCCAACATTTGTTGCACCGGCAATTCTGAACATGGCATCTCCTTTATATGCAATCCAAGCTTAACTCATTCTGAATTCAAATGCCTCGTTGGCAAACTGAACCTTCATTCCGTGTTCAAGCTTTACCTCCGTGTTTGGAGGAATAGGGGTTGGATCACCGTCTACAAACGTATGATTCTTAGAGTTTGTATCCATAACGTAATAGCCTGAATCGCGCTTTACGATTATTGCATGACTATGCCCAACCGCTCTGTTGTCAAAAATATTGTAGTCCGGATACTGCGAACCGCGCCCAATGCGGAACTGCGGTTTTGTGATATACACCTTCTCCTGATTGGACAGCCTGAGTAGATACGGGATCCCGGCAGCTGCCATCATCAATCCCCTGTCCGCATCCTCCGTTGGAGCGTCAAAGTCGTCGTCATTCCAAATTGTGGTTTTAACAACAGGCTGTTGTTGGGAATACGGTTCCTTGGCCTTTACCGTTGGGCGAGTTTGCGATTTATCATCGTCCACCCTTGCTCCATTATCCGAGGGTTGGGCCTTGTATTCATATGGTACTTTCTCGGCAGATTTTCCCTTTCCCGGTTTGCTTTCACCCGGCGAATCCGGAAGAACGGGTGGAGTATCCATTCCCGGAATCGCAAAGCCCGCCGTCTTCTGTCCGCTGCTTGCCTTATTCTTCTTTGAACCGCTCAAGCCAAGCTTTGAGGCAAGGCCGCTTCCGGCGGACGATTTATTTTTGTTTTTATCGCTTGGCTTAGCTTTTTCGGCACTTGAATCCTTTTTGCCCTTTTGGGCTTTGTATGCCTCCAGGTTTTCGGCAGAATAATGCTGAAGCAAGTATAGTAAGGACATCGGCTTTGCGTCGTCGCCGGCTGTCGGCGTATCCGAGCTTTGCCCCTTCTCCTTCGAGTTCTTTGCTCCGGAATGTGGCCCTCCTGCAGACGGGATTTCCCCGCGACCGTTTCCGGCATTCGGTTTGTTGCCGGCAGGCTTTTCCCTGTCATCAGGCCAAACCGGATTTTTCGGCGTAAGCGGCGTTTCGTGCGGTTCATTCCGATGGTGATCATCTGTGAGGCCCGGTGATTGTGTGCTTTTCCCCGGATTTGAAGAGCTGTTATCTCGCAGCGAGATCAAGAAGCTTCTGAACGATGCAAGCGAAATCTGCGGGGCGGATTTGATATAATCCAAAATTCGCACCACATAGTCTCCGTTTTCATTCGGATCCGTGTTTGCCTCAACGAGCTCGTTCTTGAAAAACGCCTTCAAATCAGGCTGTACGTCTTGTGATTCAAGCGGAACACAAAGAAGCATCACCTTCTTTTTGTTTACATCAACATATATGTACTCGCTGTCGATCAAAAACGATGATTGCGGGAGCATATAGTCGTCCGCAATAAGCAGCGCATCGCAGATTCCAATGAACGTGCTCAGCAGCTGCGACTTATTTATGCGCCTCCCAAATAGCTGCTTCATCGGTATTTTGGAAGTAACATTGTATTTCAGATACCTGTCGCCATCCACCTGGTTAAAGATAACCTTCGCAACGCCATCGATTTCGTTCGATGAAAGCATGCCAAGGCATGTGCTGTCCAATGCATCGGCTGCATCAAGCTTCTGAACAAGAAACGCATTAGAACCATAGTTTTCTGTGCTGAAAGAATACATATTTTACCTCTCGATCATGATTGTTACACCATATATCTATACAATCTAAGCAATCTCCAGTACTCTCCTTCAAGAACAAAGCAGCCGCCTGCCGAATTAAAATCCTTTGCGCCGTCAAATGCGGGTTTAATTACCATTTCACCGGTTTTATCAATAAACCCCCAAGTCGAGTTTACGCAAACAGCGGCCATGCCGTTGCTGAATGAACGGGCGTCCTCATATGTCGGTTCGATCACGATATTGCCCGAGGTGTCTGCAAAGCCCCACTTCCCGTTAAGCTTTACCGCCGCGGTATCATCATCACCAAACGGTCTCGCATCCTCAAAAGCGGTGTTCGACACCTGATTTCCCGAAATATCAAGCATGAAAACAGAATCGTTTATTCGAGCAAAAATTCTCTCCGATCTGCTGGCGATGTTATTCTCGTCAACAAGGATTTCAGAATATCCGCTTCCGATCGTGTTCATATTGTGGTCAATAATCGACCATGTGTCGTTTATACGAACAGCTGCAACATTATTCATCATCGTGGAGGCGTAGTCGAATTCGGAGCTTTGCTCGCTACTGCCCGAGCCTAAATAAACATACTTGCCGTTATTTTTCATCGCAGGAACGAAGCCTTCGCTGTATACTCCGAACGCTTCATAGCCCTCTGGAGCGGGTTTGACTTTTGCTCCTGCATAGTCAACAAAGATGAAATCCCCCTGGGGTTTTTTAACTATTGCCATGCTGTTATGCAAAGAGAAACCGCCGATGCTCTCAAATGCGGCCGGGATACCTGTTTCTCCCGCCATATTAACAGTGCCCCAAAGCTCGTTGGTTTTCACATTACAGTAGCCGTCAGAATAAAGGCCAACGTCAGTAAAGCCGGGCGTAACCACCGCATATGAATCCCAGATTTGTATATATATCTCGTTTATCCTTTGAGATTCTACTCCCCTCGCCTTTGCTTCCTTGATAATGCGAAAGCAAGATAAATAGTTCCCGCGCTCATTGTAGCAATCCAGCAGAAGCTCGTACGGGCGAGGTTCTTCCGGGAATATAGCTTTGAACTCGTTGCAGCACTCCACATATCTTTTCTCCGGTGATGTTTCCTTGTAAAACTGGGTAACCTCAAAGAATAGCTCAGCGTTCGGATACATTTCCAAAGCCTTAGTATAGTTTTCTTCAGCATATTTGACCGAACCGTTTTCGCGAAATGCTCGGGCAGTTTCCAACGTTTTTTTGTATTCTGCAGCAGCAGCTCCCATGTCATTAGTCAGTTTGTAAAATGATGCAAGCATCATCACGATCAGGATTATAGGCAGCAGTAACCGTATTCTTTTCATTTTTCAATCCTCCAATCACATCCCGGTCAGAATAATGCATGCTATCGTTCCCATCATAATGCTTGGCGCAAGCGGGATTGAATCCTTTCTTGACTTGCGCTTGATTATCAACAATCCAACCGAGATTGCAAAGGCGGCTAACAGCGACAAAAAGATCGATGTAACACCGGCCGCCAAGCCTTGGAACAGGCAAATAAGCGCAAACAGCTTAATATCGCCCATTCCAATGCTGTTTTTGAAAACAAGCGCAATAATTACAAAGAACACACATACGATGATCGCGCCCAATAATCCGTTTAAACAGGTGCGAAGCGCATGATCCCAACCGATGGCAAATCCTTCATACAAGTACCCTGCAGCTTTAACGCCAAGCCCGATAATGATAAAGCTGTTGGGTATCAAATGGAATCTGCGATCTGTGGCCGCTGTGCAAATGACCAGCATTGCAAGAAACAGCAGCTCAAGCTTATGCCAAAAATACTGACCGGCATAGATCGTTGAAAACAGAACGTTGAGCGCCGTCAGCACGATTACTGAACCAAGAAGAAAAAGCAGCTTGTTTTTCCAGCGCGGAAGCAGCATATTCCGTGTCAGTTTCTGCTTGCGCTGCTGAGCGAAATATGCGCAAACGCCGTAATAGCCTGCGGCCAACACGATAATGGTCCATGCTATTCTGAGCAAAAGATCCGGCAGTGCCGGCATCAGGTCTGCCCGCGGCTGAGTTTCAGCCATATCATGCGCGATTTGATAAAACAATAGTGTGATCTCCCTTGCTATTTCCCGAATATTTGCCCTAAAGTCTGATCAGCAGGCCATATTTTGGTGATTGCTGTGCTCCTGAAGGTTAGCTCGATATCGATTGGCAGAAGCTGAAGCATCTTTATCTTGTATTTGCATGTGATAACAATACGATCATCGCCACCTGCAAACAATGTTGATTGGCTGAAGTCAAGGCCGTCAAGATATAGTCCTGTGACTTCATCCGGAACGATCTGAAGCGCCTTCAGGTACTGCTCAATATCCCCATTTTCCTCGTTCACAAGATGCTTTTCGCACATGTGCTTTGAAAGCGGCGCAGCAATAAAATGAGAAACGCCCGCATCCAACGCATTGGAGGCAACAAGCTTAACCATGCCGAAAATGAGATCCCTGGGATTCTTTGCCCAGCCCTTTACAATAGAAGCGATCTGCGATGCGTTCGAAGCAAGCGCCTGCGGATCGCCTATCAATCCCTGCATCTGCTGAAGCAACGCATCGGTATTGTCCGCTCCCTGCAAATTGGTTTCAGCCAGCCCTTCAATGGCGTTAAACACATCGTTTGCGGTTTTAACAACCTTGTTAACCTGGCCTGCCGTTGAATTACCGCCGTTTGCCCAGCTCTCATGTGTTTCCTTGAAGCCTGTCAAGGCATACATATATGAATACTGTGATATTTCCTTGGCTGTGGAATTCACCGCAGCGGTTATCCTTGCCTGCGCCATGCAGACGTTTACCAAAGAAAGTATCGTGATGATCGCAAACATGAATATCGGCAGCGCCACAGCGGCTTCAACCGTAACTGAGCCCTCCTCGTGCCTGTGTAAAATCATAGCTGAACACCTCCTTTTTTTGATGCGGCTTGCTCAGGGCTGCGTACGAACGGATCTCATCATAGCGTCAACAAGCTCGATGATCTCAGCGTTTACGGTTTCATCGTCGGACTTCTCGATCGTAACTCCCGCAATATTGATCGCCACGCCATCCATAACGAATGAATAGCCTGCTATGAAGCGATCGCCCGTAACGCTTTCCGTACCGCACAAAAGTCTTCCTTCATAGTGTCGTGCCTCGATTCCGTTTACTGACACTTTTTCATCGACCGAAAACTCGGTATTAAGCACCGGATTCAGTTTTTTTGTACACAAGCAGAATACATCAAAAACTCCAGAATAAGCCTCCTCTTTCGAGTTGGGTGTAATCTCGCTATTTCGCGTAATGGACAGATATTTAACACTCTCTTCCCTAAATATCTCAGTCATAGCATTATCATAGTGCTTATAAGTGGATGGCACATCGATATAAATCTCGTGCAGCGGCACTTCATAATAAGCATCGAGAAGCTCGTGTTCTACAGAATCCGACTCCGGAGGAGTGAATTCAGCCGTATTTCCGGCATCTGCCGTGGCTGGCGGCAGCGGTAATGCAGTGGTCTTACCGTTTGAATCACCGCTCGGCTTTTGGCCGCACGCACATGCGGTGAGCAACAGGGCGGCAATTAAAACAACTATACTCTTTTTCATATCAATAACCTCTCAATCCTTTCTCTTCAATCAGATACCAGTTTGAATTCGTTTCCGGGTTTTCTATAACATTGCCGAAAATCGGCAGAGTAAATAGAATCGGCTTGACCATAAGCTGCGTATCGAGCTGAACATAGGCAGCCCTATCGCTGAGATTTATCTTGGTGTTTGACTGAATAACGTCGGCTATTCTTAAAAGAACTCCCTCCTCGTTTGTATACAGCTTGACCATCAGGAAAAGCCTGAGATAATCGCTGTATCGGAAATCAAGCATGGAGGCGAGCCCCGTTGAATCTCCCGACTTGATCGGCCCGTTGCTTCCAAAGGCCTTTTCCAGGCTGCTTTCCAGATTGGCTTTCAATTTATCAGCTCCGCTCGAAACCTTATCGCTCAACGAGGCCTTGATCTCGTTCTTCACCGTGATTATCTCGGAGAACGCTGGGTCAATAATCTTTTGCTTAATCTGACTCTTTAGCTCCTTGAGCAATCCACCAAGCTTCTTTGCAGCGCCGGTAAGAATCGGCAAATCATGTTCCTCGCCAACGGCATACAAAGCTCCATCCCCCAATATGCCGTCAATAAAACTTTGGAGAGATTCCTTATCCGTATTCATCAGCGTATACACCTCTCTAAACACCTCTTCAACATACCTTTGGGAGCTGTTCATGATCAGATCCACAGCTTTCTTTGAAGCAAAATACACAACCTGATTTGCATTTTTAAGACTCTCAACCCAATGATCCAGTCCACTGCGTATGAACTCAAAAGCTTCCTGTTCGTTGGCAAACTGATTTGCTCCCAGCTTCTGGGCCCCCTCGCAGCAGAGTGTCAGCAGCTTTTGAATAGCAATACCGGCATGCTTCATAACATGGTCATCAATTGCCTCGTCTAAAAACAAACCAAGATCATCTTTCCCCTTATCCAGCCATTCTTGAAGCTTTTCGTCGGTCAAATCCAGCAGCTCATTGAGCTTATTCCTTCCCATATCAACAACCTGGTTAACAGCCTGAATCGCAACCACTTTAGCAGCTTCCTTAGCCTTTTTGACTATGCCCTGAGGTGAGCAGACCCATGTCTCCTTGGTTTTGAAAAGCGGAACCTTTTCTCCGTTTTTGAGCGTTAGAATATCTATGGTTGATTCAATGCACGCAATGCCAACAATTATTACGGCCTGAATAAGCGGAGCGGGGATCACGCCTGCGGTTGCAGCGGAGATCGGAATGGCGATCATCATTGCAGTTTCTCGAATTGTTGAATCCGAGAATGCATAAATAAGGTTGAAGCCAAGGCGAATTCCATAGATGCTTGCGTAGGCGATGGCAACATTCTTGGAATTGCTGTTGCCATAAAGAATATATTCTACTTCGCGTCCATAAGCAAAGTTATTCTTTTCGTTTATCTCGGTAAGCGTGAGGGTTTTCGGCTTTTCGTTTGGATTTCCTCCATTCTCCTTGTTCACCTTCTGAAGCTCCACATTAACGGTATCATAGCTGAACATGCTCAGCGCATAGTCCGCAACATAAAGCTTGTCGCGCATGCCGTTAAAAATCTGGCTGAATATGTTGTACTGCTTCAAGGCTTTCGCTGTTTTCGTGGTTTTGCCATTGGTCTCGCATGAGGAGCTGTCGTTCTCTGCAGCCATCTGCGCAAGCTTGGAAGGTCTAGTGTCATCCTTATTTATTTCCCTGTCGTTGGGCGGATTAGGGATAATGCCGTCGCCGGGCTTGAGCTCCTTCTCCGTGGTATTATCTCTCGTATCTTTAATGTTTTTATATAGATCTTTGCCATTGGACTTATCCTCTTTATCGGAAACAGGAATATCCATAAAGCCCAGTTCAACATTGCCGAATTTGCCGGAAAGATACTTGCAGAACTCCGGTTCACTTGTACCGGTAAGATAAGGGCAGGTGTTCGGCAGTTGGTACCACTCTGTATCCAAAGAAACAAGCGTCACATTGTCGTTGTACCAAGCTTCCGCGTTTTGCTCAAGTTCGGTTTTATATACCGAAAGCTCCTTTCCAAGCGGATCTCTGCCAATCTTGCTTCTCATAGCATTCTGGAGATCGTTTAGGCTTGCTATATCGGCAACGAATTTACCCATATATCTAAATTTTTTAATCTGCTGGCTTTCCTGAAGCAAACCCTTCAAGCGGCCTTCTATCAAGCTAAGTCTACTAACAAGCTCATTAACATCCTCAACCTTCACCTTCTCGCATATATCCTTAATCTCTGCCATATCCTGTTTCCCGAGCGGTGTTTCCGACAGCTCCGAGGAAGAAGCGGCTCTTTCCCATTCGGCAAGCTTCTTTTTTAAATCTTGAAGCTTCCCGGGAACCTGTTGCATCTTTTTCCTTGCTTTTTGGATTTTTTTATGAGCCTCCTCAAGGTCACGGTAAAGCTTTCTTGCTTCTGAACTCAAAGCACTCAAACGATTGTTTAACACGCCTTCCATATTATGAAGTATTGGCGTGTATTCCAGAGACCAATCGCTAAATACATTACAAGTATCAGGAAAGCCGTTAGATGTATTGATAGTTCTGTTGTACAAATTTTCAGCGTTACGATACAGGCTCTCCAGTGTTTGAGTCCCATTCACCTTTTGCTGGGTTATGAAAACGCCCTGGCTGTTCGTATACGCCTCGTTATCCTTATGCGCATTGATCCACGAATAATAGCTTTTGAGTTTTTGATACTTTTCATAAATTGTTTTTGCAAGACCCGCTACCTCTCTGAGATCATGATACTTTATAGCCTGAATCAAAAGTCTTTCCTGCTGTATAGCATCACCAGCACCCCTTTTATCATAGAAGGCTTTATTTGTATCATATAGATCGTTAAAGCCTCTGCTATAAATCGACGAAGTATGGAAGGCGTTTTGAATCGCTGTAATAAGATCAGTCATTTCCTTCATGGTTATGACCTTATTATCCGGAATCTTGTTATATTCATCTGCAGCGGTGGGCAAAACAGTATCGCCTGTTTTAAAGGTATACCAGTACTGCATCTCCATCGTTCCATCAGTCTCTTTCGGCACATTCATCTGCTTATAACCGATGCGCGTATTGAACTCAGTATTTCCCTGGTAATTATAAAGCATCAAAACGGATGCATTATGAGCCTCTTTCAGCAGATCGTAATATACTAAATTGTTAGTGCAGTGGGCACTATTAAATATTTCAACAAGACGGTCAAACTTTTTATTGGCCACCAATTCGATGCGATTATATTCAAGTATCATGCCCCAAGCAGTCTGAAGCAGGTCGCCAAGCTCCTCCTCTTCCTCATAATACTCCTGACGTTTATTCACAAGATCCGTCTGTCCCTGAAGAGAAGATATGCTCTTCAGCGCATTAACAAACCTCAGTCCTGTATTGATGGGGCTGCGGAATTTCATGAACTCTACTATCTCGCGCTTGAGAAGCGCAGGGTTTGCTATACTCGATCCAAGGGGATCTTTATCGCCATCTCCCTTGGTGCTGCTCGCTCCGACCTGGCTCAGCCCGAAGCTGTCATCAACAAGCTGAACGTTCATCCAATCGGAAATCTCACCGTCTCCATCCGGAGTAAGGCCGATCATATTCATCAGATTGCCGACATAGTCATCCGCATCCGGACCGCTGACACCGGAAGAAGTGATGCAGGATTTGTAATAAGACTTTAGCTCATCCTGCATTTCACTCGGCGATTTAGCTGTGGCTAAAATGCCATAAAGCTGCTTCAGCTTTGTATCGTAATCTGACAAGGCTGTATTCAATGTCAGCTCAGTTGCGGAAGCTGCCATTTCCTTGGCAAGCTTAATGCGGCTCAAATCAACGAAAAGAGCCGACAGCGCCATCATCGGAACAAGGATGACGACAAGGAAAACGGATATTGCGCCTTGCGCACTCTTTTTAAAATTCATTGGTTTTTACCTCCTTATTCATGCCTGCCAAACACGCTGAAAAAGTTTCTGATTTTTGTGAATTTATCGGCAATTTTATCTCCGGCGAATTCTTTTACATAGTCCACGACCATATCAATGTTGCGCACAAGATCGGGAGCATCGTTCACCGGCACCTCAGCACGAGCCTTCGTTTTATAAATAGGAATATAGTCTCCGAAAAAAATCTTTATTGGAAATACTATTTCCATTTCTACCGAGGTAGAAAAGGTTGATGCCGCTATGCCGCGATTGTATTTTGCGTTTCGATTCTTGTACACTGGAGTCATTCTGGCAAACATTGTGGTAGTGTTGCTGAGCTGCTGATCGAGCAATTCCTCGATCTCTCTTTCCACCTCGCCCATGCCGCCGAAAATATATCTATACGGTTGGATAGGAACCTTGCCGAGCGCCGGAATGCTTCCGGTGCTCTCCACATAAGTATTAAACGGATCCATGCATCTCGCCGCTCCTGTGTACGCCGCCTTTGTTATGACCGCATCCATCTGGGAGCGCTGATAGTAGGCGTTTCCAAGGAAAATCATCACAAGCAGCACGAAGAATGTTATTGGAAAAACAAACGCAGCTTCAACCATGACCGCGCCGCGGGAATTCTTTATTCTTTCAGTAAGGGTTTCTTTCATATTGCTCCTTTCAAATCTACCTTGGAAACGCATTGAACTGAACTCAAATTAGTTGACGGGTTGAGGCTTATTAGGAAGAGGATCTACACTCTGGTTTGCCTTTCCGATGATATTCTGGATAAGCCCTGCGATTTCGTCCTTAAACAGAAGACCAACGCCGATCGCGATAGCCGAAAGGATAACGACAGCAACGATATCCACGGCGCCATCCTCCTTGGTGAAGAAAGCCTTGGCCCTGCTCTTAAGAATATAGGCATAAAAACCGATGTTTCTCAGCATAGTTTTCACCTCCTTTCGCTCATTCTACTTTATCTGAATTCCGCAGACTAAAGCGCTTTAAACACCCATATTGCCCATTATCGGAACCATGATCATAATCAGAATGCCGATGAACATAATAAGTATAGGAATAAGCAGTTTGCTTGCCGCCTTTTCGCCGGCGCGACGAACAAGCTGCTTTTTCATGCCCCAGCTCTCCTTGCTTTGCGCCTGAAGCATTGAGGAAAGCTCAGCATTTCCCTTTGTTAAACCCGCTGTGATGGTGGAAGCGAATTTCTTTATTTCGGGAACCATACAGCGAAGTCCAAAATGATAGATCGCATCGACCTCGGAAGCACCGTTTTCCATTTCAAGAATTGAATTTTTCATTTCCTTATAGATGGTGCTGTCGCCGGTATCGGCAACCGTGTGCCATGCCTCATGCAGATTCATGCCGGCATTTGTAAGCAGGGCGAGCTTAGACACAACATCCGAAAAGTCGCTCAGCATTTCTTCAGAGCGCTTCTCAAGCTTATTCTTCAAAGCATTGCTGAGCGCAAGCGGCATGATGGCGGCTACGACGAGCAGCAGCGCAAGCAGCATAAGCTCTCCGCCGCTGAGGCCGTACATTATGAAGGCAAACAGGATGAACAACGATGTGAACGTCACCTGCTGCGCGCGAAGCACCCTGAGATAATACTCGCAGTACTTTTCCCCATAGATCGCTGTTATTGGCTGGCGAAGCTTCCTATCCCCCTTTGACTTATAGGAATACTTGAATGTTTCAAGGAAGCCGTATCCGAAGCCGTAAATATCCTTAAAACGAAACTCCTTTTCGTCAAGTCCTTCAAACATTTTGTTGTATTTCAGGCCCTTGAAATAGAAGATCAGCCATATCAGCAGCAGGAACGCGCCGATACCCATGATTATCAGATTTAATGAAGTTAAACCGGGCACAGCATTTCCCTCCTCACAGCTTTATGGCAAGAACCTTTTTGCCGATAAAATACGCGGCCACAAACATAGCAAGCGCGATGGTGGTTGAAATAAGGCCGGTTGGGGTAACGAAATTTGCTGCAAAATCAGGGCTTGAAAGCTTTATCATGCCAATAAGCATAACCGGCATTACGATCATGATATTCTGTTCCATCTTATTGGAAGTTACAAGCGTTTCGATATCCTCGCCGATCTCCATTTTGTCGCTCAAAATGCTGTGGGTATTTCTGATAATATCTTTCATATTGCCGCCCTTGCGGTAGCTGACGGCAAACACGCTTGCGAAGCTTTTTATATCATCGATTCCGCTCCTGTTGCCAAAATCCATTAGAATATCTTCAACGTTGAATGCGTTATTCATATCGGTAATTATGACATCAAGCTCTTGAAGGATATAGGCGTTTCCATCATACTGCATAGAGAGCTCTTTTTTTGCGGTAACAAAAGCATTTAACACATTTTCTCCGGCACCAACAGCAACAGTAAGGCTGTCGAGCATATCCCTAAACTGATGCTTGAGCTTGGATCTGCGCTTTTCTATTATGGATTGAGTGCGCATAGGGATATATAGCTTTCCCGCAATCAAGCCCACGATGCTCGGGATCACTATATCCAGAATCCTCGTGGTATTCGTCGGCTGCCCATAAGCATCCTTTCCGATACCTCCGTAAAACAGCCATCCCACAGCGGCACCAACGGCAAAAGCAAGCAGAAAGTAACCAAGCTTTTCAAGCGGCTTCATATAGTAAACATTATAATTCAGCGTCGGAATATTGGTGCCGGACGAGAAAAATTCAGGTTCACGCTCCGCAGCTTTTTTCTTCATGAAATCCCTCCTTATATCGGCTGATTGATTCCCGCAAGCCTAAGCTTAAAGGTTTTCTGCATCGGGTTATCGGTTCGCTTCAGCCTGCCCGACACCTTCTCAAGCGTTGTGTTTTCATCCTCTTCAAAAACATACAGAGGATTAAGAATTATCCTTCCATTTTCAAAACCAACGACCTCGGTTATCTGCATTGTCTTTCTTGAATGATCCCTGAGCCTTGAAAGGTGGATAATAATATCAAGCGCGGATGCTATCTGTTGCCTGATCGCCTCAAGCGGCAAATCGGCTGAGCCTTGCAACACCATCGTTTCAAGACGGCTCAGCATATCCTCGGTGGAGTTGGCGTGACCCGTGGACAGTGAGCCGTCATGACCCGTGTTCATCGCCTGAAGCATGTCCAACGCTTCTTCACCGCGAACCTCGCCGACAACGATCCGTTCGGGGCGCATACGAAGGGAAGATTTTATAAGATCGCGAATCGTTATGCGCCCTGCTCCTGCCGCGTTGGCGTTTCGCGTTTCAAGGCTTACAAGGTTTTCTACACCCGCTATCTGAAGCTCCGCGGAGTCCTCGATCGTGATTACTCGCTCATCCTTGGGTATGAAGTTTGAGAGAGCATTCAGGAAGGTTGTTTTACCCGAGCCTGTTCCTCCGCTGATAAAAATATTGTATTTCGCCTTTACAAGAAGCTGAAGCTTATCCGCAATTTCTTTGGTTATAGACCCATACTGGATAAGCTTTTCCACTGTCATGGGGTTTTTAGAGAATTTTCTTATGGTCAAGGTGGGGCCGCAGAGCGCGATGGGCGGCAAAACAACGTTTACGCGCGAGCCATCATCAAGCCTTGTGTCGCAGATTGGGTTGGCTTGATTGACCTCCCTTCCCGCACGAGCGACTATGCGCTGAATAACGTCCTCTAATCGCCGCTCACTTTCAAACTTTTTATCAAGCTTGAATAGCCTGCCGTTTTGTTCGATAAATACATTATCCGGCCCGTTTATCATGACCTCGGTTATGGTATCATCGTCGAGTATCGAGTCAAGCATATCCAGACCTCGTATTGAGCTGAAAACCTGCTTGTTTATCGAGAGCTTTTCATTGATCGTGCAATACTCCGAGCGAAGTATCATCGGGGTAATATTTTCAATTTCTTCATCAAGCTGCTCATCGGTGAGCTGACTGAGAGGAAGATTCGCAAAAATATAATCCTTGACCTGACCGACTATTTCCTTGATGCGTTCCTGTGTCACTTATGCAGCTCCTTTACATCAACTTGCCGAAAACATTCGATTTCATCACCGAATTGATCGAATAATCATACGGCGCTCCTGGAGTTTGGGGAACTGTTCCGAGGGTTGGTATCGTGTCCAGCTCCAGCTGACTGCTGAATTTACCACCATAGCGGTTATAAAGCACACAAACCTTGGAATAGATACCGTAGTTTTTCTGTTCTTCCAATATATTAAGCGTATCCATAATACGCAGCAGTTTCGAATTTGCGATTTCCGAACCGTCGCCTACAAGGATGATCCTGTTTGCGATTCGCATCAGCTTTTCCTGCAAGCCGCTGATGCCGAAATCGGAATCGATAACGATATACTCAAATTTAAGCGCGTTTGCGCAAAGCGACTCAAGATCTTCACCGGTGAACTCAAGCACATCCAGTGCATGCGCCGGTGATGCAAAGTAGCTGACTCCCGATTGATCGAGCCTCAGCGCACTTTCGATTTTAATGGCAAGATTGCTCTTCTTCATCTTTAGCGCAGCGATAACATCGCTGAAGGTTGCCGAGCCTTCGCCATTGAAGAAAATATCGGCATTGCCGAATCTTTCGGCATTCAGGTACAGCACCTTTTTTCCGTGCGCCGAAAGATACTTTGCACATGCGACTGCGGCGGTGGAGCTTCCAACCCCGCCTGCGCACGGCATGAATGCGATGATCTGAGTTCCGTCATCAGAGGAGGAACGCAGTTCCATCCCTCCGGGAACTTTTTCATAAAATATAGATAGAATTTCTTTATAGATGAGATCGACCTTTTGATATTTGCTTACCGCCTTTTCCTCCTTATATCTGGAAATATCGGCGGAATCGACCAGATATGCAAAGCCGCAGGTCTGAGGAAGCTCGGAGGGATCGAGGCTGCTCTCATAATTGGCAAGCAACACATGAACTCTTGAGCTTTTCACGAATTTCAGAGCCATCTCCTCGTCCGTGAAGGAATGCAATTCAAGCTTATCGGAATAACTGTCCGCAAACTTCATCATCAAGCGTTTTGTGTAATTGCTGTCCTTATCCAGTATTGCTGCAATAATTTTCATGATTTGCTTCCTCGATCTTTCTTGATCCGGTCCTTGCGAGTGCGGCAATGGCCGCACTCGCATTTAAAACCGTTACTTGCTTATTCTCATAAGCAGCTGCCTAATGATAGATCAGGCAATACCCATGCTGATTCGGAGAGCCAGCAGGCTGTCGGCAATGTTTACAACGCCATTGCCGTCGCAATCGGCATTTACATTTGCCGGCGCCTGCTCAGTGCCCAACGCAATACGCATGATAAGCAGCGCATCCGCGCCGGTGATCATGCCGTCGCCATTGATGTCGCCGGGGATAGCGGGTGGCAAATTAGCATGCAGATAGGAAATGTACATCAGCACATTCATTCTGTCATTACCCGTGTCACCTTCGTTTTCAAGAAAGTCTATGTAATATGTATCATACCTGTATACCGCAAGCACACAGTAAACTATATACGCCGACTGATTATCTTGCAGTTCGCCGAAATGTAGATATCCCTTTGAGAACAACGCAGCATACGCAGCATTTACAATTTCTGCATTGTTGGGGTTAGCGAACGCATTCATGATGCAATCAATGAAAGGAACTCCGTCATCCCAGCCATTGCACTGCTCATAATACACCGCGAGACCTTCCAGCCATTCGCCGTCAGCCGCACGCGCCTTCTCTTCGTCATCAAGCGCATTATAGGCATCAAGAGCGGCATTGAACCTATCCTCGATCTCCACAAGATCAAGGTTTTCATTGTTATCTATGCCAATGGCATCGATGAGCATTTCAACCGCAAGAATCTCCTCCGCGATCTCAAGCTCGGCGTAATTGCTGACTCTCGCCTGCTGCTCTGCGCTGAGCGCATTATAACGGGAGCGGGCAAGCTGGATCTGGGCCGCATCGGATGCATGGATCTGATATGGAATGTCCAGAATAAGCTCCTCAACCGCGATTATCTGCTGAAGCAGCGCGGCAAGCGCCTGTTCAGCGGCAACGAGGTCGTCGTAGTTGCCAACGTGCCCCTGCTGCCTTTCATCAAGATTGTCATAAGCTTCACGAGCCGCAGAGATCTGATCCGCATCTCCAAGAGTAATATTCTCCGGGTTGGGAAGTGCATCGATCATTTGCTCAACAAGGCGTGCCTCGTTATAGAGCGCAGCCTCCGCCGCGAGCAGTTCATCGTAGTTGCTTACATGAGCGGCATCGGCAGGGTTGGCGATCGCATCGTATGCCTCGCGGGCAGCCGCAACAGCAGCAGCAAACTCATCGTAATTCTCGTCGGTAAGGGGATTGGGTATAGCATCGATCAGAGCCTCAACGGCCGCGATCTGCTCCATAAGAGCCTCAAGCTGCGCCCAGGCCTGCTGGAGCTTGGGATAATTGGTGATCTCCGCCTGCTGCTCGGAATCGAGCGCATCGTAGGCGCGCTGGATAGCGGCAACGGTATCATAGTCATCAAGGGTAACAGGGGTGGGCAGCGCGGTGATGCAGGTCATAACGATTGCAACCTGACCATAGAGCGTTGCAAGATCGCGCTCTGCATAAACGAGCTTCCAATAGTTGTAAACATACTGCTGCTGCTCGGGGGTGAGCGCATCATAAGCGCCGCGAGCTTCCACAACAGCGGGAGCATCGTGGAGGTAGAGCGGGAAGGGAATCGCGTCGATAAGATCTATAACGTGCTGTATCGCATCCCAAAGCGCGTCAAGCGCACCCTCGGCGCCAACAAGATCGTTATAGTTTCCAACATATTCTTTGGCAAGGTCGGAAAGCGCATCGTATGCCTCGCGCGCCGCCTCTATCTGCTCGGTATAGGCGATCATAACTGGATCGTTGGGGATCGCAGCGATCATGAGCACAACGACCATAGCATCGTTGGCAGCCTCAAGGTTTTCATAATTGCCGACCCTCTGCTGCTGCGCGGGAGTGAGCGCATTGTAAGCGGCATTCGCTGCATCCAATGCTGCCTCGTCCTCAGGCATCAGGGGCTTGGGAATGCTGTCCACAGCAAGCACGGCCACCATGATCTCCTCGGCATTTTCAAGCTCCGCAAGAAGATGCGGGAAATTCGCGGCAATGTAGCTCTGCTGATCGGTATTGAGCGCATTAAACGCATCGCGCGCGGAAGTTATCAGATCGTTGTCCTCAGGATAGAGAGGGTCGTTTCTCTTATCATAGACCTGCTCAAGGAGCGCAAGCGCATCGTTCACCTGCTGCCAAAGCTCGTTGATCCTTTCCACAGCAGCCTGCAGCTCGGAGTAATTGCCAACATATTCCTTCTCTTCGGCAGTAAGTGCATCATATTCGGCCTGAACCTGGTTTATAAGATCGGTGTTTTCAAGCAGGATATCCGAAGGAGCGGGAAGCGCATCAATATGAAGCACAACGGGCAGAGCCGCTTCCGCAAGGGTAAGATGCTCATAGTTGCCAACGCGAACCTGCGCATCCAGCTCATCGTAAGCGGCACGGGCAGCAAGTATCGCAGCTTCATCCGCGGGCATGATGGGCTTGGGAACAGCATCGATAAGGAGCACGACCTCCATGACCGCCTCGGACTCAACGAGATAGTCATAGTTGGACACAAGCGCCTGCTGCTCTGCGTTCATCGCATCGTAGGCGGCTCTTGCGGCCTCAACGAGGGACTGATGCTCGGGAAGAAGGATATAGGGGATCACCTCGATCTCGGTGATAAGATCGTCAACCTCCTCCTCATCTTCCTCTATCACATCGATAACATCTCTCAGTTCCTGATAGTTTCCGACTCTGCCGCGAACATCCTTTGTTTCGCCGTTGATATTCACATAGGTCTCAAGAGCATCATACGATGCAAGAGCATCATAGAAATAGGGAAGGTTGGCGATGGTGGGCTCGTATTCGGCAAGAACCGCATCAATTCCCATAACCACTTCCAGGACCGCCTCGGACTCTACCAGATAATCATAGTTGGTCACAAGCGCCTTCTGCTCATCGGTGAGCGCTTCGTAAGCGGCTCTTGCAGCTTCAATAACGGGCTCGTCCGTGGGATAAATTACATAAGGAAGCTCGATTATTGAATCTATCACATCCTGCGCGGCAATAATGTCATCGCGCATTGCTTCAAGCGCAACAAGGTATGCCAGCGCTTCGGGAGAGATCTCGTTCCGCTGAACTTCTGTCAAGTTTTCGAAAGCATCTCGTGCGGCAGTAATGGCGTCAAAGTCCTCCGGACTGGGAGGATTGGGTAGATTTGCAATCAGGGATTCAACATTATGAATCGCGGCCCAGCCTTCGTCGATCTGATTCTTTGCCGATACGAGCTGCTCAAGCAGCTCGGAATTGAAGAATGATTTCTGCCTTTCGCTAAGGGCAAGGTAGACGTTGTATGCAGCGTTTACCGCATCGGTAGCGTCAATATCTATCGGATTACCCAGGCCGTCAAGATAATCGCTCACCGTCTGCTCAGCATGACGTGCAGCCAAAACATCGAATGCGGTAACAAGTATAAAGTGATTCGATACCTGTGCCTGCTGCTCCGCGGTAAGCGCAGCAAACATGTCCTGAACGCCGTTGATAAGCTCCTCATGCTCAAGCGTGATGTCAGCGGGTGCAGGCAAGGCGGCTATCGCATCGATAACGGCCTGCACCGCAGGATCATCAACAACGCGCGGCGTATCTTCCTCTGCACTGATATATGCTTCAAGTGCTTTCGCCGCCGAACCCAGCGGAAGCACCGAAACAGCCATCAGTACCGCCAGCGTCAATGCCGCCAGCTTCTTAAAAACTTTCATTTGGTTTTCCTCCTGTTTTGGATTTATTTGCAAAGCATTCGCACGGAGCGCCGAGCGGATGCGTTATGCCTACAATGCTTCCGGAAAAGCCATGCTTCGAAACCAGAGCATGGGGATATCCCAAACCAATTATAGTGTAGCATAATAAAGTTTTTATTTGGTAAACTTTGGTTTGCGTTTTGAAATTCTATTGTTTTTTTGACAGTTTTTTCTATATTCTGCAGGATGCAAAAAAACACTTCTGTGTGTAAAAGTATTTATGCACCAATTCGCGCAAAAAATATGTTGTTTTCGCAGAATCCGCATCTGCGATCTCTCATTTTGAAAATGATTGGTTAAAGAATGTTTGCCATCTCGGCAATAAGCTCGCAAATGATTTTAATATCCCTCTCCGATAATCCGGAAACATCCACACTTTTGGAATTGACTCTCCCCAAAAGGTAGTCCGTGCTAACCCCATATAGATTAGACAGCTTTATAAGAACACTGTAGCTCGGCCTTCTCAAATCATTTTCATAAGCTGAAACTGCGCTTTTGTTTACACCTATCAGCCTTGCTACCTGATCCTGTTTTAAATTTCGGTCTTTTCTTAATTGCCTTAATCGTGTTGAGAAATATTCCATAGTTATACTCCCCCTCAAGAATCAATAACATTTTACCATAGCTAAGTTTTCTAATCGTAACATACACTTTCCGTTAGAAACCTCACGCGAATATATTATCTTTACGCGTGCCGAAATATGCCGTGTGTTATCCGGTTCGCCATCAACTCAACGGCTGCTGATTTTTATAACGCGTGGTCATGGTATCATGCCTCCGATTCGAGTAGTTACTCCCAATTATAACCATGTTTAAAAATGTTTCAAATTATTTAACAAAATCAACCTTTTTTTCTCAAAAAGAAACAAAAATGCACACGCAAGCAGTATTGCATTTTTCTAAAGACTTATACTATCCTACGTCTAAAACCTTGATTCGGACGGCATCTTTTCCGCTGTATCTGATTCGTCAAATCTCAGTGTTTTAGATGCAGGATAGTATCATGTTCCGTATTTCTTCGGTTTCCCCGCGTTTTTCGCTCCGTTTCACCCTTTTCAAGCCCTGCCGTTCGCCGCGCGGAAGGCGAG
>CAMVMM010000014.1 GCA_947168565.1 uncultured Clostridia bacterium | reverse complement strand
AAAGCTGCCTTCGGGCTTCGTCAAGCTCCGCCTGCAAGCCGCTTTGTGCTGAAAGCTGCCTTCGGGCTTCGTCAAGCTCCGCTTGCAAGCCGCTTTGCGCGGTAAGCTGCCTTCGGGCTTCGTCAAGCTCCGCCTGCAAGCCGCTTTGTGCTGAAAGCTGCCTTCGTGCATCGTCAAGCTCAGTTTGCAATTTCTCATTTCTTTCTGTTTCAGAGATCAGCAGTTCCAACAGCTCGATCCTTCTTAACTTGCGATAGTCAACTTTGTTATTCATAATTCCCCGTTTCCGCTCATCAGTTCAAGCAAACTGCAGCACTCCTGCATAAGTGAGGATTTCCTGCTTGGCAGGTTTATGATGCTATTATGACACTCTCTCGCTAATCACTAACAAACGGATCGTTTGCCATATTAAGGAAAAAATAATATATTTATGATTTGCAGCATTGCTTCCAACGGGCTTGATGCAAAAAACGGCGGCACCGAATCAATGTGCCGCCGTTTAGTGAGGAGGTATAAAGAAAACTCAGAGAAATCCATTATCCCGAGTGTTTACGCTCATTCATTTAAAAAATCGTTCAGAATATTGGAAAGTATGCTTTCGCCCCAGGAATACTCCGTCATAAACTCGCCCTCAAAGCGATCGCGCTCCCCCAGATCCCTATCCTGCCATGCATAGTAATCGCAGTCAAACATATCCGTGTTGATGATTTGTCCCCTTCGCGTCGGTATCAGCAGCTCGGATATGTTTTCTTTTTTCAAAGCGACCCTGAGCCTGCGAAGCGCGTTATAGTAGACGGCCATCATTTCGTTTCCGTAAAGCCTGTCCTCCCATATCGTGCTGTATATCTCTTCGTTGCTTATCTCCTTGCCGCGCCTTGTTACCACAAGCGCCAAGATCTCCTTCGCTTTTCCGGTAAGCTTCACCGGCGTTCCGTTTTTCAGCACCAGGAATCGGCCGAAGGTTTGAATATACAGTTCCTTTTGCTGCCGCTTTATAAGAAGCCTGATCCTGTCCATCGCCATTCCAAGCGTTTCCCGCGTAAAGGGCTTGATTATGTAATAATCTCCCCCGATCCTGTTGAAGTCCCAAAGATAATTATCATAAGCGGAAACAAACACTATTATGATATCAGGTCTGAGCTTTCTAAGCTTTACAGCAAGCTCTATCCCGTTGATTTTAGGCATCTCCACGTCAAGAAAAGCCGCCTGAAACTGGTTTTCGGCAGCATAAGACAGAGCCTTATCCGCGGATTCAAACTGCCCAACTATTTTTAGATCCTCTATGCCGCTGCTAAGGCGCACGAAGCGTCGCAGCATCAGCGGCTCATCATCAACTATTATCGCTTTCATTCCCGGTATTCTCCTTAGGTAATTTGATCGTGACCGTTGTTCCCCTGCCGGGGCGGCTTTTGATATCGATGGCTGCATTCATAACCTTATCAAGCCTGAATGTAATATTATTAAGTCCTGTTGAATCGGTGTTTACATTCGCGGATTCAGCATTGAGCTTTTCAATGTCAAAGCCGATGCCGTTATCCTGCACGATGATGAAAATGAACTCGTCATCCTCCTTTGTGCCGATCCGCACGATACCGCCTTCTTCACCCTTCTCATATATGCCGTGTCGAATCGCATTTTCAACTATCGGCTGCACGCTCAGCGGGATTATGGAAAAATCATCCGTCTGAATATCATACTCTATCTTCAGCTTTGCGCCCAGGCGCATCCTCTCTATGTTTACATACGCTTGAATATTTTTCAATTCCTGTTCAAAAGGAATCGGCTTGTCGTTCGCCATCGCCCGTATGCAGCTTCGAAGATGAACCGTAAAATCGCCCAGCAGCTCCGAGGCATACACCGGATCCTCAAGGATGATCTCCTGTATCGAGCCGAGCGCATTATAAAGAAAATGCGGCTGCATCTGACTGGTGAAGTTGCGCAGTCTGCTCATTTGCAGCTTTAATTCCAGATCCCTTATCTCCTTTTCCCGGCGCTGCTGCTCCGTTAGATCATACAGTACGCAAAAAGAGAGGATATCCCCCGTTGGAGCATCCTGATACAGGAAAAACACCTTCTTGCACGGCTGCACCTTACCGCCCGCAACCCTTATTGAAAAAGATACGGACGCTCGCTTCTCGCCGCGTTCAAAGCACTTTATAAGGTATTCTCTATCGCTAATCTCAAGGTACTTTTCCTTCCCCTCAACGATCAGGTTATCTATCCTCCACTGCTTGAACTCGCTATATGATAATGCATTCACTTCGTTTGGATAATGCACGTCCTCAGGCAACGAATCGGGTCTGATGCGCATCGAGCTTTCAAGTATGCTGTCCTTCGTGAGATTGACCTCCAAATACCAATCGGCGGTTGAAAGCACAGCCTCAAGGTGGTTTTTCTCTTTTTTATGCATGGAGGACAGCTCCTCCGCCTGCCTTTTATCCTTTCTGAACGCTTCGTCCACATTTCTGATGCCGATCAGAAGATGCAGGCGGGCGTCTACAAAATCAGTGGTCGCCCTTAATTTATGATACAGCGGTTCTCCTCCGATCACAAGCCTGTACACAAATGAATAATACTTTTGCGAGGTCAGTGCCAAAAGAATAGCATCCCTTGAAAGCATTTTCTTAACATAATTCTGGTCGCCCTCGTAAACCGTTCTTAGAATATTCTCCGTGACCTCGTTAAAAAAGTCATCGCCCGAGTGCTCAAGCTTGAGCGAGCTGTACGAGTCGCTTTCATGGAAGCATTTAAAGGATGATGTTTCGATATCAACTACATAAATGCTTTCATAGTTCTCATAGAGCGCCCGCGCTATCGCTTCGTGTGAGAGCGCGTCATGCCTTTCGCTGTTTTCCTTTTTCATTTTTTCTCCTTTCTCGGGAGGCAGAAAGCTCGTCATGCTATTCGTTACTTCGTTAGCATAACAAATCGATACAAACGCATAACTAACATTTGTTCAATGCGGATCTGCCGCTTTTCTCCAATTATAGTTCATCATGGTGTTTTCCTCAAGTGAGCGGCTCTTTATTTCCCCTTAGAAAAGCTGTTATTACATCGTAGTATAATGAGGGTGCATTTGCAAAGCAAGGACGGACTCTGCCAACGAACCTGTTAATTTATAAAACCTGTGACCACTGTCATGCGAAGAATACTGCGTGGATCGGCTTTCAAGCTCAAATGAGGATACGGCTTATTCTATGCTGCTTATTCTATGCTGCTTATGACTATGGTCAACATGGATATAGTTGAGATAAACAAATGCTTGATAGCGGCCGGAGTGAAAATGCCTTGAAAGAAATAATAAATGAGCCGCCGCCAAGAGATTCACGACAACTTTTTCATTTCAGCCGAAGAGTATTCGCATATAATCACGCCTGCCGTATAGAACTCGGTCGATGAACGCGATCCCGTTTTCGTACCGGTAAAAAGCGGTATAGCTGCCACAGGAGAGATAGCGATGGTTAGTATCAAGTTGGATAACGGAAGACAGCGGCGCGCCGGATTCGGGAAAATCGGAAAGCTGCAGAATATGTTTCATAATATCGGCTATCGTGTCCGCCGCAGCCTGTTCATTCAGAAGCTCTTTCTCAATGTATGCCTTGATCTCTTTCAAATCGGAAAGGGCTTCGGACGAAAACCTGATCTCAGCCATTTAGATACCGAGCTCCTTTTCAATATCCGCTATGCTGAGCCAACCGCTTTCATTTCCGCTGCGCTCACCCTTAGCAAGCTCGCCTATGAGTTTTAGAATGGCGCGAGTTTTTTCATATTCCTCGATATCCACTATGGCATATCGACCGCGGCCGTTCTTGGTGAGAAAAACGGGTTCGCCAACGGCAATATCCTTCAACACTTCGTTATAGTTGCGAAGATCCGATACGGGTTTGATATTGGGCATTTCATTCAGCTCCTTTCATGTTGCTGTAATTATTATAGCATAATTCATCGTAAAATACAACATCAAACAATGCAAGTATTATTCCGATGGGCTCGAAAAATACTGTTTCAAACAGTGACATCAAATGTCACTATAGAATGCCCGTATTTATTGACTTTTTGAAAACCGTATTTTTAAGAAATCTAAGTAAACATTGACTTTTTATAGTGACATTTAATGTCGTGGTTTAGATGGCTTTTCGCTGGTAAAATCAATCTCGTAAGGAGCGATCCTTAACAACAAATACATTCAATGCCTGATATGCATTAAGGGCAAAGGATATGAATATGATCCCGGATTCTGTGGGATCAGGATTCAATACCCTTATCTTTAGTGCGCCCAATCAGGTATTGAATCCGGTTTCATAGCAAAGCTGCGTATTCTATCCTTTCCCGATGCCCCTTTCAGGCGGAAAGGGCAACATGAAATACAATGGACTAAAGAAAGCAGTATTGAACGATGGCACTCATTATACTATCCTGTATCCGAAACCTTGATTCGGGCGCGGGATAGTATAAATGCCGGAATAAGCGAACGCAAAAGCGCCCCGTCTGCATGGATCAAACGGGGCGCGGCCTGAAAGGGATGCTTTTTGCGTGAAAAGCGGGGCTTTCGCGCTCAGCGGCCCATATTGAATGAATCTATCAGCCCCATGGCGCGGCGCAGTATGGTAAGCGCGTCCGGTATGGTTATATTGCCGTCCGCAAGCACGTCCGCCCAATAGAGGTCGTCGTCCGGAAGGATGGCGATACCGAGCGCGTGGCGGAGCACGAGCACGGCGTCCGCAATATCTATGCTGCCGTTATGGTTCACGTCGCCCGGCATCCCGTCCGGCGGCGGGGGCGAGGAGGGGTCTATCAGTTTGAATTTAATATAGCCGTTGCCCCATTGATTGGAAAGGTTCACGGGCGAGAGCACCACGTACCAATAGCCGCTGCTCGTGGGGCGTATATTCAGCGAGGGGTATTCGCCCGTGTGAACGCTGTAAGCATAGTCCACAAGGTCATAATTGCTGTTGTAAACGGACATAAACACCTCCACGTTGTGCCCCTGCTGCCCCGCGTAAGCCTCGGTGGATACGGTGTAATCATGCCCCGCCTGCACCGCGAAGCGGAAGCCCGTTGCGTAGGTAAACGCCCAGCCGTTGTTTGCATTCGGATTGCTGCCCGGGTTATCTATCTTCATATCCTTCCCCGGCCTGTATCTGCGCATTATCACCGGTTCGCCGCCGAAAAGCGGCCCGATGCCCACCTGATTATTCACGTAGGAAAGCTCGCCGATCTGCGTGTAATTGAGCGAATTTACGTTTGGATAATTGGAATTTGAAACCACCGTGACCGTGCAGGTTGCGGTGCTGCCGTTCTGCGCACGCGCGGTAATGGTCGCGGTGCCGGTGGACGAGGCGTAGACGCAGCCGACGCTGTCCACTGATGCAACGTAGGAGCTTGAGCTGGACCAGTTGATGCTGAACGGCGGCTGCTCCACGCCGTCTATGTAGGCGTGGATCTTCACTCCGAAATAGCCGCTGAACACGGGAACGGTGAGCGACGAGGGGTTGAGGGTCAGCACGCCGTCCGCAGGCTCCGCGCCCGCCGGTTTTGCGTCCGACTCCGGCAAATCGGCTTCCGTTCGGTGCGCCCGAACCGTTGCGGCGGGTATAAAGGCGCACAAAAACGCAAGCGAAAGCGCAAGGCTCATAAGTATGCGAAAGCTTTTTTTCATAACTGCCTCCTTGTTTTATATTATTATTGATTTTACCACATTTTTCGCTTTAGCGCAATTTATACTGTCCTACACCTAAAAACGGGATCTACCCCGCCGAACGAACGCCAAAAGAAATGGGGGTGCGTCCCCCATTTTTTTGAGTTCATTCTATTTAACGTATTCCAGCGCGGCTTCATCGGCAACCAGAGTAAAATCGCTGTGGAGCTGCAGTATCGAGGCCGGCACTCTTGGCGTTACTGGGCCGAAGAACGCATCGCGCACTATCTTCGCCTTGGCGCTTCCCGAAACCACCATCACGGTGCGCTTCGCCTGCATAATATCGCAGATGCCCATCGTGTAGGCAGAGCGCGGCACCGCATCGGCGCTTTCAAAAAAGCGCTTGTTTGCCTGAATCGTGGCATCAGAAAGCTCCACGCGATGAGTGCCCTTCGTGAATGCGTCCGCAGGCTCGTTGAAACCGATATGCCCGTTCGGGCCAAGCCCCAGAAGCTGAAGATCTATTCCGCCAAGCGCGTGGATAACGGAATCATAGCGTGAGCACTCCTGCTCCGCGTTCGGGTTCAGGCCGTTCGGGATGTTTGTGCAGCGCATATCAATATTGATATGATCGAAAAACTGCTCGCGCATGAAGCGGATATAGCTCTGCGCGTCGCTTTCCCCAAAGCCCACGTATTCATCCAGATTGACAGTGCGAACGGCGGAAAAATCCAGATCGCCCTTCTTGTACCACTCTATGAGCTGCTTATAAACCCCTATCGGGCTTGAGCCCGTGGCAAGGCCGAGCACCGAATCCGGCTTCAAAATCACCTGCGCCGAAATGATGTTTGCCGCCTGGCGGCTCATGTGGTCATAATCCCTTGCTCTGATAATTCTCATAAGCTATCGTAAGATTTGCAGACGGGGTGATTCTTCTCCGCCGATTCCTTGTCGAACCAGATAAGATTGTTTCCGCTCTTTTTGTCAAAAAGCTGGATCAACTCCGGCATAGTGGTAAAATTGACGGTTGCGCCCATGCTGACGTCGGTTTCAAGCCCGACCGTGGGAATGACCATTACCACATTATCCTCGCCCGAAACGGCATGGATATTGTATTCGCTTCCGAGCATTTCGGAAACCTCCACCCTGCCGGTGAGCTCGCCCTCGCCAACCGTAATATGCTGCGGGCGAATGCCGCAAACTATCTCGCAGCTTTCCGCTCCGTTTTGCTTGAGCGCGGCCTGCTGGAAGGGGGAAAGCTCGAAGCGCACGCCGCGAATCTCGGCAAAATACACGCCGTTTTCCTTCAAAAGCTTGCAGTTATCAAAGAAATTCATCACCGGCATCCCAATGAAGCCCGCCACGAAAAGATTCACCGGCTTATTGAAAACCTCCTTGGGCGTGCCGATCTGGTTCACAAAGCCATCCTTCATGATAACTATGCGGTCGCCCAGCGTCATAGCCTCGGTTTGATCGTGGGTAACGTACATAAAGGTGGTGTTTATCCTCTGGCGCAGCTTTATTATCTCCGCTCGCATCTGATTGCGCAGCTTCGCGTCCAGATTTGAAAGCGGCTCATCCATCAAAAACACCTTGGGATCGCGCACCATCGCCCTGCCGATCGCAACGCGCTGACGCTGACCGCCGGAGAGCGCCTTGGGCTTGCGGCTGAGATAGCTTGTGATATCCAGTATTTCGGCAACCTCGCGCACCTTCTTGTCGATCTCCGCCTTGGGCGTTTTGCGAAGCTTCAATGCAAACGCCATATTGTCGTAAACCGTCATGTGGGGATACAGCGCATAGCTCTGGAAAACCATAGCAATATCGCGATCCTTGGGCGCAACGTCGTTCACAAGCCTGCCGTCAATATAAAGCTGACCGTCCGATATCTCCTCAAGCCCCGCGACCATGCGCAGGGTGGTGGATTTACCGCAGCCGGAGGGGCCCACGAGCACGATGAATTCCTTATCCTTTATTTCAAGGTTGAAATCATGCACGGCGGTGACGTTGTTATCGTAGATTTTTTTGATGCCAACAAGTTTAACTTCGGACATAATTATTTGCTCCGGCGAAAAGGGACTCCTCCCCTTCCGCCTCGCGCTCTCCGCACGGGATGGACGCATTACGACAGGTCTCCACACTGCCGCACCGCGAGCAGCGGTACTTAACCTCCTTTTTTTCATCCGCACGGGCAGAAAGTGGAGTGCCCCATGCGCGACGATGGTTCGGTTTTTTATTTATTGATAGAGAATCCGTGGGGTTTTCAGCCGATCCAGCGCTTTACTGCGGCATTTATGAGCGCAAGCGCCTTTTCAACGGCTTCGTTGTCCTCGCTTGAGTATTCGTAAAGCGGGGGACGCACTCCGCCGATGTCCAAGCCGACCCTGCGGCGCATTACCTCCTTGATGGAGGCATACATATTGCATTTTGCGGCGCAGAGCGCATAGATGATGTTGTCCACATCATACTGCAACTGCCTTGCCTGCTCAAGCCTGCCCTCGCGGTAAAGCGCAAACAGCTTCACTATAAGCTCCGGCATTGCGCCGTAGGTGCCGCCGATGCCGCCGTCCGCCCCCATGATGAGGCCGGATATGATCTGCTCGTCCGGTCCGTTGAACACCACGAAATCGCGGCCGTCCTTCGTGCCCAGATCCTTGAACATCTGGATATCCTGCACGGGCATGGAGGAATTCTTAACGCCGATAACGCGGGGATTCTTCAGCATCTCGCCAAGGAGCGGAAGCGTGAGCGCCACTCCGGCAAGCTGCGGGATATTGTAGATGATGAAATCCGTGTTTGGAGCGGCAGAGCTTATATCGTTCCAATACTTGGCTATGGCCCGCTCGGGAAGTCGGAAATAGATGGGCGGGATAGCCGCGATCGCATCCGCTCCAACGCTTTCCGCGTGGGCGGCAAGCGCCATGCTGTCCCTCGTGCTGTTGCAGGCAACGTGCGCTATCACCGTCAGCCTGCCCTTTGACGCCTCCATCACGGCCTCAAGCACGCGCTTTCTTTCATCAACGCTCTGATAGATGCATTCGCCGGAGGAGCCGCCGACATATACGCCGTTTACGCCCTTTTCGATAAGATACTCCGTCAGCGCTCTGACCGCGTCAAGGTCCACATCGCCCTTTTTATCGTAGCAGGCGTACAGTGCGGGAAACACTCCGCGAAATTTTTCAGTGTTGCTCATTTGATTTTATTCCTTTCGATCTTCATATACAAGAAGCTTGAACACAACCTTGCTTACCCTCTCGGGCTTGGTTTCGCAGATCTTTATCCTATGCGCGTCATCCGGGAACACGACCAGGAATTCGCCGGGGCGGATCACAAGCCTTTGCTCCGCGCCGCCGCGATAGGCATAGAAATCATCCTTATGCTCGAACAATTCAAGCGAATCCGGGGAGGCTATCTCCACCCGCTCGCTGCCCGAGATCATAACGTGAACATCCAGATACCTTTTATGCGCCTCAAAGAAGGTTTCCTCAATGGGCAGGGTATCGTACTCAAAGCGCGTGGCGTAAAGGCTGTCGCCCTCAAGCTTCATGCTCTCATGCCCCACCGTGCTCAAAAAAGCATCGTTCAGCCTTTCAAGCACCGCGTCAAGGCGCGGATGGATGCCCTTGTAGCGCAGGGCCTCGCTGTTTTTGGCGATTATCATTTCACTTTTCCCCGCATCAGCCCTTGACCGCTCCCATCGTGATGCCCTTGGTAAAGTATTTCTGGAACAGAAGGAAAACTATGATTATCGGCACGGCGGCAAGCGCTGCGCCCGCCATGATAAGGCCGAAGTCCGTTGAGTTTTCCGCCTGCATCGTTGCGATACCCAGGGAGATGGTGAGGTTTGAATTGCTTGTGAGCATAATGAGCTGCATGAAATAATCGTTCCACGAATTGATAAAGGTGAATATCGCAAGCGCTCCTATGCCGGGCTTTATCATCGGCGTTACCACGCTTGTGAAGGTTCTCAGCTCGCTCGCGCCGTCGATTCGCGCCGCCTCGAGCATTTCGCCGGGTATGCCCTCCGCGAACTGCTTCATAAGGAACACGCCGAACGGCCAGCCGACGGTCGGGAATATGACCGCCCAGATATTATCATACAGCCCAAGCGCGCTTATCTCGCGCACGAGGGGCACAAGGATCACCTGCTTTGGAAGCGCCATTGCCGCAACTATAAGGCTGAACAGCAGCGTGCGCCCGAAAAAGCGCTTTTTAGCCAGCGCGTAGCCAGCCATCGACGCCGTGACGCAGGTGAGGATCATCGCCATCACCGCCATGAACACCGTGTTTATCATCCAGCGCACCGCGCCCGGCACGGTGATGGAAAGATTGCCGAAAAGCGGCGCTGTGCGGCGCGAAAACAGCTCCGTGATATTGCGAAGCGTCCATTCCTGCGGCCACCACTGCGGGGTGGGCGAGTTTATCGCCGCCGGGGGCTTGAACATGCCCGTAACTATCCAGTACAGGGGGAAGATGAATATGAGCGCAAGCACCAGCAGCACTATGAAGGAAATTATCCTGTATGCAACGCTTTGCCCGTTATCCTTGCTTTTTTTCATTTAAAACACCCCCCTTATTTCTCTTTCGCCAATCGGAACTGCAAAGCGCTCAGCAGGCCGATGAATATGGCAAGTATCACGCCCATCGCGTTGCCGTAGCCGAAGCGATACAGCTTAAACGCCGTGTAGTAGATATAATACATCACGGTTTCCGTGGCGTAGTTCGGGCCGCCGCTCGTAAGAAGCTGGATAAGCGCGAAGCACTGGAAGGAATTGATGGTGGTGATAACCAAAATATAGAGGGTCGTGGGCATGATCTGGCGCCACTTGATGCGCCAGAACACCTGGAAATTGGTTGCCCCGTCCACCTCGGCAGCCTCAACGAGGGATTGATCCACGTTGCTGAGAGCGGAAACATACAGCACGATGGGCTGACCCACGGAGGTGGTGAGCAGAATGATAATGATGCACCAGAGAGCATATTTGGGATCGCCCAACCAGTTTATATTGCTGTCGATGATGCCCGCGCCCTTGAGCAGATGGTTGAAGATGCCGTAGTAGTTGTTGTACATCCACTTCCAAACCACCGTAACGGCAACGCTGCCGGTTACGACGGGAAGATAGAAAACTATGCGGAAAAAGCTCAATAATCCCTCGCGCATCTTATAGATAACGGAGGCCACCCAAAGCGAGAAAGCGCACACGAACGGAACGCTGACTCCAACGATTATAAAGGTATTCACAAGCGCCTTGATGAATACCGGATCCTGCCACAGCTCAACGTAGTTTCCAAAGCCGATGAACACATCCGGCGTGTTCAGATTCATGTTTGCGTCGTAAAAGCTTGTGACGACGCACATTATCATGGGAATCACCACGAAGCCCACGAAAAACACCAGGCTTGGCAGCAGAAACAGGTATCCCGAGATATTCTCCCGTCGGCGCAGTGCCGGACTCATGGTTCGCTTCACTTTAAACGCACCCCTTTTTCTGTAGAATAAAGCCCCACCCCGCGCTGTGCGGGATGGGGCGCGCACCCGATTTATATTTTCCCTTAAACCGGATAACTGTTTTGATTATTTCGCGCCGTCGTTGGCCTGAGTGCAGTATTCGGCCACAGCGGCGGAGATGGCGGCCTCGGAGCCGTCGCTCGCGCCGACCTTCTGGAGCATGTTCCACCACGCGGTGCGCGCGGCGGCCCAGCCCTTGGTTACCTGATAGTAGTCGCCAAGCATGGGCATGAGCTTGGTGTACTCCGCCATGATGGGATCGGAGGACCAAACGTCAAGCGCCTTGCCCTCAACCGCGCTGCGGGCGGCGAAGAAGTTGGAGGCGCGAACCGCATCGGCGGTATGCTCGCTGTCCGCCATGAACTTGATGAACTTCTTTGCAGCCTCGATGCGGGCGTTGTCGTTGTTGTTCACAATGCCGAAGCCCCAGATACCGCCCTGAAGCTGCGCCTTGCCGTCCTGGGAGGGGAACGCCATGAACACGATCTCATCGCCGTTCGCGGTCTTGCCCGCGCCGGTGCCTGCGGAGTTGGGGTTCTGCTGCTGAGCGATGTTCCAGCAGAAGGCCATCTTGAAGATGCCGTTGTAGAAGTTTGCGATCTCGTCGCCGCCGACGATGGAGGCGTCGTAAGCGATGCCCTCAAGATCGTACAGCGCCTTGAGCGCCTGAATGTTCTTAGCGTCGTCCCAGGTGTAAGCGGTGTGCTCCGCGTTGGTGAAGGTGCCGCCGTAGAGGTTGTTCACAAGCGCGCGGGTGCCCTGGTCGCCGCCCTGGCCGTTGCAGAATACAGCGCCCACGGTGTCGCCGTACTTGGCGTACAGCGCCTTAACGGCGTTGGTGAACTGCTCGGTGGTCCAGGTGTGGGTGTCGGTGTTGATGTACTGATCGGCACCCGCCTCCTTGAAGGCGTTCAGGTTGATGCCCATACAGTGAGCGGTCATAACGAGGGGATACTCGTATGCGGTCTTGTCGTCCGCGAAGCAGGCGGAGAGCGCCGCCGCGTTGATCTCGGACTTGTCGGTGGCGTCGAACATATCGGCAATATTCACCATGTAGCCGTTCGCGCCCCAGTTTGCCACAAGGCGCTCGGGTCCTTCCATGATAAGGTCGGGGCCGGCCTTGCCGGTGAGAGCGGTGTTGACCTTATCGTCGCCATCCGCATAGGTAAGGTACTCCACCTTGACGGCGATGCCGGTCTCGGCGGTGAAAGCGTCGGTAAGGGTCTTTACGGTTGCCTCATCGCCCCAGTTGCCAATGGGGTAGGTCCAAAGGGTGATCTCCTTTGCCGTATCGCCGCTGTTGCCCTGATCCGGATTATCGGCGGGCTTGCCGGTGTTGCAGGCAAAGACTCCTGCTATCATCAGCAGGGCGATTGCGATTGAAAGGATCTTTTTCATTCTTTCGTCTCCTTTAAATTATAAGCCGTGCGCCCTTCCCCATGCTTTTGCATGCGAACACGCACAGGCCGACTCGGAATATGCTTCCGTGAATATATTATAATTGATTGGCAGGGCGATGTCAATAGGTATTTTGCCAATATCTAATATCTTTTTTGCGTTTTTTCGCCGTTTGCTCCGCTCTTGACATCGATTCGCATTCGGTATACACTTAAACTCACAGCAACAAAGGAGTTATTTAATTATGAAAAAGCATATTCTTTGCCTTGGCGATTCAAACACCCACGGCTACTGCGCCGATCCGCACGACTGTGAGGATGGCGGCATCCGCTTCAGCGAAAACGAGCGCTGGACTTGCCTGCTGCAGCGCATGCTCGGCGAGGGCTGCCTTGTGAGCGAGGAGGGGCTGAGCGGCAGGACCACCGTGTTTCCCGATCCGCTTCACGAGGGGATGGACGCGCTGAGCGTTGCCTACCCAATACTGAAAAGCCACGAGTTCATCGACCTTTTGATAATCATGCTCGGCACGAACGACACGAAGGAGCGCTTCTGCGTGAGCGCCGCCGCCATCGCCGCAGGCATGGACAGGCTGATTAAAAAATGCAAAAGCGTGGACTGCTGGGGCGCAAAGCAGCCGAATATCCTCATCATCTGCCCCCCGCCCATCCGTGAAGGCTTTTTTGACGAGATAATGGGCTCGGGCTGCATTGAAAAATCCCGCGCGCTCGCGGGCTTTCTTGAGCAGACGGCAAAGCAGAACGGCGCTCATTTTCTGAACGCCGCCGGCTGTGAATTCAACGATATTGATAAAATGCACCTGACCAAAAAGGGACATGCGCAGCTTGCGGCGCGGCTTTCACTTTTGGTGCCGCAGCTTATCCGCGTTTGAAAAGCCGCTCTGGCGGTAAAAACGGGTTCACCGTTTCATTCCGCCGTTTCAAACGGCTATGTTCAAGCGAATTCTTGCAAATATACGCTTTAAACGGCAGGCTTCAAGCTGCTTTTCCGTCTAGTCGTCGTCCTCCGTGGGCGTTTCGCTTGTGACGGTGAGCAGCTTTTTTTCTTCATCGGAAAGGTATTTGGGGAAGATCCTTTCAAAAAACAGGCTGGCAAGCAGCGCGGCAACGGCGGGCGCGAAGAATACCGGCCACCATTTTTCAAGCATCATTATCACCGCCTCCGCCGAAAGCAGCACCACCACCACGGTGCTTGGAAGGTGCCTGAAGGCAAGCTGCGCGGAGGTGCGGAAGGCGTCCGTCAGGTTGAATTCAAACCTTCCCATCAGCGCGAACAGCCAGCACACTATGCCGGCGGGTATCACAAGGGCGATATAGTATGCCACAAACATCACCGCGCCCGCGCTTGTGCCCCAATGCTGCTTCATTATGCCGTAGCCAAGCGCAAGCAGCACGGCGGCGGGCAGCACGATAAGCATGCTTAAGGCGCCCTTTTTGAAGCAGGATCTGAAGGAATTGAAGAATATACCGAAGGTGCCTCTTTCCTTCTGGCGAAAGGTTTTGACCACGGTGTAATACAGCGCGGAGGAGGCGGGCGCGATCGTTATCACGGGTATGCACAGAAAAGCCCAAACGAGGCTCAGCCCGACGATATCCACGCCCTTGGAAACTATCGTCCAAAGCAGGTTATCCGGGCTGAAAACCCTGTTTAACTGTTCTCTCGGTCCGTTGCTCATTTTTGCCAGTCCTTGCTCAATGCGTCGGCGCCGGCGCTTATGCCCGTGCGCCCGTCCCTTCGCGCTTATTCCGCGCTTTTGTGCTTTTCGGGTTTTGCGCGTTTTTTCGCTTATCGATCTCCGCCCCGCGCGTTACTCGCAGAGTCTTGATTCTATCTCGTCCATCAGCTTATCCACTATTATAAGGCTCCTCGGCACGTGGAACGGCCCCTTGAAGGTGGAGCCCTTGCAGGGGGGCTCGGTGGGAAGCCCGTCGCGCCTCAGATAGCCGAACCACTCCCCGAATTCGGGGTCGGCAAAATGCTTTTTGCAGTATTCGGCGGTGCGCATGAACCAATCGAGGTAGTATTCATCGCCCGTGTCGCGGTAAAACATCATGGAGGCGATAAGTATCTCATTATGCGGCCACCAGAGCTTCATATCATGCTCATACGCCTCGGGGGGCTTGCCCATGCAGTCGATGAAATAGAGCAGACCGCCGTAGGTATCGTCCCATCCGGCGTTGATCGCGTTTTTGAAGATCTCCCGAGCGGTTTCGTGAAGAAGCGCGTCACCGGTGTGATTCGCCTGCTCCGCAAGGAACCAGCTTCCCTCAATATCGTGCCCGGGGTTCACAACGCGCCCCGCGGTGGTATCGGTCTGAAGCTCGCCGTTCGGGCCGACGGTTTCAAGCACGCATTTAAGCTCCGGCTTATAGTGATAGCGGATTATCTCGTCCACGCATTCCTTTGCCCGTTCATCGTACAGCGCGGCGTTTTCGGGGTCGCAGCGGCGCATAACGGCGGTCACGTTCAGATAGATCATCGGATCGCCGAACGCCCTGCCGCGCCTCGTTTCGGGAATGGTTTTGGAGCCGAGCCCGGTGGGATCCTTGATAAGCCCGTGGCGCAGCTCGTAGGTGAGCTCGTAGGTGCGCCTTGCCCGCTCAAGGTATTCCCGCTCGCCTGTATTGTGGTAATACTCGGCGTTTGCCATGGTATAGAAATCCTCGGAAAAGCAGTATCTTCTTTGGCGAAGGGGCTTTCCGTCGGCGGTAACGGTGAAATACAGCCTTCCGCCCGCCGCATGATTAATGCAGTGCTCCTCCAAAAAATCTATGCAGCTCTTTGCGGCGGCAAGCCATTCGGGCCTTGCGCCGTAGTTGGTGCAGAGGTAGGAATAGATCCAGCCGCAGCGCCCCTGCATCCAAACGCTTTTATCGGTTGAGAAAACCTCGCCCCTGCGGTCAAGGCAGGTATACACGCCGCCATGCTCGCGGTCGATGCCGTTTTTAAGCCAAAAATCGGCGGAGGAGGCAAGCTCGCTCCGTATCCATTCGTGCAGATCGCGGAATTTTTTAATATCCATACATAACACCCCTTCCGGTTTGATGGAAATGATTATATCATTTACACATTTTTTTATCAATACCCCTTGTTATTTGGCGCCAAAAGGAGTATCATTACGGCATATTATGTTCGGCAACGATCGGAGGTTAAAAATGAATCGATACGGCATAGAAATACCCATAGTCAACTCCCCCGCGCTCGATCCGGAGTTTGTTCCGCTCGGCGCGTTCAACAAGGCGTTTCTTCGCGAGGCTAAAAAGCCCGTGGGCATCGCCGTTGAGCGTGCGGACGCTCAGATGGCCTCCGTGCGCACCTTCATTCGCGGCACCGACTCCTCCCTTGAGGCGGACAGGTATTATATCGACAGGCTTGTGAAAACCCTTTTATGGATGAAGGGCGGCTTCCGCATCTTCGTTTCCGGCGATCGGGGCATCTACGACTACCTTTGCGAGGCCTATTCAAGCGGCGGCGCGCGCGATTTTGACAATCACTTTATGGCATACGTTTTCGAGCGGCCTTTCGAGGTGCTGTATGTGGACGAGCTGCCGGAGGAGCGCGACTGCCCCCAGGCGGCGGGCGGGCATCTTGACGGCTGCCGCATCGGCTTTGACGCCGGAGGAAGCGACCGCAAGGTGAGCGCGGTTATGGACGGGAAAAGCGTGTACGACGAGGAGGTCGTGTGGTTTCCCAAGCTGAATTCCGATCCCGATTATCACTATGAGGGCATAGTTGCGGCGCTCAAGAGCGCGGCGGCGCATCTTCCAAGGGTGGATGCCGTGGGCGTTTCCTCAGCCGGCATATATATAAACAACCGCACCATGCGCGCCTCGCTCTTTCTTCAGGTGCCGGACGATGCGTTCGACAGCAAGGTGAAGGATATTTATATCCGCGCAATAACGGACACCTTCGGCAGCATCCCCTTCGAGGTGGCGAACGACGGCGACGTTTCCGCGCTTGCGGGCATGATAAGCCTTGGCGAAGCGAATGTGCTCGGTATAGCAATGGGCACCAGCGAGGCTGCGGGCTACGTGGACGGCGAAGGGCGCATAACGGGCTGGCTGAACGAGCTGGCGTTCGTGCCGGTGGACGCCGCCGAGGGCGCGATGCGCGATGAATGGAGCGGCGACATAGGCTGCGGAGTGAAGTATTTTTCGCAGGATTCCGTGATAAAGCTTGCGCCGAGAGCGGGCATAGAGCTCGATCCCGCCCTCTCCCCCGCCGAAAAGCTCAAGGTGGTGCAGCGCCTTATGGAGGCGGACGATCCCGCGGCGGCCTCCGTGTACGCAAGCATAGGCGTATACCTCGGTCACACGCTCGCATTTTATTATGATTTATACCGTATGCGCCATGTGCTGCTGCTCGGCAGGGTCATGAGCGGCAAGGGGGGCGACCTTATTCTGAGCGAGGCAAAGCGCGTGCTGGAGCAGGAGTATCCCGAAGCTGCTGCAAATGTCCTTCCCTCCCTCCCCGATGAGCGCTTCCGCAGGGTCGGCCAGTCAGCGGCGGCGGCGAGCCTTCCGAGAATAAACAAGGATTGAGTTCAATTTACAATGTGCAATTTATAATTTGGAGAATATAAAATGAAATTTTCCAACGCAAGGGTTTTTTCAAACGGCAGGTTCATAAGCGGCGGAATAGAGTTTGAGGATAAGCTCATCTCCGTTGGCGAGGGCGTTTCGGGCGGCATTGACGCAAAGGGCTGCTTCATAATCCCCGGCCTTGTGGATATCCACACCCATGCCGCGCTCGGGGAGGACGCGAGCGACGGCAAACCCGAGGGGCTTATCAAAATGGCCCGCTATTATGCGGAAGGAGGCGTTACCTCCTGGTGCCCCACCACTATGACGCTCAAGGAGCCGGAGCTTACCTGCGCGATGCGGGCGATACGCGGTTTTACCCGCCCCCGCGGCGGCGCAAGAATCGCGGGCATCAACCTTGAGGGGCCGTTTTTGAGCCTGAAAAAATGCGGCGCGCAGAATCCGGATAATCTTCATATTCCCGACGCGGAGCTTTTCAAAAGGCTGAACGACGCTTCGGGCGGCATGGTGCGCCTTGTGACCGTTGCGCCCGAGGAGCCGAACGCCATGGAGTTCATCCGCGAGGTTTCAAGGCTCTGCACCGTTTCCATAGGGCATACCACCGCTTCCTACGATACCGCCTGCGCCGCCTTTTCGGAGGGTGCGAGCCACACCACGCATCTTTTCAACGCCATGCCCCCGCTTGCGCACCGCGAGCCCGGCGTGGCTGCGGCGGCGATGGACCGGGGCGCCACGGTGGAGCTTATCACCGACGGGCTGCACATCCACCCCGCCGTGGTGCGCCTTGTTCACAGGCTTTTCGGTGAAAAGCTCGTGCTTATCTCCGATTCGCTGCGCTGCGCCGGAATGCCGGACGGCGAATACGAGCTTGGCGGGCAGCCCATCACGATGAAGAACGGCAAGGCGACCCTTACCGGCACCGACACGCTTGCGGGCAGCTCCATTCATCTTATGGATGGGCTTCGCCGCGCGGTGGGTTTCGGCGTTCCTCTTGAATCTGCAGTACTTGCCTCCACCTATGCTCCCGCGAAGGTGATAGGCATGGAGAAGCGCATCGGCTCGCTTGAAACGGGTCTTGCCGCCGATTTCGTGATTCTCGACGCCGCGCTGAACGTTCGCGCGGTTTATATAGGCGGCGAGGCGGTTTAAGCTTCATCCCGTCTGACCGTATTTCCTTTTTTAGCGGCGCACTCCTTTCGGTTCGCCGCTTTTTCATTTGCTTTACTCATCTTTCGCATTTCCTCCCCGCCTGCATCCGCCGCCCTTCCGCCGCCGCTCTACACATAGTATCAATATCGTTCGGGGTGTAACGCTTTCGCTTTTTAGTAATTCCCTTTTCTGTTCTGCGTAATATAATAACGAATGCGGGGAGCGAGAGGCTCATAAGTATGCGAAAGCTTTTTTTCTTAACTGCCTCCTTGATTTTTATTATTATTGATTCTGCCACATTTTTCGCTTTCGCGCAATCGCCCAAAGCAGTTTTTGAGCGCGGCACGCTCCTCCCGCCCGCCGCTTCCGAAAAAGCTGCGGATAAAAAAGCCCTTGAGCCGGGCGGCGCAAACCGTCCGGCTCAAAAAAGCTTATCTCATATAATACTATCCTTTATAATACCGGCCTTGCTTCGCGCGGGCGTTACAAGCCCAGCGCAAACCTGAGAATGAGCGCCGCATCCGCAACGTCCACCGTGCCGTTTGAGTTCACGTCCATCATTGCATCGTTTCCGTCCGTCTGCGTAACAGCCATTGCGCGGCGCATCACGGTTACCGCATCCGACACGTCTATGCTGCCGTTTCCGTCCGCATCGCCGCCGAAGCAGGCGGTGAGCCTTCCACCGGCTTCATTATAGTATTCAAGCTCCGTTGAAACGAGCTGCCCATCCTCAAACCAACCCACGAAGCAGTCCCCGTCCGGATAGGCGAAAACCGAGGCGTGCTGTATGCTGCCGCCGCCCGCCTGATACCATGCGCCCACGGAGCCGCCTCCAAAGGCGGAAGCTTCAACGGGATTCTCCGTAAAAAACGGATGGAACTTAACGGCTTTATACGCTCCGCCGAGGAGCTTCACATAGTTCAGGTTGGGGCAGCTCAGCGCCGTGACCTCCGCGCAGTGGTATTGACCGCAGAAAACCAGCTTCACAAGGTTCGGGCAATCGTTCAGATCCAAACGGGTGATATGGGTCTGATCCTCCACGGGGCTACCGAAGAAGCGCACGGAGCTTCCGTGCAGATCGAGCGGCCCGTAAAGATCGGGATAGACCGTAACCAGCGGTGAAAGGCGCGGCGCATTCCCCCGCCCCGCCTCGCCCTGCCAGCCGGGAAGGCTGTAATTGAAGTCAAACGAGGTTATTATGCTTTCGGAGCCGAGAAAGCCCGTTTGAATAAGGTGCGTGATGCAGCCTCCGTCGTACTGCGGCGCAGGCTCCTCCAGAAAGCCGCCATCGCCAAGCGCGATATCGTACACGGCCTCGCCGTTGTTCATGCCGCCGTAAGCCTCCTGCTGCCAGAAGGCAAGCAGCTCGGCGCGGTCGGTTTCATTCAGCAGGCTGCCGTCCCCCGCTGCCGGCACGGCGCCCGCCCACGATGCGGCAAACACCGCGGCAAGCGCAAGGGCAAGCGCTGCGCACATGAGAGCGCGCCTTGTTTTTTTGAGTGATCGCATACTTTTTTCCTCCTTATACTGAAAAACTTATTTATGAAAGGTCCGCTCGGCAAAGTTTACGAACCGCTCGAGCTCCGTTGCGGTCAGGCCGATCGCACATCGGCGCTTCACACGGCAGCCTTGCCGCGGTTCGGTTGTCATTCAAGTATATTATACATTGTTAGCTCGTGATTTTAAAGGGTTTCTTTGATATATATATATAATCAGCCCTTATTCGCCTGCACACGTCATCCCTCTGCGCCGATCTCGGAGGGTTTGCGCAAACGACTTTTTTGCTCCGAAGCCGCCATCATCGCCCATGCTGCCGGGCAGCACAAAAAAGCCGCCCCGCGCAAAAGCTTTTGCGAAAAGCGGCTTAATTGATGATTTGATGATTTATTGTTTTTTACCGACCTGTACCGAAGGAGCGGGCTCAATAACCGCCCTCGTCATCCTGATCGTAGTTCGGCTTCTTTTTCCTGCGCTTGAAGAAATCGAAGAAGGAAGGCCCGTCGTCCTCCTCCCGCTCGTAATCGGCTTCGTCCGCATCCTCCACCTGCTGAATATCGCGCCTTGCGGTGCCTTGAGCGGGCTGCTGCGGGCGTATCTCCGTTTCCTGCGGCTTTATGTCAAGCGCTTTTCTATCCTGCTCGATGGCGTTGTAATAATCCTCCAGGCAGTGCAGAAGCGCTGCAAAAACGTCGTCCGCGCTGCGCTTTGCGTTGTTGTATACCTGATTGGAGCGCAGAATGGTTTTGTTGCGCAGCTCCTCGGCGCGCCTCTGCGCGTCCGTCACGATGGAATCCTCGCTCACAAGCTGCTCATGCCGCTCGTTCGCCTCATCAAGGATGCGCGCCGCCTCCTGCTTCGCGTTTTCAACGCAGTCGCGGTAGTATTCGTCCGCCTCCTGCTTCTTCTTGGCAAGGTAATCGTCGCCGGATGCGACCTTATCCTTATAATAGGCATCCGCCTCGGATTTAACGGAATTCGCCTCCGCCTCGGATTTGGTTTTAAGCGCTTCTATATTGTTGTTTGCCTCGGCCGTAAGCCTGTCCGCATACTCCGCCGCCTCGCGGATCTTTCCCTCCGCCTGAAGCAGAATGGAGTTTGCCCTGCGGATATCCTCCGGAAGCTGGGTTTTAATGTCCTGTATCATCTCGGCGATCTCGTCCGAATCCACGATGCGCATACGGTCTCCCGAGCGCAGCACGGGTATGCGGCTGTTGTCCACATAATCCATGAGCTGATCGAGCGCGTCCACAATGATGAGTTCTGCCTGTTCCATATTATTATCCCCTTAAATAGATTTAGCGGTTTTGTTTTTTATTATCTCATGCTCCGAGTTCGGCACAAGGTCGTCTATCGCAATACCGAGCCCTATGAGCTGGCGCACGAGTGAGGAGCTGATATGCGCCAATTCCGGCTTTGAAAGCAGGAAAAAGGTTTCGATTTTGGGATCGAGCCTCAGATTCACGCTTTCAAGCATGCGCTCGTAATCCACGTCGCTCCCGCTTCTGATGCTGCGCACAAGGCAGCCTGCGCCCGCCATGCGGCAGTATTCTATCAAAACGCCGGCAAAGAAGGTGACCTCGATATTGGCAATGCCGCGCACCGCGTCCTCTATAAGCGCCCTGCGCTCATCAAGGGTGAACATCGGCTCGCCCTTGCCCGGGTTCACGCAAACCGTGACGATAAGCTTATCAAAATGCGGCGCGGCCCGCCTGACTATATCCAGATGACCTACGGTGAACGGGTCGAAAGTGCCCGCAAATACGCCAATGCGCATAGCTTCCTCCGTGTTGAATAAAGTTCATTCGGCGTCGGCAGGCCCGGGCCTATCCGGGCGCGTACCCGCCGCCGAATACACAAGCTTTGTTACGGCAACATCGCCGTAGGAGTGCGGCTTTCCCTTGGAAAAATGCCCTTCATCCGCATCAAGGCTCATTCTTTTCGGATGCTCCGCTATCACTATGCAGCCATCCTCAAGTATGCCCGCCTTCACAAGCGCTTCGAGAGTTTTTTCATACAGGCCCGATTGATACGGCGGATCTATTAGCACGAGCGAAAACCTTTTTTCGGCGAAGGAGAGCCTTTCAAGGAGCGAAAAGCAATCCGAAAAATGCACCTGCGCCCTTTCCGAAAAGCCGAGCGCGGCAAGGTTTTTCTGCACCGCGGCGCAGGCCTGCCTGTCGCAATCGCAAAACACGGCCTCGCTTGCGCCCCTTGAGAGCGCCTCCAGCCCGAGCGCGCCGCTCCCCGCGAAAAGGTCGAGCACGGCGGCATCCTCCACGTCGAACTGTATCATGCCGAATATTGCTTCGCGCACCCGATCGAGCGTGGGCCTTGTGTCGCGCCCCTTGGGCGCTTCGATATTTCTGCCTTTGGCGCTTCCCGCGATTATCCGCAACCCTTCGCCCTCCGAGACCATTTATATTATATTACCACCGCTTGAGCCCGCTTTCAAGAGCAAAGCGGGCATATATTATGATTTTTCCGTTAATTCCTGCCCGCCCCGCGCAGCTTTGAAAAACTCGTGCGTTGGCAGCAGCACGCATTCAAGCGCCACGTCGTGCTTTTCAACGGGAATATCCTCCACAAGCTGAAAATCGTACCCAACGCCAACGGTGAAGGCGTGCGTTTTTTCAAGCAGGCGGTCGTAGTAGCCGCCGCCCTGACCGAGCCTTTGAAGGCCGCTGCTGAAGGCAACGGCGGGAACGATAATAAGATCGAGCATTTCTGCAAACACCTCGGAGGACCTTTCGGGATCGGGCTCAAGTATGCCGTAGCTCCCGACCCTGAAGGCTTGCTCATCCTGCGGCACGAAAAGGCGCAGCCCGCCGTTTTCCACGCAGAGGGGAAACGCAACGCGCTTGCCGAGCCTTCGCGCCTCGGAAGCGGCGTATGAAACGTCCAGCTCGTTTTTCGCCGCCATATATGCAAGGATAAGCTCCGCGCTATTAAACACCTCAAGCGCGGTAAGCTTTTTGCAAACGGCCTTCGAGGCTTTTTCCGCCTCCGCCGCATCGAGCGCGCGCCGAAGTGCGCGAAGTTCCTTCCGAAGCGCCGCCTTTTTATCCGCAGTTTGCGCCGCCTCTTGCTCCGCCGTTTGCTCCGCAGTTTGCCGCATCCGCTTTATCACGTCCATAAATATTACCTTGACCTTGTTGAATAAGTATTGCCCGAATTATGCTCAAAGCTCGCTGTGCGCTATCTCGCCGTTTATAAGGGTCAGCACGCAGCGGGAGCGGAAATCGAAGGGGTTTCCGCCGAACACGGCTATATCGGCGTCCTTGCCGACCTCAATGGAGCCTATGCGCCCGTCCAGCCCCGTGATGCGGGCGGGGTTTATGGTGAGTGCGCGAAGCGCCTCCTCCTCCGAAAGCCCCTCCCTTATGGCAAGGGCGGCGCAAACGGAAAGATACTGTATGGGTATCACGGGATGATCGGTCATTATCGCAAAGCTCACGCCGTTTTCCGCAAGCACAGCGGGCGCCCTCATGCTGCCGTTTTTCAGCTCAATCTTGCTGCGGTCGCTCATATACGGGCCAACTATCACGCCCGCGCCAAGCTCGTCTATATCCTTTTTGAGCGATGAGGCAAACATATAGCCCTCGGTAAAATGATCCAGCGTGAAGCGGATATTGAATTCACGGGCGATGCGAATGGCTGTTCTTATATCGTCTATCCTGTGGGCATGGATCTTGAGCGGCAGCTCGCGGCGGATCACGGGCAGCAGCGCCTCCAGCGAATGATCGCGCTTGGGCAGCTTTTCGGGATCGTCCCCCGCCCGCCTGATTTTTTCATCGTAATCGCGCGCGTCCGTGAGCGCCCTGCGAAGATGCGCCGCCACCGCCATGCGCGTGTAAAAGGTTTTTTGACCGGTGAAAACGCGCTTGGGGTTCTCGCCGAGCGCCGCCTTCATGGCAAGCGGGAATTTAAGCAGCTTGTCCTCTATCTCGCCGTCGCAGGTTTTGAGCGCCGCAAACCGGCCGCCGATCACGTTCGCGCTGCCGGGGCCCGTCACCACCGTGGTAACGCCGCCCTGCCTTGCCTCCGCAAAGCAGCGGTCGTGCGGGTTTATGCCGTCTATGGCGCGAAGCTCCGGCGTGACCGGGGAATAGTAATCGTTTCCGTCCGAGCCCTCAACGCCCATGCCGTCCTCCCACATGCCCACGTGACAGTGCGCGTCTATAAAGCCGGGCACCGCCGTGCGGCCGGAAATATCCAGAATTTCGGCATCCGGATACATATTTTCAATTCTCTCTCCGAGCGCCGCTATTCTGCCGCCCTCGATGGCAATATCGCCCGTGAAGCTATCCCCAACGACGGGGCAAACGAAGCCGTTTTTAAGAATAAGCATGGTTTACTCCTTGAAGTATGTAGTATTAAATATCACTGAAAATACGCATTTTTTCGAGCGCGGAGCAAATATCCGACGCCGTGAGCATGCGCGTAATAAGTATATCCATCGCTTCATCCGCAGCGCACCCCAGCAGATACGCGCCGCAGCAGGCCGCGTCAAACGGCGCAAGCCCCTGCGCGAGCAGCGCGGTAACGATCCCGCTCAGGCAGTCCCCGCTGCCGCCCTTGGCAAGCCCCGTGTTGCCGGAGGCATTGTACCGCACCCTTCCGTCCGCCGAGGCGATGACGCTGACGGCGTTTTTCAGCAGCACCGTGCAGCCGTGCGCCTTTGCAAAGCCGAGCGCCGCGCCGTGCATATCGTTCGTCACGGTTGAAATATCGCATTCCATGAGCCGCGCCATTTCTCCCGGATGCGGCGTGATAACGTGGTTTTCATTCAAAAGCGGCAAAAGCTCCCGCTCCCGCGAGATAAGATTCAGCGCGTCCGCATCTATAACCGCTTTTTTGCCGCAGAGCAGCGCCTTTTCAAGCAGTTCGCGGTTTTTTTCGGCGTTTCCAATGCCGCAGCCTATGCACACCGCGCCCGCGGCCGAAAGCTTTTCGTCTATCGGGCTTTCATCCGAAGGTGCAAGCATCGCCTCCGGCAGCGCGGCGAAGGCGGGAAATATGCTTTTCGGCACGAATGCGGTGGTGAGCCCAGCTCCCGTGCGCACGCAGGCGGCGGCCGCCATCACCGCCGCGCCCGGCATGCCCTCGCTGCCCACAATGAGCAGCGCCCTGCCGTTCGAGCCCTTGTTTGAATACCTTTTTCTTTCGCCGATGAGTGCGCGCACGGCTTCGCCGTCCATAAGCCGCTCCCGCTCAAGCATGAGCCTGTGCGCCTCATCCGTCATGCCTATCTGAACGCAGGTAAGCTTTCCAACGCACTCAAGCTCGCTCGTAACGAGCTGCCCGCGCTTTAGAGCCACGAAGGTCACCGTTTCATGCGCGTGAAACACCGCGCCAAGCGTTCTGCCGCTCGTGCCGTTTATGCCGGAGGGAACGTCCACCGCTATGCGGTATGCGCGTGAAGCATTCGCCCTTTTAATCGCCTCAAGCTGAATCCCGCCTATCTCCCTGTCCAGCCCCGTGCCGAAAAGCGCGTCCACGATTATATCCGCCTTTTCAATGGGCTCAAGCGAGGAGGTGAGCGGCAGGCCGAGCCTTTTCGCTATTTTATAATTCAGCAGCGCGTCGCCCCTCAGCTTTTCCGGATCGCAAAGCAGTATGCCCACCGCCCCGCGCCCCTGCACGGCGAGGAGGCGCAGCGCGGCAAGCCCGTCGCCCCCGTTGTTTCCCGGGCCGATCAGAATAACGCATTCGCCGCCTCTGCCGCAGCTTAAAACCGCCTCCGCAACCGCACGGGCGGCGTTTTCCATCAGCACCGCGGAAGGGATGCCTATATCCTCCGTCATGTGGCGGTCTACTTCCCGCATCAGCTCGCTTGTGGACACATTCAGCATGGTTCGCTCCTCAAAATACGGCTTTTCACAAATACTTCGCGTTATTCAATCGCCGCTTTATTCACGCTGTTTTTGCACTCTTTTATTCGTTATTATGCTTTTCACGTTTTTCGCTCGGCTCGTTCGCCCTTACGGACACGTCCGCCGCCGAAACGAAAACCTCTCCGCGCGGCGTTTCTATCACAAGCCTTCCGTCCGACTCGATTCTTTTTGCTGTACCCTCCGCCGTTTTTTCGCCGGAGAGCGCGAATGCCGCAACGCTTTTTCCAAGGGTGAAGCAGCGCCTTGAATACTCGCTCAATACCGCCTCGGGGCACATTTTCAATTCCTCAAGCCGCCCCATCACGGCAAGCGCAGTTTGCCGCTTCAATTCTTCTATATCCACCCTTCTCCCAAGCTCCAGCTCAAGCGAGGTGGCGGGCTGCAAAAGGCCCGATGGAAGCGCGGTGCAGTTTGCGTTTATCCCAATGCCTATCACGGCAAAGGCTTCGCCCGTGGGCGCGGCCACCAGCTCGCAAAGTATGCCGCAAAGCTTTTTCACTTCGGAATACGCGCTGCTTGCCCGCTCCTGCGCCGTTTCCAAGGCCCCTCCATGCAGGGCGGCCGGCGCGCTCACCGACACTATATCGTTCGGCCATTTTATTGCGCAGCGCGGCAGATAAGCCGAAACCGCGTCGTGAACGCCGAGCGCGGCGGCGGGGCTGATAAGCGGCAGCTCCTCGCCGCTTGCCCACGCTGCGGGAAAGCAGATGCTCATCATCAGCGCGCCCTCGGTATTAAGCCACACCCTTCCGCGCCTGCCCCTGCCCCGCGTTTGAATATCGGCGGATAGGCAGAGCGGCGAAGCGAGCTTTCCCGCCGAAATGCGCCGCGCAAGCTCCGCGTTTGTGGAATCCAGCTCATGCCGATGCTCAAAGCCAAGCTCGGGGCTATGCGCCTTTTGCACGCCATTGTTGCTATTCATCGGCTTCATTTTCGTTCAGCTCCGTCAGCACCGCCTTGATGTCGTCGCAACCATACCCGCGCGAGGTAAGGCGCAGGCCCACCCTGCGCAGCCTTTCCGACGGCTCCAGACCCTCAAACTGACGGAAGTATTTTTCCGCAACCGCACGGGCGTTCGCCCTTTCATCCTCGGCGGAAACCGCCTCAAGCGCAGAGGTAATCATGCCCTCATCCAGAAAATGCCCCGCAAGCTGCTCGCGCAGCTTCATTTTGCTCACGGGCTTTGTGTTCAATCGGGAAGCAATAAAATCCGCCGCGTATTTCGCATCGTCCAAAAGACCTGCGTTTTTCAGCCGCTCCACGGTTTCGTAAACCTCCATTTCGGCATAATCGCATCCGTCCAGATGCTCCTCCACCTCGCGCACGGTGCGCGCCTTCGGGGTCAGATAGCGCAGCGCCTCATCATAGGCGGAGCATCCCCGCGCCGCCGGCCTTTTGCCCGTTTTTTTTCTTCGCATCATATCAAAAGCCTCCAACCTTACGAAATTATATCATACGGGCCCCCCGTGAAGCAACAAGGGAGCCCGTAAAAAGTCCTGATTTTCCGTATTCGGCTTTGTATTTTACGCGCTTTCGCGCCTTATCCCGCCTCTTTCCATTATAAATCGCCGCTTTCCCCGCGCTCAGTTTTTGATGCCGAAGCGCTCAAACAGCACGTCGAAGCAGCACGGCCCCATTCCCAGGTAATCGCTGAGGAAGGTTTTCAGCTCGTCATCCGTTTTCGGTGACACGAACTGGTATATCTTATAAGTATTGGCAAAGCCCATCGCATAGTTGAAGAAATAATCCGGCATATTCACGGCGTACTCATAGATGATATCTATATACGCCTCGTCGTTCAGCCCGAAATCCTGAAGGAATTTGCCTATCCGCACCTTATCCCAGCCGTCGCAGTTCACGCGCAGGCTCACGTAGGCGGGTATCAGAATATTGCTTGCAATGCTGTTGTACTGATCCAGCAGGCAGGCGTTCGCGCCGTAGCGCTCCGCCCTTGAGGCCATCATAAGCTCGGAGAAAACCGCCCAGCCCTCGGAATAGCCGCTCGGCGCCGCCACCTGCTGCGCAAGCGGGAAGCCGCCGCTTCTGAAATACTGCGTTTGATACAGATGCCCGGGGTAGCATTCGTGCGCCATGGTGAAAAGCAGGGTTCGCGTGTCCGCCGTGGGATTTTTGATAACTATATTGCGGGTGGGATCATCGAAGGCCGAAATAAGATACGCCGCCGGGCTGAAATCCTCCGCCACCGCCTCCGGCACGGTTACGTAGGTTATCCTCTGCGCCGGGATCCTGGGGTAGATATCCGCAATAAGCTCGAGCAGATACGCAATATCCGTGTCCGCATCGCCGCTCGTGATCGTTTTGCCGAGCGTGTTTACAGCGTCCCTGTCGCTGTACATTATCTGCACGAGCTTGGAGATGAGCGTGCTAACGGTTTCCGAAAGCAGCTCCGCCATCTCCTCCGGCTCCGCCATGCAGGCGGCGCCGCTCCTTATGGAGGCGATAAAATGCGCCCGCGCCTCCTCCCCGCGCTCCGCCGCACCAACGAAGGGGCCGCATTTGCTCCTCAGGCCCTCAAGGGTGCTTTTAAGGCGCTTATAGGCGGGAATTATGCCGTTAAGCACGCACTCGCGGCTTCTGTTTGAATATTCCCCGGCTTCATCCGCGCTCACGCCCTCTACGCCGCCCTCCAGCACCTCGTCAAGATGCGCTATCAAAAAACAGCTTTCACCGGAAAGCGCGAAGGTATCTATGGAGCCAAGCACCGTATCAAGCGCGTTTTCGGTCATAAAAAGCCCCTTTTCCGCCTTTTCCCGCTCAAACACCGCTATCTGATCCATATAGCGCGGCATATCCTCAAGCAGCAGCATATATGAATCAAGATCGTCCTTGGAGCTTATCTCGAACATCGTCATCATCAGCGGCAGCATGGTGTGGCTGCCGTTCAGCGTTTCAAGCGGCTCGCCGTAATAGTAGTAATCCTTTGAAAGCTCCGCAAGCTCAAGCGTTTCCATGAGAGTATCGTAGGCCACGGAGTTCAGGGGGTTTAAATTGGCTTTATCTATCCCCTTCATTTTCGCTATCAGCTCGTCGTTTTCCCGATAATCGCGCTCATGCGCTTCAAGCGATATTTCGCCCCAGCCGCGCTCGATCTCGCTTTCCTCTATGCCGAAGGAGGCGGGGTCCTTCACGAATTGATGGAAGGTGAAGCCGTCCGCAGTGACCACCGATGTGAAGATCTCGCTTGAAAGCGCCTCAAACGCCTCGTCATCCGCGCTCTTGATGGTGTGCGGCGTGGTCGAGGGCAGCGGCTCGGCGCTGCTCTCCCCCGCGGGCCTGCCGCTTTGATCGGGCGAAGCGGAGGGCCTATCGCTTCCCCCCGTGAAAGAGCAGGCGGCCGCTCCGATAATAAAACACAAAGCCATGAAAACAGACAGCAGCTTTTTCATAAAATCTCTCCTTTCAAAAGCCGTAAACGGAATGAAGCCGCGTGCGGCTGTAATGCGGCTGTAAATTATATTATTTCTCCTGTCGGTATTATAGCGCTGCGGCAAAGGCTTTTCAATCGTTTTCGGCATTTGTGCCGTAAATGACATAATTCTGTTGAAAATCGGCTCCGATTGGTTTATAATTGCGATTATCAAACTTGTGTTTATTTCGTTTTTCGGGGCAAAATATACCCTGAGGCGAATCGGAGGCTCAATGGCAAAAAAGGTCAACGGAAACCTTACCGGAATAAAAAACACCGTGATAGAGCGCATAGCGCAGCTCTACGATATTTCGATGGATCAGAGCGAGTTCGCATCGGCGGAGCTTATCGAAGCGCTCAGCACCCTCACGGGCGAGATCGGCAGGGAAATATCGGTTTATATAGCGCGAAACGGCAGCATAGTGGACGTTTCCGTGGGCGACAGCTCCACTGTCAGCCTGCCGAGCATGCGCCTTGTGCGAAATGAAGACAGGCTTTGCGGCGTTCGCTGCCTTCACACCCATCCGAACGGGGACGGCAGGCTCTCCGGCGTGGATATAGGCACGCTGCGCTCAAGCAAGCTGGACTGCATGGCGGCGCTTGGCGTGCTTGAAGGCAGGCCCACGCAGCTTTACGCGGCGTATCTTGGCGAAAAGAACGAGGAAACCGATACCTGCGACGCGCTTGTGTACGGCCCGCTTCGCCCGCTCAAGCTGCCGCAGGGGGCGCTTATTGCGGAGATATTCAATTCCGACGACCGCATGAGAAGCGTCACAAAAGCCGTGGCGGATACGGAGAGCGAGCGCGCGATCCTCGTGGGCATGGAAAATTCCGAGGGGTACGACACGCTTGAGGAGCTTGCGGAGCTTGCAAAAACCGCCGGAGCCACCGTGCTCAATAAGGTTTACACCAGAAAGCGCGCGATAGACAACGCCACCTATATCGGCAGCGGCAAGGCGGAGGAGCTGGCGCTGATGCGAAGCGAGCTTGAGGCGGAGCTTTTCATATTTGACGACGAGCTTTCCGCGATACAGCTCCGCTCGCTTGAGGAGATACTCGGCGCAAGGGTGATAGACCGCACAACGCTTATTCTGGATATTTTCGCCGCAAGAGCCACCAGCCGCGAGGGCAGGCTTCAGGTGGAGCTTGCGCAGATGCGCTACCGCCTGCCCCGCCTGCTCGGTCAGGGTCAGGTGCTTTCGCGCCTTGGCGGCGGCATAGGCACGCGCGGCCCCGGCGAAAAAAAGCTTGAGATAGACCGCAGGCGCATAAGAAGGCGCATATACGAGCTGGAGGTCGAGCTTTCGGAAATAGAGAAGCAGCGCGAGCTGAGAAGGGACGCAAGAAAGGCGAACCGCATCCCCCTCGTGGCGCTCGTGGGGTACACGAACGCGGGCAAATCCACCCTTTTGAACCGGCTCACAAACAGCGCCGTGCTTGCGGAGGATATGCTTTTTGCAACGCTGGACCCCGTGGTTCGGCAGATAACGCTGCCGGGCGGCACCGAGGCGCTGCTTTCGGACACGGTGGGCTTTATAAACAAGCTGCCGCACGAGCTTGTGAAGGCGTTTCGCTCAACGCTTGAGGAGGTTTCAAACGCCGATCTTATACTGCACGTGATAGATTATTCAAGCCCGTACCACGAAAAGCAGATGCAGGTGGTGGACGAGGTGCTTTCCTCGCTCAACGCGGCGGACATACCCTCCTTCCGCGTTTTCAACAAGCTTGACAAGGCCGCCTCCCCCGCTCCCGCAAACGGCGACGGAAGGTTTTCCATCAGCGCAAAGAGCGGCGAGGGAGTTAGTGAGCTGATAGCCGCCATCGAGCGCGCGCTCAATTCCGCAAGGCAGGAGATAGAGCTTATAGTGCCCTATTCAAAATACGAGGCAATTGCCTTTATCCGCGAGCGCGGGATGCTGCTTGAGGAGGAGCATCTTGAAAGCGGCACGCGCATTCGGGCAAGGCTGGACGGCGCGGATATAGGCCAGCTTAAAAAAATAATTGATTTTTGAGCGGAATTGGACTATAATCTACGGGTCGATCCGGAAAGTACGGGAAAGGCGGAGGGAATGAATTCTAACCACACGCGCATAATCACCATAGAGGGCATAGACGGCAGCGGGAAGACCGTTCAATTCGAGCTGCTTGCAAAAAGGCTTGAGGAAATGGGCTTTTCCGTTGAAAAGCGCGGTTTTCCCGTGTATGATTCCTTTTTCGGCGAGCAAATAGGCAGGCTGCTTTCGGGCAGCGGCGGCATTTTTGCCACGGACGTTGACCAAAAGAGCATGGCGCTCTGGTTCGCGCTCGACCGCTTCAACGATTTTCGGCTTTGGCAGGACGGGCGGAGCGATTTTCTGCTTATAAACCGCTACGTGCTGAGCAACGCCGTGTATCAGAGCGTGCGCGATTCCGATTTTGAAAAGCCGGATATAGTGGACTGGGTGTTTGAGCTTGAATACGAGCGCCTGTCGCTTCCGCGCCCCGATCTGAACGTCTTTCTTTCCGTGGAAACCGCCTGCGCAAAGGCGAACGTTTCCAAAAAGGGCTTCCGCGACTACGTTGGCTCCGGAAGCGACGTGTATGAAAAAAGCAGGAGCCTTCAGCAGCGTGCAAGCGATAAATACCGCGAGCTGTCCGAAAGATTTTCCGATATAGTGGTGATAGAATGCACCAAGGGCGGCAATATGCGCCCCGTTGAGGAAATATCAAACGAGCTGATGGCGGCGCTTGAATCGCGCGGTCTGCTCGATAAACAAGGCGGGCGGTAAAGCGCGAAACAAATTACGGTTTAAATAACGTATCAAATAACGGCATAAGCTATGGAAGAAATAAAGAAAAAATCAAGAAAAAAGAAGCCCGCGAAGAGCGCTGCGGCGGGATCGGAAGGAGCCTTCGCAGAGGAGGCAAAGCCGAATGAAGCTCCCGAACAGGCTTTTGAGGAAGCGGCGCAATATGAAAATGCGGCGGCAAGGCAGGATGAAGCAGCCGCTTCAGGCAGCGATAACAACAATAATAATATCAAGGAGATAACCAAAATGAGAAAGATAGGTATACTCACCGGCGGCGGCGACTGCCCCGGACTGAACGCCGTTATCAGGGGCGTTGTGGAAAAATGCGCGGAGGCGGGCATAGAGGTTTTCGGCTTCCATAACGGCTGGCGCGGCGCGCTCACCGCAAAGGGTCACTGGCTCACCCTCTCCGAGGTGGACGGCATACAGACCCTCGGCGGCACCATCATCGGCAGCTCCAGAACGAACGTGCTTGCCGATTCGGACGGTCCGCAGACCATCATCGAGGTGCTGAAGGCGCTTGATCTTGAGGGAGTTGTGGCCATCGGCGGCGACGATACGCTCGGCGTTGCGAACCAGCTTCGCAAGCTCGGCATAAACGTAATAGGCGTGCCCAAAACCATAGACAACGATCTGAGCTGCACCGACTACACCTTCGGCTTTGAAACCGCCTCAAACATCGCAATGGAGGCTATCGACCGCCTTCAGACCACCGCAAAGGCGCATTCGCGCTGCATCGTGGTGGAGTGCATGGGCAGAAACACGGGCTGGATCGCAATGCAGGCGGGGCTTGCCGCGAACGCGCACCTTGTGCTCATTCCCGAATTTCCCAAAACCTACGACGAGATCATCTCCCTTGTGCGCCGCAGGTATCTGAGGGGCGAAAAATACACCATCATAGTTGTGGCGGAGGGCTTTGAGCTTCTTGGCAGCGAGGAGATCGACCTTGGCACGGACGCCTTCGGCAACAAGCTGCTTATTCATAAAAACCTTGCAAAGAACCTTTCCGACATGATAGAGGACACCATGCGCAACGATCCGCTGCTCGGCTCGGACGCGCAGTATTTCGAGTGCCGCCCCGTGGTGCTGGGTCACGTTCAGCGCGGCGGCGCGCCCTGCGCCTTCGACCGTGTGCTCGGCACGCGCCTTGGCATAAAGGCGGGCGAATTGGTGGTGAACCGCGAATACGGAAACATGGTGGGTCAGTCCGGCAACAAGATCGTTGCCGCCGATCTCGATATGGCGGTCACGGTCCGCAAGGAGGTTGACAGGGAGTTTTACGAGGCGGCTTCGCTGTATTTCAAGTAATCCCCTTTATGCGCCTTCCGCCCCCACGCGACCTTCTTCGCGGCCCGCTTCGGCCCGAAAAGCCTCTCCCGCTTGAAGGAGCGGAACAAAGCAAATACTTTTCGCGCGAGGATGAACCGTTTGCCGTCTTCGCGCGTTATTTATTCGGCGGAGGATAAAAAAGCGTGAAAGCGCGGCGCTGTGTGATTGTAATTTGCGCAAAAAAGATGTATAATTAACCAAAACCGAGCGCGGCTCCCCGGGCCGCCCGAAAGGAGAGAGAATGCGATCCGACACCATACATATTTCAAGCACCGGCGAGGGCATGAGCGAGGTCCTCAGGCAGGTTGAGGCCGTTTCCGCCTATAAGCACCTGACGCGCAGGCAGAGCATCCGCCTTCGATTGCTCGTTGAGGAGATGCTGGGCATGTTTTCCGGGCTGACCGGCGAAACGGAAGGCGATTTTTACATTGAGGACGATGAGCTTGATTTCAAGATCCATCTCACCGCAACCACTTCCATGAATCTTGAAAAGCGGCAGGCGCTGCTCGATTCCTCCACCAGCGGCAAGAACGCCGGCGCGCACGGGGTGATGAGCAAGATACGCGATCTGTTTGCCCGCGCGTTTGAGCCGATAGACGATAAAAGCACCGGCTTCTACCCCGGCGGCTGGATGGTCAGCGCGTCCGACACGGCGGATATCAGCCACCTTTCGTATGACCTTTGGTCGTTCAACCGCTACCGCAGCTATGCGAGCGAGAGCGGCAGGAACGACGAAAAGCTTGAGCTTGAACGCTCCATCGTAGCCAACCTTGCGGATGAGATAGAGATCGCCATTCGCGGCTCGAAGGTTGAAATGATCGTTTATAAAAAATTCTGTTTGGAGGACTGAAAATGGAAATTATCAAAAGCAAAAACGGCAGCGAGCTTACCCTCGCCCTCAGCGGCAGGCTCGACACACTCACCGCAGGCGAGCTTGAAGCCGCCATCAACGAGCAGATCGACAGCGCGGACAAGCTGGTGCTGGACATCGGCGGCCTTGAGTACGTCTCCTCCGCAGGCCTTCGCGTTCTGCTCAGCGCTCAAAAGCGCATGGGCGTCAAGGGCGGCATGGTGGTAAAGAACGTAAACGAAATGGTTTCGGAGATCTTCGATATCACCGGCTTTTCCGATATACTCAATATCGAATAAAGCCCCGCGGTGCGGCGAAGCACCCCGCTTCATCCCGAACCAAAGCCCGCTTCGGCGGGTTTTTTGTTTTGCGATTTTATTAACAAATCCTTATTCGGAAACGCCTTCTTTTTCCGGGCTATGAAAACGAAAGCCCAAAAGCGAAAAAAGATATTCCGAAATTGCGAAAAAAAGCCTCCGCGCGCTCTTGCTTTTGCATTGCCCGCTATGATACAATAATATGATAGCGGAGTGCGCTTTGAGCTGACTCCCCCGCCCTCCGCTGCAGAATCCACCGAAAGAGAATGGTATACATGAGATCTTTTTTAAAACGAGTTTCCTCGGCACTGCTTTGCGCGGCGCTTGCTTTTGCCTCCGTTTTCGCCGCCGGCTGCGGCAAGGACGATAATAAAAAGCCCGAAGTGAGCGGCCTTACCGAGATTCAGAGCAGGAATATTCTCGCGATATGCGAGGCCTTCATCGAGAGCGGTAAAAATTACAATTCCGAAAACGCGCTCACTATCACGGATATGGAAAAATTCGTGTATTACCTCTACAATGCCGAGCTTGAGGCCGCCGGCGACGGCTATGCTCGCGTGAGCGAGGCGGACGCGGCAGCGCGGATCAAAGCGTATTTCGGCGTTGAGACCCTTATGCACGTGCGCAGGAATCTTTTCGACGCGAATTTTGATTTTGCGGACGGCAGCTACATCATCAGGCCGAACTCCCCTGCCGTAACGAGCTCCGTAATTCTTTCAAACGAGCCTGCGGAGAACGAGAACAGAGCCGTCACCGTTGAGGTCGACTGCGCGGACGGCGGAAAGGCGAAGCTTGAGCTTATCGTTAAATTAAGCGGCGACAACGTGCGCGTTATCACCTGCTCAAGATTCGACGAAAAATAATAACTCCCCTGCGTTCGGGCGAAAAACCGCAGTTTCAAGAGGTGCATCATGGGAAGAATGAAGCTTTTATCAAACGTTATAAACAGCGCGGCGAATCAGGTCGAGGGCTTCTGCATAGTTAAAAGCGTTCAGCTCAAGCTGAACGTGAAGGGCGCGGAGTATCTTGATTTCACCGTGGCGGACGCGGAGGGCGAGATAAACGCCAAGCTTTGGGATTATCAAAGCGCCGTTCACGGCACCTATTCCGCGGGCGAGATAATCAAAATTCGCGGCACGGTGAATATCTACCGCGATCAGGAGCAGCTTAAGATAGACCGCATCCGCAAGATGACGGACAGCGACAACGTGGATCTTTCCGCCATAGTTGCCGAGCCGCCCATAAACGGCGAGCTGCTTTACAAGGAGCTTTATGATTTTACCCACACCTTTTCGGATGAGGACATAGCGCGGCTTACCCGGTATATGCTTGGAGCAAACAGAGAGCGCATAATAAAATACCCCGCCGCGCTCCGGCTGCATCACGCGCACAAGGGCGGCCTTGCCTTCCACACCCACACCATGCTGAGCGTGGCTAAAAAAATGGTGGAGGTGTATTCCGCCATCTATCCGGAGCTTTCAAGCGACCTTGTGTATGCCGGCGTGATACTGCACGACATCGCCAAAACCACCGAGCTTGAGGTCGGCCCGTTGGGGCTTGCCACCGCGTACTCCGTGGAGGGTCAGCTTCTTGGACACATCACCATGGGCGTGAACATGATCGAAAGCGCGGCTGTGGAGCTTGGCATTCCAAACGAAAAGGCGATGCTGCTTGAGCATATCCTGCTTTCCCACCACGGCGTGCCGGAATTCGGCTCGCCCAAGCCCCCCATGTTTCCCGAGGCGGAGATCGTTTCCACCGTGGACTCGCTGGACGCCAAGCTTTATGAAATGTTTGACGTGCTGGGCGCGGTTCAGATCGGCGGCTTTTCCGACAGGCAGTGGGCGCTGGACAACCGGCTTTTGTATCGTCACGGACACGGCATTGTTTCCGGCGAGGACTCGGTTCGGGAGAGCTGAACAGCTTCATTCAAGCGCTTAACGCGTATACATATAATAAAGAAATCCATCGAAAGAATCGGTAAATACTATGATAAAAGAACAAAGACGACTTTTTACCTCCGAATCCGTAACGGAGGGGCATCCGGACAAGGTTTGCGACAAGATCGCGGACACCGTGCTTGACGAAATGCTCAGAAACGACCCCGACTCCCGCGTTGCCTGCGAATGCTGCGCAACCACCGGCATGGTGATGGTGATGGGCGAGGTGACCACGAACTGCTATATCGACATTCCCCGCCTCGTGCGCGACGTGGTGCTCGATATCGGCTACGACAGGCCCGAATACGGCTTTGACGGCGCGGCGCTTGCGGTTATCAGCGCGCTGAACAGCCAGTCGCCGGACATAGCCATGGGCGTTGACCGCAGCCTTGAAGCCAAAATGGGCGAAACTGGCGACGCGCTGGATATAGGTGCGGGCGATCAGGGCATGATGTTTGGCTTTGCCTGCGATGAAACGCCGGAGCTCATGCCCATGCCCATCAGCCTTGCGCACAGGCTCACCAAGCGCCTCACCGAGGTCCGAAAGAGCGGCATCGTTTCAAATCTCCGCCCCGACGGCAAGAGCCAGGTCACGGTGGAATACGATTCAGGCAACCGCCCCGTTCGCGTGGACGCGGTGGTTATCTCCACTCAGCACGATCCCGAGGTGGATATGGAGGCGCTTCGCGCCGAGATCACCGAAAAGGTGATAAAGGCGGTGATCCCCGCCGAGCTTATGGACGAAAAAACGAATATCTTCGTGAACCCCACCGGCAGGTTCGTTATCGGCGGCCCGCAGGGCGATTCGGGGCTCACCGGCAGAAAGATAATAGTGGATACCTACGGCGGCTACGGCCGTCACGGCGGCGGCAGCTTCTCCGGAAAGGACCCCACCAAGGTCGATAGGTCCGCCGCTTACGCCGCGCGCTATGCCGCAAAGAATATCGTTGCACAGGGGTACGCCAGGCGCTGCGAGATCCAGCTTGCCTACGCTATCGGCGTGGCAAGGCCGGTTTCCCTGCGGGTGGACACCTTCGGCACCGGCATCATGCCGGACAGCGAGCTTGAAGCCATGCTCTCAAGAAGCTTCGATTTCCGCCCCGCCGCGATAATCCGCCACCTCGGGCTGCGCCGACCCATCTACGCCAAAACCGCCGCCTACGGTCATTTCGGCCGCGAGGACTGCGATTTTCCGTGGGAGAGGATAGATCTGGAGTTTGTGAAATAAGCTCGTTTTTACCCCGATAACATTCGCTCTGTGAAAACGGAGGCCGACCGTAAAGGCTGCCTCCGTTTTTTTCCTTATAATGCTTCTTGTTTATATTTTGCGTTGTGTATTCCGAATACTATTCCGCTTCGGTTTGCTGCGCCTTCACGGGATTCTCATTCAAAAGCGGCAGCCTTTGCCCTTCAAAAAACGCCTTCACGGCGGCGCGGTGATCCTCCGCGAAAAGCTCCGGCAGCTCATCCTGAGCAAAATAGCGCAGCTCCAGCGATTCATCGTCGAGCCTCGGCTCGCCGCCAAGCGGGGATGCGATAAAATATGCGCTTATCACGTGCGCCCTGTCGCCGTTTGCCCATATCATATCGTGGTTATGGAAGATCCCCAAAAAAGCTTCCAGTTTTATCTCAAGCCCGGTTTCCTCGCGCACCTCGCGCACGGCAGCCTCGGCAAAGGTTTCGTTCAGCTCCACTATGCCGCCGGTCAGGCCCCATTTGCCGTTGTCCGCGCGGCGCTGAAGAAGGATCTTCCCGTCCTTTACCACCACAGCGCCCGAGCTGTTCAGAATTATTTTATCGTGCCCCACGGCCCCGCGGATCCGTTTTATGTAATCCATAATGCTCTTTCACTCCTATGCTTTTTTCTGCCTTTTCTAAAGTTTTTTGCGTTTTTCAAGCTTTCCTCGGTCTATATAACGAGAAGCGCGCGCAGGGGCATTATATCATACGGGAGCGTAAAAAACAAGTGAACGCGGGCGTGAGCAGCGAAGGCGCACATCGCTTGCGAAGCAAGCGGCATTTGCCAATGCAGCAGCTTTGCCCGACAGGGCGAACAATATTCAAAAAGCAGTGATTTGAAAAACCACTGCTTTTGATGGCTCCCCCTGTTGGACTCGAACCAACGACACTGCGGTTAACAGCCGCATGCTCTACCGACTGAGCTAAGGAGGAATATTCTTTTCGTTCCTCGGAACGCTATTCATTATACTACCCCGAGGCGGAAAAATCAACCCCTTTTTTCGTTCCGCAAAAGTATATTATCATTTTTCGGTTTGCCGCACTTCCGGCGCCCGCCCCTAGGCGCCGCGTTATCATGGCCGTTTGCCTGTTTTTTTGCCGTTTTTCATCCCTTAAACGCGGTTTTTTGCGCGGTTTTTTTGCGTTAAAATTATTATAATCCATTTTTGCCATTGTATGCGCCGCTTTGATATGATATAATCTAACCATCAAACAGTAGGAGGCGCACCGTGATAAGCATACTTTTCGGCAGCAAGGGCTCGGGAAAATCCCGCCGCCTGATCACCATGGCAAACGAGGCGCATGAGCAAAAGGGCGAGAATTCCGTATTCATCGATTATGATGACGACAGAATGTATATGCTGGATCGGAATATCCGCTACATCAACGCCGGCGAGTTTATAATCGACGGCCCCAAGATGTTTTCGGGCTTTCTTTCCGGCATCGCCGCGTCCGATTTCGATCTTCAGGCCGTGTATATAAACAGCTTCATGAAGATAGTGAAGCATCCCATCGAAAGCCTTTCGCTGATGTTTTCCTTTCTTGCGGAATTTTCGGACAGAATGAATATCAACCTTGTGATAAGCATCAGCTCCGAGGAGGAGCCGCCCGAATTTTTAAGGCCCTTTATCATCTGACGGACCGTCCGCCGCAGGGTTTAAACCTGCGGCATTTCCTTTTGCGTGCAAAATATATCTGTTTTTTTGTTTTTTTTAATAAGTTGTATCCCTTTTTTTGGAAATGTATCTTGTTTATCGTCCGTAAAAATGGTAAAATACACAGGATATGTTTCCATGCGGGCGTTATGTGCGCGTTTTTGCGCCCCTGCCGCCCGTTCCGAAATAAATACTGCGGCATCCACGCGCCGCATGAAAGGAAAGAACTATGAAGGCAAGATGTGATAAGCTTCTTAAAAAGCTTGCAGAAATGAATATCGACGCGGTAGTGATAACCTCCCCCATCAACCGCAGGTATTTCTCCGGCTTCACCGGAAGCAACGGCGTTGTTATCCTCACCGAAGCCGGCCGCGTGCTGCTCACCGATTTCAGGTACACCATTCAGGCGAATCAGCAATGCGCAGGCATTTGCCAGGTGCGTCAGGTCAACCGCGGCATCACCCCGGCGGACGTGGAAGCCGTGCTGAACGAGTTCGGCGCAAAGCGCGTTGCGTTTGAGGACCGCGCGATGACCGTTTCCGAATTCAAGGGCTACGAAGCGCTCCCCTTTGAGCTTGTGCCCGCAAGCGATGAGATCTCAAGCTGCCGCATCGTTAAGGACGCGCACGAGATCGAGCTTATGCAGAAGGCGCAGAACTGCGCGGACGCGGGCTTTGCGGAGCTTTTAAAGCGCGCCAAGGTGGGCATGACCGAGATAGAGCTTCGCAACGAGCTGGACTATCTCATGCGCAAATTCGGCGCGGATGAGAATTCATTCGACACCATCGTGGGCTCCGGCCCCAACGGCGCTCTGCCGCACGCCTATCCCGGTCAGCGCAGGATCCAAAATGGCGACATGGTGGTTATCGACTTCGGCTCCCGCGTGGGCGGCTACTGCTCCGATATGACCCGCACCATCGCCTTTGGTCAGCCCGATCCCGAGATGCTCAAGATCTACAACATCGTGCTTGAGGCGCAGCTCAAGTGCCTGAGCATACTGCGCCCCAATATGACGGGCTCCGAGCTCGACCTTTGCGCGCGCGACTATATCACCGAGCGCGGCTATGGCGATAAGTTCGGCCACAGCCTCGGCCACGGCTTCGGCCTTGAGGTGCACGAAAACCCCTACGCGAACTCCCGCTCGCAGGAGCTTCTTGTTCCCGGCTCCACCATCACCGTTGAGCCCGGCATCTATATAGAGGGCCTTGGCGGCGTGCGCATAGAGGATTGCTGCGTGCTTACCGAAACCGGCTTCATCAACCTTTGCTCCACCACCAAGGATCTTATCATCCTGTAATACGGGAGCAGCATTATTCATCACTAAATTCAATAATCATACCATGGAGGTTTTACTATGATTTTAGCAGGCGATTTCAGAAAGGGCATCACCGTTGAGATCGACGGCCAGGTTTGGTCCATCGCCGATTTCCAGCACGTTAAGCCCGGCAAGGGCGCGGCGTTCGTTCGCACCAAGCTGAAAAACGTTATGACCGGCGCGGTTCTTGAGAGGACATTCTCCCCCACGGACAAGTACCCCACCGCGCATATCGAGACCCGCGAGATGCAGTACCTTTACAACGACGGCGATCTTTACTACTTTATGGACAACGAGTCCTACGAGCAGCTTGCTCTCAACCACGGCCAGGTGGAGGACGCCATTGATTTCATCGTTGAAAATTCCAACGTTACCATCCGCTTCTTCAAGGGCAACGCCTTCTCCGTTGCGGCTCCCAACTTCGTTGAGCTGACCGTGACCGAGACCGAGCCCGGCTTCGCGGGCGACACCGCGACCGGCGCCACCAAGCCCGCGAAGGTGGAGACCGGCTATCAGGTGAATGTGCCCCTGTTTGTGAACGAGGGCGACCGCATCCGTATCGACACCCGCACCGGCGAGTATATGTCCCGCTGCTGAGAAACCGGAGGCAGATATGCTTAGAGAAAAAGCCGAATATCTCCGCGGCCTTGCGGACGGAATGCAGCTTGGCGCCAATGGCGACATGAATTCCAAGCTTCTTAAGGCCATTATCGACTGCATCGGCGACATTGCGGACGCCGTGGACGAAAATACCGACGAGATCGACTCCATGAACGACGATATCGAGGAGATTTTTGAAACCATGGACGTTTACGACGAGGTCCTTTTCGACGACGACGATGACGATGACGACGACGATGATGACGACAGGGACTGCCGCGATTGCGATACCGATTGCGATAAGTGCGACTGTGAATGTGACTGCGAATCGCGCATTGTTTGCGATGCCTGCGGCACCGAGATCGAGCTTGACGAGCTTTTGAAATGCCCCAAGTGCAATAAGCCCATTTTCGGCGAGCACGACGAGAAGAAAAAGAACTGATTTTTCTTCGGTATAAAAGTGTTTTAAAGTTTTTTAGGCTGCGAGCGGGATCCATGTCCACAGTTGGGATTGGATCCCGCTTTTTATGACGGCGACAGACTGTAATATGAACCATTCCGATCAAATGCCGCCAAAAAGGCGCGAAGGCGAGCTGCGGCCCAGGCTTTGCTGCGCACTCACGCTTTTGGGCAGGGTGAGGGTGCTTGCGGATATAGGCTGCGACCACGGCAAGTTTTCCGCGCAGGCATTGAGGCTGGGGCTTTGCCAAAGGGTCATAGCCTCGGACGTCAGCGCCCCCTCCCTTGACAAAGCGCGCGCGCTTGCTTCTTCGCTCGGCTTAGAGGATCGCTTCACCTTCCGCTGCTGCGGCGGGTTCGACGGCTATTCCGGGCTTGATGCGGACGCAGCCGCGCTGCTCGGCATGGGCGGTGAGCTTATTGCCGCGATACTCGAGGGCGGAAAGGCGGTTGCCCAAGGGCTTGAGCGGATCGTGATGCAGCCTATGCGCGGCGAAGCGGAGCTGAGGGAATATCTGTATAAAAGCGGCTACCGCATACTCGATGAAGCCGTTTGCCTGGACGCGGGAAGATACTATCAGCTTATCGCCGCGAAGTACGACCCCGAGCGCGCCGGGCCGCCGCCCTCATTCATGCCCGAGGGCTGGTATCAGTTCGGAGCGGCGCCGATCCAAAGGCGCGATCCCACACAGTTTGCGATGATGGAGCGCTACCTTGGCATAATGGAAAAGAAGCTTGAGCGCTCAAGCTCCGCAGGCGAGCCGCCGAGGGCCCTTGTTTGCGAAATTGAAAACACAAGGCGGCTTATAGATTATTTTTTAAACGAGCGGCAATAGCTGCGGCGCTTTGCATCGCTGCATTGCGGCATTGCGGCATTGCGGCATTGCGGCACGGCAACGCGGCAGAATGCGCCGTGATCAACGGAGGAAGGAATGAAGCTTGCTGATTTTACAGCCGTTATGAACAGGCTTGCCCCGCCCGAAACGGCGCTGGGCTTTGATAACTGCGGGCTGCTTATAGGCGCCGAAAAAAGCGAGGTGCGCCGCGTGCTTGTGGCGCTGGACTGCACCTGCGCCGTTGCGGACGAGGCCGCCGAGCTTGAGTGCGACCTTGTGCTGACGCATCATCCGCTTATTTTCAACGCGCTCAAGCGCATTCTACCGAACGATCCCGCCTCCGCAGCAGTGTATAAGCTTATTCGCTCCGGCATAGCTCTTTTTGCCGCGCATACCAATCTTGACGCGGCGGAGGGCGGCGTGAACACTGAGCTTTGCCGGCTTCTCGGCATTGAAAACGCCTATGCCGTTCCCCCGGAAAACATCATGCGCGTGGGCGAGCTTGCCGAGCCTGTGGAGCTGGACGATTTTGCCCGCCTTGTGGAAAAAAAGCTTGGCGCCGTTGCCCATATCAGCGGTGAAAACCGCCTTGTGCGCCGCGTTGCCGTGATGGGCGGCTCCGGTGGAGGGGACTGCGCCCTTGCAAAAGCTTACGGCGCGGATTGCTACGTTACGGGCGAATGCAAGCACTCCCAGGCGATAGAAGCCGGCGTGATGGGGCTTGCCGTGATCACCGCCGGACATTACGAAACCGAAAACCCCGTGCTGCGCCCGCTTGCTGAATACCTCAAGGCGAATACGGAGGGCGTGGAAATAATAATATCAAGCCGAAACACTCCTGTTTTTCGCACTGCGAAAAGCGACAATATCCAATAAATATCAGGAGGTATCAAATGAATCAACTCGATAAACTTTGGGAGTATCAGCAGGCCGAGCTTGAGCTTGCCAAGCTGAATAAAGAGATGCATTCCTCCCCAAACTATCGCAAGCGCGGCAAGCTCAATAAGCTTTTGCGCGAGCAGATGGACGTTATAAACGGCTTTGAGAGCGAGCTTGAGGCCAAAAACAGTCAGCTTGCCTCCATGCAGACCCAGCTTGAGGCGCTGCTTCACGACTACGACCTTGAAAAATCCGAGCTGGACGTGATGGAGGTTGACGAGGAGGCCACGCCGGAGGAGCTTACCGAATCCAAAAAGGCGATAGAAAAGCTTGTGGGCAGGATAAACGCCTACGGCCGTGATTTGAGCGCGCTTGTGGAGAGCTGCGACAAGCTCACCGAGTTCATCAACGCCACCTACTCAAAGGTGGTCAAGGCAAAGAAGGATTATGATATGGTCCGCGCCGCCTGCGACGCCGAAAAGGAGACCTTCGCTCCGAAGATCGACGAGATAACCAATAGGCTTGAGGAGATGCGCAAGGATATTCCGGACGAGCTTTTCGACAGGTATACCACCCTTAAAAAGAACCATGCCGCCCCCATCGCCATGCTTTCAGGCGGCAAATGCGGAGGCTGCCACATGGCGCTGCCCGCCGTGGTGGAAAAGCGCGTTGCCGCCGGCACCTCGCTTGTGCGCTGCGAAAACTGCGGCAGGATACTCTTTATTCGTGAGTAGCAAGCTGCTTTGGGCCGATGCCCAAATGCCGGAAAAAGCGTGTAAATATATCGTTTTTATCCCGAGTAAGCCAAGTGATCGCGCGAATTTTTGCGAGGAAAGTCCGAGCTCCGCAGGACAGAGTGCCGGGTAACACCCGGTGAAGGCGACTTCAAGGAAAGTGCAACAGAAATAAACCGCCGCTTTCGCGGTAAGGATGGAAAGGCGGGGTAAGAGCCCACCGACGCTTCGGCGACGAAGCGTGCCCTGTAAACCCCACTCGGAGCAAGATTGAAATGGGAGCATTCAATGGCTGTCCGTCACGCTCCCCGTAATCGCTTGAGCGCAAGGGTAACCTTGCGTCCAGATAGATGATCACATAAACAGAACTCGGCTTACGGCTTGCTCGGGTTCAAAATAAAAGGGCTCGGATGAAGATTTGCTTTCATCCGAGCCTTTTCTTTTTTCCGTATTTTCTGTATTTTCCGTGTTATCCGTGTTTTCAGTATTTTCCGTATTTTCCGTATTTTCTTTACGTTTCTTTAATCCGCATTCCCCCGCCTGTAATAAGCCGCAAAGAGGAAGCATATACCGTATCGAACACATTATTGATGTGCCTGCATACCACCGAAACACTCGGGATTTTATTTGCACATCAATAGCAAACCGTTACGGAGGCAATATGGAATACAGACGCAGAAGAAGCAGGCGCCGCGCAAGGGGCGCGTACAGATCGGCTCAATACTCAAGGCAAAGCGGCGAGGGTGGGATCATCGGCGCAGTTCTGCTGCTTTTGATGACGGCGGCGCTGGTGTATGTGTTGGTGGTCACTCCGATAGGCGCGGCGATAGTCGGCAAGGTGTTTAAGCATAGCGCCGCTGCCTCCCCCTCCCCCTCGGAGCTGCCGGCTCAGCAGGGTGCGGACGGCACGGCTCAGCCGCAGGGCGCTCCCTCGCCCGCTCCCGAAGTAAGGACGGAGGAATTCGATCTGCCGCCGCTCGAGCTTTTCGGCCTGCAGCTTGGAGTTTACGATTCCGCCGCAAACGCGCAGGGCATGATCTCCTCCCTGCGCTCCCTCGGCGCGGCGGGCTACGCGCTTTCAACCGATGAGGGGGTGCGCATCCTCGCCTCCTGCTACACCACCGAGGCGGCGGCAAACAGCGTTTGCAAAAGGTTGACCGAGCAGGGGTATGCCGGCGTGGTTTACCCGATCAAATGCAGCGGCGCAGTGATCAGATCGCAGGCGGATGAGCGGCGGCTTTCCGCGATAGGCGCAAGCGTTCAGCTTGCAAAAAGCCTTATAGACAGGCTGAATGATGAAGCCATCCGCTTCGACAGCGAGGAGCGAAGCGTGGAGTACGCCTCCGCCATAGCAAACGAAATGCTTGAAAAGATCCGCTCCTGCCGTGCGGCGCTTTCCGAAATGGAGGATGACACAGGTGCGCTTGGGCTTATTGAGGAGCATTTTGTGGAGCTGACCGGCTGCTTTACGCGCTTTATCTCCGCCGTTTCCGAAAACAGGGTCGAAACCAGCGGCAGCCTGAAGCATCTTCAGCTTGAGGTGATAGATCGCTACTGTGCGCTCTGCTCAAGGCTGGGCGGGCTGTAACGCGGCTATACGGAAGCGCCCGCCTTTATGCCGATTCCGTGTGCGCGCTCGTGCTGAGTATCGTTTAATTCAAGCGCGATCCTGCACATGAATTCGCTTAATGAGGGCGGGCAGTTTCTTGCGCAGTACGAAAACAGGCCGTGCAGATTTTGATTATTCGGCAGATTCCACGCGCACTGGATGGAGTAATGCATACAGCGCTTGGCGCAGCTTTCCGACACCTCGTACTCCCTGCCGAGCGCCGCGAAAATATCCGTTTTGCCCGTGTAATACCCCATTGGGTCGTTTGAGATCATTCCGATGGCGTATACCAGGTAGCCAAACCCGCTGTGCTGAGGAAAGAAGCCGAGCTCAAGCAAATATCTTGCAGGTAAATTAACAAACACTGATTTTCCTCCCTTGCTGTGTTTACTGATAGTGGAGTTAATTATAATACGATAATTTTCGACAAAATCCGTTAATAATAAAATATATTTTAGCTCATATCTTGACAAGCGTAATTTACGCATACCCGGCATTTGCTTTGCATGATTTTTCTTGAGATGCCTGCATTTTTTCTTGATACCTAAAATAGCAAGCCTGACTCGGCTCCGCCGCTTTTACTGTTTTGTCGAAAAGCGGAGCTTTGTCGGACGTTTTGTTTTTGCTTTCGGCGGGCATTCTTGCTTTCAAATGCCAAAAAGCGGAAGCCCGCCGCAGACAGCGCAGACCTCCGTTCCCTTTTTCGATACCCGATCAGTTTTCAAGCTGCCTTCCGAGGAATGCCGCGGCAGTTTCGGCAACCTTTACGTCCGCCGGGGAAAACGAAGCATCCCGCTCCCGTGAAAGCAGCAGCACCGCGCCAATGGTATCCCCGCCCGCAAGAATGGGCTGAATGAGCTGCGCCGCGTAGCGCTGCGCCGCGTTCTCCCCCGCCGTCACGGGGATCATCGCGTCCCCCTTCGCGGCAAGCCGCACCTGAGCGCGCCGCGTGGAGATCGCCTCATCAAGCTCCGCGCTTATCGCACGCTCCGGCGCAAGGGGCGCACCGGGCCCAAGCTCCTTTTTGGACGAGCTTGCCGCCGCCACGATGGTATCCTTATCGCATATCACGGCGGTATGCCCCACCGACTGGTGCAGGGAATCAACGTATTCCCTGGCAAAATCGCCCAGCTCGCCCACAAGGGAGTATTTTTTCAGTATCACGCCGCCCTCCCTGTCCGTAAAGATCTCAAGCGAATCCCCTTCACGGATGCGGAGCGTGCGCCGTATCTCCTTGGGTATCACCACCCTGCCCAGCTCGTCTATCCTTCTGACTATTCCCGTTGCTTTCATTTGCTGTACTTTTCCTCCGAAAAAGCTATGGATTTTCTTCCGTGTTATTGCTCCCCAATGGAATCTTTTGATTTTTTTGGGTGGAGCAATATCAGCCATTTTTCACGATCTGCCGCTTCAGCGGCAAGCGAAATGGCAATAGAATTCAAACTATTGACGTGCCATACCGCCGAAATACTCAGGCTTTTATTGGCACATCAATAGTATTGTCAGATCCGCGCCGATTATGCGTTCCATTATTTTAAACTCTTTAAAAACCGCGCCCCGAGCCGTGCAGGACCCGGAGCGCGTGAAGCAGAATTATTGCCGTATCACTTTTTCACATTAAGCATTTCGTCAGTTCGTGCCGTCCAGCGCAGCACCGTTCACATAGAGCGTATAGCCGTTTGAGATGACCCTTGAAGCATCGCCGCTGAACTCGGTGATATAGGTATCGCCGGTGAGCGTCCACGTGCTTGAGGAATCCAGCGTAACGGACACGGCGCCGACCTCCGTCGATACGCTTGCGCCGCTTGCGTTCGTGATGCTGCCGCCGATAAGCCCCGTGAATGAGGAGCCCTCGGTGAGGCTGAGAGTGAGGGATGAATTGCTTCCAACCAGTATTGCGCCGGAGAGGGTTTGGGCTTTGGCATTCAGAACCGCTATATTGCTGCCGCCCGACCAGCCGTCGTCGCAAACGGAAAGCAGGATATTGCCTTCATCCTCATTCACTATCTCCACGCCGCTCAGCGTGATAACGGCGCTTGTGTTCGTAACGTGGAAAACGTGACCGTTTTTGCTTGTGAGCGAGCCGCCTGTCATATTGAAGGCGGAGGTGCCGCTTGCCGCGTCGCCGGACATGGACTGATAGATCATTATGGTGTCGTAAAAGGTGGCGTTGCCGTTGCACTTCGTGTTGTTCGCGGTGAGGTCGCAGTTATTAAGCGTGATGGAGTTCAGCCCCTCTATGCACACGCCCTCGGAAAGGTTGGACGTAAGCTTTGCGTTTGAAACCGTGATATCCGCCGTGGAATAGATCGCGGGCGAGCCGAGCCCGTTTGAGGTATACGTGCCACCGTCCACGGTCACAGTGCCGCCGCCCCTGTCCGTTCTGATCGGCGCCGAGGACTGCCCGCTCGTGGTCACGGCGAGGTTATACGCCTTCATTATGCCGCCGCCGGTGGTCATGATGCCGCCCGAACCGGAGCCCGTGGTGTTTATGGTCACGTCCGATATGACCACCGTGGTGCCGTCGCCGTCTGCGCCGTTTTGCCCGCCGTTGCCGCCGTAGCAGAACACGCCGTTCGCGCCGGAAGCGTCGGAAGCTATCTCACCGCCGGTGATGGTGGCGGTTGAGCCGCCCATCACGAGCAGAGCGGCATTCTGGCCATAGAAATTGCAGTTGTCGCCTCCGTCCGAATCGCCGGATTTTGAAACGGTGATATCCGCAAGCGTCACGGCATCGGCGGTGTTCACGATAAGCGCACTCACATCCGACTCCGCGGAGGAATAGCTCTTGCCGGATTCATCGGCGGCGGAGGTGATCTCCTCCGCTCCCGCGTAAACCACGGTCGAGCTGCCGCCGGAGCCGCCCGGGCCGCCCGGGCCGCCCTGCCCGCCGGGGCCGCCGCTGCCGCCGGGTGCGTCCGGAGGAACCGGCGCCGAGGATGAGGACTGCGTGCTGCCCGAGTCCGAGCTGCCGGAATCCGTGCCTGTGCCGCCTGTGGAGCAGCCCGCAAGCGCGAGCAGCATGAGCAGCATCGAAAGAATTATGCAAAAAACCTTTTTCATTTTAAACACCTCCCGTGCTTTTCTGATGCTTATTATATGCCCCTTTCTTAAACCCGTCTTAAATCATACTTAAATGTTTTAAAGAAAGCTTTTTTTCCTGATTGACCTTTTGCGCCGCCATACCGTCTGCCTGCGCGGCTTTTTCCGCTCCCTCCAGTGCCGATACTACGCCCGCTTTGCTGCCGTTATTTTGCCCCATTTGGTGCCGTTTTTCCGCCCCCTTCGCCCTTGACTTCCGCCAAAAGAGTGTTTATACTTATTGTAGAAAATCGTCGGCGTCATGCCGGCTTTGATCACGGAGGCACAGCCATGTTTTACAAAAAGCTTACGCGCCTTTCGGCGCTTGTCCTTGCTTCTGCCGCGCTTTTTGCGTGCGCCAAAGCCCCTTCGGCGGATCCCGCTCCGAGCGCAAGCCCCACGGAGCCTGCGGTGAGCGCGGAGCCGACCGCCGCTCCTTCAGCCGCGCCCACAGCCGCGCCCACCCCCACCGCCGAGCCGACCGAGCAGCCCACCGCCGAGCCCACACCGGAGCCGCAGCAGGAAAAATTTGAATATAATCCCCATCCCTTTTCGGCCATTCTATTAAAGGACGTGCCGCAGGAATACTGGGACGCCGTTCACAGCCTGATCGACGCGCTGCGCAAGGGCGAGCCCACCTTTGAGTGCGCAAGCGAGGAAGCATATAAGTGGGCGACCGATCCCGCCACCATGAACGCGCTCATCCCCACCGCCTGCACCAAGATAAAGGGCGAGAGCGAGGACGGCAGCGCCCCGTTTGAAAACGGCATCGGCAAGATCCATTATAGGATGCCTGTGGATGAATTTCTTGAGCGGCAGGCAAAATTTGAGGAGATGGTTGTGAACGTGCTGAACACCACTCTTGAAAAGGATGACGATGAATTCGAGATCGCGCTGAAGCTTTTCGACTATATTACAGCAAACTACACCTATCAGCATGAATTCATAGAGCAAATGGACGATGGCGCGAACTACATCACAATGAACACCTGCAACGGCCAGTGCATAGATATCGCGGGCTCGTTCACCTTCTATCTGCTTCAGGCGGGCGTGGACGCGGTTCAGGTGGGGTGCAGCAATCCCGACATGGCGCATGAATGGGTCTACCTTGTGATAAACGGAAACGGCTACCATTCGGACGCGACCTGGTCGCTGCGGGAGGAGGGCCAGCAGCTCGATCTGCACTATTTCCTTATGTCTGACGAACTCCGTGCGGACAGCGGCTGCGCGGTGGACGATCTGACCGCTCCCCTGCTGCCCAAATATTGGCTCTCTAAATCAAGCACCGAGCTTCCCGCCTATGATTATTATCTCAGCTTCCCCTGGCAGGCCTATTATGTTTCGCTGGACGAGGAGAGCAAGCTGGTGAACTACCTTGTGGATGCGGAAAAGCTTTCGCTGTACTACGGCATAGAGCAGGGCGCGAATTGAGCGCGGCGCGGGGTGTGCCAGCCTCTGCTTTCATACCGGTAAAAAATGCTTTTCAAAATATAAAGGGAGGGGCGGAAGTCCTCTCCCTTGCTTTTCGGCTGTTGACCGCTTCTCTTCACGGCGAGTTAAGGCAGGCGGCTATGCGCCCAAAAGCTGCTGATCGAACGCAAACAGCGCCTCGTTTATTTCAAACACGTCGTAAATGCCGCGCTCAATGAAATATTCTATTATGAGATCGAATTTATTGGAGTGCGAAAGCGCAAAACCCGCCTTCATCAGCATATTTCTTGTTTCTGAAAGATCAAGCTCAAGCGCAATCGCAAAGGCGATAACGGTGGGCTTGCTGGGCTTATAGAGCCTGTCCGATCGAATCTTTGAAAAAAGCTTGCGGTCGATATTCGCCCGCTTGTAGCATTCCGCATCGGTCATCCCCTTTTCATCTATCTTGCGCAGCAGCATCTCCGAAAAGCTTTCGTCCATCAGCTCGTCTATCGCCCTTCCGATATTTGAAATGGAAGCTGCGGAGCTGTGCGCCGCGCCGTAGGAAACCGGCGGCGCTGCGTCTGTTTCGGGTCGTTTCGCGCTCGGCCTTGCCTTCGGCTTTGGCGCAAAAGCAGGGCTTATATCCCCATGAATCAGCGTCGCTTCCTCCGCCGCTTTCTCCGCCGCTTTCTCCGCTGCTTCCTCCGCCGCTTCCTCCGAATGCACAAAAGCCGCATCGTCCTCCCGCGCCCATGGCTTCGCAAGTGCGCTCTGCGCCGGACTTTCATTCCTTCGCCTTGCGTGAACCACGTTCGCGCTCTCGCCATGCTCCCTTGCATAGCGGTCGTCTATAAACTGCTCTATCTCCCTGAAGCGCCTTTTTCCGGCATCGAACGCATTTTTATCGAAAAAAACAAGATAAACCGTGATGTCCGCGTCGCTCTCTATAAGAAACCGCTTTATTGCCTGCTCCGCAACGCGCAGCGCCCTATCCTTGGGGTAGCCGTAAGCGCCGGATGAAATGAGCGGAAACGCCACGCTTTCAAGCCCTTTTTTCCTTGCAATTTCAAGCGAATTTTTATAGCATGCTGCCAGCTTTTCATCCTCGCCCAAAAGCCCGCCGGCCCATATCGGGCCAACGGTATGGATAATGTACTTCGCGGGCAGCTCGTAGCCAAGGGTGAGCTTTGCTTCGCCCGTTTTGCAGCCGCCAAGCGTGCGGCATTCCTCAAGCAGCCTCGGCCCCGCAGCGCGGTGTATCGCGCCGTCCACTCCCCCGCCGCCGAGCAGGCTTCTGTTTGCGGCGTTCACTATCGCGTCCACCTTCATTTTGGTTATATCGTTTCTGACCATTATCAGCGGCACAGCTCGCACCTCCTTTTGCTGCACTCATTACGAATACAACTATACCCAAAATCCGCGCTTTAGTCAATGCTTTTCAGAAAATGAGCTGATCCTCGTGCCGCATACGGAGCAAGCCGAAGAAGCGGCAGTTTCCCGCCGCTCCGTTCGTGATTTCAATTCGATTTTACATTATGAAGGAAATCTTTTTCTTCTTAACGCCGCTTTTTGCCGCCGCCTTGCCTTTACCAGGTCTTTTGCGCAAGCTCGGTCATATCCTGCTGCGCGGTCTGTATCTCCTGCTGCTTGGCGGGAGTGGTCTTGTAAAGATTGCGCTGCTTCATCTGCTCGAACACGGCGAACTGATCCTCGCTTACCTCGCTCATACAGCTTATGAGCAGATTGCGAAGATTCATGCTGCCTGCCTCGGTGCAGCTTTCGGCGTATTGCTTAACCGCCGCTCTTTCGGACTGAAGAAGGTCTGTGAGCAGCTCCTGCTCGGTCATGGATGAATTCTGCATAGTTTTTCCTCCGATTAGTTAGACGAATTCAGGTAGCCGTGGAGCGAATCAAAATGCCTGCGATGATGCTCCGCGGCGGTCTCGGCCACGCGCTTGAGCCGGGGATCGCTGAAATAGCCCGCGTATACCGCGCATTTCTTGTAAAGAAGCGCCTCGGTATGCATTTCATCCTGAATGATCGAAAGATCCGTGCTGTCTATCGGGCCGCTTGCCGCCTCGGTGTTCCAGCGCGAGCCCGCAGTGCTCATGCAGCTTTTGCCGCTGCCGCCTGAGCATTCGCTCCTTGCGGAGCCGCTCCCGCTATCGTAACAGCCCGAATTGGGGCTGCCCGGGCTTGAGCTGAAAAACCGATCGGTATTCATGCCCTGACCATTGCCGTTTGTGTGCATAATAATGCCCTCCGTGATGAGTTTTTCAGGCTTTTGCCTGCAAGCATAGTTTGGCTCGCTCACGAAGGGCATATTCAGTTAATTTTTACCGGTTTTTTGAAGCTTGCGCCGCTCCCTTACGCGGGTGCGCCCGCCTGAACCGCCGCTTGAGGCAGCACAACGCGCTTTTCGGGCAGCCTTGTGAGCGCGTGCTTCAGCACCTCGTCCGCATTGTCAACGTAGATTATATTCAGCGCCTCAAGGATATCCGAGGGCACTTCCCGCAGATCCTTGCGGTTCTTTTCCGGTATCAGCACGGTGTCGATACCCGCGCGCACGGCGGCAAGCAGCTTTTCACGAAGCCCGCCGATTGGCAGCACCCTGCCGCGCAGCGTGATCTCCCCCGTCATGGCAAGCCCGGAGCGCACCGGAATGCCCGTGAGCGCACTTGTGACCGCAGTAAACAGCGTTATGCCCGCCGAGGGGCCGTCCTTTGGGATGGCGCCCTCGGGAAGATGCACGTGGATATCCGTTTTGCCGTAGAAATCGCTCTCAAGCTCAAGCATATCCACCCGCTCCCTTATGCAGGTTATCGCCGCCTGCGCACTCTCCTGCATCACGCTGCCAAGCTGGCCCGTGAGCTGGATCTTGCCCGTGCCGGGAAGCACGGCGGCCTCCACGGTGAGCATTTCGCCGCCCACGCTCGTCCACGCAAGCCCGTTCACAAGCCCGACCTGCGGCTCCTTATCCGCGGGATCGTAGGTATAGCGCGGCGCACCAAGGTATTCCTCAACCTTCTTTTTGCTTACCGTAACGCGCTTTTTACCGCCCGCTATCTCCACCGCCGCCTTGCGGCAGACCTTGGCGATGCTTCTTTCAAGGCTGCGAACGCCCGCCTCGCGCGTGTAGCCGTTTATTATCTCCGCAATGCTCTCGCGCGGTATGCTGAGCATGCTCTTTTTGAAGCCGTTCTTTTCAAGCTGGCGCGGCACAAGGTGGCGGAACGCTATCTCCACCTTTTCATTGGCAAGGTAGCTCGGCACCTCGATTATCTCCATGCGGTCGAGCAGGGGGCGCGGAATGCCCGCCATATCGTTCGCCGTGGTGATGAAAAGCACCTTTGAAAGATCGTACGGCATTTCAAGGAAATGATCGCGGAATTCAAAATTCTGCGCGCTGTCCAGCACCTCCAGCATCGCCGCAGCGGGGTCGCCGTGGAAGGAATCCGCGCCGAGCTTATCTATTTCATCAAACAGAAGCACGGGATTCACCGTTTCCGCCTGACGCATGGCGGCGATTATCCTGCCGGGCATTGCGCCTATATAGGTGCGCCTGTGGCCGCGAATCTCCGCCTCGTCGTGGATGCCGCCAAGGCTCATGCGAACGAACTTTCTGCCGAGCGCCCTTGCGATGGAGGAGGAGATGGATGTTTTGCCCACGCCCGGAGGGCCGACGAAGCAGATTATCTGCCCGTTCACCTTGCCGGTGAGCTTGGCTACCGCCATGAACTCCAGGATCCTGTCCTTCACCTTTTCAAGCCCGTAATGATCCTCATCAAGCACCCTTTTGGCGTGCTCAACGTCCAGATCGTCCTCGCTCATCTCGGTGTAGGGAAGGCTTAGAAGCGTGTCGATATAGGTGCGCATGGAGGGCGTTTCGTGGGAGCTTGCGGGAAGCAGGGCGAAGCGCTCTATCTCCTTTTCAAGCTTTTTCCGAATCTCCTCGGGGAAGGTCTTTTCGTTGAGGCGCTTTCTGAAATCCTCCGCCTCGGACTGCTCGTCCTCCCCAAGCTCCTTGCGAACCGCCTTCATCTGCTCGCGCAGATAGTATTCGCGCTGGTTTTTATCGATCTGCTCCTTAACGTTTGCGTCGATAAGCTGCTTTATGCGCACCTTCTCCGCCTCGCGGTTCAGCATATTCACAAGTGCAACGGCGCGCTCGGCATAGCCCTCCGCCTCAAGGATCGTCTGCCTGTCCGCCTTTGCAAGCAGAAACACGTTTGCAACGCGGTAGGCGTATTCCGCATCGTTCGAGCTTCTTGAAATGAAGGCAAGCGTTGTTTTAAGCTGGGAATTTCCTATGATGGAAACGTATTTATCCGCGCTCTCCTCTATCATGCTGCGCAGCACGGAAAGGGACTCCGCCTCGCTTGGCTCCTCGTTTTCATAGCATTCGATATCCGCGGCAAAAAATTCACCGCCCTCAACAAAGCTCTTTATCCTTGCGCGGCACTGACCCGACACAAGCAGCCTGAGCGAATCGCCCTCAAGCTTTTCGCTGCCCTTTATGCGGCAGAGGCAGCCACAGGTATGCAGCTCGCTTGCGGAAACCTCCGGCTTTTTTTCATCATGCTGAGTGGTGAGCATCACAAGCCCGTTGCCCTTTATGGCCGCCCTTGCGGCAAGCACGCTCTTTTCCCTGCCAACGTCAAAGCTCATTGCCGAATACGGCAGCACCACAAGCCCTCTGAGCGGGATCACGGGTATATTTTCATAAAATGCGATTTCCATATAATCTGTCCTTTCTTTTGCGCATTCAAGGAGCGAAGGCAGCCGCCTTCGCCATCATTGTGGATAGATTATAACTCAAAATTCGATTTTTCTCAACATATAAATTTTGACTTTTCAGGGTAATTGCCACCAAAAAGACAAAAAGGCGGTGCCGCCCTTTGTCAAGCTCGGTTTTACAGTGCCTTATGCGCAAAAAACTCTGCAGGAAATAAAGGCTCCGGACCCCCGAAGCGGAGGCTCAATCAGGGTCGGAGGCTCAATTAGGGTTTGCAAGCTGCCCCTTGTTGTCCAGATAATCAAAGATCTCCTGCAGCGCCTCGGTGTTTTCAATGCCCGAAACGGCCTCGCGGAGCGCCTTGCGCTCAGCCTTGCAGCCCTTCAGCACGTGGGAAAGCCGTGAGATGAGCGCGGTGTCCATGCTGTCCGAAAACAGCATCAGCTTGGAGATCCTGCCGTTTTTCAGCGTGAAATGAAGCTGCACCTCGCCAAAGGAGAAGCGATGCTCAAACATATTCTCGCATTCCGGAGTTTTGCCGAAGCGCCACTCCCACGAGGTTTGAAGCTGCTTGCGGTGCTCTATTCCGGAAGAAGTAACATCCGTAACGGGATACTCCTCCGCCTCGCCGTAGACCTCCCTAAAGCTTTCACAGAGCAGCTCGCGCATTCGCTCAACGGTCAGATCGGGCACAAATTCCGAAAGGTTGCACACCCTTGCGCGAACGCTCTCTATACCCTTTGCCATCAGCTTTGCCTTCGAAACGTTCAGGTATTTGCTGAGCTGCGCAAGGTCTGCGTTCACGAGCAGCGTGCCGTGATGCGCCCTGTTTCCCTTTGCATGCGCATAGGCGTTTCCGGAAAACTTTCTGCCGTCGATCACGATATCGTTTCTTCCGGTCAGCTCCGGCTCAAGCCCAAGCTTTCGCAGGGCGCCGAGCACCACGGAAAACTGCTTGTTAATGTCGTAGTCCTTTTCGTTTGTGATAAAGGAATAGTTCAGGTTCCCCTTATCGTGAAACACGGCGCCGCCGCCGGTGTGCCTGCGAACGAGCTGCACTCCGTCCCGCTCCATATCCATCAGGCTGCACTCGCGCCAGGCATTCTGGTTTCGCCCGATTATCACGGCGCCATCGTTGATATAGGTATACAGCAGCATATCCCCCTTTGGGAGCGTATCCAGAAAATACCCGTCCGCCGCAAGGTTTGTGTAGCCGTCGTATGAATTTGAGTGATAAATAAAAGTAGTCAATCGAACCCCTTGCGGAAATTATTCCGCCTTTTTATAATACTGTGATAATTAAACGAGTTCTGCCACGCCTTGCGGCGTGGCAGAACAAGTGCTCATATTGTATAGGGCAATCAATCTGCGGATCTGCCGCAGCATTTTTTATATTTTTTCCCGCTTCCGCAGGGGCAGGGATCGTTCGGGCCGACCTTGGCGCCTTCATTCACAAACTGCTTTGAAACGCGCCATGCCTTGGTGATCTCCCTGCGCTTTTCACCGTCCAGCACCTTATCCCATTCCTTCAGACCGTAGAGCCACTCCGCCTTCGCCTCGTGCATATTGAAGTAGAGCTTTTCAAAGTCTATATCCAGCGCTATCTCGGTGTCCGCCTCGATTGAATCAATATCAAGAGGCGCGGTCAGGCTGGTATTTATGCCGTCCAGAAAGCCGCCGAAGGTCGCTTCGCTCATATCAAAGCCCTTCGCAAGCTCGCCCGCCTTGCCGGCATAACGAACGGAGGTGTCGGAAAGTATTTTTCTGTATGCCTCGGTTTCCGAAGCGAAGTAGTTGTTCCAGAACGCACGAACCTCGGGATTATCGTCCGATCCCTCGGCAAGACTGCGCCACTGTTCGATAAGAGTCATAATTATCTCCGAATAAAAGCTATTGTGATTTGCTTACGCAAGCAGCATTTCCAGCCTCTCGCGGATCTTCTTTATGAAGCCGTCCGTGGTGCAAACGGTTTTCTTGTCCATATCGGCAAGAAGCGCAAGATCCTTGGTCATAAAGCCGGAGGCGATGGTTTCAAGGGAGGCCTGCTCAAGCTTGTTTGCAAAATCCACAAGCTCGTTTATCCCGTCCAGCTCGCCCCTCTTGCGAAGCGCGCCGCTCCATGCGAAGATGGTGGCCATGGAGTTGGTGGAGGTGGACTCGCCCTCAAGGTGCTTGTAGTAATGCTTGGTAACGGTGCCGTGCGCCGCCTCGTATTCGTAGTTTCCGTCTGGGGACACAAGCACGCTGGTCATCATGGCAAGGCTGCCGAACGCAGTGGCAACCATGTCGCTCATAACGTCGCCGTCGTAGTTCTTGAGCGCCCAGATGAAGCCGCCGTTTGAGCGGATAACGCGGGCCACGGCGTCGTCGATAAGGGTGTAGAAGTATTCAAGGCCGAGCTTTTCAAATTCCGCCTTGTATTTTTCGTCGTAGATCCTCTGGAAGATATCCTTGAAGGTGTGGTCGTACTTCTTGGAGATGGTATCCTTGGTGGAGAACCACAGATCCTGCTTGGTGGAGAGGGCGTACTGGAAGCAGGCGTTTGCGAAGCTCTCGATGGAATCGTCCTTATTGTAGGTGCCCATGAGAACGCCGGGAGTCTTGAACTCAAACACGGTTTCATCGAAGGTCACGTTGCCGTTTTCATCGGTGAACTTTATCTCCGCCCTGCCGGGGCCGGGTACGCGGTATTCCTGGCACTTGTAGATGTCGCCATAGGCGTGACGGGCGATGGTGATGGGCTTATTCCAGCTCCTTACCGAGGGCTTGAGGCAGTCCATGGTGATGGGAGCGCGGAAAACGGTGCCGTCCAGAATGGCGCGGATGGTGCCGTTGGGGCTCTTGTACATCCTCTTGAGGTTGTACTCCGTCATGCGCTGCGCGTTCGGGGTGATGGTGGCGCATTTTACGCCAACGCCGTACTTCTTGCAGGCTTCCGCCGCTTCAACGGTGATCTTGTCGTCCGTTTCATCCCTCTTAACGAGGCCGAGGTCGTAGTATTCGGTTTTGAGATCGACAAAGGGAAGAATGAGCTCGTCCTTGAGCATCTTCCAGATGATCCTGGTCATTTCGTCGCCGTCCATCTCTACAAGGGGGGTCTTCATTTGAATCTTCTGCATTGTGGGTCTCCTTGGATACTTTATAGGTTGTTGTTGATCTATTATTATTTTGGCGCACCAAGCACGATGCTTTGATGCGCCAAAGCTAACAATCCGTATTTTAATTCAGCAAAAGCTTACGCTTCTTTGGGAAGCTCGCTGGTGCAGTGCGGGCAGCGGGTTGCGTCGTCCGCGATCTCGCTCTTGCAGTAGGGGCACTTGCGGGCGGGCTTGGGCTCCTCGGCATTCTTTTTGGTGAGCTTGTTGATGCCCTTGACCACGAAGAAGATGATCAGAGCGATGATGAAGAAGTTGATGATAGCGGCGATGAACTTACCATAGGCAAGCACGTTTGCGCCGGCCTCGGTCGCCTGCTCCACAGTCATGGTCCCATCCACGAGCTCTTTGCCGGAAAGCACCAGATACTTCTGGCTCAGGTCAAGACCGCCGAAGATTCGACCGATGAGCGGCATAAATATGTCGTTCACAAGAGAGGTTACGATCGCGCCGAACGCGCCGCCGATCATGACACCGACTGCCAGATCCATCACATTGCCTTTGAACGCGAACTTTTTAAATTCTTTCCACATATTTCATACCTCCTTAATGGTATAATATAACTATACTCCTTTTTTTCGCCAATTTCAAGACTTCACGATAATATACATATAATTTTCAGCCAAAAATCAAGCTTTAACTACTAAAACCGCTTTTTTTGAGCAAAACATGGCTCTGATATGCGTCAAAGCCTTCGGAGCTCCGCAGCGCTTGAAATATTTCGTTCAATGTGCTATATTTTAGTGACGCGGGCGCAAGCCCGTAAAAGAACGGATAAGAAAGAGATTCCATGAAAACCGAGCTTTACAACGCAAAAACTCAAAAGGAAAACGGCACCGCGCTCGCGGGTCGGGTGATCCGCTCCGGCGGCCTCGTCGTGTTTCCCACGGAAACGGTCTACGGGCTTGGCGCGAACGGGCTTGACGGCGAGGCGGTTTCCAAAATATTTGAAGCAAAGGGGCGGCCCTCGGACAACCCGCTGATCCTTCATGTCGCCAAAAAAAGCGATGTAAAGCCGCTTTGGAAGCACGTGCCCGACAAGGCGCGCATATTGATGGACGCTTTTTGGCCCGGGCCGCTCACGCTTGTGTACCTTAAAAGCGAGCTTGTTCCGGGCGAGGTCACGGCGGGGCTGGACACCGTTGCCGTGCGAATGCCGGAGCATAAGACAGCGCTTGCGCTGATCCGCGCCGCGGGTGTTCCCATAGCGGCTCCGAGCGCGAATCTTTCCGGCAAGCCGAGCCCAACCAGCGTTGAGCACGTGCTTGAGGATATGGACGGGCGCGTGGACGTGATAATCGACGGCGGCAGATGCTCCGTCGGGGTTGAATCCACGGTGCTTTCGCTTGTGGGCGAGCCGACCATCCTCCGCCCCGGCGGGATAACGCGGGAGATGCTTGAGGGCGTTATCGGCCCCGTGAAGGTCGCCGGAGCGGTTTTGCGTCCCCTTGGCGAGGATGAGCAGGCGGCGTCACCCGGCATGAAATACCGGCATTACGCGCCGGAGTGCGAGGTCGCCGTTGCGCTTGGCAGTCCGCGCGCCGCCGCCGGAATTATATGCAGGGAGTACCAAAAGGCGGAGATCGAGGGCAAAAGCTGCAAAATATTTGCAACCGAGCAAACAAAAAGCTATTATAAAGGCAAGAAATGTGTTATAATTGGGAACAGGGATATGCCCGCAACTCTCTGCGCGGCCCTTTTTGGTGCGCTCAGGGACGAAACCGAGGGCGTTGACCTGATACTTGCCGAGGGCATACCGGAGAGCGGCGAGGGGCTGGCGTATATGAACCGCCTGCTTCGCGCTGCGGGCTTCACGGTGCTGAGGCAATAACCATGAGTACAAACGAATCCGTTAGGAGGCACACACCATGAAGATTGCAATCGGATGCGATCACGGCGGCTATGAGCTGAAAAAGAAGATCATAAAGTATCTGGATGAGCACGGCTATCGCTATTCCGACTACGGCTGCTCATCAAGCACCGAGAGCGTGGATTATCCGGACATCGCCTTCCCCGTTGCCGAGGCCGTGGCAAGCGGGAAATACGACCGCGGCATACTCATCTGCGGCACGGGCATCGGCGTTTCCATCTGCGCAAACAGGATCCGCGGCGTTCGCTGCGCGCTCTGCGGCGATCCCGTATCCGCCGAGCTCACCAGAAAGCACAACAACAGCAACGTGCTTGCCATGGGCGGAAGGATAATCGGCAGCGAGATCGCCAAGGAGATCGTAAGCAAATGGCTCACCACCGAATTTGAGGGCGGCAGACACGAGAGGCGCCTGACGAAGATCGCAAATTACACCTCGTCAAGCTCCAAGGTCGCAAGCTCGCAGAGCGGCGATTCAAGCGGCGAGCATCGCAGCATACACAGCTCAAGCGGTATGCACGGCTCAAGGAGCGCCTCCGGCAGCTCGCACAGAAGCGGCAGCTCGCGTCTTGTCAGCGATTGAGCCGCGACCAACCGTTAATACTATTTTGGGGGTAAATATGGAAGACTATATGAAAAACGTTGTGGTGATCGATCATCCCCTGGTGCAGCATAAGCTCACCTTTTTGAGGGATCGCACCACCGGCACCAAGGATTTTCGCATGCTTCTGCGCGAGCTTGCAATGCTTATGGCATACGAAGTAACGCGCGATCTTCCGCTTGAGGAAAAGCAGATCGAAACGCCCGTTGCCAAGATGACCGCGAAGGTGCTTGCGGGAAGGAAGCTCGGCATCGTGCCGATCCTTCGCGCAGGGCTCGGAATGGCGGACGGCATAATGGATCTTATCCCCGCCGCGAAGGTCGGCCATATAGGTCTTTACCGCAATCCGGAAACGCTTCTGCCGCAGGATTACTATCACAAGCTGCCGCCGGACACGAGCGAGCGCGACATGATTCTTGTCGATCCCATGCTTGCAACGGGCGGCTCCGCAGTTGTGGGCATCAACGTTCTCAAGGAAGCCGGCTGCAAAACCGTTCGCCTGATGTGCCTTGTGGCGGCGCCGGAGGGGCTCAAGGCGATGTACGAAGCGCATCCCGATGTAACGATCTACACCGCCGCGATCGACAGCCACCTGAACGACCATGGCTATATCGTGCCCGGTCTCGGCGATGCTGGAGATAGGATATTCGGAACCAAATAAAACAATATTCTATTTTTCAGCAAAACAATGGAGCGGCAGATCGGAAG
>CAMVMM010000013.1 GCA_947168565.1 uncultured Clostridia bacterium | reverse complement strand
CAAGCCCTGCCGTTCGCCGCGCGGAAGGCGAGCGAAGCGAGAGCGGAAGTGCGGCTGGCATTTCCTATTTTCCCGCGTTTTCGCTCCGTTTCACCCTTTTCAAGCCCTGCCGTTCGCCGCGCGGAAGGCGAGCGAAGCGAGAGCGGAAGTGCGGCGTAGATTTCCTATTTCCCGCGCTATTCGCTCCGTTTCACCCTTTTCAAGCCTTACCGTTCGCCGCGCTTTTTCAGTATGCTGCGCTCCCAGATCGCCACGGCGTAATACATAATTGCCGCAAGCGCACAGAGCACAACTATGCTTGCCATCACAAGATCGAGCTTGAAAACCTGCCCGCCGTAAACTATCAGATACCCGAGCCCCGCCTTGGAAACCAGGTATTCGCCCACTATAACGCCCACCCAGCTCATGCCCACGGAGAGCTTGAGCGCGCCTATAAGCGTCGGCACGCTTGCGGGCAGCACCACCTTCAAAAAGGTTTGCAGGCGCGTGGCGCCCAGCGTTTTCATAAGAAGCTGCTTTTCGCCGGAAATATCGTTGAAGCCCGTGAGCACCGTTATCACCGTTACGATCGTTGAAACCAGCAGCGCCATCACCACTATCGCCTCCATTCCGGAGCCGACCCACACTATCAGTATCGGCCCCAGGGCGATCTTCGGCAGCGCGTTCAGCACCACCATATACGGATCCAGCACGCGCTCAAGCGTTGGGCTCCACCAGAGCAGCACCGCGAAAAGCGTTCCCACCGCCGTGCCTATCGTGAAGCCGAGCACGGTTTCAAGCATCGTAACGCCGATATGGCGAAATAGCTCACCGCTTGAATACAGCCGCAAAAGCGTTTCAAGCACCCTTGAGGGGCTGGAAAAGATAAAGCTGTTTATCGCGCCCGTGCGCGCCAAAATCTCCCACAGTGCGAAAAATATAACTAAAATCGCAAGCTGTATGGCAATGATGAACCTGTTGTGCCGCTTCACCCTTTTCAAAAACGCGATATGCTCCGCCGAGGCCGAGGCGGGGTTTGCCTGTGCACTCACGCGCCCTTTTCTAATTCTGTCCAAGCGCATCGCCGCTCCCCCCTTCCAGCTCGCTCCACACAAGGTCGAAATAATCGTTGAAGCCCTTTGCCGCGCGCCGCTCCATTGGGCCGCCGGAAAGCTCCACCGCGATCTCCCGCCGCACCCGCGCCGGACGCGGGGAAAACACGATTATGCGGTCGCTCATTGCGATAGCCTCCGAAATATCGTGCGTCACAAGCACGGCCGTATAGCCCCCGCGCTTGATTATGGAGTGAACCTCCGAAGCAAGCAGCAGCCGCGTTTGGTAATCAAGCGCCGAAAAGGGCTCGTCGAGCAGCAGCAGCTCCGGCGAAAACGCCAGCGTGCGCACCAGCGCCGCCTTCTGCCTCATGCCGCCCGAAAGCTGCCTGGGGTAATGGCGGCGAAACGCGGAAAGCCCGCATTTATCCAGCAGCGAAAGCGCGTATTCCCGCGTTTTTTCATTCAGCCTGCCCTTCACCTCAAGCCCCAGAAGCACGTTTTCCTCAATGGTTCGCCAATCCAGCAGATGATCGCGCTGAAGCATATAGCCCGTAAGATTATCCCGCGGGTCCGGCGCCTTTCCCGCCACCTCCACGCTGCCTGCGCTCGGCTTCACGATGCCCGCAAGCATGGATAAAACGCTCGTTTTGCCGCAGCCCGACGGGCCAACGAGGGACACGAATTCCCCCTTCTCCACCCGCAGCGAGCAGCTCCGCACCGCCTCCGTTTCCTGCTTTATCTCATGATACACAAGGCTTGCGTTTTCAAGCCTTGCCACGATCTGCGCGCCTTCCGCCCGCGCACCCGACGCTAAAATTCCATCTTCCATAATATCCCCCGTTCCCGAATGGGCTTATTGAAATTTTTATTCCATATCACTAAAGTATTCGGAATCAGGAGGGCTTGTCACAAAATTCTTTCGTGCCCTTGAAGGGGCCTCCGGGAATTATATTCTATTCAAAAGCCCTGTTTTTTTACCGCACAGCTTGACAAAAATGAAAAGCGGCTCTATAATCTGCTTGAATTCCATGAAAACGCAGAAGGGAGAAAGCCATGCAGCTTCTTGTGATCACGATAGACCGCACCGATGAATTCATGGCCACGCTCGAGGGTTTGAAGGCGCACGGCATGAACGGCATCGTTTTTCCGTCCACCAGCCTCAAAAACGCGCTTTTGGGCAGCGATATAGACGCGGCGCCGATCTTCGGCAGGGTCAGCAAGGTAATCAGCCACGATTTTGAATCGAGCCACACCGCGTTCCTCGTTTTAACGGAGGATCAGGTGGAGCACGCGAAGCGCGTTATTAGGCGCAACACGCAGGGGCTTGGCAAAAAGGGCATGATGTTTACCATACCCGTCGGCAGCTACGAGGGAATTGAAGATTATTAAGCCCCGCCGCTCCGAAAGCTAACCGAATACCCATTTACAGCCTTCGGGCTTTGGCCGATGGAGCATCGACTTTTTCGATGTTCCGCCTCTTTTTGCGGCTTCAATCAAAAGCCGCAGAATAAAGAGTTACACAAAAAAAACAAAACACAAAACACGGTAATCAGGAAAATAAAATGCAAACCCTACTCGTTATCGCCATAGCAATGGCGGCGGGCCTTGCGCTTTCAAGGCTTATGAAGATACTGAACCTTCCGAACGTGACCGGCTACCTCATAGCGGGCGTTCTCATCGGCCCCTACGTTTTCAGGCTCGTTTCCGCGGAGCAGATAAAGGAGCTGAAGCTCATCACCACCACCGCGCTCGGCTTCATCGCCTTCTCCATAGGCGGCGAATTCAAGCTCAGCTTCCTTAAAAAGCTTGGCAGGCAGATCATAGTCATCACCGTTATGCAGGCGACGGTCACGGTGCTTCTGGTCATCGCCGCGCTGCTGCTGCTTCCCGGGGAGCACAGGGTCCCCCGCGCGCTGCTGCTCGGCGCCATCGCCGCCGCCACAGCTCCTGCGGCCACGCTGCTGGTCGTGCGCCAATACAAGGCGAAGGGCCCCGTGACGGACACGCTGCTGCCCGTTACCGCCTTTGACGATGCGATCGGCCTTATGATATTCTCCGTGTGCCTTGCGCTTGCAATAGCCTTCTCCTCCGGCAAGGGCATTTCGGCGCAGTCCGTGGTGCTTGAGCCGCTGCGCGAGATAGGGCTTTCGCTGCTCACGGGCGGCGTTATGGGCGCGATCCTTGCGCTTTCCATGCGCTTTTTCCGCTCCAATGCAAACAGGCTTTCGCTCATGCTTGCCGCCGTTTTCGCGTGCGTGGCGCTTTCGGAGATGTGGGATCTTTCATCCCTGCTCACCTGCATGATGCTGGGCTGCGTTTTTGCCAATATGCGCAAGGATTCCATCCGCATTCTTGAGATAGTGGACGGATGGACGCCCGCGCTCTTCATGCTTTTCTTCGTGTTTTCCGGCGCGGAGCTGGATTTTTCCATCCTTACCACGGTCGGCCTTGTGGGCGTGGTATACATAATCGCCCGCTCCGCCGGCAAATACACGGGCAGCTTCCTTGGCGCTGCGATCTCCCACGCCGATCACAACGTTAAAAAATACCTCGGCATAACCCTTTTGCCGCAGGCGGGCGTTGCCATCGGCATGGCGCAGATGGTTGCCGCAAGCCCCGACCTGCCCGCAGCGCTTGCAAGCCAGGTGGTGACGGTGGCGCTGTTTGCAACGCTCGTTTACGAGCTTATCGGCCCCGTGCTCACCAAGCTTGCGCTCAAGAAGGCGGGCGAGATCAACGAGGCGAACATAGGCAGGCGCGGCCCCCTCAAGAATCTTTCAAGGCTTTTCAGAAGGAGCGCGCCCGTTAAATAAGGCTTGCGCGGGCCGCGCTCGGCCTGCCTGCGCATTATCGCACAGTATTGCAAAGTGAACACATATAAAAGAAGGAGCGGCATGCCCAAAAGCAATCTTCGCGAGGGGAGGGCTTTGGAAATTCCGCTTTTTCCTGTTATAAAAAACTAAAATTATTAAGAAATTCCAAAGGAATTTCATCCACAATTCCTTAATTTCTTCATTAGCGTAGCGCCTTCATCAGTGAAACGCCTTCATTTGCCGCAAGGCATTCCACCTCATCCGTCTTCGCGGCGCGTTGCGCCGCCTCAGCCACCTTCCCCTCAGAGGGGAAGGCTTTTGGCAGCGCTCGGCCTGCCTGCAGAGGATCGCACAGTATTGCAAAGTGAACACATGTAAAAGAAGGAGCGGTATGCCCAAAAGCAATCTTCGCGAGGGGAGGGCTTTGGAAATTCCGCTTTTTCCTGTTATAAAAAACTAAAATTATTAAGAAATTCCAAAGGAATTTCATCCACAATTCCTTAATTTCTTCATTAGCGTAGCGCCTTCATCAGTGAAACGCCTTCATTTGCCGCAAGGCATTCCACCTCATCCGTCTTCGCGGCGCGTTGCGCCGCCTCAGCCACCTTCCCCTCAGAGGGGAAGGCTTTTGGCAGCGCTCGGCCTGCCTGCGCATTATCGCACAGTATTGCAAAGTGAACACATGTAAAAGAAGGAGCGGCATGCCCCTTCTTTTTCATTCCATAAGCCTGTTTTCCGCCTTCCTGCTGCCTAAACTCCACCCGACGTTTTGCGCTCCATACGAAAAAGCACGGCTTCGGCACGGCGCATTTTTCGCGCTGAAAATATATTTTTCACGGTTTTTCCCCGTTTTTTGGTACTGCCCGCCTGCCGCCCGTTTTTATGCACTTATCCACATTTTTGCGCCTTTTCCACGTGGACAATGTGGATAACTTACCAAAAAAGCGGCGTCAAACGGCTTTTTATTGTGGAAAAGGCTGTGGATAATGTGGATAACCGTATGTAAAAGTAGTGGAAAACAGGGGGAAGGAATGTGGAGAAAGGTGGATGAGAAGCCGCGCATGTGCCAAAATCCGCACCCTTGCCCCCACTTGACAAATGATTCGCTCAATACCCGCCGCATTTTTTCGGCAGCGCGTATATGCGGCGGCCTTCGGCAGAGCGAATGCGGCCGTCCTGCGCGGCTTGCGTTTTGCCGTTCGACGTCCTGCGCGGTTCGCGTTCGGTTTTGCGCGGCTTGCGTTCGTTTTTGCGCGGCTTGCGTTTGAGTTTTAGCTCCTTCCGGTTCCCCTGCGCTGCGTCAGCTCGGCAGCTGCGTGCGCCGCTTCCGCTGCGGTTTTCGGGGGGCGCTCCTGCGATTTTTATGCCTTTTTCCGCGTTCGTTAATAATACTAACAAAAAAATTTTATTTTTTCGCCATATTTTGTTGACAAATTCGCCAAAATGCGGTATCATAAATATATTAAATACGGAGTGAACAGGGGCGCGGCTCCCGCGTTTCCTCCCGCCGCAAGGAGCAATAAATGAAACTCGTCTACGGTATTCACGACAAGCCCCGCTTCAGAGCTGTGATCGTTTTTGCGTTCCAACAGCTTTTGGCTATCATGGCGGCCACCATCGCCGTGCCCGCCATAGTCGGAAACGGGATGACCGCATCCGCTGCCCTCTTCGGCGCCGGCATCGGCACGCTGGTTTACCAGCTCTTCACCAGCTTCCGCAGCCCGGTGTTCCTGGGCTCCTCCTTCGCCTTCCTCGGCTCCATGTTCGCCGCCTTTTCGGGCGCCGCGTCCATGGAGATGGGCTTTGCGGGCCTTATTATCGGCGCGGCGTTCGCGGCGCTCGTGTACGTTGTGCTTGCCGTGATAGTTAAGATCTCCGGCGTTAAATGGATCTCCAGGCTCATGCCCGCCGTGGTCATCGGCCCCACCGTTGCGATAATCGGCCTTTCCCTCGCGGGGAACGCCGTTGGCGACATGATGAAGGGCGACGTTATGATCGACGGCGCGGCCGTTGCCTCCCCGTATATTGCGCTTATCTGCGGCCTTGCAACGCTTTTCACGGTGGTGCTCGTGTCCACCTACGGCAAGCGCAGGCTGCGCCTCATCCCCTTTATACTCGGCATTTTGGCGGGATACGCCGTGGCGCTCGCGTTCACGCTTATCGGCAACGCAACCGGCAGCGACGCGCTCAAGATAATCGACCTTGCGCCCATCAAGGCGCTGTTTGACGGCGGCGTTTCCCTTAAAACCTTCCTCTCCGTGCCGCAGTTCACCTTCCTGAAGGCCTTTAAGGGGCTGAATCAGCTCACTCCGGAATATATCGGCACTCTCGCCGTGGGCTATATCCCCGTGGCGTTCGTGGTGTTCGCGGAGCATATAGCGGATCATAAAAACCTTTCCACCATCGTAAATCAGGATCTTTTAAAGGATCCCGGCCTGCCCTCCACCCTGCTTGGGGACGGCATAGGCTCCTTCGCGGGTGCGCTCTTCGGCGGCTGCCCGAACACTACCTACGGCGAATCCGTCGGCTGCGTGGCCATCACCGGCAACGCCTCCGTTATTTCCATCACCGGCGCGGCGGGGCTTGCGCTTGCGTTCGCGTTCATCGCGCCCTTCGTGGCGTTCCTTGACTCCATCCCCTCCTGCGTGATGGGCGGCGTGTGCATGACGCTGTACGGCTTCATCGCCGTATCGGGCCTTAAAATGCTTCAGCCCGTGGATCTCAATAAAAACAGCAATCTGTTCGTGGCGTCGGTAATCCTTATCGCGGGCGTTGGCGGCATGGTGCTGAATTTCACCCTCAGAAGCGGCAAAACCATCACGCTCACCTCCGTTGCCTGCGCGCTCATCCTGGGCATAATCACAAACCTTATGCTTTCACCCAAGAATAAGCGGGACGGCGAATAAGCGCACCCACCGGCAAACGCAAAACGCCGCGCACCCACGGAGCGCGGCAGCGCCGAGCGATATGCGGCGCACCCTAAATTTGATATTTTCTCAGAATGGACTCCTTTCTTTCGGGGAAACGGCGGAATTGTCCGCCGTTTTCCCGTTTTGGCGCACCGCGCACCCCTTAACCGCACCCCTCCGCGCACCCTTCACAGCCGCCTTCCGCGCACCCCGCTCCCCTTCCGCGCACCCTTCGCCGCCGCCTTCCGCGCACCCTTCCCTCCCCAAGCCGCATAGTATGGCAGAAACAGGTATTCATACTATCCTGCATCTAAAACATTGAGAGCGGGCGAGCAGATTTTTCGTCGAATCAAAGAGGAGAATCGCAGCTTGGCTTGGAGCGCCAATCAAGATTCGACGAAGCAGCTGCGGCGGAAAAGATGCCGTCCGAATCAAGGTTTTAGGTGCAGGATAGTATAAGGAGGCGCGAAATGGAACGCACGGGAGCAAGCGGAATAAATAATGAAAGAAACGGTATAAACAGTGAGGAAACGCTCGGCATGAACGAGCTGCCGGCAGGGGGCGAGGCGGTCATTCTCTCGGTGGAGGCGCGGGGCGAGCTGCGGCGCAGGCTTATAGAGCTTGGGTTTTTCCCCGGGGAAACGGTAAAAAAGGTGCTGGTCAGCCCGCTCGGGGACCCCTCCGCCTATCTTGTGCGCGAAAGCGTGACGGCGATACGCGGCTGCGATGCTTCGCTCGTTCGCGTTGTGCCGAAGGAGGTGCGGCTATGGGACTGACCTCCTTTTCCGGCGGGCGCGGCGCTTCGCTGCGCGAATTTTCGGCGGTGCAGAACCCGGAAAACCTGCCCGTGATCGCGCTTGCCGGCAAGGCGAACGTTGGCAAAAGCACCGTTTTCAACGCCCTCACCGGCATGAAGCAGCACACGGGCAACTGGAGCGGCAAAACCGTTTCGCTTGCAAGCGGAGTTTGCCGCGCGAACGCAGGCGGCGCGGAAAGGAAGCTGCTGCTCGTCGATCTGCCCGGCTGCCGCAGCCTTGACCCCGCCTCGCCCGAGGAGCGAATAGCGCGGGATCAGCTGAAGCGCGCCTCCACCGCCGCCGTGATCGCCGTGGTGAACGCCGCCGAGCTTGAAGCAAGCCTGCCTCTCGCCCTTCAGATCATGGCGCTGACTGGCAGGGTGGTTATCTGCCTGAACCTTATGGACGAGGCGGAGCGCGCGGGCGTCGGCATAGACGTGCAAATGCTGTCGGAGCGGCTCGGCGTGCCGGTTATCCCCTGCTCGGCGCGAAGCGGCAGGGGGCTTGCGGCGCTTGTTGAGGCGGTGCTTGCCGTGATGGACAGCGAAGCCGCAGCGCAAAGGGCTTTGGAAAACGCGGAGCGCTTTCGCGCCCTGCTGCCCCCGGAAAGCCCCTCGGACGATGAAAGCGAGAGCGCCGCCATCGCCTGCCACAGGGAGGCCTCGCGTATTCTGAACGGTGCGGTTTGGCGCAAAACGGCCGTAAGAGGCGATAAAGCGCACGGCGCGGCGAACGAGAAGAAGCGCGGGAAGGAGCGCGGAAAGGCGCATATAAGGCCGACCGAAGGAAAAGCCCTGACCGAGCGGCTGGACCGCCTTGCCGCCGGAAAGCTGACCGCGTTTCCGATAATGTTTCTGCTGCTGATGCTCGTTTTTTACATCACGATCATCGGCGCGAACCGACCCTCGGAGCTGCTGTTTTCCGCATTTTCGCGGCTTGAAGGGCTGCTTTATGCGCTGCTTGACGCGATACGCGCCGCGCCGTGGCTGCGGGACGCGCTGACGCTCGGAATGTTTCGCACGCTTGCATGGGTGGTTTCGGTGATGCTGCCGCCGATGGCGATCTTTTTCCCGCTCTTCACGCTTGCGGAGGATCTGGGCTACCTGCCCCGCGCCGCCTTCTGCCTGGATCGCTGCTTTCACGCCTGCGGCTCCTGCGGCAAGCAGGCGCTCACCATCTCCATGGGCTTCGGGTGCAACGCGGCGGGCGTGGTGGGCTGCCGCATAATACCGAACAGGGGCGAGCGGCTTGCGGCTATCCTCACAAACAGCCTTGTGCCGTGCAACGGGCGGTTTCCCATGCTGATAACCCTCGTTTCGCTCTTTATTGCGGGAAACGGCGGGGCGCTCGGCGCTGCCCCCGTGCTTTCGGCGGCCGTGCTTGCCGCGCTGATAACCTTCTCCGTTGCGGTAACGCTTGCCGTGACCAAGCTGCTTTCAAAAACGCTTTTTCGCGGCGAAAGCACGCTTTTTTTGATGGAGATGCCGCCCTACCGCCCGCCGAAGATAGTGCAGACCCTCATCCGAAGCATGCTTGACCGCACGCTGCACGTGCTCGCCCGCGCCGCAGCCGTGGCAGCTCCCGCAGGGCTGATCATCTACGCGGCGGCGAATATCCCCGCGGGCGGCGGCACGCTGCTCTCCTCGCTCTGCGCCTTTCTCGACCCCTTTGCGCGGCTTTTCGCTCTGGACGGCGCGATACTTGCCGCCTTCATACTCGGCTTTCCCGCAAATGAGATAGTGCTGCCCATACTGCTGATGGCGTACACCGGCGGCGGCGCGCTTGCGGAGGCGGCAGGCGGCGCGGAGCTTTTCTCCATCCTTTCCGCAAACGGCTGGACGAGGCTGACCTGCCTTGCCGTGATAATCTTCACCCTGTTTCATTGGCCCTGCTCCACCACCTGCCTCACCATAAAAAAGGAAGCGGGCGGCATAAAATGGATGCTGCTCGCCATCGCGCTGCCCACCGCCGTGGGGCTTGCGCTGCTGGCGGCGGTGAAGGCGCTGGCGGGGATGATAGGGTAGGATCTGTTTAGACTGATACGGTTATTCGTTTTTTGATTCTTGCTCAAAAAGGTTTGCAAAACCGCCGTTTTTTCTTTACTTCCCCCATGTGCCGTGGTATAATCCGTGGTAAAAAAACGAGCGGCGGCTGGAGGATCGCGCAAGAAAAGTTTAAAAAACCCGGCGCGCCGACCTTCGGCGGGGAGATACTTGGCGGCTGCCTGGATTCGATATACGATATGCTTGCGGGCATAAAGCACCCCGATATGCCCGCTGTTTGCGAAAAATACGGCATCTTCCCCGATGCCTCGGAATGGCGCGGAAAGCTCCTGCTGCTTGAAACCAGCGAGCTTCAAATGCCGCCGGAGATATTTGAAGCGGCGCTCACAAGCCTGCGCGAGAGGGGCGTTTTTGCAGCCGTTTCGGGCATTCTTTTCGGCAGGCCGTATGACTGCCGCTTTGAAAGCGAGTATAAGGCGCTGCTTTTGAAGGTGGTGAACGACCCCTCCCTGCCCATCCTCTGCGGCATCCCCGTGGGGCATTGTATGCCGCGCTGCATAATTCCGTTTGGAAGGCGCGCCGAGGTGGATGCGGAGAAGCAGGTGATCCGCTTCCAATAAAAATATATTTTTCGATCCGCCGCTTTGCCGCTTGACCTTGCAGTTTACTATAATGATATGCTCTTTCCCGTAAGGAGGAATACGATATGACGATCAAGGAGTTTTCGACCCTCTGCGGGTGCAGCGCCCAGACCCTGCGCTACTACGACTCGATCGGGCTTTTGAAGCCGGAGCGGGTGGACGAGGGCAGCGGCTACCGCCATTATGGCGAATGGCAGGCGGCTGATTTTGTGAAGATAAAAAATCTTCAGCGGGCGGGCTTCACCATAGAGGAGATAAAGCCGCTTCTTGATAAGGATGATCGGGCGGTTTCCGGAGCGCTTGCCGAAAAGCAGGCCGAGCTTGAGAGGAAGCTGCTTGAAATTCAAAGCATCCGCAGGTCGTATCAAACCGAAATGGAAGAACTGCAAGAAAAAATCGAGCTGGCAAGAACCAATATCAACCGCAAGCTGAACGACTACGACGCGCAAAGCGAATTTGGCATTGGCAGGGAGCAGCACAACGGCCTGATCGATGAAATGAACCGCTTTATCGACGAGGTGGTGATTCCCAACAACGGCAAATACGATCATCTTTTTAAGGATCCCGACGGGCTCGATACGGATGAGGCGGTAAACGCGGTGCTTCACGATCCGCGCTTTGAGAAGGTCTATGAGAAGCACGGCTGGGGCGCGGTGCGGGAATTTTTCGACGAATTTTCAACCCTTGACGAGAATTCGAGATACGTTGCCCTGTTTTACACCTGCGCGGAGAAATACGAGCGCGGAATGGAATTTTTGAACGCGGCTCACGGCCTTTTGCTCCAAAAGAACAAGGGCAAGGGGATCGACCTCATTTGCTCCATGAATCCCTCGGAGGACGGCGGCAATCACTTTTATTTAATGAAGAGAAAAGCGGATTAAAGCAGGGAGGAAAAACGAGGTAAAATATATTATTTTATTCCCCGTTTTTCCTCTTGACCTTCCCCCTGACTGTAATGCTATCCTCTGCCTGTAAGGAGGAATGAGATATGACCATCAAGGAGTTTTCGCTTCTCTGCGGCTGCACCGCCAAAACGCTGCGCTACTACGACTCGATCGGGCTTTTGAAGCCCGCGCGGGTGGACGGGGGCAGCGGCTACCGCCACTACGAAAAGGAGCAGGCGGCAGATTTTGTGAAGATAAAAAATCTTCAGCGGGCTGGCTTTTCGATAGAGGAGATAAAGCCGCTTCTTTTAAAGGATGATCGCGCGGTATACGATGCCTTTGCCGAAAAAATACACATGGCGGAGGCAAGGCTGCGCGAAATTCAGACCATCCGCGAGTCATATCGAACCGAAATGAACGAAATTCGCAAAAAAATCGAAGAAATCAAAGAGCTGATGGCTGCGGAAATGCGCGGCTATGACCCGGCCGACGAGTTCGGCATCACCGCCGAGCAGTACGACGGCATTATCAAAAACACCCTTGCCGCCTTTGACGGCCTCGACCTTTCCGAAGACTTTTCTATCGACTACGAAGGCTTCCGCGAGGGCGAGGCGCGCGGCGATTTTGGCGAGGAGCCGCCGCACGACTATGCGGGCGACCCCGATTACGAGCTTATCTATGAAAAGCACGGCTTTTCCGCCGCCCGCGAATTCATATGTGAGCTGCCGGGCATTGAAACCGGCGGCGATTACGCCCTGATTTTTGAGCTGGATGATGAAAAGCTCGCTTCCGCCAACGCCTTTATGAACACTCTGCTCGGGCTTTTGCTTTCAAAGGCTGCCGAGTCGAAGCAGACGGCTGCCGCGGGCAGTGCGCTGAACCTTTACTGCAATACCGAGCGCGCGCAGAACGGTGTGAACAGCATCCGCGTCTTCAAAAAGCGTGGCTGAAAAAGCCAAATGACCGCGAAATGAAAAAAACCGCCCCGATCGGAGCGGTTTTTCATATTATGCTTTGATTTTTGTTATTTCGCGTACTCGGTGGCTCGGGTCTCGCGGATAACGTTTACCTTGATCTGGCCGGGGTATTCAAGCTCGGCCTCGATGCGCTTGACTATATCCTTTGCGATAACGATTATATCGGTATCGGACACGGTGTCGCTCTTGACCATTATGCGCACCTCGCGGCCGGCCTGGATGGCAAAGCTCTTATCGACGCCGTCGAAGGAATTGGCGATCTCCTCCAGCTTTTCAAGGCGCTTGATATAGTTTTCAAGCGTTTCGCGCCTTGCGCCGGGACGGGCTGCGCTTATGGCGTCCGCCGCCTGAACGAGCACCGCCTCCACCGTGCCGGGATCCACGTCGCCGTGATGGGCGAGGATGCAGTGAACGATCTGATTGTTTTCGCGGTACTTCTTGGCAAGATCGGCGCCGATCTGGTTGTGTGTGCCCTCCATTTCGTGGTCAACGGCCTTGCCGATGTCGTGCAGAAGGCCCGCGCGCTTGGCAAGCTGAACGTTTACGCCAAGCTCCGTTGCCATAAGTCCGCACAGATGCGCAACCTCGATGGAATGCTTAAGCACGTTCTGCCCGTAGCTGGTGCGGTAGCGCAGTCTGCCGAGAAGCCGCACAAGCTCCGGATGCAGGCCGTGGATGCCCACCTCGAACACCGCCTGCTCGCCCGCCTCGCGGATCTGGGTCTCGACCTCTTTACGCGCCTTTTCAACCATTTCCTCGATCCTTGCGGGGTGGATGCGCCCGTCAAGGATAAGCTTTTCAAGGGCGATTCGCGCTATCTCGCGGCGCATGGGATCGAAGCCGGAGAGGATGACCGCCTCGGGCGTGTCGTCGATGATGAGATCAACGCCGGTTGCCGTTTCAAGAGTGCGGATATTTCTGCCCTCGCGGCCGATTATCCTGCCCTTCATTTCGTCGTTCGGAAGGGCGACAACGGAAACCGTGGTCTCCGCCACATGGTCCGCCGCGCAGCGCTGTATCGCCATGGAGATGATGTTTGCGGCGCGCCTGTCCGCCTCGGCCTTGGTTTTGGACTCGATATCGCGTATGATGAGCGCCGCCTCGTGCCTTGCGTCCTTTTCCACATTGGCAAGAAGCACGTTCTTCGCCTCGTCCTGCGTCATGCAGGCAACGCGCTCAAGCTCCGCCTTCTTTTGATCGTGAAGCTGCTCTATCTCCGCTTCCTTTGCGTCGATGTTCTTCAGGCGCTTATTGAGCTGCTGCTCGCGCTGCTCAAGCCCCTCCTGCTTCTTATCGAAGCTTTCTTCCCTTTGCTGCAGGCGGCTTTCGGCACGCTGCAGCTCTTTTCTGCGTTCTTTGTTTTCCCGTTCGTTTTCGCTCTTGATGCGGTAGACCTCTTCCTTTGCCTCAAGCAGCGTTTCCTTTTTGATGGTTTCGGCACGCTTCTGCGCATCGTCGATCATCTTTTTGACCATCGAATCCGCTTCAGCGACCTTGGATTCTGCATTATGTTTATCATACATGTGTATCCCGAAAGCGCCGGCAGCCACACCGATTATAAGCGCCAGTATGGGGAGCATGTATTGTAACCAAACAGGCACAGAATTACACCTCCTATATATATTAAATGCAATGCCCGCAGCCGTCTTTTCAAAACAGGTTAAAACACATTCAGCGACAGCCTGCGCCAGCATATAAGCATTCGTACTATTATATCATTTTGTGCGGCTAAAGTCAAGCAAAAACAGGCGATTCAAATGTGTAAAAGTGATATATGATGCGGGCATATCCCGTGCCCCTCCGAATTTGCCCGAACGTGCGGCAAACTCCATTATTTAATTGACAGCATAGCGTTTTTACTGTAAAATCGAATATAATGCGGCAGTGCATCGCTTTTGGGCGGCACGGCGCAATACGATCAGACCTCCGTTAAAGAAAGGGATCCGACCTATGAAAAAAGGCTTTGCAATACGCTTTGCGCTTATCGCCTCGGCGGCGCTTGCGCTTTTAACGCTTTCCGCGTGCATAAAAAACTATTACCCCATCGGCATAAATTCCCCCTCCCCCGCGCCTTCCTTCACGCCGGAGGCGCAGCCGACCGCCACGCCGCTCGTGCCGGTATTCACCTTTTTCCCCGCACCCACCGAAATGTTTCCCGCGGCGGTGTTCGACGAGCACGAGACCGGGCTTCTTCGGGATTTTCTTGAGCTGAGCGACGCTTCGGGCATGAAAAACGGCAAAAAGCTCTCCAGTCAATACGATCCGGATAACCTCGCTACATGGGGAAGCGGCATCGATTGGAGGAATTTTGACGGGGTGATGCACGTGAAAAAGCTTTCATTTTTACAGGTGAATCTTGTGGGCGCGCTTGATCTGAGGGGCTTTTCGGAGCTTACCGATATTTCGTGCGGCTTCACAGATATCGGATCCGTGCTTTTAAGCTGCCCCAAGCTTACGGAAGCTGCCTTTTCAAACGATCCGCAGCTCACGGAGCTTGATTTTTCCGACTGCCCGGAGCTTTCCCAACTGACGCTGGATGCCAACCCGGTGCTGGAGCGGCTCAACCTGTCCTCCTGCGAAAAGCTTTCCGCCATCGAATGCGGCGACTGCCCGCTGATAACGGAGCTTGATCTTTCCTACTGCACCGCACTCAAAACGCTTCTGTGCTATTCAAGCGGGCTTACCCGTCTGGATCTTTCCGCCTGCGGCGAGCTGAGGCGGCTTGAGTGCTATTCAAACCGGCTTGAGGCACTGGAGCTTTCCTCCTGCCCGCTCATACAGGATGTGGACTGCTCCGTGAACAGCATTCGGGAGCTGAAGCTGCACGGTCTTGCGAATCTCACAACTCTTTACGCGAACGAAAACGGGCTTACCTCGCTTGATATTTCCTCCTGCCCCAAGCTGCAAACGCTGAGCTGCAGCGGCAACGCGCTCACGGAGCTTGATATTTCCTCCTGCCCCAAGCTGCAAATGCTGAGCTGCAGCGGCAACGAGCTGACGGAGTTTAAGCTTCCCCCCTGCGAGCTTTACGGGCTTGACTGTTCGGGAAACGGGCTTACCTCGCTTGATATTTCCTCCTGCCCCGCTCTGCAGGCGCTGAGCTGCAGTGGCAACGCGCTCACGGAGCTTGATATTTCCTCCTGCCCCGCGCTTCGGAACCTTTACTGCGGCCAAAACGAGCTTGCACGGCTGGAGCTTGGCTCCTGCCCGCAGCTCACCGAGCTTTCATGCGAGGAAAACGGGCTCACGGAGCTTGATATTTCCTCCTGCCCCGCGCTTCAGACCCTTTACTGCGCCCAAAACGAGCTTGCACGGCTGGAGCTTGGCTCCTGCCCCGAGCTGCAAACGCTGGGCTGCAGCGGCAACGCGCTCACGGAGCTTGATATTTCCTCCTGCAACGGCCTGGTCTTTCTCTTCTGCTCAGGCAACGCGCTCACGGAGCTTGATACCTCCTCCTGCCCCAGTTTAATGCAGCTTGAATGCGCCGCAAACGCACTCACAAGGCTGAATATCCTCGGAAGCACCGGAATCTATTATCTCGACTGCAGCGACAACAGGCTTGAAGCGCTCGACTGCTCGGCAAACTCCTATCTTTCCGAGCTCAACTGCACCGCAAACCGGATCTCGGAGCTTACGCTTCCCGAAAACTGTCAGATCACATCGCTCTACTGCTCCGGCAACAGGCTCACAGGGCTCGATCTGTCCTCCTGCATTCAGTTATACTCTCTGACTTGCTCCTCGAACGCGCTCACGGAGCTTAAGCTCCCCATACGGGGCTCAAACCTTCAAATGCTGGACTGCTCAAGCAACGCGCTTATCGAGCTGGACCTTGCGGGCAATCGCGCCATTCGATCGATCTACTGCCAACAGAACGAGCTTACAAAGCTGGACGTTTCAAACTGCACCGCGCTGACGCAGCTTTGGTGCCGGGAAAACAAGCTTACCGAGGTGCTTTGCGTGGGCTGCAGCCAGCTCTCCGTTATCAATGCGGACGAGGGCGTGATCGCGGTGCGGCAGCTGACGTTTGATTGACGGCGGATCGACTGCAAATCGAAATGATTCCACAGCTTCACCGAAAGAAAGGGTTTTTTATGAAAAAAAGCAAACTGCTCCCGCTGCTTGCCTCGGCGCTCATCGCGCTTGCGCTCATTCCCGCGCTTGCCGCCTGCCGGATCTTCAGCTATCATATACCTATGGTTTCCGCGCCGCCCGTTTCCGGCGCCAGCGCGCACGCATCCACGGCGCCCGCCTCACCCTCTCCTTCGCCGACGCCCGCGCCAACGCCCGCGCCGACGGCGGAGCCCCTGCCCTATAACCAAAGCGAATGCGCCGCGCTGCGCGCCTTCCTTGAGCAGAGCGGGAAAAGCGGCACGGCCGCCAAAAACGGCAAGCTGCTCTCCCCCGTCTACGATCCGGACGATCCCGCGAGCTGGGGCGCATCCATAACGTGGGTGAATCGCGGCGGTGAGCTGCACGTTGAATTTCTGGAGCTTCTCCCCTTCGGGCTCGCGGGAAGCCTCGAGCTTTCGGGCTTTTCGGAGCTGCTCGCATTCAACTGCTATATAAACGAGCTCACCGAGCTCACCGTTTCGGATTGTCCGAAGCTTACACAGGTGAACATCCAGGAAAGCAGCTTCACGGAGCTTGAATTTTCCGGCTGCACGGCGCTTGAAGCCCTTCATCTGATCACCCTTCCGGAGCTTAAAACGCTTACCGTTTCGGACTGCCCCGCGCTTACGGCGCTGCAATGCTTTAACGCTCCGCTTACCTCGCTTGAGCTTCCCCACCTCCCGCGCCTCGGCGAGCTTACCCTATACGACTGCGGTATTTCGCAGCTCGAGCTTTCCTCCTGCCCGAGCCTCTTCACGCTTAGCGTAGCGGGCTGCAATTTGTCACAGCTCGATCTTTCCCCCTGTTCGGAGCTGACAACGCTGTACTGCGAGGGAAACAAGCTTTCTTCCCTCGATCTTTCCCCCTGCCCGAAGCTTGCCGAGCTGTTTTTGAACCAAAACGAGCTGACGGAGCTGGAGCTTTCCTCAAATCCCGAGCTGAAGTGGCTGGATTGCTCCGAAAACGCGCTCACAAGGCTCGATCTTTCCTCCTGCAAAAAGCTTGAGGATCTGAGCTGCACGGGAAACAGGCTTTCTTCGCTCGATCCTTCCGCCTGCCCGAAGCTTACCTCGCTTCATTGCTCCAAAAACGCGCTGACGGAGCTGGAGCTTTCCTCAAATCCCGAGCTGATGTGGCTGAATTGCTCCGAAAACGCGCTCACAAGGCTCGATCTTTCCTCCTGCAAAAAGCTTGTGGATCTGAGCTGCGCGGGAAACAGGCTTTCTTCGCTCGATCCCTCCCCCTGCCCGCAGCTTGTGATTCTGAACTGCGCCAAAAACGCGCTGACGGAGCTGGAGCTTTCCGCAAATTCGAAGCTCATTTCGCTTGATTGCTCCGAAAACGCGCTCACAAGGCTCGAGCTTTCCGCCTGCCCGCAGCTTTCCGAGCTGTTCCTGAGCCAAAACGCGCTTACGGAGCTTGAGCTTTCCTCAAATCCCGATCTCATCTCGCTTGATTGCTCCGAAAACGCGCTTACAAGGCTCGAGCTTTCCGCCTGCAAGCAGTTATCCTCGCTTGACTGCCGAGGCAACAAGCTTGCATCGCTCGATCTTTTCGCTCACTTCGAGCTGAATACGCTGGACTGCTCCGAAAACGAGCTTACCGAATTGCAGCTTCCCTCGTTCGGCTCGGTGCTTGAATCGCTGGATTGTTCGCACAATAAGCTTTCTTCGCTCGATCCCTCCAGCTGCAAAAAGCTGATCCTTCTCTGCTGCGGCGAAAACCTGATCGAATCGCTCGATATTTCCGCCTGCTCCCTGCTGAACAAGCTTGATTGCCACAAAAACGCGCTCAGCGAGCTGAAGCTCCCCCGCGCCGATTCGCTGCTTGAAACGCTGAACTGCTCCGGCAATCGCCTGACCGCGCTCGATCTTTCGGCGCGCGGCACGCTTTGTGAGCTGTACTGCTCTCAAAACGCGCTCACGCTGCTGGACGTGAGCGCCTGCGGTGCGCTTTCATCGCTGCATTGCACCGAAAACAGGCTGACGGAGATACTCTGCATCGGCTGCATCTCGCTTTCCGAGATCGAAGCGGATGACGGAGTGGTGATAGTGCAGCTGAACGGGCAGCTTTGATGAACGCGCCTGCGCTCCGAAAAAAACGCCTGTGCCTATCAACCCCCTCGCGGGGCAGGATGCGGCAAAAGCCTTTGCTGCTCCCGCTCCCGCAACGGTTTTCGATCGGGCTTCCTTGATCGGGCTTCCTTGAGCGGGCTTCCTTGAGCGGGATAAGGGTTTGACAGGATATTGATACCGTATTGATACCGCATTATATTCTTAAAGAGTTAAGGCAAAATGGAGGGTTTTTCCAATGAAAAAAACCGTAGTGCTTTCGATTCTTGCGGCGGCGGCGCTTATCGCGCTTGCGCTCTGCCTTTCGCTTTTAACGCCGTACCCGGCCTATAACAGGCATGAGGCCGCCGCGCTGCGCGCTTTTCTTGAGCAGACCGATGATGCCGGCGCGAAAAACGGCGCGCTGCTTTCCCCCGCCTACGAGCCCGGCGACCCCTCCACCTGGGGGAGCGCGATAGAATGGGCGGAGGTCGGCGGGCAGCTTCGCGTGAGGAGCATGACCCTTGGCGACAGCATTTGGGAGGGCAGCCTCGATCTTTCCGGCTTTTCGGAGCTTGCCTCCCTCAGGCTTGAATCCGCCGGTATCGACTCGCTTGATCTTTCCGGCTGCACCGGTCTGAGCGAGCTAACCATAAGCCAAAGCGGGCTCGACTCGCTTGATCTTTCCGGCTGCACGGGATTGAAAACGCTTTGTTTAAGCGTGAATTTCACTCTTACGGAGCTTAAACTATCGGGCTGCGCCGAGCTTATTGATTTTTTCTGCACCGCTTCCCCGCTCGATTCGCTGGACGTTTCCTCCTGCACGCGCCTTCGCAGCCTGAGCTGCACGGGCGTTACGCTTCCTTCGCTCGATATTTCGCACTGCCCGGAGCTAACGGAGCTTGTCCTTGCGCGCGATCCGCTGCTTGACGAGATAAGGCGCCCCAAAACCGTGATCTCCTCGCTCGATCTATCCAATTGCCCCAAGCTGAGGGTGCTGGACTGCACAACCTACAAGCTTGCTGCGCTCGATCTTTCCCCCTGCCCGGAGCTGGAGGAGCTGAACTGCAAGTTCAGCGGGCTCACCTCGCTCGATCTTTCCCGCTGCCCCAAGCTCACCCGCCTCGACCTTTACGGAAACAAGGTCGCCGAGCTCGACGTTTCCTGCTGCCCCAAGCTCACCTTCCTTGACTGCACCGGAAACGGGCTTTCCAAGCTCGATATACTCCACTGCCCGGAGCTTACAGAGCTTAACTGCTCCGTAAACAGGCTCACCGCGCTCGACCTTTCCAACTGCTCCAAGCTCACGTCGCTGGACTGCTCCTCAAATAAGCTCACCGCGCTCGATTTTTCCCACTGCACGGAGCTGAATATGCTGGACTGCTCTCAAAACCTTATCGAGGAGCTGATCTACCCCCGAAACCACAGGCCGGAGCGCATGAACTGCGAGAAAAACCCCATCACAACGCCCTGAACCCTCCCTATGCGGGCGGAGCGGTTTATCGGGTCCGGATAGATTGACAAATCCTCCGAAAACGCTTATACTTTAAATGCCGCAGCAGCGGCAAAATCCACTACCGACCATTGGGAGAACGAAATGAAAAAGCTTTTATCCATAGCGCTTTGCGCGGCCTTGCTGGCGCTCGGCCTTGCCGCCTGCACCTCCAAGGAGGGCGCAAGCCCCACTCCGGCACCCACGGCGGCGCACACAAACGCGCCGGAAAACACAGCAAATCCAACCGAAGGAGAAAAATATATGAACAAGATCAATGCCACCATCACCATGGAAAACGGCGGGGTGATCAAGCTTGAGCTCTACCCCGACCTTGCGCCGCAGAGCGTTCGCAATTTCTGCTACCTTGCCCGCAAGGGCTTCTACGACGGGCTGATATTCCACCGCGTGATCAGCGGCTTTATGATCCAGGGCGGCGACCCCGAGGGCACCGGCAGGGGCGGCCCGGGGTACACCATCAAGGGCGAATTTGCGGCAAACGGCTTTGAAAACGAGCTGAAGCACACCCGCGGCGTTATCTCCTGGGCAAGGAAGAGCCGCCCCCTGGACAGCGCGGGCAGCCAGTTTTTCATCATGCACAAGGATTATCCCTCGCTGGACGGGCAGTATGCCGCCTTCGGCAGGGTGATAGAGGGCATCGAGGTGGTGGACGCGATCGCGGCCGTTGAAACCGACGGAAACGACAGGCCCCTGACCCCGGTAGTGATAAAAACCATCACCATCGAGGGCGAGGAGCTTCCCGAGCCGGACAAGATCATGTAACAAAAGCCAAAAGCCGCCGCTCCCGCACAAAACGGGGGCGGCATGGTTTTTATACGGAGGAAATTATGAATAATGCAGGCTTTGCGCCGGAAAGCGGCGCATCCTATAAGGAGGAGATCTCCGTTTGCGATTTTGCGCCGCTGAGGATAGGTCAGGCCGAAAACGCGGCGGCGGGAACGGGGCTGACGGTGTTTATTTGCGAAAACGGAATGCGTGCGGGTCTTGACGTGCGCGGCGGCGGCCCCGCCTCAAGGGAGAGCTGGCTTTTAAACCCGCTGATGGCTGCGCAGCTCATCCACGGCATAGTGCTCGGCGGCGGCAGCGCGTTCGGGCTTGGCGCGGCCGGAGGCGTAATGAAATGCCTTGAGGAGCGCGGCATCGGCTTTGACGTGGGCGTTACGAAGGTGCCGCTCGTGGCGCAGTCCGACCTTTTCGACCTCACAGTGGGGGACGCCTTCACCCGACCCGACGAGGCGATGGGCTATGAGGCGGCGCGTATTGCGCTGGACGAGCCGAACTATCGGGACGGCAATTTCGGCGCGGGCTGCGGCGCAAGCGTCGGAAAGCTCATGGGCATGGAGCGCTGCATGAAAACCGGCATAGGCAGCTTTGCCCTTCGGATTGGCGAATTGAAGATAGGCGCTGTGGCCGCCCTGAACGCGCTTGGGGACGTTTTCGATCATAAAACGGGCAGGCAGATCGCGGGTCTGCTTTCGGAGGATAAAAAAGCCCTTTGCTCCACAATGGAGCAGATGAAAAAAAGCACGGCTTCGCGGGAGAATAAATTTGCGCAAAACACTACCCTTGCCGTGGTTTTCACAAACGCCGCCTTCGATAAGGCGCAGCTTTGCAAGATCGCCGGAATGGCGCAGGACGGCTATGCCCGCTCCATAAGCCCCGTGCATACCTCCGCCGATGGGGACAGCATCTATGCCGTTTCCCTCGGCAGCCTGAGGGCGGATATGGACCTTGTGGGCGCGCTTGCAGCAGAGGTCGTTTCCGAGGCGATAGTCCGCGCCGCTCTTTCCGCAAAAAGCGCATACAGGCTGCCCTCGGCAACGGAATTGGGCTTTGCAGCTCAAAATTGCTAATCGCTAATCGCTAATCGCTAATCGCTAATTGCTGATTGCTGATTGCTAATCGCTAATTGCTAATTGCTGATTGCTGATTGCTGATTGCTAATCGCTAATTGCTAATTGCTGATTGCTGATTGCTGATTGCTAATTGCTAATTGAAAAACGGGCCCCGCCTGCGCGAAGCCCGTTTTTTGTGTGGAGGAAAACTTCTTGAAGAAGAAGTTGGGGTTATCAGCCTTCAACCACCCTGTACATTCTTATCTCGCCGAAGGTCTTGGAGGTGGTGTATCTGCCGGAGGAGTAGGAGAGGTAGTAGTAGCCGTCGGTATCGATCTGATTGTCCAGACCGCCGCCGTAGTTGCTCCATGCAAGGCTGCTGTCCGTGGGAGCAAGGTACTGGGAGGAATTGAGACCCATGTACTTGTTGTTGCCAACGCTTCTGAAGGAGTAGCCGTAGTAGGCGCTGCCGCCCGCCGTCCAGGTGATGGCGTTTGCATTGGTGCCTGCGGGAAGGGTGAGCGTGCCGTCGCTGTTCACAGTCACCCTCACGGGGGTGAGGTAGCGGCCGCTCGACACGGCGGTGTTGCCCACGGCGTAGCCGGTGGTGCCGGAGATGGAGTTTTCCGCAACCATAATGTACTTATAGCCGGGCACGATGTAGCTTGCCAGCTCGTAGGTAACGGTGGGAGTGGGCGCGGTGTTCTGGGTGTAGGTGGCGTAAACCGTGATGTTCGCGGTAACGTTCGTATATGCCCTGTCCCAACCGGCGAAGGTGTAGCCGGGGCGGGTGGGGTTGGCGGGAGGCGTTGCGGAGCCGCCCTGCTGAACCTGCTGGGTCTTGAGGAGGGTGCCGTCCCAATCCCTGAAGGTCACGGTGTAGGTGGGGGTGGGAGCGGGCGCGGTGCCGGAGGCGACCTTGTAGATCCTGATTGCGCCGGCGTTCTTGGAGGTGGTGTACCTGCCGGAGGAATAGGAGAGGTAGTAGTAGCCGTCGGTATCTATCTGATTATCGAGGGCATAGGCGGAGGTGTACTTCCACGCCACGGCGGTGTTGGAGGGGTAGAGATACTGGGCGGAGTCAAGGCCCATATATTTATTGTTGCCAACGTTTCTGAAGCTGAAGCCCGAGGCGGAGGAGCCGGAGGCGGTCCAGGTGATGGCGTCCACGTTGGAACCCGCGGAGAGGGTGCCGTTGCTGTTGAGAGTGACCGCAACCGCGCTGAGATAGCGGTTGTTGGACACGGCGGTGTTGCCCACGGCGTAGCCGGTGCTGCCGGAGGTGGAGCCGTCCGCCACGATGATGTACTTGCCGCCGTTTTCAATGGTGTAAACGCGCTCGTAGGAGGTGCCGGTGCTGCCGCCGGTAACGGTGATGGTGGCGGTGCGGTTGTAGTTCCTGTTCGCAACGTTGTCGTAAACGTTCACGGAGAGGGTGGTGGTGCCTGCGGCAACGCCCCTGACCCTGCCGTTGCTGTCCACGGTGGCGATGGAGGAGTTATAGGTGCTCCAGGTGGTGGTGTAGTTCGCGTTGTCCGGATTCACAACGAGGTTTGCCTGCGCAGTTGCGCCAACCGCAACGTTCACGTTGGAGAGGTTCACAGCGGTGATGGCGGAGCCGTTGTTGCCGCCGATCAGGCGCCAGTCGCAGGTAACGTTCTGCGGGCCGTCGGGATTCGCGGGGAAGGCGTCCGTGGCGCTCATAACGATGGGCCATGCGGAGGGATTGGTGTACGGATCGCTGTTGCCGTGGGTATTTTTCATAACGCGGATCGCTTCCGCAACGGTGGCGCCGTTCTTCATCTGAGTCCAGAAGGTGGCCTCGTAGTTGTAGTCGCCGCGGAAGGAAACGCTCTGGGAGTAGCCGTAAACGCCGCCCGCGCCCGCCGCAAGCAGTGCGGAGCCGGTGGTGCCCTGGCCGCCGCGCTTCATGCCTTCGCAGATAGCCATCCACACGAAGCAGTTGCCGAGGTTGCCGTTGATATGGTTGCGGATATAGCGGCCGTCGATGAACGCGGAGCTGCCGCTTGCAACCGCCCAGCCGTTGTTGTAGTCATTCACGGTGATGCCGGAATTGGTGGTGAGGCAGAGATAGCTGGAGGTGCCGCTCTGAACGCCGTGGCTGTCGTAGATAACAACGCCCTTGTTGGTGATGTTCTGAGCGATGGCGGGGCCGGTGGCCGCAGCGGACTGGATGAGCGTGTAGTTGCCGCCGGTGGTGTTTGCTATGGACTGCGCCTCGTTTTTATACTGATTGGTGAAGGAGGCGTCCTGACCGTAATAGGGGGCAACGAGGAGCACGTGCGGGGAGTTGGGAGCCTTGCCCTGCTCGCCGGTGCCCTTGACGAACACGAACTGCTCGCTCTGGGGGATGGGAGCGGCGCCCGCCTTCAGCTCGTTGCGCACGCGGTAGTTGTAGCCGCACTGCATGCCGTCAACGGTGAAGAAGAAGCCGTCCTTGGTGAAATCGGAAAAGCTGTCCTTGTCTACGTGCCTGAGGTTAAGCGCGGTTTCGTAAACGGTTTGAATAACGCCCGCTTTACTTGCCTGCTTTGAGGAGAGTGCTTCCGCTTCGGCGGCTTCAAGGGCCGCCCAAACGGCTTCGAGCTTGCCCATCTGCCTGGATTCATAGCCGATAACACGCACGCCCTCAGCGAGGGAGAGAACGGGCACGGCCGCAAGAACCATGATGAGCACGAGGGCTGCTGCGAGGAGTTTGCGGATCTTCATTGTAAGAGACCTCCATTGTTTTTTACTAAGCGCCGAGCAGCGGGCCTGCATCCTCTTCGTAGCCGTGAGGGAGTATACAAAAGCTCTTCGCCGCGCGCCGCCTGTGAGCTTAGAATACCACCACTCCAAATATATTGTCAACCCGAAATCGGGGCAAAAAAATAATATATTTGTGATTTTGTAATATTCAAAATCCGCAATCTCATTATCCAAATTTCGCAACCTTTAAATTGAAAAACCAAAAACCCTTGATCTGCGCCAATCTATAATCTATTTTTTGATATATTTTGTGACATAATTCCGAAACTCCTTTGCCATATTTTTGACATATAAACGATCATCTAATTCACGCCCCGCCTCGAGTATACGCGGAATTATATGTCCCTGAAACCCATTTTGCAGCTTCATGCACAAAGCGCACTTCATTCGGCGCAAGCCGCACTTCATTGACGCAAGGCGCTCCCGCCGCCGCACTTCCGCTTCGGGCTCGGGATGCTTCGCACCCTCGCCCGAAACTTCCGCGCGACAGGCTTGCTTCGTCAAGCCTTCTCCTTGAGGAGAAGGTGACTGAGCGTCGCGCGGCGGCGCGAAGTCGGATGAGGTGGACACCTCATAAACGCCGCGCACGGCGTTTTATCCTATTTATACCTCCAAAAAGCTGATTACGCCAAGCTTTTTCGGCAAGTCATTCAGCGAAACAAATCGGTTCAAATCCCATGCGGCAAGTCATTCAGCGAATCAAAATCGGTTCAAATCCCATGCGGGATTTGTGCATCATTCCACCTCATCCGTCTTCGCGGCGCGCTGCGCCGCCTCAGCCACCTTCCCCTCGGAGGGGAAGGCTTTTGGAAACGCAGCTTTTTTTGTTATAGAAAATCAAATCATTCAGAAATTCCGCAGGAATTTCAACCGCAACCGGCTTTGCCGATTTCACCCGCGAAGCGGATCCTATACCACCTGCATCCAAGCATTGAGAGCGGGCGGGCGGATACATCGGAAAATATGCGTCCAAATCAAGATTTTATTCGCAGAACAGTATAATTTCCAAAAAACCGGTTGCAATAAGCTAACCGCTGTGCTATAATGAACTCACTTCGGGGCAGGGTGAGATTCCCTACCGGCGGTAAAAGTCCGCGAACAGGCTGCCGAGCTTTCGGCCGTCTGCCGATCCGGTGAAATTCCGGAACCGACGGTGAGCGCGTTTTCATAAATGCGTAAGTCCGGATGGAAGAAGGAGAATAGATTTAATACTTACAATATTGATATTTATTTTATCCTGTTCCAAGCGGCCCGAAGAATTTCTTCGGGTAATTTCTTTTTTCGGAGGAAAATATGGATCACAACATGAAAAAGACCTTTGAAGCCTTAAAATCAAATCTCGGCTTCGTGCTGACCGCGCTTGCTGTTTCGGCGGGCGTGGTGCTTATCGCGCTGTTTTTCCAGCGGCTTTATTTCAAAAACCGCGCTCAAAAGGTGGACCGCACCCGGCGCATGACCTACACGGCGCTTTTTTCAAGCATAGCCGCCGTGCTGATGCTGCTTGAGCTGCCGCTTTTCTTCGCGCCGGGCTTCTACAAGCTGGATATTTCGGAGCTGCCGGTGATGATATGCACCTTCTTCCTTGGGCCGGTTTACGGCGTTGCGGCGGAGCTTATAAAGGTGGTGCTGAAAATAATCCTCAAGGGCACCTCCACCGCTTTTGTGGGCGATTTTGCCAATTTCATAGTGGGCTGTACCTTCATTCTGCCCGCGGGCATAATCTACCACGCCAAGCCGAGCCGCAAGACCGCGCTCATCGGGCTTATAGCCGGCACGCTTGTGATGACGGTTTTCGGCAGCGCCTTCAACGCGCTCTACCTTATTCCCAAATTCGCGGAGCTGTTTTTTGCCGGAAAGGGCGGGCTGGATGCGCTTATAGGCATGGGCACGGCGGTGAACGGGCGCATAACGAGCGTGAATACGCTGGTGCTTTATGCCGTGGTTCCCTTCAACCTTTTGAAGGGCGCCATAGTTTCGCTCGTCACCTTCTTTGTGTACAAGCCCATCTCCACGGCGCTGAGGATGGAGCATAGGAAGAAAGCGTTATAAAAAGCAACATGGTCAAAAGCAAAAAACGCCGAACGATTTGGCGTTTTTTACGCAGCTCGCAAGATGGAACTTCAATAATGCAATCAACAGCAGTAGTACAGGCAAGCTCAAAATTGAGTTTATTTCCCAAGTGAGCCCATATAGCTATCGATCCATTATGCGTTTTGAGGCATGGAATAGTGATTTCATTCACGTTCCGTCAGGCTGCAGCTATACATGGTGTCCCGATATTTATGCCAACGATTGATGCATCGCCATCAAACACATTTTATATACTGCGTGGAGTAAAGCATGAAGCATGATAAAAGAAATGGAAAGGCATTGGTTTTGATAGAGAACCTTTTGATTGCGCTTCCCTTCTCCTTTCTGCTGTTTTCAATTCAGCTTTCATTTTTAAACAATGTATTCGTATTCTGCGTTGCCGGAGGTTTTCAGACAATGCTTTTCGTAAAATACCACGAATCCGTAAAACAGCTCGTTTCAAAGAAACCGTTACTTTTTGCTATTGATTTAGCATTTTTCATGTTGGTTTTCTTCTTTATCCTGCTATTCGGCTATCTTGATATGTCGCCCGGTTTAAAACCGTTGTTGCGCTGATCATTACTATTAAAAAACCCCGTTTGTAAATACATACGGAGTTTTTTTTATTTCACAAATCTATACTTCCGCTTCGTGCGCAAACTGTGTTTCATACAGCTCCCTGTAGAACCCGCCGCGCTCAAGCAGCTCCTCATGCGTACCCTTTTCGATGATGCGCCCCGATCTCATCACAAGAATCATATCCGCGTCCCGCACGGTGGAGAGCCTGTGGGCAACTATGAAGCTTGTGCGCCCCTTCATAAGCTTGGCAAACGCATCCTGCACGAGAATTTCCGTGCGCGAATCTATGCTGGAGGTGGCTTCATCCAGTATCAGCGCGGGGGGCTCGGAGAGCATCACGCGGGCGATGCACAGCAGCTGCTTCTGCCCCTGCGAGAGCGTGCCGCCCGATTCGCCCAGAACCGTGTCGTACCCATTGGGCAGCCTTGTGATGAAGCCGTGCGCGTGCGCCCTTTTCGCGGCGGCGATTATGCGCTCGTCCGTGGCGTTTTTATTGCCCATCGCAATATTTTCGCGCACCGTGCCGCTCTTGAGCCACGTATCCTGCAAAACCATTCCGAAGCGCGCGCGCAGCTCGGAGCGCTTCATGCGCCGCGTTTCCACCCCGCCCAGGCGGATCTCGCCCGAATCCACGTCATAAAAGCGCATGATAAGGTTTATAAGCGTGGTTTTGCCGCAGCCCGTGGGGCCGACTATCGCAATACGCTGCCCGTTTTTCACGTTCAGCGAAAAATCCTTTATAAGCTCGCGCTCGGGCGAATAGGAGAACGCCACATCCTTAAACTCCACCCTGCCGTCCCCCTCCGCGGGCGTTTCCGAGGGAACGGGGTCGGGCGTTTCCGCCGGCGCTTCCATAAGGGCGAAAAGCCGCTCCGCGCAGGCAAGCGCACCCTGAAGCTCCGCTATCACGCCGGAGATCTCGTTGAAGGGCTTGGTATACTGATTGGCGTAGCTCAAAAACGCCGAAAGCCCGCCCACGGTGAGCCCGCCGCCGATAACGCCTATAACGCTCAGCGCGCCAAGCACCGCCACCGCCGCATAGATGATGGAATTCACAAAGCGCGTGGAGGGATTGGTGAGCGAGGAAAGGAAGGTTGCCTTCACCGCGTGCTTTTCAAGGTTTAAATTGGTTTTATCGAAAAGCTGTTTGGAATATTTTTCGTATGAAAACGCGCGCACGAGCTTCTGCTCGCCGATGTATTCATCTATCACCGCCGTATTCGCGCCCCTTGCCTCCGCCTGCTGCCTGAAGCTTTTGTAGCTGTGCTTTGCGATGAACCGCGCCACCACGAGCGAAAGCGGCGAGAGCGCCACCACCGCAAGGGTGATGAGCGGATCCACCGAGAGCATGAAGAAAAGCGTGCCGATTATGGTCACGATGCCCGTAAAGAGCTGCGAAAAGCCCAGCAAAAGCCCGTCCGCAAGCTGATCCGCGTCGCTTATAAGGCGGCTGACGGTATCCCCCACGGGGCGCGGGTCAAGCTCGGAAAGCGGCATGCTCTGAATATGATCGAATGCCTCGGTGCGGATATCCTTCACCATGCCGTAGGTGATGCGGTTGTTCACAAGCCCCATCAGATAGCTTGCCGCGCCGGAAACGAGCGCGCTGACGCCTATCCACACAAGATACGGCTTGAGCGCGGTAAAATCCACGCGCCCCATGCCTATCATGCAGTCGATGCCCCTGCCCACCAGCACGGGTATGAGCAGCGACAGCGCCACCGACACGAGCGCAAGCAGCAGTGAGAGCGCGGCAAGCAGCCTTCTGCCCCTGCCCGAAAGCCGCTTCAAAAGCTTTTTGAGCGTGCCGACCGAATCCTTCGCGCCCCTTTGAGCGGGCTTTGCGGCTTTTGCGTCTTTTTCGGCTTTTGCGGCTTTTGCCTGTAAGGTCCGCTTTTTCATGCGCGCTTCGCCTCCCTTCCCGTCTGCATTTCGTAAATCTCGCGGTAAATGGGGCAGCTCTTCAAAAGCTGCTCATGCCTGCCCATGCCCACGGCTCTGCCTTCATCCAGCACTATTATAAGATCGGCGTGCATGATGGAGGCCGCCCGCTGCGAAATTATAAAGGTGGTGCGCTTTTCTGGGTCGGCCTTCAGCGCGGCGCGAAGCCTTGCGTCCGTGGCGTAATCAAGAGCCGACGCGCTGTCATCCAAAATCAGTATCTCGCTTTTTTTCACAAGCGCCCTTGCCACGCAGAGCCTCTGCCGCTGCCCGCCGGAGAAATTGCTGCCGCCCCTTGCGACCCTTTCATCCAGCCCCGCCTCGCGCTCCGCCACAAAATCATACGCCTGCGCGGTTTTGAGCGCGGAAACGAGCCTGCCTTCGTCCGCCTGCGCATCGCCCATAAGCAGGTTTGAGCGGACGGTGCCCTCGGTCAAAACTGCTTTTTGGGGCACCACGGAAACGCGGCTGCGCAGAGCGGAGGGCTCCATTTCGTTTATCGGCACGCCGTCCAGCAGTATCTCGCCCCCGGTTGGGAAAAAGAAGCCCGAAATAAGGTAGGAAAGCGTGGATTTGCCGCTGCCCGTGCCGCCGATTATGCCCACGGTCTGCCCCGCCTCCGCCTTGAAGCTTATATCAAAGAGCGACGGCGCGCCCGCCCGCTCATATTCAAACGAAACCTGCCGAAACTCCACCTCGCCGCGCGGCGCGTCCGCTTCGGGAATGCGCTTGCCGCCCTTTTCACCCTCGTCCATATCCAGCACGGAGGCTATGCGCCCGGCGCTTGCGGCGGCTCTTGCGGCGGTTATCATAAAATTGGCCATCTTCACAAGCTCCACAAGGATCTGCGAAAGCAGATTATACAGCGCCACCACCTGCCCCTGCGAGAGCGACCCGATATTCACGCGCACCGCGCCGCTCCATATAAGGGCTATCACGGCGAAATTGACGGCGATGAGCGTGGCCGGGTTCAAAAGCGCGGAAATCCTGCCCACGGCAAGCGAAAGCGCCTCCAGCCTTGCGCCGCGCCTTTCAAATTCGCGCTTTTCCTCCTCCTCCATCCGAAACGCACGCACGACCCTTGCGCCGGAAAGGTTTTCCCTTGCGGCGCCGGTCACGCCGTCCAGCTCGCGCTGCACCACCGTGTGACGCGGTATGGAGGCAAGCAGAATGAAAAACACTATCACGAGCAGCACCGCGATTACGGCGGCAAAGATGAGCGCGCAGCCCGCGTCTATCGTGAAGGCGACCGCCATCGCGCCGAACACCACGAAGGGCGAGCGCAGCAGCAGGCGCAGGGCAAGGTTTATGCCCGTTTGAAGCGCGGCAACGTCGCTTGTGAGCCTTGTTATCAGCGTTGAAGCGCCCACCCCGTCCAGCCTTGAATACGAAAGAAGCTGGATCTTATCGAAAAGCTTCGCCCTTACCTCGGTGCAAACGCCTATCGCCGCCCTTGCGGAAAAATACTGCGCTATGAGCGCAAGGGTCAGCCCCACCGCGGCAAGCAGCACAAGCAGCGCCCCGCGCGAGAGGATAAAGCCCGCGTCGCTTTTCTCTATGCCCGTGTCGATGATAGCGGCTATTACAAGGGGAACGATAAGATCTATTGCCGCCTCCATGAATTTGAAAAGGGGCGCAAGCACCGTCTGCACCCTGTATCTATTAAAACAGCTCAGTATCCGCTTCATATTAGCTCCGTTCGGTTGATTGACTGCCGCTTTTCAGCCGCATAATACCATTGTAAGTATACCACCGCGAGGGGGGCGTTTTCAACCTTCGCCGATTATACAATGATAAAACACCGTTGCGGTTTTTTAAAAAAAGAATTATAATAGCATTATAAACGGAGGCAAAGCGATGAAAGTAACTTTTTTGGGCGCCGCCCGCGAGGTCACGGGCAGCATGACGCTTATAGAGGTCGGCAGCGAAAAGCTGCTTGTGGACTGCGGAATGGAGCAGGGGCGGGATATTTTCGTGAATCAGCACCTGCCCGTGGACGCATCGAGCATAAACTCGGTGCTTCTTACCCATGCGCATATAGACCATTCCGGCAATCTGCCCCTTCTTTACAAGAGGGGTTTTCGCGGCACGGTGTACGCCACGCGGGCGACCTGCGGGCTGACGGACATCATGCTGAGGGACTGCGCGCATATACAGGAGGCGGACGCGGAATGGAAGAACCGCAAGCGCAAGCGTGCGGACGATAAGCAGTATGAACCCGTCTACACCCTGAAGGACGCGGAGAAGCTTTTGAAGCTGCTGCGCCCGGTGGATTACGGCGAGAGGGTGCGGATAGCCGAGGGCGTTGAGATACGCTTTACGGACGTCGGGCATCTGCTCGGCTCCGCCGCGATAGAGGTTTTTTTGAGCGAGGGCGGGATAAACAAAACCTTCGTTTTCAGCGGGGACGTTGGCAATATAAACAAGCCCCTTTTGAAGGACCCCTCCCCCGTGCGCCATGCGGATTACCTTTTGCTTGAATCCACCTACGGCACAAGGCTGCACGAGGAGGCGGAGTGCGACCACGTTGGGCTTCTTTCGCAGGTGATACAGCGCACGCTCGACCGCGGCGGCAACGTTATCATACCGAGCTTCGCCGTTGGAAGAACCCAGGAGATACTTTACCTTATCCGCCTTGCGAAGCTTCAAAACCGCATACGGGATCACGGCGATTTCCGCGTGGTGGTGGACAGCCCGCTTGCGGAGGAGGCAACGAGCATTTTTCTGCAGTCCGACCCCGATAATTTCGACGAGGACACCGCACGTCTTCTGCGCGAGGGCATAAACCCCATCTATTTCAAGGGGCTTGAGCCCAGCGTTTCCGCCGATGAGAGCAAGGCGCTGAATTTTGACGAGGAGCCGAAGGTGATAATCGCGGGCAGCGGAATGTGCGAGGGCGGCAGGATACGCCACCACCTCAAGCACAATCTCTGGCGGCCTGAATGCACCCTGCTTTTCGTTGGCTACCAAACCGAGGGCACGCTCGGAAGGCTGCTGCTCGACGGCGCGAAGAATATAAAGCTCTTCGGCGAAACCATAGCCGTTCGCGCGGAGATAGCGTTTCTTGAGGGTTCAAGCGGTCACGCCGATAAAAACGGGCTTATCAACTGGCTGCGGGGCTTTGATGAAAAGCCTGCGCGGGTTTTCATAAACCACGGCGAAAACGAATCCTGCGGCAGCTTTGCCGAGCATTTGAAAGCCGATCTGGGCTACGAGGCCTTCGCGCCGTACAGCGGCACGGAGTTTGACGCGGGCAAAAACGAATTTATCCGCATCACCGAGGGCGTGCCGATCAAAACCGGCAGGCAAAGGCCCGCCAACGCAGCTAACGCGGAGGACGGCGCAGCCGCGCCCGATTCGGGCTATGCCTCCCGCGGCGCCGTGCGCTCAAAGAACCTGGAGCGGGAGCTTATAGAGGCGGCGAAGCGGCTCACCTCGCTCACCCGCACCTACGGCGGCGCTCCCAATGCGGACAAGGAGCAGTTTATAAAGGATATAAACGCGCTGCTTGAAAAATGGAACACCGCTAAAAAATAAAGCGCCGTTCTTTCAAGGTATAAAATATTATTTCATTATATTTTAATAATTATCGAATCATCAAGGAGAGAATGCTATGCAGTACGTGACCTTTGGAAAAACGGGGCTTGAGGTTTCCCGCGTGGGCTTCGGCGGAATACCCATCCAGCGCATCGAGAAGGAGGGCGCGAGGGCGCTTTTCGACAAGCTTCTTGAATGCGGCGTGAACTATATCGACACCGCGCGCGGCTACACCGTGAGCGAGGAATACATCGGCGAGGCGATAGACGGCAGGAGGGACAGATTCATTCTTGCCACAAAGAGCATGGCGCGGGACAGGGCGGGCATGGAGAAGGATATTGAATTGAGCCTTAAAAACCTGCGCACCGACCATATAGACCTTTACCAGGTACACAACCCCTCCATGGAGCAGCTTGACGCGGTGCTTGCCCCCGGCGGCGCGCTTGAGGCGCTGACGGCGGCGAAGGCGGCGGGCAAAATAAGGCATCTCGGCATCACTGCGCACGCGATAGCCGTGTTTGAGCGCGCGCTTGAGCTGGACTGGGTGGAGAGCATAATGTTTCCCTATAATATAGTGGAGAGCCAGTGCGAGCATCTGCTTGCAAAATGTCGTGAAAAAAACATCGCCTTCATCGCCATGAAGCCCCTTGCGGGCGGCGCGATCGAGGACGGCGAGGCGGCGCTGCGCTATATCGCGGCAAACGAGCTCGTCACGGTTTCCATACCCGGAATGTACTGCATTGAGGAGATCGAGACCAACACGAAATACGGCGCGGACTCTTCCCCGCTCGGCGAGGAGCTTCAGGCAAGGGTGGATAAGATTCGCGCCACGCTCACCGGCAATTTCTGCCGCAGGTGCAATTACTGCGCGCCCTGCACCGTGGGCATAAGCATACCGAACGTGTTTCTCTTTGAGGGCTACCTTGACCGCTACGGGCTTGAGGACTGGGCGAGGGGGCGCTACGCCACGCTCAAGGTGAAGGCGGGCGAGTGCATAGAGTGCGGCGTGTGCGAATCGCGCTGTCCATACAGCCTGCCCATCCGCGAAATGCTGAAAAAGGCTGCGGCGGAGTTTGGGGAATAAGCGCTATCCCCGCCGCCTCATCATTATAAGGAATTCCGCCGTGTCGTCCACGCGCTGTTTTTCACTTGTCAGATAAAAGCCATGCCGCTCATAGAAGCGTATGGCTTTTTCGTTTTTCTCAAGCACAAGCAGCTCGTTTGCGCCCAGCTCGGAAACGGCAAACAAAAGCAGCTTCTCCCCTATGCCTTCGCGCTGAAACACCGGCTCAACGAAAAGCTTTTCTATATGCCTTCCCTTCACGCGGATAAAGCCCTTCACTATGCCGTCGTCGTAAACCAAGCTGCGCTCGATCAGCGCGTTGTCGGTCTCATACTCGCCCATCAGCACGGGAACCGAAAGCTCCCTGAAAAAGTAACCGTCCGTTTTGAAGATAGGGTAAAAGTTCAAGCGGTAGTTGAAAACCTCTATCTCCGCAAGGCGAAAAGCATCCGCAGGCTCCGCATTTCTTATGTTTTTATATTCCATATCATTCACCCCGGCTTTCATTGATTCAAAAGAGATTCCGAAGGAGTTTCCACATCAACTATTCACTCTTCACTATTCACTATTCACCGTTCATTATTCACTGCTTCCATCGTCGTCCTCAACGCAGGAGAGCAGCACGTTCACCGCCTGCTGCGCCAGAAGGAACATGGCCTCCTCCTCGGCATTTTTCTTTGCCACCACAAGCGCAAGCCTATCCCCCGCGCTCATGGAAGCGCCGGGAATGCGCCCGATATTTTCTATCAGCTTTGCGCCGTCTATCGGGGCGTTTTCGCCAAAGGTCAGCCTTGCCTCGCCCTTTTTGACTGCGAAGGAAACTATGCCCAGCCTTGACGCGCGCGCCTTATACAGCGCGATATCCAATAGATTCTGCACGCTCCCGGGTATATCGCCGTAGCGGTCTATAAGCTCATCCTGCACGTCGCGGAAGGAATCTATATCCGTTATTGCGGCAATATGCTTATACATCTCCATTCTGCCCGTTTCACGCGCGATATACCGCTTGGGAATATTCGCATCAAGCGGCACCTCCATCACCGTGTCGATCGCGGGCTTTACGGTTTCGCCCCGCGCCTCGCGCACGGCGACGTCTATGAGCCTGCAATACATTTCATAGCCCACCTGCGCCATGTGCCCATGCTGCTCCGCGCCCAGAATATCGCCCGCGCCGCGTATCTCAAGATCGCGCATTGCTATGCGGAAGCCCGCGCCGAACTGCGTGAACTCGCGTATCGCGGCAAGCCTTTTATCCGCAATTTCGGACAGCACCTTGTTTTGCCGGAAGGTGAGATAGGTGTACCCGAGGCGCTGCCCCCTGCCCACCCTGCCGCGAAGCTGATAGAGCTGCGCAAGCCCCATCTTATCCGCATCGCAAACTATCATGGTGTTCACGTTTGAAATATCCAGCCCGCTTTCGATTATGGTGGAGCACACAAGCACGTCGAACCTGCCCTCCATAAAATCGAGCATGGCGTTTTCAAGCTGCCTTTCGCTCATCTGTCCGTGCGCAAAATTGAACCGCGCCTCCGGCACAAGCTCCGAAAGCTCCGAGGTGAAGCTTTCCATATTCTTCACATTGTTATAAACCATATAGACCTGCCCGCCGCGCCCTATCTCCTTGAGTATGGCCTCGCGCACCAGCGCATCGGAGTATTCAAGCACGTAGGTCTGCACCGGATAGCGCGCCTCGGGCGGCGTTTCAATAACGCTCATATCGCGTATGCCGCTCATGCTCATGTGCAGCGTTCGCGGAATGGGCGTTGCGGAAAGGGTCAGCACGTCCACATTTCGCTTTATTTCCTTTATCTGCTCCTTGTGGTTCACGCCGAAGCGCTGCTCCTCGTCTATAATAAGAAGCCCGAGATCACGGAATTTAACGTCCTTTGCAAGCAGCGCGTGAGTGCCGACTATCACGTCCACACTTCCCTCCGCAAGCTGCTTTTTTATATCCCGAACCTCCTTTGCCGTGCGGAATCTTGAAATAAGCTCCACCCTTATGGGAAAGCCCGCGTAGCGCGAGCAGAGCGTGTTGTAATGCTGCTGCGCAAGTATGGTGGTTGGCACAAGCACGGCGCACTGCTTGCCGTCCATCGCGCATTTGAACGCCGCGCGAAGGGCGACCTCGGTTTTGCCGTAGCCCACGTCGCCGCAGAGCAGGCGATCCATTATGCGCTCGGACTCCATATCCTTTTTTATCTCCTCGATGGAGCGAAGCTGATCCGGCGTTTCGCGGTACGGAAAGCTGAGCTCAAGCCGCTGCTGCCAATCCGTATCCGGCGAAAAGGCGAAGCCCTTCTTCCTTGCCCGCTCGCCGTAGAGCTTCACAAGGTCGAACGCCAGCTTTTTAACGCTTGCCGCCGTCCGCGCCACGGTTCTCTGCCATTCGCCGGAGCCAAGGCGCGAGAGCTTTTGCTTTTCCACGTCGCCGCCGATATATTTCTGCACGCGGTCAAGCTGATCGGTGGGAATGAAAAGCTTATCGCCGCCCTGATACACCAGCTCTATATAATCGCGCGTTTTTCCTTCCACCACAAGCGTATTCACGCCGGTGAACCTGCCTATGCCGTGCGCCTCGTGAACTATAAGATCGCCCGCCTCCAGCTCGCCCATATCCAGCGCGCGCTTCTTTTTGGCCTTCACGCTCTCGCGCCGCGCACCCGCGCCGAAAAGCTCGTATTCGGACACGACCGCCAGCCGCAGCGCCGTGTACTCAAAGCCGCGCGGCAGGCTTTTTTCAACTATAAGCACCTCGCGCGGGAGCGCATCCCTTGAAAGGGAGCTCACCACCGCCGCCTCAACGCCCATTTCAAGCAGCATATCCTGCGTGCGCCTTGCGTGCTCCCCCGCGAAGAGCAGCACGGAAAAGCCCTTCTTTTTCCAAATATTTATATCGTCCGCCAGCGCGCCGTCCCCCGGGATATAGCGCGGCACGGGGCGCGTTTCAAACTTGACCAGCGATTTGGAGCGGATATGCGGAAAGCTTCTTGTGAGGGCGAAAAGCATCGCCGTGCGCGAAGTGTTCAGCAGCGCGAAGATGCGGCTGGGCTGCGAAATAAGCTCCGCCTGCTTTTCGTGGCCCTCGCCGTTTTTCAGCACAGAACCAACGCCGTCCATGAACTGCGTGAAGGCGAACCTTGCGCTCTCCTCCACCCTCGCGGGCTCATCCATCAGAATCACCGCATTCTCATTGAAATAATCGAGCAGCGTCAGCTCCGCCGATGAAAACACCGGCAGCAGCGCAAGCGCGTTTTTCGGCGTGCCGCCCGCGCGAAGTATCTCCGTTTCCTCGGCGTAATGCGCCTTATTGCGAAGCGCGGCTATGCCCTTTTGCCGCATATCCCTATCCAGCGGCAGCTCCGTGGCGGGCGGTATCAGCACGCTGTCCGCATTTTCGGTGGAGCGCTGACTAACGGGGTCAAAAAAGCGCATGGTGTCTATCTCATCCCCAAAAAACTCAATGCGCACCGGGTTTTCCGCCGTCACGGGGAAAAGGTCGATATAGCCGCCGCGCCGCGCGATCTGCCCGCGCCCCTCGCAAACCTCCTCGCGCTCATAGCCCGCGTCGATAAATTTTTGAATAAGCGCATCGGGCGAAACCTCCATGCCCGTTTTAAGCGCGTGGGTGCAGGCAAGTATGCGCTCCTTCGGCACAAGGCGCTGCATCACCGCCTCCATGGGCGCCACAACGAGCAGCTTTTCGCCAAGAGCAAGGCGGGAAAGCACGTTCAGCCGCCGAAACTCCAGCTCCTTGGACTGCACGTAGCTTCGGGCGTTCAGCGGCATTTCGCGTATGGGAAAGAGCAGCGCGCCCCTGTGATAGCAGCTCAGCTCCTCATAAAGCCTGCCCGCCGCCTGCGCGGAGGGGGCGATGATGAGCGTTTGCTCGCCGATTTTCGCGTATAGCGCCGCCGCTATATTCGCCCTGTGCGCCTCGCCAAGCCCGAAAACGCTTACCGGGCCGCGCTTTTTTTCCAGATCCTCCGACAGCTTATCATACTCCGCCGAGCCCTCCAGCGCGCGAAAAAGCGGCTCAAGCCCCGCTTGAGCGGCGAAAGCCTCGCCCTCGATCGAAGCCGCATTTTTTATTTCGCTCTCTTTATTTTTCCCTTTGTTGCTCTCCATATCAGCCTTCAATTATCCTTACCTTGAACAGCGCCGCCCTGCCCTCTGCGGAAAAAACCAGAAAATCCTCCTCGTCCGTTTCGGCAAAGCGGGCGTTTCCGCTTTCAATATAGTACACAAGCGCAAATTCATTCGCTTCAAGCTCAAGCACCACGCGCTCCCCATCCGCAAGAAAGCGCAGCTCGCCCTGCGCCCTGCCCTTGCGCAGCATCAGGTTCAGATCGCGCGCGCTGCCCTCGCAGTGCGTGGGAACTCCGCCATCGAAAAAATGCACCGTTTCAAGCGGTATTATCCGCTTTTTTTCCACGGAGCCGTGCGTGTGCGTCAGCTCCATTTCGCCCTCTATGGAGGCTATCAGCCTGTTGTAATCCGGCAGGCTTGTGAAATCGGAGCTTTCAAGCTCCACCCTCGCCGTGCTGATCCTGAAAAGAAAATCCCTCTCCGCATACGCCGCGCCGCGCGGATAGATCATTATTTCAGTCGTCGTGCCGCCGCTCCAGCTTGAAGTAGGCATGGCTTCTTTTTTTATCTCGGTTATTTTAAGCATAACTCTCCCCCATCCGTTTTCTTGATAAAAATCATCATAAAACTATAAATAAATTATAAATAAAAACATAATAAAGACGGCAACAGCCCGAAGCCCCGGGGGGAAGCCCCCTGCGGGATTCGGGTCGGATCCGTATTAAACTGAAAATATTCTACCCCAAAAGCGCCGATAATTCAAGCCGAATTTCAAAATTCGCGCATTTTCGCGCAAGAAAGCGGAGGACGGACCCATCCCCCGCCGTTTCGCCGTTTCGCAGCTTCGCCGTATTGCCGTTTCGCCGTATCGCGGTTTCGCTGTTTCGCTGCTTCGCTTTTCAGCCGCCTATCTTCTGCTTCAAAAGCTCAACGGCTTTATTCATTTGAATATCCTTATCCTTCATATCGCGGCGAACGTAATAGATATCGTACTGCTCCGCCTCGGGATCCTGCGCAAGCTCAATATCCGGCGCAACGCCCTTTTCATGGATCATCTCGCCGTTCGGAGTGAGGTACACGTCCGTGGTCAGCTTGATATAGCCCTCGCCGGGAAGCACCTCCCAGGTGGTTTGCACTATGCCCTTGCCGAAGGTGTTTGTGCCTATAAGCGTGCCCGCCTTATTATCCTGCACGGCGGAGGCGAAGATCTCGCTTGCGGAGGCTGAATCGCCGTTTATCAGCACCGCGTAGGGAATATCCAGGCTCTTTTCGGCGGTGGATTTATACACCTTGGGCGGGTCCACAAGCTTGCCCTCGATCGTTGTGATGGTGCATTCGGGCAGTATGCGGTCGCAGATGCTCACCACGGTGTTCAATTCGCCGCCGGGATTGTTTCTAATATCTATCACAAGCGCCTTCGCGCCGCCTTCAAGCAGCTCGGAAAGCGCCTCATCGAATTCCTCCGCCGCGCTTCCGGTGAAGGAATCTATGCGGATATAGCCGATGCCGTCTTGAGCTGGCTCGGTATACACCCTTTTCACGTGCACGTCCCCGCGCGCGACGGGCACGCTGAGCAGCTCCGTGCCGCGCTGGATCGTGAGCACAACGGTGCTGCCGTCCTCTCCCGCGATAAGGTCTATCGCAGCGTCCGCATCCATATCAAGCACGGAAACGCCGTTCACCTTGGTGATAACGTCCCCGTCCAAAACGCCCGCCTCATCCGCAGGGCAGCCCTCGTACACGCGCAGAACCTCTATTCCGCCGACCTCGGGCTTGGTCACGACCACGCCTATGCCCTTGAAATTGCCGTTTATATTATCCTGAAAATCCACGAATTCATCCACGGTGAAATATTCCGAATACGGATCGCCCACCTTTTTCACAAGCTCATGCGCCGCCGTGCGCAGCAGCTCCTTGGGCTGGGGCGCCTTATCGGAAAAATAATAGTAATCCTTTATTTCGCTCAAAAGCCTTGAGATGAGCGTGGCGTCCGTATCCGTGCCGCGCTCGGTGATGGCAAACCTGCCCGCGCCGGAGGACAGCGCGCCCACCACCACCACGGCGGAGAGCAGCGCGCTCAGAAGCATAAGCACGAACACCTGCCATGCCTTGATGCCGCCTTTTCCGTTGTTTTCCATAATTTTTCTCCCTTCCCTCTATTATAAAAAGCCGTTTTTACATAAAGCCGCACCTTGCCGCGCAGCCGTAAAGCTTATTCGCCAATATCCGCCGGAATACCGCAAGGTGCGCAAAACTCCGCAGGGGCCCGGTTATTCTTCTTCCGCTTCCGCCCTCGCGCCGCGGCGCGCGCATCCGCGGCACTCCTCGCTGTAGCCGCCGGTTTTAAGCAGCTTCGCGGGGTCGCCCTCGCCCGAAAACACGCCCCCCGTCATGCGCGGGGGCAGCTTCATTCTATCCCACATGCCGTATTTATGCGTATCCACCACGGCCTTCATGAGCTTTGTTTCCACGTCCGGCACGATATGGCGAAATTCCTGAAGCAAAAGGCGCATATCCTCGCGCTTGGTCTTGCCCGCCACGGGGCAGTTTGCGGGAAGCACGGGCAGCTCCAGCCGCTTTGCCGCCGCCCTCGCGTCCTTTTCCGGAAAGAACACGAGCGGGCGAATCACCGTTACGCCGCTTCTGCCCAGATAGGTGATGGGCGCGAAGGTATTGAGCCGCGCCTCGTAGAAAAGGCTTAAAAGGAAGGTTTCAAGCACGTCCTCCCGATTATGCCCCAGCGCAACGAGATTGCAGCCCTTGCTGACGGCTATGTCGTTCAGCGCGCCGCGCCGCATCTTGGCGCACATGGCGCAGGGGCTTTTATCCTTTCGGATATTGAAAACCACGTCCCCTATATCCGTTTTGCGCACCTCGAAATCTATGCCGTTTTTCTCCGCAAATTCGTATATGCCGCTCGTATCCTGAGCAACCAGCCCCAGATCGAGCATCACCGCGCACAGCTCGTATTTTTTCTTTGAAAACATCTGATACAGCTTGAGGCCGTACATCAGAAGCAGCGAATCCTTGCCGCCGCTGACGCCGACGCAGATCTTGTCGCCATCCTGTATCATGCCGTAGCGCTCGTCGGCGCGCCTGATGCACCCGAGTACCTGTTTCATAGCTTTTTTCTCCGTTTCGGTTTATTGTGATTTTGCGTTATTCGCGCACCGCGTTCTCACACCCTTTTTCACCGAACGGTCAAAAAGCCGCAGTTTTCGCCTTATACCGATAGATTATACTTCAAAAATCCGATTTTGTATAGTGCGGGGAAGAAATTGGCGAAAAGAAGCCTTCATTTTTTGCCGCGCACATATATATTCTCATGCCGCGCCGCCGTTTTGCCCTTTTCCGCCCTGTTTTAAGCCGTTTTTTCCGTTTTTCCTGTTGACATTTCATGAAATAACTGGCATAATTGGCTTTGGCGCTCGCTCGCCGCATTATTTTTTATTATAGATTTATGGAGAAGAAGATGAAAAAGATCGTTATCGCTCTTGGCGGAAACGCCCTTCAGGAGGCGGGTAAGCCCGCGACTGCGGAAAGCCAGCTCGAGGTTGTGGAAAAAACCGCCGAGTATATTGCGGACATCATCGAAAGCGGCTACGACGTTGTGATAGCTCACGGCAACGGCCCGCAGGTCGGCCGCATAGTTATTCAGAATGAATTCGCGGCAAGCGAAACCCCCGCCATGCCCTTCGACGTTTGCGGCGCTATGAGCCAGGGCTATATCGGCTACCATATCCAGCAGGGGCTTGAAAAGGTGCTGCGCGCACGCGGCAACAAAAAGCGCGTTGCCACCGTGGTGACCCAGGTGGTTGTGGATAAGGACGACCCGAAGTTCAAGAATCCCAGCAAGCCCATCGGCCCCTTCTATTCCGAGGAGGAGGCAAAGAAGCTTGCCGAGGAAAAGGGCTACACCATGAAGGAGGACGCGGGCCGCGGCTGGCGCCGTGTGGTTGCTTCCCCCATGCCGGTGGAGATAGTGGAGCTGGACGCCGTTAAGTGCCTGATCGACGGCGGCTTTATCCCCGTTACGGTCGGCGGCGGCGGCATCCCCGTTGTGCGCGATGAAAAGGGCAACCTTATCGGCACCGCTGCCGTTATAGATAAGGACCTTGCAAGCGAAAAGCTTGCGGAGGATATAGAGGCGGACGCGCTGGTGATCCTCACCGCCGTGGAAACGGTGTGCATCAACTTCGGCAAGCCCGATCAGAAGCAGCTCTACTCCCTGCCCATCGAGGAGGCAAGGCAGTACATCTCCGAGGGTCAGTTCGCCCCCGGCTCCATGCTGCCCAAGGTGGAGGCCGCCATCAAATTTGTGGACGGTCATCCCGAAAGAAAGGCGATCATCACCTCGCTTGATAAGGCCGTGGAGGCGCTTGATGGCAAGGCGGGCACCACCGTTTGCCTGTACTGATGAAGCGCGGATTCGCCTGATTCTATCGCACATCAATTCTCATTAAAAACCAAAGCCGAGCGCGATCATGCGCCCGGCTCTGTTTATTTCGGCATTACCGCACCCTCGGTGCAGCGGGTTATCTCATTCATTGAAAAGCTGCACTCCCGCGCCGCTGCCCGCAAGCTCATTCTGGTAGATGCCCGAAAGGGTGGGGTCGTTCGTAAGAAGCTCAAGGCCGTAAATGCCGGGCTTTGCCTCAAGACCGTAAATGCCGGGCTTCGCCTCAAGGCCTCTTATCTCGACCTCCGGCTTCTTGCCGTAGGTTCTGTTGTTTAAAGTGCAGCAGTAATCCTCCGAATAATCGAAGCCGCTTTGCGGCATAATCCTGCTAATATGATATACCGTAAGGCGCCCGAGAGGGCCGCCCGGCCCGAAAAAGCGGCATGGAAGAATAAAAAGCGGCGGATCGCTCTTGCGCTTGGATACGATTTGCGTTACAATATATGCAGCCGGCGGAGGTGCGCGTCCGCCGCCTAAACGAGCCTCGCTCCGCCGCAGGGCGGGCGCGGAGCTGCGCAAAAAAAGATTTTTCATCAGGAGGCAAATATGCTTAACGCAAAGGTACACGAGCTTTTGAACGACCAGATAAACAAGGAGCTGTATTCGGCATACCTTTACCTTGAATTTTCAAACTTTTTCAGCGCAAAGGGTCTGAACGGCTTTGCGAACTGGTACATGATCCAGGCGCAGGAGGAGCGCGACCACGCGATGCTTTTCTACACCTACCTGCAAAACAGCGGCGCGAAGGTCACGCTTGACGCGATAGCGCGGCCCGAATCCGATTTTAAGGACGGCATGGAGGTGCTGAAGGCGGGGCTGAAGCATGAGGAATACGTTACAAGCCTCATCAACGGCATCTACGCCGCGGCGGACAAGGCGAAGGATTTCCGCACGATGCAGTTTTTGAACTGGTTCGTGAAGGAGCAGGGCGAGGAGGAAACGAACGCAAACGAGCTCATCTCCAAGATGGAGCTTTTCGGCGGCGATCCCAAGAGCCTGTATCTGCTCAATCAGGAGCTTTCCGCAAGGGTTTACAGCGCGCCGAGCCTCGTGCTGTAAGCTCATCGATATCCGGGCGGCGTCCTCCTTATTTCTCCTTTTTCCCCCCTGCCGCCCGGAAGGCTTTTCCCAAATAAACTCTGCTGAACGCCATGCCGTTCAGCACCGTATTATACCTTTAAATACTGTATTATACCGTTCAATACTGCAAAAAGGATCTGATTATGGAAAACGAACTTAAAAAAGCGCCGGATTTTACCTTGAAGGACGCGAGCGGAAACGAGGTTTCCCTTTCGGATTTTCGCGGCAAAAAGGTGGTTTTATACTTCTACCCGAGGGACAACACGCCCGGCTGCACCCGCCAGGCGCAGGCCTTCGCCGCGCTGCACGATGAATTTATCAAAAAGGGCGCGGTGGTGATAGGCGTCAGCAAGGACAGCGCCGCTTCCCACGCCAAATTTGCGGAAAAATACGCCCTGCCCTTCATACTGCTTTCCGACCCGGAGCTTGAGGCGATAAAGGCCTACGGCGTGTGGCAGGAAAAGAAGCAGTACGGCAAGGTGAGCATGGGCGTTGTGCGCTCCAGCTTCCTCATAGATGAAAACGGAAGCCTTGTGGGAAGCTATTTCAAGGTGAAGCCGGACGACAACGCCGAGAATATGTGCTCCCTTCTTTAAAAAAGCCGTGAGCCGCGAAATAATCTCAACTATCCGCGCCCGCCTTCGCGCCATGAGCGAGGAGGGGTATGCGGAGTTTTCCGCAAGGCTGATCCCCACCGTGCCGCGCGAGCGCATCCTCGGGGTGCGCCTTCCCGCGCTGCGCCTTTTTGCAGGGGAGCTTATAAAGCAGCCCGAAGCGCAGGCTTTTTTGAGTGCGCTTCCGCATACCTATCTGGAGGAAAACACGCTTCACGCGCTGCTGCTGAATGCGGAAAAATCGCTCGAGGGCTCCGAGGCGCTGCTGCGGAGCTTTCTTCCCCATGTGGATAATTGGGCGACCTGCGACGCGCTGCGCCCCGCCGCCTTCAAAAAGCATTTCAAAAAGGCGCGAAGCTTCATTTATGAATGCATGGAAAGCCGGCACGCCTACACCGTGCGCTTCGGCATAGAGATGCTGATGTGCTATGGATTGAAGGACGATTTTTCCATTGACTTTCACGAAAAGGTCGCGGCCGTGCGCAGCGATGACTACTACGTGAACATGATGCGCGCCTGGTATTTTGCCACGGCGCTTTGTGAAAGATACGAGCAGACGCTGCCCTATCTTGAAGGGCGCAGGCTGGATGAATGGACGCACGGCAGGAGCATACAAAAGGCGGTGGAAAGCCTTCGCATAAGCGAGGAGCAAAAGGCATATTTACGCACGCTGCGCCGCGCAAAGCAGGGCGGCGGAGGCAAAACCGGCGTGAGCAACAAAGGCGTGAGTAAAAAGGGCGCACAAAAGCCCGAAAGGGCCGCCGAAGCGGAATCGAAAAAAGCCGGTGAAGAAAGCGAAAAGCCGCTTATAGAGGTCGCCGCCGCCGTGATAAGGCGGGGCGAAAGGGTGCTTATCTGCCGCCGCCCCGAGCACAAGGCGCGGGGAGGGCAGTGGGAATTTCCCGGCGGCAAGCTTGAAGCCGGCGAAACGGCGGAGCAGGCGCTTTTGCGCGAATGCCGCGAGGAGCTGGATATTTCCCTTAATATCACAAGGCCTCTTGCGGAATTTACGCATATCTACCCGGATATTGCCGTGCGCCTTTTCGTGTTTGAATGCACCGTTGAGAGCGGCGAGCCGAAGAGCCTTGAGCACAGCGAGCTTGCGTTCGTTGAGCCATGCGCGCTCTTTTCCTATGATATTTGCGAGGCGGACAGGGAAATAGCCTCCATAATATGCGGCAGGCAGAGCGGGTAAAGCGCCGCGCGCCCCGCGCAGAGCCAAAATATAATCTTAATTTTCGGCTTTTTTCGATCGAAAGCGCGGCAAAAGCTATAAAAATCCACTTGACAGGCGGGCGCTTCTTCCTGTATAATACGAAAATGCGACACTATGGGAGTCCCCGCCCGTTCGGGCCCTGCTGAGCGGCTCCTTAATATTAAAGAAAGAGGTAAACCACTATGAAAATGACTTTCCAGCCCAAGGTAAGGCAGAGGAAAAAGGTTCATGGCTTCCGCAAGCGCATGAGCACCGCCAACGGCAGGAACGTGCTTGCCCGCAGGCGTCTCAAGGGCAGGAAAAAGCTGTCCGCGTAAAATACGGCCTTTTCACTCATTCGCCCCGCGCTCCGCGTGCAGGGCGTATTGCCTATAAGCCGGTTTTCCCGCTTGCCCGTACCGAATTGAAGCGTTGCTATTCTCTCAAGCGAAACAAGGAATTTCGCCATACCTATCGCGTTGGCAGATCGGTCGGCGCGCGGAGCATGGTGCTTGTTTACGCCGCCCGAAAGTCCGGCGGACTGAAGATCGGCTTTTCCGTTGGCAAAAAGCTGGGCAACGCCGTGGTTCGAAACCGCACAAAGCGCAGAATGAGGGAGGCGGTAACGCCGCTGATCCCTCTTGCGATGCGCGATGCGAAGCTGATTTTTATTGCAAAGCAGCCCATCCTTGAGGAACGCTTCGATTCCCTGCGCTCCACCATGCGCTATCTGCTGAAAAAAGCGGGGCTGCTTTTGCCCGCAGGCCCCGCGCCGGGCGAAGGCGGCGATAAGATGGGCGCCATAAGCGAATCGGGCGCGCACGATCGCTCGGAGAATCAAAAATGAAGGGCTTATTGGGGCGTTTTTTCATTCATATGATACGCGGATACCAAATGTATATCTCTCCGCGCTACCCGCCCCGCTGCCGGTTCACACCCACCTGCTCTCAATACGCGATAGAGGCGATAAGCACGCACGGCGCGATCAAGGGGCTTTTGCTTGCGTTTTGGCGCATTATTCGCTGCAATCCCTTCTGCAGGGGCGGCTATGACCCCGTGCCGCCGAAAAAGGGCGGCGCAGACGGCACGAAAGGCGCAGAAGGCACGGACGGCGCAGAATGCGAAAGCGGCGCCTGCCTGCACGGCGGCGAAGCGCCCCCCGCCGATGAAAACGGCTGAAAAGCGGCGCGGCATCGCCTCGTTTTACCCAAGAAAGGACCGATATGATCAACGATTTTCCATTGACCGAATGGTTTTTCTACGCCCTCAAATGGCTGTACGGCGTAGTCGGCAACAACTATTTCATCACCATAGTGATAATCACCCTCGTTTTGAGGCTTGTTCAGGTTTATCCGGACATCAAGAGCCGCCAAACGCAGAAAAAGCAGGCCGCGCTTCAGCCGGAGCTCGATAAACTAAAGAAAAAATACGCAGACAATCCGCAAAAGCTGAATCAGGAACAGAACAAGCTCATGAAGGAGAACGGCGTCGGCTGCATCGCGGGCTGCCTTCCCATGCTTCTGACGCTGCCTCTGTTCTTTTGTTTTCTTGCGGCGTTCCGCTTCTGGGGCTATGAGCAGACCGTGAAGCTGACCTATGAAACCATCGAAAACCCGGCGCTTGCCCAGGAAACCTTCAACAGCTTCAAATTCGGCTGGATCACAAACATCTGGCAGCCCGACAGCGGCTTTGCCCCCGTCGTTACCCCGGCGAGCACCGTGGCCACCTACGGCAACACCAGCGCCTGCGCCTGCAACACGAGCGGCGGCATCGGCAACCTTGTGCTTTTCCACCAGGGGTACACCGATCTTAACGGCAACTACGTTTCCGGTGAGCGCATCTGGAATGCCTTCGTTGAAAACGGGCTTGCGGAGGGCGAGTTCGGCTCCGGTGATATGCAGCTTGTGAAGAGCGAGGAATCGCAGAAGAAATACGACGAACTGATGAGCGTTTACAAGAAAGGGTTCAACAACGGCTGGTTCATTCTGCCCATTCTTGCCACCGCCTTCCAGTTTCTGATGTCCTTCATCGGCCAGCGCCAGCAGAAAAAGCAGAACCCCGGCGCGGCGGCACAGCAGCAGGGCATGAATTTTATGATGTATCTGTTCCCTGTGCTGAGCCTTTTCGTGTGCTTGAGCTCCACCTCGGCGTTCTCGCTCTACTGGGTGCTCTCAAGCGTGTTCCAGATGATCTCCAGCGCGATCATCAACGCCGTGATGAACAAAAAATCAAAGCCCGCAGACGGCGAAGCCCTCACCGTCAAATAATCACGGGCGGCTGTGCGCCGCCTTCCCCCTTCGGGGCAAAAAAACTATATAAATAGCCGCATTTTCGGCGGCAGAGGAGTAAAAAATGCTGACTATACAGGCAACGGGCAAATCCGTTGACGCGGCCATATACAACGGCCTCGGACAGCTCGGCCTCTCCATAGACGAGGTCAATATCGAAATCATTCAGCGCGAAACCAAGGGCATCCTCGGTATAGGCGCGAAGCCCGCCATCGTGAAGCTTACCGAAAAGCCCCGCGATGAGGTGGTCATCCCCGATTTTTCGCTTGAAAGGGAGCGCCGGAACGACAGGCGCGAGCGCCGCGACAGCCGCGACAGCCGCGATAACCGCGATAACCGCGATAACCGCGACGAGCGCAGGCAGCAGAGCCGCAGGCCGGAGCGCACCGAAAGGCCCGAGCGCACCGAAAGGCCCGAGCGCACCGAAAGGCCCGAGCGCACCGAAAAGCTTGAAAGCGCCGATAAGCCCGCGTTCGGCGGCGAACAGGGCGCAGCGGTGACCGAGGTTCCCGCCGTGAGCGAAGCCGTTTCCGCCGTGAGCCAAACGCCTTCCACGATCGACGCGGAGAGCATCGAGTATGTGCCGAAGAACCGCGAGCGCCGCGAGTTCCGCGACAGCCGTGAGAATCGCGGCAGAGGCGGCGAGCGCAGGCAGGGCGGCAGAAATCGTAATGAAAACCGCCGCAGCCAGCCCGAGCAGCGCGAAAAAAAGCCGGAAAAGCCGGAGAAGCCGGAGCTGAACTACACCGAGGAGGCCGCGGAAAACGAGCCCGCCGCCGTGTTCGTTCGCGGTCTGCTTGAAAAAATGCACATCGAGGGCAAGGTGCTTGCCGCCCGCGAGGAGGACGCCGTTCGGCTGCGCGTTGACTGCGGCGAGATGGGCGTTCTGATCGGGCATCGCGGCGAAACGCTGGATGCGGCGCAGTATCTGACCAGCCTTGTGATAAACAGAAACCGCAAGGTGGACGGCTATACCCGCGTAACGATAAACACCGAGGACTACCGCGAGAAGCGCGAGCAGACCCTTGTGCGCCTTGCAAGGCGCATCGCTTCGCAGGTGAAATCGAGCGGCTCCCCCAGAACGCTTGAGCCCATGAACCCCTACGAGCGCATGATAATCCACTCCGCGCTGCAAAAGCATCCCTACGTTACCACGCACAGCGAGGGCGACGAGCCGAACCGCCGCGTGGTGATCTCGCCCAAGCGCAGGCAGAGCGGCTACAGCCGCCCCAATCGGGAGCAGGCATGAGCGCTAACGCAGAATTTAATATTTTGACCGACACCGTTTTCGCACTGTCCACCCCGGTGGGCGGTGCGATTGCCGTAATACGGGTAAGCGGAAGCGCCGCAAGAAGCGTTTTGGAGCGGGCCTTCACCGGCAGGATCGAGGCGGGCAGGCTCCGATACGGCAGGCTGGTTTCCCAAGGGCAAACGATAGACGAATGCATGGCGGTGTTTTTCCCTGCGCCCAAAACCTACACGGGCGAGGATATGCTTGAATTGCACCTGCACGGCTCGTATGCGGTGGTTTCCGCCGCTTCGCGGATGCTCTCCTCGCTCGGGCTGCGCCGCGCGGAGCCCGGGGAATTCACAAAGCGCGCGTTTTTAAACGGCAAGCTGGATCTGGTGCAGGCGGACGCGGTGATGGATCTTATAAATTCCGAAACGGAGCGCAGCGCGGGGGCCGCGCTTGAGCAGCTTCGCGGCGGGCTGAGCGAGCGGATAGGCAAAATAGAAGCAGGGCTGATAGACCTTGCCGCCGAGCTTGCCGCCTCCATGGACTATCCGGAGGAGATGGAGGACGAGGCGCTTTCCTCCGTGCCGCAGGTATTGATGCCTGTAATAGACGAAATCTCGGCGCTGATCGAAAACGGCAGGGGCGCGAGGGTGCTGCGCGAGGGCGCGAAGCTGGTGATACTGGGCCTGCCGAACGCGGGAAAATCCAGCCTGATGAACGCGCTTTTGGGCTGCGAGCGGGCGATAGTGACCGATATTCCCGGCACCACGAGGGATATTCTTGAGGAAAAGCTGAATATTCTGGGCGTTCCCGTGCGCCTGGTGGACACGGCGGGGCTGAGGGAAAACGCGGAAAGCCCCGTGGAGCGCATCGGCATGGACCGCGCCAAAACCGAGGCGGAGAGCGCCGAATGCCTGCTATTTATTTTCGATGGCGCAAAGGGCGAGGTTTTGCCGCAGGAAAGGGCGCTTATTGCTGCTGCGGCGGGCAAAAACGCGGTTTTCGTTATAAATAAATGCGATCTTTCGCAGGAGGGCTGCGCCAAATACGGGCGCGAGCTTATATCGGCGCTGCCCTGCGCCGCCGGAGAGTGCGTTATCATCAGCACCAAAACGGGCGAGGGGCTTGATTTACTGAAGGAGCTTATTGCAAAAAAGCTCGGCGCAAGCGAAAGCCGCGCGATAGTTACGAACGCGCGGCATATAGAGCGGCTTGAAGCCGCCCGAAGCGAGCTTGAAGCAGCGCTTACGCAGAGCGGCACGGAGCTTATATCCGTGTATCTTGCCTCCGCGCTCTCCGCGCTTTCCGAAATCACCGGGCGCGAGTTTTCCGAGGAGCTTTTGAACAATATTTTTACAAAATTCTGCGTTGGCAAATGAACGGTTTTGGTGTATAATCAACAGTAATATATACCGCACTGCAAAGGGAGTGCATAGCGAGGTATTACCATGGATCAAAACGCATTCTACCTTTATAACATCGGCGAAAACGCGGAGGCCTACCGTGCGCTCGGCGCCCATCTTGCAAGGGAGGGCGAGGTGGAGGGCTGGCGCTTCACCGTGTACGCGCCGAACGCGAGGGCTGTTTCCGTTATCGGTGATTTCAACGGCTGGAACGATGCCGCGCTGCCCATGAAAAGGATCGAGCACATGGGCTTTTGGGAGGCCTTTGCTCCGGATATTTGGCGCGGCCAGAAATACAAATTCCGCATTTGGGGTGCGGACGGCAGCATTTGCGACAAGGCCGACCCCTTCGCCTTCCGCGCCGAGCTTCGCCCCGCCACCGCAAGCATTATCCACGGCCTGCCGCAATACGACTGGACGGACGATGCCTATCTTGAAAAAAGGCGAAATGAAAACCAATTTACGCGCCCGATAAACATTTACGAGGTGCATCTCGGCTCATGGAAACGCGGGCGCGGGCTTGGCGAGCTGACGGATGAGCTTATAGATTACTGCGATCACATGGGCTACACGCACATCGAGCTGCTGCCCGTTTCCGAATTTCCGCTGGACGACAGCTGGGGCTACCAAACGATGGGCTATTACGCGGTGTCCGCAAGATACGGCCTGCCGGAGCAGCTTATGGCGTTCATCGACCGCGCCCACAGCAGGAATATCGGCGTGATATTGGATTGGGTGCCGGCGCATTTTGTGAAGGATGAGGCGGGTCTGCGCCGCTTCGACGGCTCCGCGCTTTTTGAAAGCGACGATCCTCTGCGCGCCGAAATGCCGGAATGGGGCACGCTGCTTTTCAATTACGCAAGAGCGGAGGTGCGCAGCTTCCTTATTTCAAACGCGGTTTTTTGGCTGAAGCATTTCCATGCGGACGGGCTGCGGGTGGACGCGGTGAGCTGTATGCTCTATCACGATTTCGCCAAATCGCAGTGGCGCCCGAATATCTACGGCGGCAACATCAATCTGGACGCGGTGGAATTTTTAAAGCAGCTTAATACCGCCGTGCACCGCGAATGCCCGAGCTGCCTTGTGATAGCGGAGGAAAGCACCGCCTACGCGGACATCACAAAGCCCGTTTACGCGGGCGGGCTCGGCTTTGATTATAAGTGGAACATGGGATTTATGAACGATACTCTGTATTACATGGAGAAGGATCCCGTGCATAGAAGGTATCACCACGATAAGCTTTCGTTCGCAATAAGCTACTGCTTTGCGGAGCAGTACGTGCTGCCCTTTTCGCACGACGAGGTGGTGCATTGCAAGCATTCGCTGATAGGGCGCATGAAGGGCAGCTATGAGCAGCAATTTGAGCAGCTTCGGCTGCTGTTTGCCTATCAATTCGCGCATCCGGGCAAGAAGCTGAATTTTATGGGCAACGAGTTCGGGCAGTTTGCAGAATGGGCGTTCCAAGGCGAGCTGGACTGGTTTTTGCTGGACTTCCCCGCCCACCGCGCAATGCAGGAATTTTCCCGCGCGCTGAACCTTTTTTACCTTGCTCAGCCCTGCCTGCACCATGAGGAGATCGGCTTTTCGGGCTTTCGGTGGCTCGTGGTGAACGACGGCGAAAACTCCGTGATAGTTTTTTCCCGTCACTATGGCGAAAGCCGCCTGATATTCGCCGCCAATTTCACGCCCGTGCCGCGCAGCAGCTACCGCTTTGCCATAAACGATGTTACGGACGGCCCCGCGAAGCTCACCTGCGTTTTTTCCACCCATGCGCGTGAATTGACCGTGGATTCATGGGAGGAGAACGGCGCAAGGCTGGTGGATATCCCGCTCGGCCCGTTTGAAGCGGCGTTTTATAAATACTGATACGTAATTCGTAATTCGTAATTCGTAATTCGTAATTCATAATTCGTAATTCGTAATTCATAATGCATAATGCATAATTCGTAATTTATGGTGTAAAAATTTTTTCGATGAGCTTTGGTGTTGATATGGATAGTGTAACGGAAAAAACTGCCATGCTTGATCGCGCGCCCTCCCCTGCGCGGCTGAAAAGGGGCCGTGCGGCGGTCTGCCTCTGCCCGGGGCAGGATAGATGCGGGCTGTGCGCGGGCGCGTGCGGCTTTGGCGCAATAGAAAAAAACGGGCGCGTGCCGCAGGTGGATCACGCTGAGTGCATAGGCTGCGGCGCGTGCGTGAAGGCGTGTCCGCACGGCAATATGCGCCTTGTGGACTTCACAAAGGCGGAGGATACCGCCGAGCTGACGCTGAAAATACCCAAGCGGTTTGTAAAAAACGCCCTTGCGGAGCTGAAGGAGGGCGAGCTTATCGCGCTTTTCCCAACTGCTTGCGGCGATCACGAAGGCGGCCGCGCCGAGGTGCTTCAGGCGCATTATCTTGAAAGCGGCGAGCTGAGCCTGCGCGTTAAAACCGCGAGGGAAAACGCCTTCGTGCCGTTTTCCGTGCCGCAAACGAACTGAAACGATGCTTATTTGGAGGTAAAACCATGCTCACAAGCTCCGGCTTCGATCTTTGGGCGGACGGCTACGACCGCGACGTTGGGCTTTCCGATGAAAGCAACCTCTACCCCTTCGCCGGCTATAAGGCGGTGCTTGGGCTGATTTTCGATACGGTGATGCAAAAAAATGCACCCGCCGTGCTCGATCTCGGCTTTGGCACGGCGGTTTTAACAAGCAGGCTCTATGAGCGCGGCTGCCGCGTTTTCGGGCAGGATTTTTCGCCGCGCATGGTGGAGATCGCAAGCGAAAAAATGCCGAAAGCAAAGCTTTTTTGCGGCGATTTTTCAAAGGGGCTTTCTAAAGAGCTGCTTGAAAACCGCTATGATTTCATAATCGCAACCTATTCGCTGCACCACCTTACGGACGAGGAAAAGCTTCCCTTTATCAAAAAGCTGCTTTCCCTTCTCAACGAGGGCGGCTGCATCCTTATCGGGGACGTTGCCTTTGAAGATCGCGCCGCGCTTGAAGCTTGCCGCGAGGATTGCGGCGAAGGCTGGGACGATGAGGAATACTATTTCGTTGCAAGCGAATTGAAAGAGCATTTCCCAAATCTTAAATTTGAAAAATGCTCATATTGCGCGGGAGTTGTGACTATAAGAAAATGAATGCTGAACTAACTGCGAAAAAGGGGGTCGATTCCAACACCCTCAAGCTCAAATGGTTCTTCTATATCTATTACCCCGCGCATCTTATCGCCGTGGGCATACTTCGCCTTGCCCTGCACGGGGATATTTCGCTGATCTTCCGATAATTTCGCGTTATTATTTCTTTATAAGTTCCAAGTAAAACTGCCCGTTTGCGCTCTCGCGCCTTATAAGCTCCGAGCCAAAAGGGGTGAACAGCGCGGCGGCTGTTTCGGCAGTTTGGTTCACTATATCGCTGATAACGCCGTAGACGGTTTTCAGCTTTTCGCCGCCAAGGTCTATTTCAAGCTCCACCGTAAAGGCTTCGGGATAGGCTTTTTCGATCTTTGCATCCCAAACAAGCAGCTTACCGCCCCTTTTCAGCACGCGCAAAGCCTCTGTGGCTGCAAGCCCTTGCGTTTCTTTATCCATGAACATGAGGCTATAGAAAAAAGTGATATTATCAAAGCTTTCATCCGCAAAATCGAGCTTTCGCGCATCCATCAAAAGCTTTGTAAAGCCGCCCGGCGCCTCAGCCAGCTCCTCTTGGCGGTTATCTATCGCGGTGACGCGCTCGCCGTACAGTCTGCCTATCACGCCCTCTCCCCCGCCGCCGATATCGAGAATGCTGCCCGAAAGGGTCTTTTCCGGCTTGATTATCGGCGCAAACCTGTAAACAAGGCAAAGGCAGTCCGGCGCGGCCTCGTCCACATAGCCCGTATCGACGAAGCCGACCTTTTCATAAACGCGCAGCGCCTCGATCGCATTCTTTTTAACGCAGACCTCCACGCAGTCGTATTTGCGCTCCGCTTCAAGCTCCGAAAGGATCAGCTTGAGCGCCGCCGTGCCGAAGCCGCGCCCTTGGTAACGCTCATCTATCATAAACTGCTGAAGATCGTAGCAGGCGGGTTCATCGTCCAGATCCTTCACAAGCGCAAGCCCTATCGCCTCGCCGCCGTGAGCTATGCCGAGCACCCGCGCACGGCTTTCGCGGTAGATGTAGCCCCGCGCGATTATGCCCAGGGCGCTGTCAAGAAAGCCCTTTTGATCCTCGCGCACGGCAAGACCGCGAACGGAAAACATATTTTCCTCGGTTATTTCGAATAGTTCTATCATTTTTAATCCTCTAATCGCTCCGTATGATATCAAAAAACGGGGGCAGGCTGCCCTTCCCCCGCATCAAGCTTTTCAGCCTTCACTATCAGTAATTTTTATGCCGTTCGTCCATTCAATCATCTTCGGAATGCATTTTTCGGCGTTTTTCTCAAGGCATTGGAGCTGAGTGAAATAAAAGGCTTTGTTTGCGTGCTCAACGGATATGACGTATCGGCGCTCCCCTTCCGCATAGGTTATATACTCCCTGCCGCTCTCTGTGCGTTTTATATCGCTCTTGTCAATATCAAAATATGCAAGAAAGTATTCCTCTGCGGAAGCGAGCTCCACGTCGTAAATAAGCTTGAGCTGACTTTCGCTGATCTTCGTTGCAAAGGCGTAAACCTCGTCCGAATACACCGCGAAAACAAGCTCGTCGCCCGCTTCAAGCAGCCCTTCGGTATCGTTGTCCTTTCTGAAATCGCGTGTCAGCTCTATCGAGTATTCATCCAAGCCGAATTTTGCGGCGGTGTTCTTCTCCACCAGCTTCATGCCCTTCACAAAGAAAAAGCTCAACCCGATCGCCAGCGCCCAAGTGAGCGCCGCTATCAGCGCGCCTAAAACGATCTTCGTTTTATTACCCAGGCTTTTATTCAACGCAATCGCCGCGCCTGCCGCCGCGCCTCCTACCGCGCACGCGCTCGGAATTGCGCCGCCGAGTATGATCGCCGCGAGCGAGATAATGACGAAAACCCAGTTCGCATTGGAAATTTTCGGAAGCGGCTCATATGCATTTCCGCTCTCCATATACACTCCATCGTAGGCTATATCGGTGAATTTACCCTTGCTAACGAGCCTTATATCATGCCCTCCGCCCGTGAGTATCGGCTGATCTATGCCCTCGTAAAACGAACGTGTCATATCAAGCGGCGCGATGCTTCCGTCTATCATCAGCTTTGCGGGCTTGAACGCGGTTCGCGGAAAGAATTCCACGATATGCGCTCCGTCCGCAGTTTCAAGCGTCCATGTTTTTGATTCTCTTGCCATATTTCCCCTTGCAATTTTCTAAAACCGTTTCCGCCCAAATACGCCGGGCGGGTTTAACTCTTACTTTTCCGCAAAGATCGTTGCCATGCCGAACGCGCCGCCATCGCCCGTTATCTCCACATCCACTCGCTCCCATTCGTTCACGCCCTCGGGCAGCGCGGCCTGGATAAGGTAAGCGCCCATGCTCTGATCGCCCGCGAATTCGCGCACCTTGTTCGTTTCAAGTACGGATACCTCGCCGCCGTTCACAAAGGCGCGGATGCTCGTTATATCGGGGCAGATATCCGCTTCGCCCGCTCTGAATTTTTCAAGGCTCATCGGGCGAAAATAGACCATCAGCGCGGGGTGGCCGCCCATCACGCGGAAAACGTTCAGACCGTACACCTCGAGCGTGTCGAATCGCGCGTCGATCGATCTATCCTCCGAAAGGTCGATATTCTCGCACCAATACTCAAGATATTTCTCGCCATAGTCCTTTACCGCAACGAGATACTTATATTTTCCCGCAGGCAGATCGAAGGAGTAAAAGCCCTTCTCATCGCTGACAGTTTGGTGAAGCGGCTCGAAGCGCTCGCTCATAATATAGACGTTCGCGCCCGCGATGGGGTTTGAGTCCTTATCCCTTGTGTATCCGGAAAGAAGCATCTTTTCCACCTCAATAGTGAATAGTGAATGATGAATAATGAATAATGAATAATTGCGGTTGAAATTCCTTAGGAATTTCTTCAATAATTCAGCATTGTCCTTTTAAAACAGCTCCGGCAGCAGCTCTCTGAACGCCGCCTGAAGCGGCACGGCTATCTCCCGCATCGCGGGATGCGCCGCCTTTGCGCAGCGCAGCGCGAAGAAATGCCGCCATTCGCGCAGGTTCATGGTGCAGATAAACTCGGTTTTAAGACTGTTTGGAAGCACGCTTCTTGCGTCCTCGGGCTTTGCGCCGTTTGCAAGCATATCGCTATACGCCTTTTCCGCGCTCTGCATCTCCGCTTTCCAAATTTCAAAGAGCTTTTCGTTATCCGCGAAATACGGGCGGATGAACGCGATGCCGCCGCCGAACTTTTCCGAATTATAATTGCAATATCTTGTGCTCTCCTGCGAATAGCTGGCGATGCGGTGGCGCACCCATTCATGGGAAACGCCGCGGTCGCAGATGATGCGAACGCTTATAGAGATATGCTCGATGGGGCTTTCATGCCCGCGCTCTATGAGAAATTTCACAAAGCGCGAGGCGGAATCCTCGGTTATCTTATCCTCGCTCTTATAGCACACCCTGCCGCAGAGCTCAAGATGCCGGAGTACCTCCGCCCTTTTTGGAGCGTTCAATATTTCAAAAGAGGGCTCAACTATCCTCATTTTTCCTTATTTCCTTTGCTTTTTTCGTTATGCCCTGCGGCGCTTGATGCCGCCGTCCGCAGTTTTGGAAACGATCTCCGCTATGCCCGCGTTCTTTATCATGCGGGAGCAGATAACGCAGGGCGCGGGCTCGGCAAGCTCGCCGCAGGCATCGAAGCCCGCAAGGTAGAGCGTGCCGCCCAGCATCAGGCTGCGCGGAGCGGAGATTATGGCGTTCTGCTCGGCGTGCACGGCAACGCATTTTTCGTACTGCTCGCCGTGCGGAATGCCGTTTGCCTCGCGCCAGCATTCGCCGGTATCGCAGCAGTTCGGCTCGCCCCTCGCGGCGCCGTTATAGCCGGTGGAGATGATCTCATCGTTCTTTATGATAACCGCGCCGTACTGCCTGCGAAGGCAGGTGGAGCGCTTTGCAACTGAAGCGGCGATGGAAAGATAGTATTCATCCTTGCTGATACGGTTCATATTTACTCCTGTTTTGCCATGGATTTGCCCAAGGATAAGAGCGCGGCATCTGGTGTATTTTATCATGTTTTGGAAGCATTTTCAATATGGGGACGCCTTTTGCAGCGAATTATTAATTGTAATTCATTTTGGCATAACTGCCGGAATCATTCGGAATTATTTGTATGAAAAAGCCGATGCGGGCAAGGCAGTTTCATAATCAATGCGCTTCTTTTCGGCAAAAAGGCGGGGAGGCCGAAGCCCCTCCGCCGTATTTCCCGCATATCACGGGGATATTCGTTTATTCAGCGCCGTTTCGGCGAGCGTCAGTCAATGCCGAGTGCAAAGCGCATGATGAGCAGCGCATCCGTAATATTGATCTCTCCGTTGCCATCGGCATCCATATACGCGGCGTCGGCCTGCTCAATGTTCATCACATGGCGCATTACGGCAAGCGCATCGGCGGTATCCACATCGCCATCCTGATCCACATCCCAGCTCAGCTCATAGATTGCTGTGACGGTGATATCATCGGTTACCTTGGAGAAATCGGTGTCCCACTCAATGAAGGTGTAGCCGAAATGCTCGGGCACTTCGGGAGCGGTCGCAGCAGAGGCGCGGTCAACAAGCACGGTTTCGATAGTGTCACCCGTTACGCCGTCCACAAAAGTTACCTCGTGCTTGACTCCGGTTATGCAGATATAATCGATATTCAGCTTGAACTGGTTGGTGCAGTTATAATGGCGGATCGCAAACATGATGGACTGACCCTCGTATTCGCTCAGATCCACAACGCACTGCTGATACGCGCCGTTTGAGGTGTAGCTTGCAAGCTCCTCGCCCCAGCTCGCGCCGCCATCGGTGGAAACATATACTCCGAAATACTCGGCTGCCCAGGAGGGATCCTGACCGCAATACAGGAAGCTTATCGAGCTGCCGCGGAACGGAGGTGTGATGAGCCAGTTATCGGGGTTGAGCGCGCCCGTGCCGTTTATGTAGGAATCGCTCTGCATCACGCCCTTGCCCTCGTAGGTGGTTGCGCCGATATCATAGCTCCAGCCCCAATCAAAGCCGTCGCCGTCCGCATCAAGCGAATCAAAGCCGAGCTCCCAGGGATTCGTTTCAAAATCCCAAACGATCGCGGTGGGATCGAGATACCTCGCGGTAATGGTAAGGTTGGAGTAGACGGGTGCGCCGTCGTAATCCCATCTTGCAAACTCAAGCCCCTCATGCTCGGGAGGAGTCGGGAAATCCGCCTCATTGAGCACGGTGCCGCCCGCAACCGTCATGGAGCCGAGCTCAGAGCCGTCCACGCCGTCCACAAAGGTAACCTCCGCATCGGGGAATTCAACGGGGGGGATCTCGATATCGTTCATCGTGAACAGGCCCACGACTTCATGACCGCCCTCGCCGATAACGCCGAGGCTCGTTGCGGCTGCGGTTTCGGGATCCAACACATACAGCCCCGTTACCGTTTGAGAGGTTACGGAGGCCCAGAAGAGCTGATCGGTGTTGTGGTCCCACGTCATGCTCTGCAGATAGGAGAGCGCAACGCCGGTGCTGCCGACGAGCGTGCAGGCGCCGGTTGCAAGATTGACCTTATAGAGCCTTGCGTTGGTGCCGTTGGTGATGATATAGCCCGTGCCATCTCCGTCGATCGCAAAGGTGTAGGGCGTGCCGCTGTGGCCGGACAGGCTTGCAACATAGGTCACCTGACCCGTGGCAAGATCAACGGCGCCGAGGTAGCGGTAGTTGCCGTAGAGCACAAACATGGTGTCCGTCGAATGATCGTATGCCATGCCGTAAACGGTGTTTGCGAAGGTGTAGCCGGAATAGCCAAGCTTCATGGTTTCGGTATCCATGATGAAGTAATTCGAGCCGACTCCGTTCACGAAGGTGTAGCCGTAAACCTTGCCGCCTGCGAACGCCGCCGCGTATACGGAAGCATTCGGATCGCCCGCATTGGATACCGCGCCGGGAGCGTTGTCCATAAAGCTTATCCATTTGCCGTCAAGACCCGTGCCGCCGAGATCGCTCATGGAAGCGCCGAAGAGCTTCACGGGATCCGGACCGGGAACAACGTTAACATTCACCTCTGCGGTAACATCGGGCGAAGCTACGCTTGCGATAGTCAGCGTGGTGCTTCCCTCAACGACGCCGCGAACAACGCCGTTTGCATCGACCGTTGCAACGGATTCATCGGCGATGGTAAAGGTCACGCTCTTGTTTATCGCTTCATCCGGAAGCACCGTGTAGCTCACGCTCGCGGTGCGATTCACGGGAACCTCAACATCCGAAGCAACGATGCTCTCGGGCACAGCGGGAGCGGCAACGCTGACGTTATCGATCTTTGCATAGTCGCCGGTGCCGTTTACGCCGCTGTCCTTCTTGAAGGTGAATCTTATCTCATGTTCGCCCGCGGAAAGAACGTAGGCAAAGCGCTCGAAATTCGGGTGATTTGCGCCCTTTTCAAGGATCTTGGTGCTGTCCACATACACGCGCAGACCGTCCCAGTCCGCAGTGTCGGAGCCCTCGCCCATGCTTATCCAATCGAACTGCAGCACATCGCCTTCATTCGCGGTGACCGTGGTTCTGACGGATGATTCCGAGTTGCCCACGCCGGCGTTGCCCGATTTTGCGGCATCGCCGTCCACCGTCCAGGGGTATGTTTCATCATTTACAAAAACAAGAGTGCCGCCTTCAACGTTCAGCGCCTCGTTGATGTCCGCCGCATCCCTCACTGCGGGCGCGGTATTCTCGGCAAGCGCGGGAACCGCCATAACGGACAGCACGAGCGCAAACGCGAGAATGAAGCTGAGGATCTTCTTCATGCTTTTCTCTCCTTCCAAGAAAATTTATTAAGTCCGATGCTCCGCCTGCGGCGGATGCATTAGCTTCACGTCAAATGCGCAGGAATTCCCTGCAGCGGCATTATAACAGACAGCCGTTCTAACTCATTCCATGAATTATATCCTATATTCGATTATACTCCGCTATTCGCCCCTTGTCAAGCTCCGGAGGATTTCGATATAATAATGCTTGTTTATGCTCCTCGCATTCGTTTTGCAGATACCTTTTCAAAAATGGCACAGCTCCGGCGCGGGCGCTCTACCGCCCTTCGCCGCTTTCAAGAGCTTTTTCCAAATCGAAATAGAAATCCTCTGTCAGCACGGACACCTTCGAGGTGCTGCCCTTCATGAACACGCTGAAGGTTTTTTTGCCCTTTTTACAGCGGATATTGTAAACTATATCCTCCGCCGCCGCGTTTATTTCATCGAAGCTTTTTATAAGCTCTGCTGCGGAATACTCCCTGCCGTGAACAGCGCGCGCGGTGTTTTCCGCCTTCTCCGCCTTTTCGCGCAGCTTGACCCTGTCAATACTCACTCCGGCGGATCTCAGCTTTTCAATAAAAGCAGGCACGGTGGTTTCATGCTCAAGCTCGAAGCCGATGGAATACGAACCGAGCACGGAAAAACAGGTGAGCCTTTTCATACTGCCTCCCATTTGCTATGCACAGGGCCCTCAGCCTTCCATCTCCACGCACCGGATATGCCAGATCTCCTCGGCATATTCCTTTACGGTGCGGTCGGACGAAAACTTGCCCGCGTTCACGGTGTTCATAAGGCATTTTTTTGCAAAGGCCTTCTGCTCGCGCGTATCGTAGATGGCGCGGAGCTTGGCGCGAACGTAGTCCTCAAAATCATATAGGTTGAAATAATAATCGGGCTTGCGCCAATCGCCGTGCAGCAGGGAATTATAGATCTCGCGGAACACGTGGCTGCTGTCCTCATCGTTTGCGATGCTGCCGTCCACAAGGCTGTCCACGGCGCGGCGCACGATATGGCTTTGATCGTACACGGCGCGGGGGTTGTAATGCGGGCGCAGCCTGGAAAGCTCATCCACCTTCGCGCCGAAGATATAGTTATTCTCCTCGCCCGCGCACTCCACTATCTCGATATTTGCGCCGTCGTAGGTGCCGAGAGTAACGGCGCCGTTCAGCATAAATTTCATATTGCCTGTGCCGCTCGCCTCCGTGCCTGCGGGGGAGATCTGCTCGCTTATATCCGCCGCGGGAATGATATGCTCGGCATAGGAGCAGTTGTAATTCTGAACGAACACCACGCGGAGCCTTCCGTTCACGTCCGGATCGGAATTGACCTTGCGGGCTATCTCGTTTATATACTTGATGATATTCTTTGCCATCATATAGCCGGGAGCCGCCTTCGCGCCGAAGATGAACGCGGTTTTGGGCAGATCCGAAAGCCCGCCCTGCTTCAGCTCCTTATAGATATGCACTATGCTCAGCGCGTTCATAAGCTGGCGCTTGTATTCGTGCATACGCTTTACCTGCACGTCGAACACGAAATCGGTGGGGAGCTTCACGCCCTCCTTCGCCTCGATGATCGCGGAAAGCTTTTCCTTCAGCTCCCTTTTAACGCCGATGAACTCATCTATAAGCGCATCGTCTATCATGCTCTCAAGGCGCTTTATCTCGGACAGGTCGGTCAAAAAGCCGTAGCCTATGCGCTCGCCTATAAGCCTTGAAAGCCCGGGGTTGCAAAGCCCAAGGAAGCGGCGCTGGGTGATGCCGTTCGTTTTATTCTGAAATCTTTCGGGATAGAGCCTGTACCAATCGTGCAGCACCTCGGTTTTAAGCAGCTCCGAATGGATGCGGGCAACGCCGTTGACGTAGCTTGAAACGTAGGTGGCAAGCCTTGCCATGTGGATCCTTCCGCCGGAGAATATGCGCATATTTTCAAACATATCGCCATAGATGCCGCGCTCCGAAAGCTCTTTTTCAAGGCGGGCATTTATCATGGCAACTATTTCAAACACATTCGGTATCACGCTCTTGAAAAGCTCTGTATCCCAGGTTTCAAGCGCCTCGCTCATGAGGGTATGGTTCGTGTAGCTGAAGGTTTTGCGCGCGATCTCAAACGCCTCGTCAAAGCTCTTGCCCTCCTGCATCATAAGGCGCACGAGCTCCGGAATGCTCACGGTGGGGTGCGTGTCGTTAAGCTGCACGGCGTTCATCTCGGCAAAATTATCCACCGTGCCGAAAACGCGCTTATGCCGCCTCAGCACGTCCTGAAGCGAAGCGCTTGAAAGGAAATACTGCTGCCTCAGGCGCAGCTTTTTGCCCTCCCTGGTGCTGTCGTTCGGATAGAGCACGCGGGTTATATCCTCCACGGAGTTTTTCTCGCGCACGGCAAGGGCGTATTCCTGCGCGTTGAACGCGGCAAAATTGAATTCCTCCACGGCCTCGCTCTGGAAAAGGCGCAGCGTGCCGATGGTGGAGGTGTTGTAGCCGATAACGGGCATATCGTAAGGCACGGCAAGCACCTTCCTGTCCCCAAATTCAACGGTGATGGTTTTATCATCCCTTCTGCGGCTCCAGGGATCGCCCTGCCTCTGCCAGTCGTCCGCCTTTTCCGCCTGGAAGCCGTTTATGAATTCCTGCTTGAAAAGCCCGAATTTGTAGCGGATGCCGTAGCCGTCCAGCGGCAGATCGTGGGTGGCGGCGCTGTCCAAAAAACACGCGGCAAGCCTGCCCAGGCCGCCGTTTCCGAGCGCGCAGTCCTCAATATCCTCCATCACGGCTATATCCACGCCGCGAAGCGCGAGCAGGCGCCTGACCTCATCGAGCAAACGGAGCGAGAAAAGGTTGTTGTAAATCATTCGGCCCGTAAGATACTCCGCCGAAATATAGTACGCCCTTCTGCCCTTTTCACGCGCCCTGCGGCTTCTGCGCCAGTCATCGGCAATGGCGCGCATCACCGCGTTTGAAACCGCCCTGTGAAGCTGCTGCGGCGTTGCCTCCGCAAGCTCCACCTGGTAATCGCCGCGAAGCGTGTCCTCCGCATTCCGTATAATGCCCATTGCATCCATCAACATAGCCTTATTATCTCCTGAAAAAGTATTTCCTTATTATTAACCTTTTATTGACCCTCTATTATTTGAAGGCAGCGTCTTTTTTCGCAAAAATGCGCTGCACGCCTCAAATACCCGCAAAGCTTTCGCGCTCATCACGAAACGCGGTCACAAGCGCTGTAAGCTCCCGGGCGTTCTTGCAGGTATTCACGCGCCTGCGCAGCTCATTGCTGCCGCACATGCCCTTGACGTACCACGCGATATGCTTTCTCATATCCGCAAACGCGCCGCCTCCATGCCCCGAAACATAGTCCTCTATATGCCGAAGCGCCGTATCCAGCCGCTCTTTTTCGCTTGGGGGCGTGTAATTTTCATTATTCAGAGCCGCGCTTATCCGCTCAAATATAAAGGGGTCGCCCTGCGCGCCGCGCGCCGCCATAAGCCCTGCGCAGCCCGTTTTTTCGAGCATATCCAGCGCGGCCTCGCCGGAAAAAATATCGCCGTTTCCGACAACGGGTATGTTCACGCTTGAAACCACCTCGGCTATCAGCGCCCTATCCGCCGTGCCGGAATACATCTGCGCGCGCGTTCTGCCGTGAACGGTCAAAAACGACGCGCCGCTGCTCTCCGCCATTTTGGCAAACTCCACGGCGTTCACGCTTGCTTCATCCCAGCCCTTGCGGAATTTAACGCTTATAGGCACCGGCGAAGCCTTGACCGCCGCCTCGATGATCCTTCCCGCAAGCGCGGGGCTTTTCATAAGCGCGGAGCCGTCCCCGTTTGAGGTTATTTTGGGCGCGGGGCAGCCCATGTTTATATCTATAACGGCAACCTCGCGCACGGACACAAGCTCGGCAAACAGCCTTTGCACCGTTTCCGCCATCAATGCGGGATCGTGCCCGAAAAGCTGCACGCCGCAGGGCTTTTCCGCATCGGAAATTGAAATAAGCTCCTGCGTTTTGCGGTTTTTATAATGAAGCCCGCTCGCGCTGACCATCTCCGTGAAGGTGAAATCGCAGCCCTTTTCGATGCAGAGCCGCCGAAACGCGCTGTCCGTAATGCCCGCCATCGGCGCAAGCAGCACCGGCACGGGGCTATGCCTTTTTTCGGGCGCTTCGCCGCGCTCCCGCTCAAGGGAAGCGCCGCTCGCCGCCCTTTGCGGTAGGGAGCCTGCCCCTGCGCGGCGCAAAAGCTCAAAAAGCCGCTCCGATTTGGGATTGTTTACGGGGGCCCTGTTCATTCGCAGTCGTAAAAAACGCCCTCGCACACCGTTTTAGCGGGGCCGAACATATAGATGGAATTATCGGGAAGCCACTCTATTTCAAGCGTGCCGAGCTCCACGTGCACGTTCACCCTTCTGCCGGTATAGCCCGCAAGTATGCAGGCCACCGCCGAGGCGCAGGCGCCGGTGCCGCAGCAGAGGGTGCAGCCGCAGCCGCGCTCCCACGCGCGCATGATGATATTTTCATCGTCTATCACCTGCACGAAGTCCACGTTCGTGCGCTTGGGGAAGATGGGGCTGCGCTCTATATCCCTGCCATAGTATTCAACGTCCGTTTCCGCCGCGTCCTCCACGAACGCCACGGTGTGCGGCACGCCGGTATTCACGCTTGTGACGGTGAACCTTCTGCCGTGGGAAAACAGGCTTTTCTGCTGAAACTCGCCCTCGGCGGCAACGGGGATATCCGCGCAGTCCAGCCTGGGCTCGCCCATATCCACGCCGATGCCCACAACCACGCCGTTTTCCACCACGGCGCGGGGGCGCTTTATGCCCGAAAGCGTTTCAACGGTGAACTCATGCTTATTCATTATGCCCTTCTCTATGCAGAATTTTACGAAGCAGCGGATGCCGTTGCCGCACATCTCCGCCTCGCTGCCGTCGATATTCAGTATAAGCATGCGTATATCCGCAATATCCGAATTGCGGATGATCAGCAGGCTGTCCGCCCCAACGCCGGTATTGCGGTGCAGTATGCGCTCCGCAAAGCCGTTTATATCCATTATGCGCTCCGCACGGTCATCCACCACGACCATATCGTTGCCAAGGCCGTGCATCTTTGAAAATTCAAATCTCATACAAGCTTTTCCCCGCTCAAAAAATCGGTTTTACGGTTTTTCTCCGTCTTATTCGGTTTTGCTCCGTCTTATTCGGTTTTGCTCCGTTTTATTCCATGATAAGCCCAACGGGACAATGATCCGAGCCCATGACGTCTTTATAGATCAGCGCGTCCTTCACCCTGTCCATAAGCCGCTCGCTGACCACGAAATAATCTATGCGCCAGCCCGTGTTCCGCTCCCGCGCCTTAAACATATAGCTCCACCATGTGTAGGCGTCCTCCCTGTCGGGATAGAGCCTGCGGAAGCTGTCCGCAAAGCCCGCATCGAGCAGCAGGGTGAATTTTTCGCGCTCCTCGTTTGTAAAGCCCGCGTTGCCCACGTTCGATTTAGCGTTTTTAAGGTCTATCTCATTATGAGCCACGTTCATATCGCCGCACACGACCACCGGCTTTTTTGCATCCAGCGAAGCAAGGTATTCGCGGAAGGCGTCCTCCCAGCGGCAGCGGTATTCAAGCCTTGTAAGCTCCCGCTGCGCGTTCGGCGTGTAGACGGTTACGAAATAAAACTCCTCGAACTCAAGCGTTATCACGCGCCCCTCGCCCTCAAGCTCCGCGTCGCCTCCCATTCCGTAAAAAACTGAGAGCGGCTCGATCCTGCTGAAAACCGCCGTGCCGGAATAGCCCTTCTTTTCGGCGTAGTGCCAATAGGCATGATAGCCCTCGGGCGCAAAATCGATCTGCCCCTGCTGAAGCTTGGTCTCCTGCAGGGCGAAGATATCCGCGCTTTCGGCGGTAAAAAAGTCGTTAAAGCCCTTGCCCATGCAGGCGCGCAGGCCGTTTACATTCCATGAAATAAGCTTCATAATTTTCCCCTTTATATAAGGAATACTTAACGAATAATTATACACCGCCGCCGCCGCGTATTCAAGTATATTAGACCTGTTTCCAACGCGAAAGCATCGTTTTCATCAAAAAACGGGCGAACGGAGTGCCGTTCACCCGAAAGGATCAAAAAACCGGAGCTTCAGGGCCCATGCCCGCCGTCACATTCCGAGCAGCTCGCCCATCAGCCTGTCCACGCCCGCCTCAAGCCGCGCAAGGCGCTCCGAAGCTGCTTTTTCACCGTGCGCAAAGGCGCTCATATACACCTTGAGCTTGGGCTCGGTGCCGCTGGGGCGCACGATCAGCCATTCATCGTGCGGAAGCAGGTAGCGCAGCATATTCGATCTGGGCAGGTCTATCTTGGTATTGAGGCCGCAGCCGCAGTTCACGCGCACGCCGGTGGAGTAGTCCTCGCGGATAAGCACGTTTATCCCATCCCCGATAGTTTCCGGCGGATCGCTTCGCAGCGAATCCATAGCGCCGGCGATGCGCTCCAGCCCCTCCTTGCCCTTGAGCGTGTAGGACTTGGTTTTTTCAAGGAAATAGCCGTATTTTTCGTAGATCTCATTCAAAATATCTATCAGGCCCTTCCCGCGTGAGGCATACACCGTGGCGGCCTCGCAAACGAGCATCGCGGCAAGCACCGCGTCCTTATCGTGCGCAAAGCCGCCCGCAAGGAAGCCGTAGCTCTCCTCAAAGCCGAAGATGAATTTGCCGCCGGAATAGTGCTCCGCAAAATCTATCTGCTCCGCTATGAAGCGGAAGCCCGTGAGCACGTGGCGCATATCCACGCCGAAATCCGCGCAGATCGCGTCCGCAAGGGAGGAGCTGACCACGGATTTGACCACGAAGCCGTCTGGCGGCAGCCTGCCCTGCTCCGAAAGCTCGGAAAGAATGTAATAAATAAGTATGCAGCCGATCTGATTGCCGGAGAGCACTCGGTATTCCCCATTTGCTTCGCGCACGGCAACGCCCAGCCTGTCCGCATCCGGATCGGTGGCGAAAAGCATACCGGCATTCACCTTTTTGCCAAGCTCCATCGCAAGGCGGAAGGCGTTCGGGTCCTCCGGATTGGGCGCCTTCACTGTGGGAAAATCGCCGTTCGGCTGCTCCTGCTCCTTCACAACGTGCAGATTTTTGATGCCTATGCGCTCAAGGATCGTCGTGACCGGCACAAGCCCGCTGCCGTGCAGGGGGGAGTAGACTATCGCCTCGCCCGATTTTTCCGCCTGCGCGCGCACTATATCGGGATTTATCATAACGCTCATGGTTTTTTGGTAATAGACCTCGTCCACCTCCGCGCCGATGAGCGTGATAAGCCCCTTTTGCTTCGCCTCGTCCAGCGCCATAAGCTCCGTGCCGAAATAGCCGAAGCTTTTGATGCTCTCCAGTATCTCCTTGGCGCGGGCGGGGCCGATCTGCCCGCCGTGGGACCAGTAGACCTTATAGCCGTTGTATTCCGGCGGATTGTGGCTTGCGGTGATCACAACGCCCGCCGCGCAGCCGAGATGGCGCACGGTGAAGGAAAGCTGCGGCACGCTGTGCAGGGTGGAATAAAGAAAAACCTTCACCCCGTATGCGGCAAGGGTGCGCGCCGCGATCTCGGCAAAGCGCTCCGAGCAGCGGCGGGAATCGTATGCAACGGCAACGCCCTTTTCCTTCGCGCCCTCTATTTTGAGCAGGCAGGCGGCGAGACCCGCGCTTGCCCTGCGAACGACGTAATCATTCATGCGGTTCGTGCCCATTCCGATAACGCCGCGAAGCCCCGCCGTGCCGAAATCCAGCTCCGTATAGAAGCGATCCTCTATCTGCCTTTCATCGCCCGCTATCGCCTCAAGCTCGTTTTTTTCCGCCTCGGTGAGCGCGGGCTCTCTCAGCCATTTCAAGTATTCATCGCGGTATGCTTCCATAAATCAAATCTCCTTGCTTATTGCTTATTGCTTATTTCTTATCGCTTATTATTTATTGTTTACCGTTTGTTTTTTATGATGCGTCGGGGCGAAAAGCCCGCCCGCTCAATTATTATAGGGCATATCCCGGTGCATTATGAGCGCAAAGCCCGCTGCCCGGAATATGCCCTTTATTTTACGACTGCTCGCCGGTGCCTTCGCTCTGCTTGGCGGCATTCTCGCCTTGCGCGCCGGAATCCTTGCCGTACGCGCCATAGGAGCCGTACTTGCCGTAGCCGCCGTACTTGCCGTACTTACCGTAGCCGCCGTACTTGCCGTACTTGCCGTACTTGCCGTAGCCGCCGTAGGTGCCGTATTTGCCGTAGGAGCTGCCGCGCTTGCCGTACTTGCCGTAGCCGCCGTACTTGCCGTAGCCGCTCTTGCCGTAGCTGCTCCTGCTGCCGCCGTAGGTGCCGTACCTGCCGTAGGAGCCATAGGAGGATTTATTGCCCTTGGCATAGCTCTGACCGGTTTCGGAGGTGCCGGCGTTGTTCAAAACGTAGCCCACGAAGCGCTTGCCGGTGCTTGCCAGATTATTGATACCCGCATTCAGCGCGTTTCTGGTGGTGTAATCCTGGCAGATGATATAAACTATGGCGTCCGAATAGCCCGCGATTATCTGCACGTCCGCCAGAATGGAGCTGGGCGGGGTATCGATGATCACGTAGTCCGCATTCTCGCGCAGATGGTGGATCAGCTCCGCAAAGCGCTTGGTTCTGAGCATCTCGGGTGCGTTGTAGTTTTTGGGCGAGCCGCATATAGCGACCATGTTTTCGCTGACCTCGCCTATTATCTCCTCCAGCTCCGCTTCGCCCTTGAGATAGTCCACAAGGTATTTTTCCGTGGTGCCGTTTAGCTCCTTGATGCTGGAGGGCTTTCTTATATCGCCGTCCAAAAACGCTACCCTCTTGCCCGTGTTTGCAAGGGAGAAGGCGCAGTTGAGCGCCACCGTGGATTTGCCCTCGCCGGGAATGGAGCCCGCGAAAACGATGACCTTTTCGCCGTTTTCCGCCGTGGATTTTTCTATCCTCTTGCGGATAAGGGTAACGGAGTCGATAAAGGTTTTGGACGTTCGCTCGTCATCTATGGTAACGATGAAGTTTTTATCGCCGTCGTATGCGGTTTTATCGAAGGGCAGGGTGCCGATGCAGCGCAGATTCAGCATCTTCCTGATCTCATCTATGCCGCCGACGGTGCGCTTGAGGATATTGATAACCATAGCTGCGGCAAGACCTACCACAAGCGCGATGGCGACGGAAACGATGATGGGCTGCTTATAGTCCACCGAGTTGCTTGCCCTTGTGGGCACCGCAGGCTCGTTCAGAAGCATCATGTGCGTGTTGCCAATAACGAAATTGGTGACCTTCGGGTAGTTCTTTATGGTGGAAACCAGCACGTCGTACGCGCTCTGGGGGTTCGACGAGGACGCGGAAAGCGTGAACAGCGTTGTGTCGCCCGTTGAGCTTGCCGAGATGGTGGCGGGAACCGTTGAAACGCCCAGATCCTCCCTTATAAGGTAATTGAGGATACCGCTTCTGAGGATGTACGGAAAAACGTTTGAAAGCCTTTGCGCGGTAAGCCTTGAGTAAACCTGAGTCGTGGCGCTTGCGGGACCAACGGTGTCGATCGTGAAAACAGCCTGCGATCTGTAAATCGGCCTGTAATTCTTTTTGGCGGTGTAAACCGAGATCACGGAGAGCAGGATCGCAAGCACGATGGGCAGCCAGATTATGCGCAGGAAGGTTTTGAGGGTTCCCGTGACGAGCGACATAATATCGATCGCGCCGTCGTTTTCCTCCTCGGCCTCTTCGACCGGGGCTTCAAACTGCGGCGCCTCCACGAAGGCGTGCTCCTCGGCCTGCATCACTTCGCGCGGAATATCGCGCACGGCGGAGGCGTTCTGCTCGGGCTTTTTTTCATCGCCTTCTGCGGGAAGCTCCGCGGGCTGGGTGAAGCCGTTTCCGCCGTAGCTGCCATAGCTGCCATAGCTGCCATAGCTGCCGTAGCTGCCGTAATTGCCGTAGTTGCCGTAGTTGCCGTAGTTGCCGTAATTGCCATAGCCGCCATAGCTGCCGTAGCTGCCGTAATTGCCGTATCTGCCGCCATAGCTGCCGTAGCCGCCGTATCTGCCGTATCGGCCGTAGCCGCCGTAATTGCCGTATCTGCCGCCGTAGCGCCCGTAGCTGCCGCGTCCGCCGTAGCCGCCGTAGCTTGCCTTGCGCCTGCCGTAGCTGCCTGCGCCGACGATGCCGGAATCCATCGCGCCGCCGAGGAAGCTGATATACCTTGCATCGTTCAGAATGTAGCCAAGCATATCGGTATTGGTGCTGAGGGTCTCAAGCGCGGTTTGAATGCGCTTGGCCGTGGCAAAGCCCTGGCGCACCACCATGATGCCGGAATCGCTCAGCTCCGCAACGTAGTCCGCTATATTGGAAGCGGCAACGGGCGGGGTGTCGATGATGATATAGTCGTATTTTTGACGCGCCTGCTCCATAAATTCCTGCATTCTTTTGGAGCCGAGCAGCTTCATGCCGTTGCTCACGCTTTTTCTGCATATAAGAAGGCTGAGCGTGGGAACGCCCTCGAGCTTGGGAAGCTCCATATCCTCATCGCTTGAAAGCACCTCGTCGAGGGTGGGGCCGAAATCGGCGGGGCAGTTCAAAAGCTTATAGAGCGAGGGCTCGCCCGTATCCGCCTCGATGAGCAGCACGTTCGGATTCTCCCTTGCGAAGGTCAGCGCCATATTCGCCGCCATGGTGGTTCTTCCCTCGTCGGCATCCACGCTTGCAACCATCAGCACCTTCGCGCCGGACATATTCATGAGATACTGCACCCTCATCTGGATAAGGCGCATATTTTCGGAATAGCCGAAGCTTGTGGTCGGGTTGTTCACAAGCAGATTGCCCACGCTGCGGACGCGAGCCTTTTTCTCGCCCTTTGTTCTGTGCGCGCCGCGCCGCCTGCGCCTTAATTTGCGCCTGCCCTCATGCTCTATCGTGGCAAGCTTTTCAAAGGTGCCGACCTTGTTTTCAAAATCGGCTTCATTATAAATCTTAGTTGAATAAACGGTTTTTACAACGCTGATCAGCACGAGCGCGGCAAACGCGATAAGCGAATACTCTATCACCTTGCCCCGCCTGTTTACGGGATTGGCGGGAGCGCTTGGCACCGACGCGCGCTGAAGTATGGTTATCGTGGCGTTGCTCACAACGCTGTCCGTCACAAGATGGTGGTGCTCTATTACGGCGTTTATCATTCTGAAGGCGGCGTCCGGCGAATCGGCCGTGACCGCGAGCGACAGGATATTGGTCTGCCCAAGCTGCGAGGAGCGCACCGTGCCGTTGAAATTATGAATGTCCGCTTCGCTCATGGCCTTCTGGCGCACGATGCCGCTGTTCAGCACGTTTGAGAAAGCCGAAGCAAGGTATCTTGTGGAGTCAACGCTGCTCAGCGTGGTGGACTGGCTGCCCTTTGGCGACACAACGAAGGTGGCGCGCGTGGTATAGGACGGCTTGTGCGTTTCGGTAATGTAAACGTAGCTCACCATCGCGGCTACAAGCGTGCCCATCAGCAGCAGCCACCAGTTTTTCAGAAGCTGCTGCAGGATCACCTGAACGTTAATATTCAGCTTTTTCTTTGTTTTTCCGTAATTCGGAACGAATCTTGACATATAAAAGCGCTCCTCTCGTATGCTGAATCAGCCGGCGGGTCAATCCTCAACCACCACGAGCAGCTCCGTTGCGCCCGTGTGCTCGCCGTTTTCGCAGTAGATGCCTATTCTGTACGTGCCGCTCTCCGCACTGTTGAACTCGCCCATATCGTAATATACCTTATCCGCTCCGCCGAACTCCTCGAAGGTGTAGATCTTTCTGCCCACGGTGATGCTTGCGATCTGGGCAAGCGGGTCGATCATTTCGCCCTTTTCAACATACATGATATAGTTTTTAAGCTTTATCACCGGCGTGTTCTGAGTCGCCTTTTCGGTGGTGGTGATATTGGCAACCAGCGTGGACACGTCGCCCATGCTGTTTATAACGCGGAACTCCGCCACTCTTGAGGAGGCGTCGCTGTCCAGCCAGGACATGGAGATGCGGTTTGTGATATCGCCGTCTATGCAGTCATACGCCTTGATAAGGCGAAGCGGGTTTATGGTTTCGCCCGCCTGATAGATAAGGTCGTCCGAAAGGGTGAATCTTGGCGAATGATAGTCGTTATAATACAGCGTGCGCACCGCCGTGGCGCCCTTTTTGCCGGAATCGAACACGGCATAGGTGATCTCGCACTTGCCCTTTTCCATAAACGCCGAAACGCTGCCGATCAGCACCTTTGAGGTAAGGTCCCCGTCCTCGGCATCCATCGCCGTAACGCCGGTCAAAAGGTCCTCCTTTGTGGCGTCAACGTTGACGTGAAGCTCCTTTGAAGCGCAGGTGATAATGGGAGCGTCGTTTTTCGCAGACACCCTCGAATACCATAGATACGCGATAAATGCCATGGTCACAAGCACAAAGGCGACCACGGAAAATATCAGCAGCTTTTCTCTTGATTTATTCATAAAAACAATCCTTACGCTTTGCTTTATATTTTGCGCTTTTAAGCACGCAAAACCAACCGATGCTCCGGTTTTTTGACGTCCCGGCAGGCATATTGGCAGGTATAATTAATTCATTATAGCAGTTTTATTGCCGTTTGTCCATAGAAAAATACGCCGCCGCGCATGAATCTTTTCCCGGGTGAATCCGGCAAAATTTCAAATCAAAGCCCATTCGCGGCCCCGCTCACTCCTTTTGCGCGCCTTTCCCCGCTTCCCCGCCCTTTTGCGGCAGCTTGGCTATGACCACCGCAAGCAGTATCAGCGCGCAGCCTGCGTATTCCCGCGCACTCATCCGCTGCGAAAGTATCAGTGCGCCGCCTATCACGGAAAACACGGATTCCATGCAGAACAGCAGCGACACTATCTCCGCCTCGCCCTCGCGCTGGGCGATTATCTGAAGCAGATAGGCTATGCCGCACGAAAAAACGGCAACGTACAGTATGGGAAGGGCGTATTCAAGCACCCTGCCCCAATCCGGCCGCTCCAGAATGAGCGCCGGCACCGCCGAAAACAGCGCCGCGAACGCAAATTCCGCGATGCAGAAATCTATGGGATCCAGGTCGGAAGCGAACCGGTCTATGAGCAGTATCTGCACGGCGAAGGCAGCCGCGCAAAGCAGCATCAAAAGATCGCCGGCGGAGAGCGTGAAGCTTCCGTGAACGCATAAAAGGTACAGCCCCGCGAGCGCAAGCGCAAGCCCCGCCCAGAAGGCTTTGGGAAAGCGCTTTTTCAAAAACAGCCCTATCACCGGCACGAGCACGACGTACAGCGCGGTGATAAAGCCCGCCTTCCCCGCCTCGGTGCCCGCGTCCATGCCCGCCTGCTGAAGATTGGAGGCAGCGGCAAGCGCAAGACCGCAGAGCGCGCCCGCCGTCAAAAGCGTTTTCCCATCGGATTTATTATTGTTTAAGCCTGTCGTATCTCCGCCGACCCGCGCGGGCCTTTCCTCCGAACTGCCAACGGCGGAGAGGCGCCGTCTGCGCACGATACCGAAAACCGCCCTCACGAGTAGCAGAAACAGCACCGCGATAAAGAAGCGCAGCGCATTGAAGGTCACGGGAGGCACGTTTCCCGCGCAAACGTCCTGCGCCACGAACGCCGTGCCCCATATTGCGGCGGTCAAAAGCGGCAGGAAGATGGATTTAAAGCCGTTTTTCATATTTAAAATTATAGCAAGGCGGGCGCGGCTTTTCAAGCGGAGGGCGCGGTTTTTTCGGCCCTTTACCGTTTAGAAGCTGCAAAAAAGCCCGATTTTTCCCTAAAACGGGGGCAAAGTACATTTTTTGGTATTTGCAGAAGCCAAAAAGCGGTGTATCATACGATTGTGCAAAAAAGCGCAAAAAAATACAGGGAGCGCGGCGAACGCGCAGGGAGGTATTAAAATGCTTTGGTTTATCTTTTGCGTGTGCTTAGGCGTTTACGAGATTTTCAAGGGACTGCTCAAAAAGTATTGAGCGGGCAAAAGAGGATCCCGTGCAGCCGTGCAGGCGGGGCGGGATGGAGCGTGACCCGAAATGGAGGTAGGATTATGAAGCTTATAGGAAACACGATATACAACGACGAGGCTGCCCCCGCCGATATCGGCGCATTCGGAGCGGCGGCAAGGCCGAGCCCTGCGGGCGGCTTTCACTCCGCGTACCGCTCCCCGAGCGCGAAGGGGCTTGGCGAATTGACGCACAGCAGCTACCGGCGGCTGCGCTCCCGCGTGATGCGCGGCATAGCGAAGAATATCGCGCTCTCGGCGCTGATGATCGCCGCGCTTATTGCGGTGGCGGCGCTTGCCTTCGGCATTGCGCGGCGCTATGAGGGCATGGATATGCTTTTTGCCGCGGCGGTGCCGGTGCTTTGCTTCGGCGCAATGATTTATGTGGCGGTGGGCGCGTATAACGACACGAGGGCGGATCTTGCCCGCCTGCGCCGCGAAAAAAAGCGGCTCTCCCGCACCGCCGCCGCCAGGATGGAGCGCGAAAGCGGCAGGCGCACCCTCTCGGCGCTTTTGACCCTTGCCGCGGCCGCCGCGCTGCTTGCGGCGCTGAATATGCTCCCTCTTGCATGACCCACTCGCCACTCGCCACTCGCCGTGGGGGCTTTTGAGAAAAATGCTTCGGCTTGCTCCGCATTTTTCTGCTTCTTACCCCTCCCTTCCACTCGCCGCCACTCGCCGTGTGGGCTGCTTGCGCCGGGCCACTCGCCGTGGGGGCTGCTTGCGCAGGGCCACTCGCCGTGGGGGCTGCTTGCGCAGGGCCACTCGCCGTGGGGGCTTTTAAGAAAAATGCTTCGGCCGGCTCCGCATTTTTCTGCTTCTTATTTCCCCTTTCCACTCGCCGCCACTCGCCGTGGGGGCTTTTTGAGAAAAATGCTCCGGCTTGCTCCGCATTTTTCTGCTTCTTATTTCCCCTTTCCACTCGCCGCCACTCGCCGTGGGGCTTTTGAGAAAAACGCTTCGACCGGCTCTGCATTTTTCTGCTTGCATAATCAATTTCATAATTAAATATGAGGAATGCCGCCCGGAAGCGGCATTTTCCTTTATCAGCAATAATTCGTTATCACATTTCATCATAATACGCCGAGCGCGAAGCGGGCTAAAAGTATCGCGTCCGCAACGGTTACGCTGCTGCTTCCGTCCACGTCCGGCATGGCGGTTTCCTGCAGGCTGCCCAAAGCGGTGCGAACGCTTGAAGCACGTTCGCGCCGACTCTGCAAATAATATTATCTCGCTTTACGGTGCTGCTTTCTTCGCGTATTCATCCATTGTGATGAATTGGCAATTTGCGAGTATATCCACAAGATCTTTCTCGGAAAGATTCGTTCGAATCTCTATCTTGTGCGAACGAACGTTTATTATGAGAAAGCGTACAATAAACGGAAAATCCGGATCGCCCGTCCCTTCCGCGCCCACTCGCGCAAGATATTTCAGCTCTGAATTGCGCATTTCGGGAAGTTCGGCAAAAGAATACTTCTGCTCAAACTCACTGCGATCGGCTTGCGCATCGCTTCCTGTCAGAGATATGTGGAATGAGAGAAAGCCGTTTTCATCGCCCTCAATCCCATAGAGAATGTAAAAGGTGTTATAATCATAACGCAACTCGACAGATATAAGCTCAAGCCCTTCGCTCACCGGGAACGGCATGGAGTTGATGATTTCCAGCGTTTTAATCGCATCCGCTTTGGTATCGATGCCGTCGTTTCCGAAGTAATCATAAAGAATCTTCTCACACTCAGCATCATTGAGATTGACAGATGATGCAAGCAGAAGATAATCTTCGATGCTGTAAAAGATCGGACGTTCGGGCGGATCACCGTTTGGAGCGTGAGCCGCTGTCGGCATTACTGTCGGTTCGGCGGCGCTTGGATTATCGGTTTGCAAAGGTGCTGTCGAAGCGGTAGGCTCGTTGGTCGGCAAAAAGGGAGCTTCAATAACCTCCGCAGGCTTGCGGCAGGCAAGCGTTAGCGCCGTCAATACAAGCGTGGCTGTAAGGAGAACTGCATTTTCAATTTTTCTTTTCGTATTCAATACAGCTCCTTTATTAAAATCCCTTCTGCAACGTATAACTCAAAAGGCGGCAAATCGGTTGGGTTGCATAAATAGATGGTTATTTTTAAAACGCGGGCGCCCCGCAAACGGAGCGTCCGAAATCCTATCCGGCCGATCAAGCTTTAATCATCAAATATCGAGAACAGAATTACCGGCTCCTGTCCTTTCTGCCAATGATACTCGATATAACCACTGTCTATACGGATTGATCCGTTGTCGCCATCCAAGTAATAGCGCGCACACCATGTTCCGCTGCCCCCATCAAAATCCGGAGCTCCGGCAAACTCATTGAAGCGAAGCATGCATTCATATGCAGCGTCGTCAAAGTTATCAAAGTGCTTACCCTTAAGCTCGGCGCAGACCGCTTTTGCCTGCTCAAGCGTAAGGCTCGGCACATCCTCGGGAAGCCAGCCTATGATTTTGAGTATCTGTTTGGGATAATAGCATGCATTTCCTATGCCTCCACTATTCGTTTTTACCTTTTCGAGCACGTCATCGGGAAGCGAGTAGAAATCGATGCTGTAATCATAGGGCTTCCAGCCACGGGTGCTGGTATCATCGGGAATCTCTGCCGTTGGCTCGGGCGTATCTTCGGCGGGCGCGCGTGTGAAATCCTCCACGATCACGCCGCTCTGATCGTCATCCTCGGCAGTTACGGGCGGAGTCATTATCGGAGTCTTTGCCGAAGCGCCCTGTTCTGCGGCGCCCCTTTCGCCCTTCGGTATAATGGCGATCACCGCGCAAACGGCCAAAAGCAGCGCTGCACCGACGATGCCGAGTATTGATGTCAGTTTTTTGTTTTTCATAAAAAAGCTCCTTTCATTGCTTTTATCGGTTCAAATCCCTTACGGGATTTGTGCATCATTCCACCTCATCCGTCTTCGCGGCGCTCCGCGCCGCCTC
>CAMVMM010000012.1 GCA_947168565.1 uncultured Clostridia bacterium | reverse complement strand
TTTTCTGACGAATACGCCGCTGTTTCATGGCATCAGCGAGAACGAAATTTCGGAGTTGCTTAGCTGCTTGGGCATGAAGGAACGCAAATTTAAAAAGGATGATATAGTTTTCCGGGCGGGATCCTCTGTCAGCGAAATCGGGCTTGTGGAATCCGGCAGCGTGAATATCGTCGTCAACTTTTACTGGGGGAACAGCCATATTTTCGGTCATATAGGAAAAGGACAGGTTTTTGCAGAAAACTATGCGGCAATTCCCGGCAAGGAGCTGCTCTGCGACGTTGTTGCCTGCGAGGAAACCGAAGTGCTCTTTTTGAGTATGCGGAATATGCTGACTACCTGCCCGAGAGGATGCGCGTTCCATACCCGCATCATCCAGAATATGCTTCGGATCTCCGCACAGAAGAACTTAAATCTCTCTTCCCGTATGATGCATACCGCGTCAAAATCGCTTCGGGAGCGCCTGCTTTCTTATCTTTCGGAGCAGGCGCTGGAACACGGAAGCTCGCACTTCACCATCCCCTTTGACCGCCAGCAGCTTGCCGACTATCTTGCCGTGGACCGCAGCGCCATGTCCAATGAGCTGTCCAAGATGCAGAAGGACGGACTGATTACTTACCGCAAGAACGAGTTCACGCTGAATGACACCGTATAGAATAATGGGATTGAATTATGGGGCCTTGGGGCAGATTGCTGAAAAAGCTCCCCGGCGATTTGTTTTCGCCGGAGAGCTTTTGCTTGATCGAAATTATCGTATTCTTCGTCCGTCACGTGTTCACGCCATACGGTATCCGTATGTACGCCCGGAGCCGCGATGGAGATGTGGGAGAACCAACTGTCTTTCCTTGCGCCGTGCCGGTGCTTGACATTATCCTCGCCATGGCTTTTAACATACAAAAGCTGTGTTCAAGGATCGCAAACGGACGGTTCGGAAAAGCGCTCTTTGAGCTGAAAGCCGCGTAAAAAACCGTTTCCCAAACACAACCCCTTTTTTAGTGTGCCCAAAAATCGATCCAACCCTATAAATACCGCTGATTTCCGCACACCAAATGATAATTTTCCAAATCAAACTCAAATAGCGCGAAAAGAAAGAGGCTGCTGCACGCAATTTGCTTGCTTGTGCAACAGCCCCATCCTCAACTATTCACTATTCATCATTCACTCCCCCCAAAAAAGACCCCTCGCTTTTGCGAAGGGCCGAACGCACGAAACAGACTGATCGCGCGCCGCTTGATACCGAGCTCAGGAGGGGGCGGCTCAGTAACAAAGCCATGATGAAGTGAAGAATGAAGAGCCCCGCTCAACGAACACCTCGAAGGTCACACAGGGCTTGGCGCCGTAAAACGCCATTTCGATGGAGGAGGGTGTGCGCCGATCGAACTCTCCAAAATCGACGCACACCTCGGAACAAGGCTTGCTCATGGGCTCGTCCGCACTCAAGCGCTCATCGCTTGGGGGACGAATTCTTATAGGGTTTTGCTCAATATCGATAATCTGCATAATGAAAACAATCTTCGTTGGGCTGCTGTTTCCGGCCGGGAATTATCCGCCGGAAACAGCGGCTTCTTATCTTGGTAATGCACGATCTGCCGAAAATATTGCAGGAAAAACAATATATATTTATCGTGAGGCGGGGGGAACGCGGCTTAAAGCTCGTTCTTTTCCCTCTGAACCATGCCGAGCTTGATCGTCAGATTGCCATTGCGGCAGCGCAGAGCATCCAGAAATTCCTTTTCCTTATCGCTCTTTTTAAGCACTATGCGGTAGCAAAGCTCATACATCGTGCCCATGTTCACGGTTTTAACGCGTCGCAGCTCGGTCTTTTTTGCGTAGGCGGTGAAGAGATCGTCAAACAGGCCGTTGTAGTTCAGATCCTCGGGTATAGTTATGCGAAGCTCCTGCTCGCGATTCAGTATGCTGCCGAGACCCGAAACGCTGACCGCAGCAAGCGTGAGAACAACGAGCACAAAGCCGATCAGCGCAAGACCGATGAAGCCCATGCCGAGCGCAAGACCGATGGCCATGGAAAAGAAGATGAAGAGTATCTCCCTGCCGTTGCCGGGGGCGCTTCTGAAGCGAACCAGGCCGAATGCGCCGAGCACGGCGACCGATGTGCCGAGATTGCCGTTGACTATCATTATGACCAGCGCCACAAGCAGGGGCAGCACGGCGAGGCAGAGGGTGAAGCTTGAGGATTCGGCGCAGAGCACCTTGAAGGCGAGGGCGATCAGAATTCCGAGCACTATTGCGGTTCCGAGCGCAATTGCAACGGAGGATACGGAAAAGGTTCCTGCGTGGAAGATGCTTGTAAGCATTCCATCGCGAATTATCGAATTCAGCATACAAGAAGTCTCCTTTCGGGTTGGATTTCATTTTCGGGTTCGGGCAGGGAAACGGCGCTCCAATTCCTTTGGCGGTGCACTATCTGCGAGGAAAGATCCCATTTGCCCATTTCTTTTTTATAGATATTGCCGTATTTTGAGAATGACGTGGGATAGAGCTTCAACTCGGAGAGGATGCGGGTGAACCAAAGCGGCGTTGCGCCCGAAACCTTGCTCTCCATAATGTAGTAGCCGTCGTCGAGAAGCTTTTCGCCGTGGTCGCCCGCATCAAGGGCAACCTCCTGCCTTCTTGAGCGAACGCTTTGATCGAAGGTAACGCGGAATTCGCCGTCCTCAAGGCCGAAAAGCGCGATGCGGTCATAGGCGAGGAAGATGCGGGGCGAGAGGTCGTAGCGCTCAAGGAAAAAGTCAAGCTCGTTCATTATCTGCGTGTTTATCGCGGGGCGAACGCCGCGCACGGTGTAGTCCATCGCCTGAGTAAGCGTCATCGGCTCGCGCCGCTTGGTCACTATGCGGTTGCACTTCTTCTTTATCTCAAGAAAAACCGTGCTGTTTGCGCTTGCGGTGCCGTAGCTGCGAAGGCGAAGCTTTTCCTTGTAGGTCGGCTTCTCTATCGACCTGCGGATCAGAAGGTCATCCGCCGTGTCGTAATAGATGTTGCATATCGTATGCAGCCCGTACTTATCCTCCTTCATGTGCTCAGCAAGGCGTTTGCGAAGCTCAAGATAGATGTGCTCGGGCATCAGGTATTTTTTTTCATACCTGCTGAAAACTGTCTGTATCATTTTTTCACCTCCGCTACTTCGTTTTTTGCTTAAGCTCAAGGTTCACGCCGTCGCTTATAATGGTCAGTCTGCCGAAACGCGTTTCGTAGATTTCGGTGCCGTAGCCCTTGATGAGCTCAAGCGTTTTTGTTTCGGCGGGGTTCTTATCGGAATCGCAGATAACGGCATACTTCGGGCGCGTTGCTTCGAAAAGCTCGGCGAGCGCCGTGGTGTAAACGCCGTGGTGGGGAGCCTTCATAAAATCGCATTTTTGCGCAGTGCCGGAGGAGAGCCAGTCGCGAATGCGAGTTTTTTCCGCATCTCCCATGAACAGCAGGCGGTTTTTGCCGTGGGTAACGGTGGTAACGAGCGAGCAGTCGTTGTCGATCTCCGCGCCGCTCACCGCCTCGGGGTAATTCACGGGAGGCTCAACGAGGATATGCGCCGTGCCGAGGTCGAATTCAACGCTTTTATCTATCCTCTCGGCGGTGAGGTTCTTCGCTTTGAGCGCATCGAGGAACTCGAAATAGTCGGTAACAAAGCCCTCATAGTCGGGAAGAATGATCCTGTCCACGGGGAAGCGCTCGAGGAGCGTGTCCGCACCGCCGACGTGATCCTTGTCGTGATGGGTGATGATAAGCGCGTTCACGCGGCTTACACCGCCGTTGGTAAGGAACTCGCAGAGCTCCTCGCCATCGTCCTCCTCGCCCGCATCGATAACGAGGCAGTTTTCGCCGGTTTGAAGCACGATCGCATCTGCCCTGCCGATCTTCAAAACGGAAACGGTCAGAGGCTCGAGCTTCTCCGCATCGGCGGGTCTTTCCAAAACGGTGCAGGAAACGAGAAACTGCATGGTGAACGCAAGCATTAGCGCCATCGCCGTAAATATCGGGGTTCTTTTCTTATTCATAAACAAACACTCCAAGCTTTTAATAATATTCGGTGGCCAACCGAGCGCGTTCATCGCGCTTTCACCATGATAATGGAGAAGCTTGGAAGAATATTGCAGGGGAATTAATATACTTTTATAAAAAAACAGAAAGAAAGTATTAGATGGAACGAACAAGCGCGGAGCGAGGGCGAAAAACCTTGAAGCTTCGCATAAAAAAAGGTATAATCAAGAATGCGTTACAGCGCCATGGCGATAGCTGAATTGCGCCTGTGCTCAGCAAGAGGAAACTGCCGGAGCGTTTCGGCAGCAATTATTAACCGTTTACCACTCGAATTAAATATATTATCGAAACCCCAAAATATCCGCCTTCAAACCGAAACTTATATAGTGAAGGCCTATTGAAAGCGAGGGAGGACCCATGCACGATGCATCAATAATCCGACTTTTCCAAAACCGCGACGAGTCGGCGATAAGCGAGGTGAAGGCCGAATACGGCTCGGTCTGCGAGAGGGCGGCGCGCAATCTTCTCGGGGACGCCCATTCAGCGGAGGAAGCCTTTTCCGATGCGCTGATGGCGCTTTGGAACAGCATACCGCCCGAAAATCCGCGCTCGCTTAAAGCGTACGTTCTCGGCATTACGAGAAAATGTGCGCTCAAGGCATACCGCGAAAAAACGGCGAAAAAGCGCGGCGGCAATATCCGCATAGAATCGCTTGATGAGCTGGCTGCGTATATCCCCGGCGGCGAAGGGGCTGTTGCATTAAGCCCCAATAAAACAAGACCGGGCGATCCGCAAGGGTTGCCCGGTCTGCTGCTTTCATGTATAATTAATTTAGCAGAAAAACCACACAGAAAGCAGGGATATTGTACAATGAAAGCACGCGGAAATCAAGTAGTTTTACCCATTAATGTTGCAAGTATTATCGAGGAAGGCGATCCGGTTTTCAAAATGGCGGAGATATTGGGAGAATTGGACTATCGGAAGCTCCGCAGAACGTATAAGAGACGTTGGCGAAGCATTTCGCCCGAGATCATGTTCTCCATAGTCGTTTTTGCAAATATGAAGGGGATCTATTCAAGCAGAGGGATAGAGGAGGCCTGTAAGACCGACATTCGGTTCATGCGGCTGCTTCAGTATCACAAGGCTCCGGATCATACGACGATAGCGAGATTTTTTGAAAACAATATGTCGGGCTGTGCGGAGGACCTTTTCTATCAATTAACTGAAAAGCTTGCGGAAATGGGCGAGATAGACTTTGAAGCTTTGTTCATAGACGGAACGAAGATAGAAAGCTATTACGTCTGCGAAAGCTGCGCCGGTTGCCCTTTCAGGGAAAAGTGCTTCAAGGGACAATACGAGAACCGCAAGATAGAGCTCTCCAAAACCATGCGCCGCCAAAAGGAAGAAGCCGAGAAAAGGATCTCGACCCCCAAAGGCATACTTCTCCGAGTGAACCGATCGATACAGGTCGAGGGCGCTTTCGGGGTCTTAAAACAGGATTATGGCTTCCGGCGCTTCATTACACTGGGTAAAAAGAACAACGAAACACGGCTCTTTATCCTTGCCATGGCTTTTAACATACAAAAGCTGTGCTCAAGGATCGCAAACGGACGACTTGGGAAAGCGCTTTTTGATCTTATAGCCGCATAAAAAACCGTTTCCCAAAACACAACCCCTTTTTTAGTGTGCCCAAAAAACAATCCAAACCTATAAATACCGCTGATTGCCGCATACCGAAAGATAATTTTCCAAATCAAACTCAAATACCGCGAAAAGAAAGAAGCTGCTGCACGCAATTTGCTTGCTTGTGCAACAGCCCTTTTTTTACGATGCTTCCGGTGAATATTCCATTGAACGCGGCCGGCTCGCGGATCGTCAGCTTACCGCCGCCTGCGCCACGTTCAGCGCATGGTCGGCAACGCGCTCAAGGTCGGTGAGTATCTCCACGAAAAGCATGCCGATCTCCGGCGTGCATTCGCCCTTTTCCATTCTTCTTATGTGCATTTCCTGAGTGCGGTCCACCTCGTCGTCCACGTCGTCCTCCATCTTCTCTATCTGCTCTATGGTGAGGTCGGACACGCCGTTATAAAACGCCTGGGTTTTTTGAACGAAGGTCATCACCCTTGAGCTGAGCGAAGCAAGCTCCTCGCGCGCACCGCCCGAAAAATCGAGCCCCTGCTCCTTTATATGGTGAACGTAGCCCGCGATATTGTCCGCATGGTCGCCTATGCGCTCATAATCGCAGATAACGTGGTGCATCCTGTCCACAATTCGGGCATCCGAAGGCGCAAGGCCGGGACCCGCAGCGGTTATCTTAATGAGCGCATCGGTTATTGCGCGGTTTAAATAATCGATGGTTTCCTCGGTTTTTTCTATTCTGCTCATCTCGCTGTGGGTGGGCGCCTTTTCCCTTGTGAGCAGATTGCACGCAAGCGTAAGATTGCTGAACGCCAGCTCATACATTCTGGAAACCTCCGCCTGCGCCTGAACTATCGCAACCGAGAGGGTGGCAAAATCGCTGCTTTTAATGTGCATGAGCCTGTTGCTTTCATCCTTATCATCGCCCGGGATTATCAGCCTTGCCAGCTTTTCAAGCACGGGCAGCAGCGGGAACGCGAGTATCGCCGCCGCCAGCTTTTCAAGCATATTGAAGTAGGCGATCTGGTTTATCATATCCGGCCACACGGCGCTCATCCATTTTTCTATCGGCAGCAGCTTCCACGTGATAACGAAGAACACCGCCGCGAACACGTTGAAAAGCACGTGTATCGCCGCCGTGCGCTTTGCGTCCTTCGTGCCGCCTATGGCGGTGGTGACGGCCGTGACGCACGCGCCGATATTCATGCCAAGGATAAGGTACACGACCTGCCCCAGGTTTGATATGGCGCCCGCGAGCGCCAGCGCCTGAAGGATACCGACCGAGGCGGAAACGCTCTGCACCACGGCGGTGAACAGTGCGCCAACGAGCAGCGCAAGAATGAAATTATTTTCAAAGCTGAGCAGCAGATTGGTGAACGTTTCCTCCCTTGCGAGGGGTGCCATGCTGTCCTTCATGAGGGACATTCCGATGAAAAGTATGCCAAGACCCGCGATTATGCCGCCGAAATCATTTACGCTCTTTCGCTTTATGAACACTATTGCCGCAACGCCCACGAAGGCGAGTATGGAGGCAAAGCTCTCCATTCGAAGCGTTATCAAAAGGCCCGTGACGGTGGTGCCGACGTTCGCGCCGAGGATAACGCCGGAGGCCCTTGTGAACTCCATCAAGCCGGCGTTCACAAAGCCGACCGTCATCGCGGTGGTGGCGTTTGACGATTGGATCACCGCCGTGACCAAAAGACCCACCAGCGCGCCCATCATGCGGTTTCGCGTCAGCTTTTCAAGCACCACCTTGAGCTTTGGGCCGGCAAGGCTTCGAAGCCCGTCGCCCATCAGCCTTATTCCGTACAGAAACAGCGCGATGCCTCCCGCTATGCCTGTCCAATTAGCAAGTGTCATTTTTTTGTTAACCTCCCGTTAACCTCTGTTGATCCGCATTTTTCTACAAATAGCATTATAGCAGTAATCCCCCCCGTTTTCAAGGCTTTTTCAAATATTTCAGCTCCCCTGCGGAGGTTTTCGGCGGGAAAAATTATTACGCCATTATGTTTGCTTTATATTTCTTGCATTCTTGAGCCGAATATAGTATTATTAGCTATGTATATGCCGAGCGAGGGCTATACGCAAAACGCAGTTTTTTGGAGGAAAAGCTTTGCTTACCGGTTCAATACTGATCTTCGCCGTGCTTGTTGCGGCGGATCTTATAACCAAATACACCATCTGCCCCGCAGTTATCGAGGCGGGCGGCGTGATGAAGTTCATTCCGGGCTTCATCCGCTTTGAATACACCAAAAACACGGGCATGGCGTGGGGTATGCTTTCAAACGCCACCCTTCTTTTGACCGTGATCTCGCTCATATCCTGCATAGCGCTTGCGTTTGTGATAATCAAGCTGCAAAGGAAGATGCCCACCGCCATCCGCCTTGCGCTCATAATGATACTTGCGGGCGCTGCGGGGAACCTTTTCGACCGCGCTTTTCTGGGCTATGTGCGCGATTTCATCGCGTTCGACTTTATGAATTTTCCCATCTTCAATTTTGCGGACAGCTGCGTGAGCGTGGGCGGCGTGCTGCTCGTTTTCTCCCTGATCTTCACCAAGGGCGGCAGGGAATTCTATAAGAATTTTGAGAAGCTTTTCGAGGGAAAGCCCAAGGAAAAAGCCGAGGAAAAAGCCGAGGGAAAACTTGAGGGAAAGGCCGTGGAAACGCCCGAAGGGGACGGAAAAGGCAAATGAGCGAACCCGAACGCATAATGTGCGGAAAGGAATAAACAATGGAGCATCGTTACAACATTGTCAATGGCTTTTACGGTCAGTACGACGAGGACGGGCGGCTTGATCGTTCGCTTCACGGCCGACTTGAATACCGAACCACCATGACGTACATTCGCCGCTATTTAAGCTCCGGCGCAAAGGTGCTTGAGACAGGCGCCGGCACCGGGCGGTATTCCATTGCTCTTGCAAAGGAGGGCTTTGAGGTTGCCGCGCTCGAGCTTAGCGACAGCAATCTCACCGTGCTCAGGCAAAACAGCCGCGAGCTGAAGAATATCCGCGCCATGCAGGGCGATGCGGTAGATCTTTCCCGCTTTGAGGACGATGCCTTCGACCTCACCCTCTCCTTCGGGCCGATGTATCATCTTTACGAGAGCGATGAGATTCAAAAGGCGATCGACGAGGCCATCCGCGTTACAAAGCCCGGCGGCACGCTCCTTTTCGCTTTTCTTTCCGTCTATGCAATCATGTATTCAAACTATCTCGCCGGCAACTGGGCGGCGGGGCAGGAGGAGAACTTCACCGAGGAGTATGCGGTGCGGCACTTCAAGGAGCAGCTTTTCACCGGCTACGATATAGAGGAATTCGAGGCGCTGTTTAACTCCAAGCCCGTTTCGCATATCGCCACCGCCGGAATGGACGGAATGCTCGAAGCGCTTGAGCCGCGCGCAGATTTCGCGCTCTCGGATGAAGATTTTGAAAGATTCGCCGCTTGGCAGCTCGCTTTATCCGAAAAACGGGAGCTGCTCGGCTGCAATTCCCATCTGCTGTACATATGCAAAAAGAAATAAAAACAAATGAGCGAGCCCGATAAAAAAACCGAATATGAGCTTGAGGATGTCGAGCTTGACGAGGCGGAATACGCGGACGCGGCCGGCGGCACGGCGGTTCCGCCCGTTATTCTGACCGTTGAAACGGGCGGCACTCGGCTTGATGCATACATAGCCGAGCATACCGATTTCACTCGCTCCGCCGCGCAAAGGCTGATCGAAAGCGGCGCCGTGACGGTTGACGGCGAAATAAAAAAGCCGAAGTTTACCATCAAGGCGGGGCAGCTCATCTCCATCACTCCCCCGCCGCCCGCGCCCGTGGAGCTTGCGCCGGAAAACATTCCGCTTGACATAGTCTATCAGGATGCGGATATAGCAGTTATAAATAAGCCCGTGGGCATGGTGGTGCATCCTGCGGCGGGCAACCCGAGCGGCACGCTTGTGAACGCAATAATGTACCATATAAAGGATCTATCCGGCATCGGCGGCGAGATACGCCCCGGCATAGTTCACCGTATAGATAAAAACACGTCCGGACTGCTGGTGGTGGCAAAGAACGACGAGGCGCATAATTTTCTTGCGCGCGAAATGAAAACCCATGCCGTCAGCCGCGTTTACTGCGCGCTCGTGGAGGGCAATATGCGCGAGGACTGCGGCACGGTGGACGCGCCGATAGCGCGGCACAGAACCGACAGAAAGCGCATGGCGGTGGTTCAGGGCGGGCGAAACGCCGTTACCCATTGGAAGGTCGAGGAACGCTACGGCACGCGAACCCTTCTTCGCGTGGAGCTTGAAACGGGCAGAACGCATCAGATAAGGGTGCACATGGCGCATATCCGCCATCCGATAGTGGGCGACGACGTGTACGGCAGCGGCAAAAACGAGCTTGGCTTTATCGGGCAGGCGCTGCACGCCGCCGAGCTTCACCTGACCCATCCGCGCACGGGCGAAAGGCTGACCTTTTACGCGCAGCTTCCGGAAAATTTTCGGGCGGCGATCGAAAAATTAAGAAAAACAAAACAGGTATGACACCTTTTCAGGCAGGAATAAAACAGGCGCGATGCCTTTTCAGGCAGGAGGAAAGAAAAAATATGAAAACCATTATCTTAAACGGAAGCCCCAGGAAGAATCGCAGCACGGCGGAGCTTTTGCATTCCGCCGCCGACGGCGCGCGCTCGGTGGGCGCGGAGGTGGAGTACATAGACCTTTACGATATGAATTTCACCGGCTGCCGAAGCTGCCTTGCCTGCAAGCGCAAGGGCGCGGAGAAATGCAAATGCTATTGGAAGGACGAGCTCTCACCGCTCATAGACCGCATTTTCGCTTCGGACGCGCTGATAATCGGCACCCCGATCTATTTCGGAAATATCACGGCCCGCGTTTTTGAGCTGATGGAAAGGCTGTGCTTCTGTGCGCTGAGCTACAACGATTATTCAAATCTTTTCACCGGAAGGGTGAATGCGGGCTTTATTCTGACGATGAACGCCGGCAGATCGGTTTACGACGACCGGTACGCCAAAAGCATGGAGGCTCAGCTTTCGCCGTTCCGTGCGCTGAGGGGCGAATTTGAGATACTGCCCTGCTGCGACACGCTGCAGGTGGACGATTACTCCAAATACGATATGGCGGGCTTCAGCGAGGAGCATAAAAGGGCGGTGCGCGAAAAGCTTTTCCCGCACGATTTAAGAGCCGCCTTCGAGCTTGGCGCGGGACTGAGCGCGGCAAAGGCGGACCGCTGAAGCAAAAGCGAAAGCCGATAAAAAACGCATAACCGGAGCGAAAACACCATGAAAAAGAGCGATGAAAGGGCTGAAGCGGCCGAAATGACGGCCGGAATTGACGCCGTTTGGGATTTTTTAAAGCAGCATCCCGTTCTTTACGCGGCAACGCGCGGGCTTGACAAGCTGCCGAACCTGCACCCCGTGCGGCTTTGCTTTATTCGGGAGGGCGCGATATACTTTGCCTGCGCCAAATGCGAGAGCTTTTACGGCGAATTGAGCCTTTCTCCGAATTTTGCGCTCTGCGCGGCGGACGAAAAGAGCGGAAGGGTGCTGACGCTGCGCGGCAGGGCGGTTTTTACCGAGGATGCGGAAATAATAGAGGAGTGCGCAAAGAGCGACCCCGCGCTTGATAAAAAATGGGGCGGGGACAGGGCCATGCTCATAGCCTTTTTCCTGACGGACGGAACGGCGGAATTTACCTCCATGAGCAGCTCCGAGCGCAGAATGATACCGCTCGGCGCGCCCGAAAACGCGCTTATCGGCATAAAAATCAAAAAGAACACCGAGCTTCGGGAAAGGCTCATAAAGCTTATGGAGCGCCGCGAGGCGGAGAAGCCCGAAACTGGCGATGAAGCCGCGCTGTTTTCGCAGAAGCTTTACGACGGTGCGCTGACGTATTTTGCGGAAACGGCGAAGGCGCTCTGGCCGCGCATGGATATTCGCCCGATCGAGCGAAGCGCCCTCTTTGAAACCTACGATGAGCGCGAAAGCTTCACCCTTCTTGCAAAAAAGCTCATCGGCAACGCAAATATAGATAAGGTTGAGGACATCACGCATTATATCAATAAGCAAACGCTTGCGGAGCTTAATAAAAAGGCTTCGGATACAGGCGAATGAAAGGAAGGGTAAAGCCATTATGAAGATCATAGACACCGCTCCCTTCATGCTCTCCTGCTTCGATTCGGGTGCTTTCAGCCTTGCGAAATGGGAGGATTACATGGATGCGCATATCCCCGGCGCGAAAGAGCTCTGTTTGGACGATATGCGCGAAACGCTTGCGGCGGGCTTTTCGTGGGAAAAGGATTTTCTGCCCGTTTTGAACGGCGTTTTCGAGTGCGCCGAAAAGCGCGAGCAGGCGCTTCGCTCGTTTTACGCCGTTACTGAAAACCTTGACGAACGGCTGAAAAAGCGCTTTCATAAAACCGTTGATGCCGACCTCATTCTCTATCTCGGCCTTGGAAACGGCGCGGGCTGGGTAACGCCCGTGAACGGCAGGGAGAGCGTGCTTTTCGGCATCGAGAAGATAATTGAGCTCGACTGGTGCAGTTTGGATGCGATGAACGGGCTTATCCTGCATGAGCTCGGGCATCTCTACCACCGTCAACACGGGCTTTGGCTCAATAAGCCCGAAGCGGGCGCGGACGGGTTCATCCTTCAGCTCTTTACCGAGGGCGTTGCGATGGTTTTCGAGCAGGAGCTTGCGGGCGGCGCGGAGTATTACCACCAGTACGACGGCGAGTGGAAGGCATGGTGCGATAAAAACGCAGAGCATATCAAGCAGTCGTTTTTCAATGATCTAAGCGATATGACGAATGAAAACCAGCGCTATTTCGGCGATTGGGCGCGCTTTGAGGGGCGGGGCGACACGGGCTACTACCTAGGCGCGCGGTTCGTGCGTTTCCTTATGCGCCGCGCCGAGCTCGATGAGCTTATCCGATTCGAGCTTTCCGAGATAAAGCGCGGGTTTGATGAGTTTATGCGCGAAAGGCTTTGAGGTAAATATGGACATAAAGCGAATAGACGGCTATAACGACGATAGGGTTTGTTTACACCGATTCGGTTTCGGTATTTTTTCGGTGTATTTTTCGGTGTTTTTTCGGTATTTTATTCAATATTGTATTTTGAGGTAAACTGTTATGAGCAAAGGATCGGACGGTATCGCCGCCCTTGCCGCGCAAAGGGAAAGGGTGATAGTTAAAACAAGCGTTATAGGCATAATCACGAACCTGCTGCTGGTGGGTTTCAAGGCGGCGGTGGGGCTTATTTCAAACTCCATAGCCGTGATACTGGACGCGGTAAACAATCTTTCGGACGCGCTCTCATCCGTGGTCACGATAATCGGCGCGAAGCTTGCTGCGAAAGCGCCGGATAAGAAGCATCCGCTCGGCTACGGCAGAATAGAATATTTAAGCTCCATGATAGTGGCGGCGCTGGTGCTTTACGCGGGCATCACCTCGCTTGTGGAATCCATAAAAAAGATAATCCATCCCGAGGAGGCGGATTACAGCCCCGTGTCGCTCATCATAATCGCCGTGGCGGTGGTGGTGAAGCTGCTGCTTGGGCTGTACGTTAAAAAGCAGGGCAAAAGGGTCAATTCCGGCGCGCTCGTCGCCTCCGGCTCGGACGCGCTTTTCGACGCGGTGCTCTCCGCCTCCGTGCTTGCCTGCGCGGTGATATTCATTCTTTTCCATATCTCGCTTGAGGCCTACGTGGGCGTGGTGATAGCCGGCTTCATAATAAAGGCGGGCATCGAGATGATGGTTGAAACGCTGGACGAGATCCTGGGCAAGCGCGTTGACGCGGAGGAGGCGGCCGAGATAAAGCGGCTTATCTGCGAGGAGGGCGAGGTGCTGGGCGCATACGACCTTATCATGTACAACTACGGGCCGGATAAAAACTATGCCACGGTTCATCTGGAGCTGCCGGACACCATGATCGTGGACGAGGTGGACAGGCTGACGCGGCGCATTCAGACGAAGGTTTACCGCGAAACGGGCGTTATACTTACCGGCGTGGGCGTTTACTCCCACAACACTTCAAACAGCGAGGCGGCGCAGCTTCGCAGCGCGGTTGAAAAGGCGGTGCTTTCGCACGAATGGGCGCTTCAGCTGCACGGCTTTTATGCCGATACCGAGGCGAAAACCATGCGCTTTGACGTTGTGCTCAGCTTCGATATAGACCGCCATGAGGCGCTCGACACGCTGATGAGCGAGGTTCAGGCGCTCTGCCCCGATTACAGCCTGATGATCGTGCCGGATATAGACGTGTGAGCGCATATGCCCTGCAAAGTGGGCGCACGGGGCCTGCACAGAGGGCGCACGGAACAGCAGCAGGAGTATTTCAACGAAAGAAAGCTGACCGTTTTCCCGGACATGATAATGGCCGTGGCGGGGATGCGGTGAAGGATATGCGCAGGATAATGCGTAAGTCAAGGAGGCAATATGATAATCCACGATTTCGACAACCAAACCGAACCCATCATCTCACCCGAGCATTTTTACGGCCCCAAGAAGCATTTAGTCGACAAATGCCTTATCATCTTTTCAAAGGTCATCCACGACTATATGCTCGCTACCTACGACTGCGCCGTTATCGGCGAGATACACGCCTGCAACGGCTATATCAATATCTACGCCTTCGAGCATGAGGGCGAGCTGATCGCATTCTATCTTTCGTTCATCGGCTCCGCGGGCGCTTCGGGCTGCTGCTTCGAGGCGAATTGGCTTACGGGCGCGACCAAGTTCATAATGTTCGGCTCCTGCGGCAGTCTTGACCGCGATAAAACCTACGGAAAGTTCATAATCCCGACCGAGGTTTACAGGGGCGAGGGCGCTTCCTACCTCTACGCGCCCGCATCGGATTATCTCGGCGTTAAGAACGCGGAGCGCGTTGCAAAGATTTTCGGCGAGCTCGAGCTGCCCTGCGTTTCGGGCAGGGTTTGGACGACCGATTCGATGCTCCGCGAGACCGTCGGCCTCGTTCAAAGGCGCAGGAGCGAGGGCTGCATCGCGGTCGAGATGGAGCTTGCGGGCGTTCAGGCCGTTTGCGATTTCTACGGGCTTGAGCTGTATAATTTCCTTGAATCGGGCGACGTGCTCTCCGAGAGCGGCTACGAAAAGGACGGGCTCAGCGGCGCAAACCACAATATGGGCAAGCTGATGATCGCGCTTGAAATAGCAAAGAGGATATGATTTTTTAATACGCCGCGAGGTCTTGTATGAATCCTTCAGCAGTTCAAAACGCAATAGCGTATATCGAGGAGCTTTTCCGCGCAAATGCGGACGGGCACGATGCCGCTCATTCCCTGCGCGTTTATAAAAACGCCATGCGGATCGCGCGCGCCTACCCCGAATGCGATGAGCAGGCGGTCGCTCTTTCGGCGCTTCTGCACGATGCGGACGACCACAAGCTTTTTGCCACCGAAAATAACGCCAATGCGCGGCGGTTTCTTGAAACTCAAGGGCTGGACAGCAGCGGCATCGAGCGGATATGCGCTATAATAAACGGCGTTTCGTTTTCAAAAAATCGCGGCAAACGCCCCGAAACCCTTGAGGGTATGATCGTTCAGGATGCGGACAGGCTGGATGCGCTCGGCGCGGTCGGTATCGCGCGAACCTTCGCCTACGGCGGCAAGCACGGCCGCTCGCTCGAGGCTTCGCTTGAGCATTTCTACGATAAGCTCCTGCTTTTGAAGGACGGGATGAACACGCCCGAGGCCGCAAGTCTCGCCAAGGAGCGGCACGATTATCTCCTGGGGTTTATCGAGCGGTTTAAGGAAGAAACGGGAGCGGAAAGCGGATAAACCAATGCTCATATGAGGTGAAAATGAAAACTCTGTATCTATCCGATCTGGACGGCACTCTGCTTCAAAGCAGTATTCGCATTTCCGAATACTCGCTTCGAACTATAAATGCGCTCATTGAAAAAGGTCTGCTTTTTTCATACGCGACGGCGCGCTCCATAGTTACCGCCGAAAAGGTAACGAAGGGACTCAATCTGAGGCTTCCGCCTATCGTCAACAATGGCGCGTTTATTTTGGACGAAGCAAAAAAACCGCTTATAGAGAATTTTCTCGGAGATTCCGCGCAGGCAATGCTCGAGAGTATGTTTGAAGTCGACGTTTTTCCGCTTGTCTATGCCTTTATCGACGGCAGAGAGCGGTTTTCCTATTGCCCGAGCCTTTGCACCGAGGGGATGAATGCCTTTCTTGATATGAGAAAGGGCGATATCAGAATTCGTACCGTTGATAAAACGGACGAACTTAAGCGCGGAAGAATTTTCAACATAATTTGCATCGACGAGCCGGATAAGCTTTATCCGCTTTACAAGGAATTCAGGGAAAGCTATTCCTGCGTTTATCATAGGGACATCTACACTCACTATCAATGGCTTGATATCAGCTCAAAGGCGGCAACCAAGGCAAACGCGGCGAAACAGCTTCAAAAGCTGCTCGGCTGCGACAGGATAGTGGCCTTCGGCGACGGAAAGAACGATATTGAGCTCTTCAAGGCCGCCGATGAATGCTATGCCACAGCCAACGCCGATGATGAGCTGAAAAAGCTCGCAACCGACATCATACTTTCTAACGATGAGGACGGCGTTGCAAAATGGCTTGAGAGAAACGCTGCGGAAACGGCTTTTTGAATACACAGGAGGATTATATGATACTATCCGATAAAACCATAAAAAGGATGCTTGATGAAAAATCGCTTATCATCGAGCCTTGTGCCGCCGAGCAGATACAGCCCGCGAGCGTTGATATAAGGCTTGGCAGCACCTTCAGCGTTGTTGACGACACCCCGTCCGGCATAATAACGCTGAACAACGAGATAAAATACCGAACCATCACAACCGACACATATCTTATTATGCCGGGACAGTTTGTGCTTGCAACCACGATGGAATACTTTGAGCTGCCCGATGATCTTACCGCCTTTGTGGAAGGGCGCAGCTCCCTTGGAAGAATGGGCTTGTTCATTCAAAACGCGGGCTGGGTCGATCCCGGCTTCAAGGGCGAAATAACGCTTGAGCTTTTCAACGCCAACCGCTGCGCGATCGAGCTTAGATCGGGCCGCCGTGTCGGACAGCTTGTTTTCGCGCAGATGGACGAAGCCGCGCTTAATCCGTATAGAGGAAAGTATCAGGGGCAGCGCGGAGCTACAGGCTCAAAGGTTTTTCTTGACAGCGAGGGGCAACGCGATTGAGGTTTCATGCCGTATGACTGTAAAATTTTACGATAAGATCGAAGATCACCTCTTAAAATTTGCCGTTATAATCGCAAGATCGGGCGGCAAATGGGTGTTTTGCAGGCACCGCGAGCGAAACACCTTCGAGGTGCCTGGCGGGCATCGCGAGGAAGGTGAGACGGCGGCCGACACCGCGCGGCGCGAGCTTTACGAGGAAACCGGCGCGGTGAAGTACAGCCTCACTCCCGTTTGCTTCTATTCCGTTACAATGCCCGATAAATTCGACGGCAAGGAGACCTTCGGAGCGCTTTTCTACGCGGAAATAGATGAATTTGAAAGTGAGCTGCACAGCGAGATAGAACGCGTTTTCCTTTTCGACGAGCTGCCCGAAAGCCGAGATTGGACTTATCCGCTTATACAGCCGAAGCTTATCGAGGAAGCGAAAAGGCGCGGGGTATGCCGATAATCCCGCAAGAAGCGATCAAAACAGCATTATTTGAGGATATTTATGAAGCCGAAATTCAAAACCATATTGGCGTTTTCGCTGCTTGCGCTTGCGGTAATGCTCTGCGCTGCGCTGAGTATTTGGGATGCGCCGCATGACATTTTTCCAAATGAGAATACCGCAATAGAGCTGTACGGCGAAGCCCACGGCGTTAAAGAATATTATGATTTGGAATTCGATATTTGGAATAAGCTTTATAATGAAGGCTGCCGCAAGCTCTTTATCGAGCTTCCGTATTTCGGCGCGGAATTCCTGAATATTTGGATGGAGGAAAGCACGGACGGAACGCTGACTGCGTTTTTCTCCGATATTCGCGGAACGGCGGGCGACACCCCGCTTTTCAAGGAGTTTTTTCAAAAAATAAAGGCCAACTGCCCCAAAACCGTGTTTTACGGCACGGACGTCGGTCACGCGGGCGACACCATGGGCGCAAGGTATCTTGCCTATCTTGAAAGCGCGGGGCTTGCTTCCTCCGAAAACTATAAGCTTGCCGAGGAAAATATCCGTCAATGGCGTGAGTATCGTGAGGATGAGGGCGCACAGACCGGTATTGCCCCAATTCGAGAGCATTACATGGCTGAGAATTTCAAAGCGGCTTACGAGCGCTGCGGCGGCGGAAAGATCATGGGTATCTATGGCGGTTATCATGTCGATGCTACTAACCCGAACGTTATGGCGGGAATGCTTCGCGCCGAGTACGGCGAAAGGCTTGCGGCAGTTCAGTTAAGAAACCTCATTGATCCAAGAAATGCCTACGATTTTGGCGTCAGCATATCGGGGATCGTGTTTCTTCTGATGCTTTATATTCCGAACATAGTGCTGTTTGCAAAAAACAAAGCTGCCGCAGCCTATCTTAAAAGGGAGAATAAGCTCCTTTTCGCTTTGGAAAGCTTTGGACTTTTCGTTATGACCGCTTCTCTCGCGCTTTTCAGGGCGTTTGACCCACGGATCATGCGCAATCCCGGCAGATCGGGCTTGCTCTTGGATTTGAGCACAAGCTTCTATTTGCTTGCGTTTGCGCTGATGCTGATCTACATACGGTTTTATATCCGTTATCACAAAAGGAGAAGATCGGTTAAAGGCCTCAACGCCGCCTATCTGGGCTTTCCCGTCGCCCGAGCGTTTCTGCCGTCCGCTGCCGCGATCATGCTCGGAGTGTATTCTCAAAACCTTATCATGCTCGGCGCTGCGGTGCTGTTCGCGCTCGGGCGCATCGGAAGCGCGCTTATCAAGCAAAAGCACGAAGCGGCGCAAGGCTTCCGAGCGGCTCCGATATGAATTATGCGGTGGATATCGTCGCAAATATATAGGAGGTACTTTTGTGCAAAGCAAAGAAACGATGAGCTTGCGCCCATTCACCGAGGATGACGCGGAGATAATCCGGCAAAAGCAATACCCCTGCGAAATCCTTGAGAGCATCCGCGAACTGATACGCGAATGGCAATGCGGCAAGTACGACGGCAAGCGCTTTGAAATGCTTGCGCTGACCGCAGGCGAAGCGGTGGTTGGCAGCGTTTCGCTCTATGAGCGCAGCAAAAGCGCCGCCAGCATTGGGATAGAGATATTCGAAGGCGAGCGGCGAAAGGGCTATGCTTCGGCAGCCATGAAGCTTTTGCTCGAAAGAGCCGCGGCAATCGGCTATAAACTCATACTCAATCAGGTTTCGACGGGAAACGCGCCGAGCAAAGCCCTGCATGAAAAACTCGGCTTTGAAACGGACGGCTATATTTATAAAAATGCAAAAGGGCGCGAGGTTTTATTGTATCTGTACTTGCTTTGATCCGCTTTATTCGTATACAGGACACTGCAGAAAGGTGTTAAGAGCCGACAATGCCGATAAACATCGAAAAAACAAAAGAATACTATGCAGAAACCGCACAGGGTCAGCTCTGCACCTGCGAGGACTGCCAAAACTATGCGGCGAATATCAAGGCGGCGTATCCCGAGCTTGCCGAATATCTTGCTTCGCTCGGCGCGGATATCGAAAAGCCGTTTGAAACCTTCCCTATGTATTCGGAAAACGGGCTCGTGCATTTCATGGGCGTGCAGTATGTTTTGCTTGGGTGCGGCGCGGATTTTGAAAAAATATCCGTGAGCGGCTTCGAAATAGCCGTTACCGATTCCCACCCCATGACGAGCATAGAGGACGAGCATTTCGTTATCGAAATATGGGGCGAAATATGCGTTCCGCACACCGTTTTCTTGGATTACCCAAAGCAAGAGTGCGAAACTTTTTTCTCAAAGCTGATAAGGAGGATTAAAAAATGAAGGATCATATCGAAAAAGAAACCCGCTCCCCCGCGCTCAAAAAGGGCTATGGGATATTCGGCAAGGCGTGCAAGGTTATGCTCGAAAACGATCTGCACTCCCCAGCCTCGATAGATCATGCGCTGCTGCGCGAGATGGCGCTGCTTGACGATGCTTCCGCGCCGTATCTTTATTCGAGCGTGCGCCGCTACGATATGCAAAAGCACGAGCTGTTTGAGTTTTCGCAGCAATTCGCGGGGCGCAGCGAGCGGGAAACGATACAAAACGCCGCCGAGTTCACGCGGAAGATCGCCTATTCCTACGATGTGGATTTCAAGGATATGCTCTTTGGCGGCACGGAGGCGCAGATACTTGAGCGCGGCACCGATTGGTGCGCGGATATGGCGCGCGTGGGTGCGGTGCTGCTCGGCTGCCTCTGCATACCGTGCAGGATAGTGCATCTTATCGACACAACGCGGGCATACAACGGACACGTTGTCTGCGAGGCGTACTATGAAAACCGGTGGGGCGTTGTGGACTTTATACACGGCTATGTTTTTTACGACACCGCGCCAATAAGCGCATACGGGCTTTTATCGGATAAGACCGCGCTCATGGAATACCCCGATGAATACCGCGATCTCTACTCCGCCGCCGCCATCAGCGAATACGATCCGACGGACGAAAACAACGATTACACCGTTTCGAGACCGAACGACTACTATATGAAGCTCATCTATTCGGAGGAAAAACTCCGCTGGCTGATGGGCGAGGACGAGGAATAAGGAATATGAGGAAAGAGAACACCGCCGAGAGATATTACCGGCATACTTTGAACGCTTTATCGCCATGCTTTTTTATGAGCTCATTGCAGCGGTGATCGTCTTTTTCCGCGTTCTCTCCGCTGACGGTTCAAACGCTGTGATATTTGGCGAAGCATGGTTTTGGCTGCTTGCCTTCGGTCTTTTTCCCCTCCTTTGTCTGCCGGGCCTTGTGTATGCATTTTTCCGATACAGGCATTATAAAAGCGCCGAGCTTGTGAACGTTCAGGGCGCAGAGGTCGGCATAATGCGCTTTAAAATAATATATAAGTGATTTAAAAACACTTTCTCCTTTTCATTCGTTATAAGAGTGAACGAGCAAGGAGGGAAACGCGCCATGATAACAGAGCTTTACACCGTTCACAGCACGGAGATTCTGAGATACTGCATCTCGCTTTGCGGAGGCACGGGCTTTGCGGAGGATCTTCTGCAGGAGACCTTTTTAAGGGCGCTTTCCAACCTCGACACTCTTGAGGAGCTTGATGCGAGGCAGCGCAGGGCATGGCTTTACAAGGTTGCGCGCAATCTTTTCTACGATGCCGTCCGGAGGCAGAGCGTGGAGAGGAAATACCTTGAGCCGCCGCAGGATACGGCGGACGGCGGCATTTGCGAGGTCGAAGCCGCGATTCTGCTTGCGGAGCTTCCGCCGGAGCTTTCACAGCTTTTCAAAAAGCGGTATTTTGAAGGCTACACCTCCAAGGAGCTTGCGCAGCAGTACGGACTTTCGCCCGCCGGAGTTCGCTCGGCGCTGAGCCGTGCGCGAAGGCTCTTAAGAGAAAAGCTCGCTCGGCAATAAACGAATTGTAAGGAGATAATTTTATGAAAAAGATGATAAACGCCGCCATGTGCGACGCAAGAGAGGTTACCGAGGAAAGCCTTTCCGGCTTTGAAAGCATCACCGTTAACGCCGCGCTGCTCATTGTGAACGAGCGCGCAAGGGAGCTTTTGGGACGATACCCCGTAGCTATCAACGTGTCATCCACGATCGAGGTCCCGAGCGGGAAGGATATCTCCGTTCGCACCGTGAACGGAAGTCACGAGATATGCGAGGGCGCGGACGGCAGCGGCGTGTTTCTTATCGTGAACGGCAAGCTCACGGCCGAAAGCGGCAGCCTTGAGGCGGCAAAGAGCTATTACAGGATCATGGTCAACGGCAAGGCGCTTTTGCCGAGAAGCTTCAAGGGTCGCCTCGACAATATCACCGCGAACGGCAAGATGGAATACTATCCGGACGGCGCCGTTATTTTGAAGGCAAACACCGAGATAGACGCGCTTTTCATCGCCCGCGCCGCGAATAAGCTCTACCACTGCCCCGGCACGCTCTATATGCTGAGCGATGCGCTCGATATCGACAGGCTCGCGGAAAAGGGCATCCGCTTTTCCGCAAAAAAGCTTGTGGCGGCGGAGGGGCTTTTTGAAAAGCTTATCCCCCTCACCGATGAGGAAACGGAGCTTGTTTCCGTTCCGAACGGCGCGCGCCTTGTGACGGGCGACCTTGAGCTTGAGAAGAAAACCATCAAAAAGCACGGCGGCAGGCTGATAGTTTGCGGCGACGTTTCCATCATGGACGCTGACGCGCTCTGTGGGCTTGAATACCTTTTTGCCACCGGAAACGTGCGGCTCGCAAAGAACCTTGAGGAAGCCTTCGACGGTATAAAGAGCGTTTACGATGAGCTTGAGCTCATCGACCCCGACGCGGGCTATATCTTCGACCGCCCCTCGGTCAAGCTCGGCCCCGCCATGCTGAAAAAGCATCCGAACGGGCTTTACGTGAGCGACTGCGCCTCCGTGTGCATCAGCCCGGAGCTGGACGCGGACACCATAATGGAGAAGCTTCATATTTCGGACTGTGCCCACGTGCTCTGCACCAAGGAGCAGGAGGAGGCGGTGAGCATGATCGCCTCGGGTGTGGCCTCGATAAGCACGGGCGACGGCGCGGACGGCGAGGAAGGCATCGGCTCGATGCTTAAATCGGTTATCGGCTCAAATATCGACAAGGATACCCTGATGATAAACGCCGCAGATTATAAAATGTAAGTCATAATCCACCCCCTGACGCGCGATGCCCCCCGGCGCCGCGCGTTTTTTCTTTTGCAAGGCGGCTGCTGCGCTTGTTTTTCGCGCCGTTATATGGTTTAATAGAATGGGGTGGTTTAAGCGATTGAGTGCATTCCCCCCTTTATCCGCATAAGCGGCGCTGATTCTTGAAAAAACCGCGTTCTATACTCCGCCATCGCAATAAGCGAATACGATCCAACGGACGAAAAAAACGACTGCACCGTTTCGCTGCCGAACGAATACTGCGTGAAGCTCATCTATTCGGAGGAAAAATTCCGCCGGCTGACGGGCGAGAACGGATAGGACAAATCGCATTCAGCACGCTTTAAACCCGCTTTAGAACCGACTGATCGAAAGGTTGTTTTATGAAAAAACTCACCAAAGAAGAAATACTGAAAGCGCTTGAAAAGCCGAACGGCTCTGCGGAGCTTGCATCGAACGAGCGCATAGACAAAAACGCGCTTCTAAAGGACGCCTCGGAGCTTTTCATAGAGCAGGGTCTTGGCAGCGCCCTGCTCGTGCGCCTTGCAAAAAGCAAGCCCCTGCTTATAAAAATGAGCGAAAACGCGGCGCTGACCGACGCGGTTCGCACGGCGCTCTGCCATGAATCCCCCAAGCTTCGGCGCAACGCCGCAAGGCTTATCGGCGCGTTTTCAAGGAGCGAAAACGATGCGGAGCTTATCATCAACCGGCTGAGAACCGAGGAAACGCGCTTTGTGCGCCCCTCGCTTCTGCTTGCGCTCGGCTCGATCGGCGGCGAAAAGGCGGAGGCGGCGCTATCGGCCTACTCCCCCGCGCCCCCTGCGGACGAGAGCGAAAAGAAGCATTATGAGGAGGAGGTCGAGGCGCTGAAGCTTGCCCGCGCCGCCTGCATGAAGCATGAAAAGCACGAATTTACCGGGCTTGATCGAGAGTATGAAATCGAGCTTGCCGCGCCGGACAGGCTTGCCGTGCAGCTTCAAAGGGAGCTGGAGGAGCTTGGGATCGAAAGCTATGACGAGCGCCGCGCCAGCTTGAAGGTGAAAACCGGGGATTACGCGGGATTATTCAATGCCCGCTGCTTTTCGGAGGCGCTTTTCACGGTCGGCACTCTTGAAAAGCTGACTGCCGAGGAAGCGGCAAGAGCGTTTGCCGCGTTCGTGCCCGAATTTATGAAGAGCACCCACGCGGGCGAGCCGCCGTACCGCTACCGAATCGAGCTTCGCGGCGAAAGAAAGAAGGAGCAGGACACCACGTCCTTCAAACGGGCCCTGCGCGATGCGCTCGATGCGGGCGGGGAGCTTATAAACTCGCCCTCGGATTACGAGCTGGAGCTGCGCATAGAGGAGACCCCCGCCGGAGCAAGGCTTTATTTAAAGCTTTTCACCGTTCGGGACGAGCGCTTTGCATACAGAAAGGAAAGCATTCCCGCTTCCATGAACCCCGCAACTGCTGCGGCGGTGCTCCGCTTTGCGGAGGATTATCTAACGGTGAACGCGCGCGTGATCGACCCCTGCTGCGGCAGCGGCACGCTGCTCATTGAGCGCGGTCTTTTATCCCCCTGCGATTCGCTCACGGGCGTGGATATAGCGCATAAGGCGATCGACGCGGCGCGGATGAACGCGGACGCCGCCGCGCTAAAATACGGCATAAGGCAGGCAAAATTTATCTGCAACGACATACTTCGCTTCGAGGTGAAGCGCCCGTACGACGAGCTTATCTGCAACCTGCCCTTCGGCAACCGCGTGGGCGATCATTCCTCCTGCGAAAGGCTGTATACAGGGCTTCTTGACAGGCTGCCGGGGCTGCTGAAAAAGGGCGGCACCGCCATACTCTACACCATGGAGTTTACCCTTTTAAAAAGGCTTATCCGCGAAAGAGCGTACCTCGAGCTCGTTTCCCAAGGGCGCACCGAGGCGGGCGGACTTACGCCGATGATATTTATTTTGAAGGTGAAATAGCGTTAAAGTGCCGCGCCGCACTTCCGCTCTCTCCGCGATACTTCCGCGCGGCGCGATACGGAATAGGAAGCGGCGGGGCGGAAAGCTTCTTTTTTCCCGTTCATCAAACAAATATATCCGCTTTTTTGGCTGAAAAATCCCCGAAAAGCCCGATAGAGCATTGACAAACGCGCTTTCATGCGATAAAATAACCAGTACGCCCCCGTATCGGGGGGCTTATTTTGAGTTGAAGCTTTGAGAGCTGCCGCGCGGCTTCCGAGCGTTCGGGAGCCGGGCAAAGGTGCTTTACCGCTCCGCTTCTCTCAAAGCTAATAATAACAAGGAGGCTCTTAAAATGCGCGTCAAGATCACACTCTCATGCTCTGAGTGCAAGCAGAGGAACTACAATACCTTCAAGAACAAGAAGAACGATCCCGACAGGATCGAGATGAACAAGTATTGCCGTTTCTGCCGCAAGCACACTCTGCATAAGGAATCCAAGTAAGCGAGGAATTCCGTATGGCTAAGAATGCAGAAACCGCTGTTAAAAAGCAGGAAACCGGCTTCTTCGGCAAGGTCGTGAACTGGTTCAAGGGCATCGGCACCTACGTTAAAGAGGTTTTTGCCGAAACCAAGAAGCTGACCTGGCCCACCAGGAAGGAGCTCATCAACTACACCCTTGCCGTTATCGCCTTTGTGGCGCTGATGGCGCTGCTCATCTGGGTTCTCGATCTCATCTTCAGCAACGCGATCTCCGCTCTTGCGTCCATCAAGCTCGGCGGTTAATGAGGTCCTCGCATGACGGATGAAGTAAGGACTCATTATGGGGACGATACCCCGCGGGACGCCCGTTGGTATGTTGTCCACACCTACTCCGGCTATGAAAACAAGGTCAAGGAAGACCTTGAGAAGACCGTTGCCAACCGCAACCTTCAGGACCTCATCCTCGAGGTGAAGTACCCCACGGAGCAGGTTACCGAATTCAAGGAGGGCTCGAAAAAGCCCCGCACGGTGGAGCGCAAGGTGTATCCGGGCTACGTTATGGTCAAGATGATCATGAACGACCGCACCTGGTACGTGGTTCGCAACACCACCGGCGTGACCGGCTTCGTCGGCCCCGGAAGCAAGCCCATCCCCCTCACCGATGAGGAGGTGGCGGCGATGGGCATTGAGCGCATCCAGTTCAAGATCGACGTTGAGATCGGCGAAACGGTTCGCGTTATCACCGGACCCTTCAAAAACTTCACAGGCGTTGTTCAGGCTATCGACGCAGAAAAGCAAACCGTTACGGTGGTGCTTTCGATGTTTGGCAAGGAAGCGCCCTGCGAACTGGATTTCGTTGATATCCAAAAGCTTTAACGGAGGCTTAATTCCGTTTGTTTGCCCCGTATGTAGTCCGCTGACGCGGTTTGCATAGTGGGAGGAGGGAAGTTTCCCTACCGCTCGCACCACATTATTTTTAGGAGGAAAAAATCATGGCAAAGAAGATTACCGGCTTTGTCAAGCTGCAGATCCCCGCAGGTAAAGCCACCCCCGCACCGCCCGTCGGCCCCGCACTCGGTCAGCACGGCGTGAACATCATGGGCTTCTGCAAGGAATTCAATGAGCGCACCGCCAAGCAGGCGGGTCTGATCATCCCCGTAGTTATCACGGTTTATCAGGATCGCTCGTTCTCTTTCATCACTAAGACCCCGCCCGCATCCATCCTTATCAAGAAGGCCTGCGGAATTGAAAAGGGCGCTCCCACCCCCGGCAAAACCAAGGTGGCAAAGATCACCAAGGCGCAGGTCAAGGAGATCGCCGAGCTCAAGATGCCCGATCTTAACGCGGCAAGCGTTGAGGCTGCCATGAGCATGGTGGCCGGCACCGCGCGCAGCATGGGCGTTGACGTTATCGACTAAGCGAGGTACCTATTATGAAGCATGGAAGAAAGTATAACGAAAAGCTTGCTGTTTTCGATAAGCAGAAGCTGTACGATCCCGAGGAGGGCCTTGAGGCCGTTCTCGCAACCGCAAGGGCAAAGTTTGATGAGACCGTTGAAGCGCACATCCGCCTGGGCGTTGACTCCCGCCATGCGGACCAGCAGGTTCGCGGCGCGGTGGTTCTGCCCCACGGCACCGGTAAAACCGTTCGCGTTCTCGTTTTCGCAAAGGGCGACAAGGCCCGCGAAGCTCAGGAGGCGGGCGCCGATTTCGTTGGCGATGAGGATCTGGTTCAGAAGATCCAGAAGGAAAACTGGTTCGGTTTCGACGTTTGCGTTGCAACCCCCGATATGATGGGCGTTGTCGGCCGCATCGGCCGCGTGCTCGGTCCCAAGGGCCTCATGCCCAACCCCAAGAGCGGCACCGTTACCATGGACGTGGCAAAGGCCATCTCCGATATCAAGGCCGGTAAGGTTGAGTATCGCGTGGATAAGACCAATATCTGCCACTGCCCCGTGGGCAAGGTCAGCTTCGGCAAGGAAAAGCTGGGCGAGAACCTTTCCACCCTTATGGACGCCATCATCAAGGCAAAGCCCGCTGCGGCGAAGGGTACCTACATTAAGAGCCTCGTACTCTCCACCACCATGGGCCCCGGCGTTAAGTTCAACGGAATGAAATTCTAATAGAACGGCAAAACAGCATAACAGAAAGGCTATCTTGAATTATTGAGATAACCTTTTTGTTTTGTTCAAATATTTATTATCAGGAGGAAGGCAAAATAAGCCGGTATCACAATGAAAGCAAATAAAATCGCTTTGTTTATTTTAGTTGCAGCACTTTTGGCCGTTTCCGTTTTTTCAACTGTGAGCTTTATAAATGAAAAGCGCGAGCATGAGCGCGTGATAAGAAGATATGATTCCGAAATCACCGAGGTATGCCGCACCGCTCTCACCGCGATAGAGGATTATAAAAAGGACGGCAGCGACGCCGCTTACGGCTGGCTGACGGCCTCGGTAGGAGCAATGCAGGCGCTGATACATTCAAAATATTACTTTGATAAGGACGGTTTATTGATCATGTATCTGGCTTGTCACGAATGCAGGCAGAATCTGATAGAGCATAAGGAGGATAGCGTTAAGCATCTTGATCTTTTAAGCGAAGCCCTCCGCTTTTATATCGATGGCAATGCGGACACGTTCACCTGGCGATTGCAATCATTCAACACGGGCGTGGAACAGGAGCGAATTAAAGAATAATCGGCTGCCATGAAAGGAGCTTTGGTTCACAAAATGCAGATCAACGCATCTATGAAAAAGACTGCTGCAATCATCCTGCTTGCATTTCAGCTTATGCTTTGCGCCGCCTGCGCAGGCGGTAAGGTCAGGCTCAGCCTTCCCGCCGGATCGGACGTGCTTTGCGCAACCATCACGCATGGCGGCAAAAGCGAAACCATAGAAGCCGGCGAAAAGCTTGACGAGCTGCTTTCCGCGCTTGCGAAGGTGGACGCGAAAACGAGGGAAAGCCATCACGATGCGCCACAGGGCAAGGAGCATATCAAAATCGGTTTTGAGCTGACCGGCGGTCGAAGCTCGGATTTCCTTTACCTTTACAAGGATGAGGACGGCTTTTTCATAGAGCAGCCCTATCACGGCATTTTTTCGATAGACGAAGCAATGTATAGCAGGCTGCTCGGCTTTGCTCCGAAAAACCGATAGCGATCCGGCAAGGCGCTTTGACCCGATTCCAATAGAATAAAAGGCTCCCGCATCGGGCATTTCAGCTTTTTTCACCCACTGCCGCCGCGCCGGCGGCGGGATCGCAAAAGTCGATGCAGCGGCTTTTTTCCTTTTCACCTTTTTCTTTTCTCGCTTTTCTTTTCGCTTTTCATTTTTCATTTTCGCCTTCCCTCCCCCGCCGGTCATTCTCAGGCCCATGGCGGCATATAGTTTTATCAGCTATACCACCCGCTTTTCGGAAGGAGAAACCATGACGCGCACAAAAAAGAGCCCGTATTTCGGCATCCTTATCGGGGTGATCGCCTCGATGCTTCTGTCCCTGCTGCTGGTCGCCCTTGCGGCGCTGCTGCTGCAAAAGCAGACTCTCGGCTTTGAAAGCGTTTACATAGTGAACCCCGTGATAAAAAGCCTTTGCGCCATTGCCGCCGCGCTTATCGGCACCCGCCGCTTTGAAAAGCTGCGCTGGCTCTGGGGCGCAGCCTGCGGGGTGGGCTATATAGCGGTTACCACGCTGCTTTTCGCGCTATTATCCGGCGAGATAAGCCTTTCCGCAGCGAACCTTGCGGACCTTGCCATGTGCGCCTTCGCGGGGATGATAGGGGGCATAATACGCAGCCTTTCCAAGTGAATATATCACTTTGCCGAAATAATATACTCCGAAGCGCGGTCGATTTAATCGTTCCGCGCTATTGAACCATCCCCCGCTATTGTAGTATAATTTAAGGTGAATTATTATGGCCGAGCAGCCAACAGGCGGATACTTCCGCTCCATCGATCAGATTTCCGTGCATCGACACATGGCAAAACGGCCATCGGAGGGGTACCGAATTGGTAATTTACCGTAAATCAAAATATTATTCCGAAGAAAGAGAGCCTCAGGAGCAGGTCGTTTGCGGCGTGCGCCTGTCCCCGCTCATCATGCGCGCCCTTCGCGCGCGCGGCGCGGAAACGCCGGAGGAGATGGCGCGGTTTCTTTCCCCTTCCGTAAAGCATTTTCACGACCCGTTCCTTTTAAACGATATGCAAAAGGCGGTGGATCGCATCCGCCTTGCGCTCGACACGGGCGAGCGGATATGCATCTTCGGCGATTACGACGTGGACGGCATCTGCTCCACCGCCATGCTGACCGACTATTTCCGCTGCATCGGCGCGGATGTGATATACCACATTCCCTCAAGGAGCGAGGAGGGCTACGGCATGAGCGCCGGAGCCATAGAAAAGCTTTACGCGCAGGGCGTTGGGCTTATAATAACCGTGGACAACGGCATTTCCGCCGCAAACGAGATAGACCGCTGCACGGAGCTTGGCATGGACGTTATAGTGACGGATCACCATATCCCGCCGGAGCGCATACCCCAATGCGCCGCCGTGGTGAGCCACACGGTGCCGGGCAGCAAATATCCCGCCTCCATTCTCTGCGGCGCGGGCACCGCCTTCAAGCTGCTTCAGGCGCTTGCGGGCACGGACGCCGCCATGAAATACGTTTCGCTGGCGGGGCTTGCCTCGGTTGCGGACGTTGTGCCGCTGACGGGTGAAAACCGCGTGCTGGTGAAGCTGGGGCTTGAGGCGATAAACGAGGGGCGCTGCTGCTACGGGCTGACCCGCCTGCTTGAAAGCATTCCCACCGCAAAAAAGCCGTACAATACCTGCAATCTGGGCTTTGCCGTGGCCCCAAGGCTGAACGCCTCCGGAAGGATGAGCGACGCTTCGCTCTCCGTGGAGCTTTTCCTTTCCGCCGATTTCCGCGAGATAGACGGCATAATCGCCGAGCTGAACCGGCTGAACGAGCTTCGCCAGAAGGACGAGGCGGGCATACTTGCGGACGCGCTTGAGATGCTTTCGCGGCGCGACCTTTCGGACACAAGGGCGATAGTGCTCTGCAAAAACGAATGGAACGGCGGCGTTATCGGAATTGCCGCCTCAAGAATACTTGAAATGTTTCACCGCCCCACGATACTGCTTTGCGAATCCGGCGGCGTGCTGAAGGGCTCCGCCCGCTCGATAGACGGCGTGAACATTCACGATGCGCTCAGCGCCGTGAAGGATTGCTTTATAAGATTCGGCGGGCACGCGAAGGCGGCGGGCATCACCATGGAGCAGGACAGGCTTGCGGAATTCGATTCAAGGCTGAACGCCTATTTAAAGGAAAGCTTTGCGGACTCGGATTTTGCCGCCCGCAAGGACTACGAATTTGAAATACCCGCTTCCGCCGTAACCATAGACCTTATCCGTGAAATATCCATGCTTGCGCCCTTTGGGGAGTGCAACCCCTCCCCCGTTTTCCGCTCGGCGGGCGTGGAGATAGGCAAGATACGGCGCTTTGGCAGCGATTCGCAGCACACCCGCTTCGACGTGCTCGGCCCGTCAGGCTGCCCGGAGGCGGTTTGGTTCGGCTCCGCGCCCTATTTCAAGGGGCTTTTGAGCGCCGAAAAGCTGGACATACTGTATTCCCCCACCATCAACACCTGGTGCGGCAGCGACGGCATTCAGCTTCGCGTTAAATGGGCGCAGGCGCAGATGCCGCAGGACGAGGACGCATATATCGAAAACGGCCTTTGGAATTTCTGCGACGCGCTTTTGGAAAACTCCTGCTATGAGCCCCTTGGCGCACCCTCCCGCGCCGAAGAAAGCGATTTGAGCCTTACCGGGCTGTATTCAAGCAGGCTCTCCGGCATAATGGCGATAGCCTTCTCCCCCGAGAGCGCGAAAAGGGCGATAGCCGAGCTGAGAGCCGCCGCGCTGAGCGTGGATATATGCTTCGGCGGCCCGCCCGAATCCGCCGTGTGCGACAATGCGCTTGTGATCGCGCCGAGGCTTTGCCAGCTTCCCGCCTGCGGGTACGGCACCGTGGCGATATTGGACGAGCCCGCCCTTGACGGCGTGCTTGAGGCGCTTGAGGCAAGGCTGCCCTCATCCAAAATACTGCGGCTTGCAGGCTATGCGCCGCTCGGCGCAGGCCCCTTTGCCGCCGTTGCCGAAAAATTCTGCACCGACAGGGAGTTTTTGACCGAATGCTACAGCCAGACCATGAGAAGCGTTCCTTCCTGCCGCTGCTCCTTTGAGGAGCTTGCCTGCAAGCTTTCGGAGCATACCAAGGCTCCGAAATACTGCGCAAGATTCGCGCTGAGGGTGTTTATGGAGCTGGGCTTCGTGCGCATAAACGAGCGCGGCTCGCTTGAGCCCGCCGAGATAATGCCCACCTGCCTTTCAAAAAGCAGGCTTTACTCCGCCGTGTGTGCGCTCTGCGGCAAATGAGCCGCCGGGCAGGCCGTGCGGTATTAAAAATACAATAAATCAAACAATACTCTATAACCGAGGTAAAAGCTATGATGAACGAAGAAAAGCTCAGGCAAACGGTGCGCAATATTCCCGATTTTCCCACGGAGGGCATACTTTTCAGGGATATAACCACGCTTGTGAAGGATCCCGAGGCGTACGGCTCGCTTATCGCCACCCTTGCAAACGAGCTGCGCCCGTATAATATAGACGTGGTGATCGGCCCCGAGGCGCGCGGCTTCGTGATCGGCTCCGCCGTTGCGTACGCGCTTCGCGCGGGCTTCGTGCTGGCAAGAAAGCCGGGCAAGCTGCCCTGCGAGGTGAAGCGCCTTGAATACGGGCTTGAATACGGCAGCGACTGCCTTGAGATCCACGTGGACGCTATAAAGCCCGGAATGCGCGTTGCCCTTGTGGACGATCTGCTTGCCACGGGCGGCACCGCGCGCGCTGTGATAGATCTTGTGCGCAGCATGGGCGCAAGCGTTGAGGCGGCCGCCTTTGCGATAGAGCTTTCCAACCTTAACGGGCGCGAAAAGCTTGACGGCGTGCCGGTAATTACCGCCATCACATATTAATAATACGCTTCACTCATGCCAATAAAGGAATCGGTTCGGTTTTATTGGCATGATCGTTTTAGGGGAGGGCGCGAAGGTGCGCTTTTCCCCAAAATACAATAAGCTTGGAGGTGTGAAGGTTTATGGACAGGCTCCTTGCCGCGTGCGAAAAAAAGTTTACCCCCGAAAAAACAGAATTACTGAAAAAGGCAATCGAGTTTGCTCAGAAGGTTCACGAGAATCAAAGGCGTGAATCCAACGAGCCCTATTACGTTCACCCCGAGGCGGTCGCCCTCATCCTTGTGAATATGGGCATGGATGCGGACACCGTGATAGCCGGCCTGCTTCACGACACCGTGGAGGACGGCATGGATGTGACCGTGGAGCAGGTGGCCTCCCTTTTCGGCAAGGATATTGCCAAGATGGTGGACGGCGTTACCAAGCTGACCAACACAAACATCACCAAAATGCTTTCGCGCGAGGATCGGCAGGCGGAGAACCTGCGCAAAATGTTTCTTGCAATAGCAAACGACGTGCGCGTGGTTATAATCAAGCTTGCGGACAGGCTCCACAATATGCGCACGCTGGGCTACTGCACCCGCGGAAAGCAGATCCGCAAGGCGCAGGAAACCATGGACATATACGCGCCGCTTGCGGAGCGTTTCGGCATGGGCTCCATCAAGGTGGAGCTTGAGGATCTTTCCTTCGGCTACCTGCATCCGGAGGAGTGCAGAAGGCTGAAGGACGAGATCAAGCCCAAGCAGGAGGAGCGCATGTCGCTTCTTAAAACGGCGATGCGAAGGATAGAAACCGAGCTTGAAAAGGCGGGCATCAAATGCGAGGTCAGCGGCAGAAGAAAGCATATTTACAGCATCTACCGCAAGATAACCATCAAAAAAGTGAGCATAAACGAGATTTACGACCTTGTGGCGCTGCGCGTGATAGTAAACAGCGTGCAGGACTGCTACGGCGCGCTGGGCATAATCCATTCCATCTGGCGCCCCGTTCCCGGCAGATTCAAGGACTATATCGCAATGCCGAAAACCAATATGTACCGTTCGCTGCACACCACGCTTTTCAGCGATCTCGGCATGCCCTTTGAGGTGCAGATACGCACGCAGGAGATGCACCGCATGGCGGAATACGGCATAGCGGCGCACTGGATGTATAAGGAGGGGCGCAGCAAGCAGGACGAGCTGGACAAAAAGCTTGAGTGGCTGCATCAGCTTGTGAACTACGCCTCCGACGCGAGCGATTCCAGGGAATACGTTGAAAACGTGCGCCATGATTTCTTTACGGACTACGTTTTCGTGTTGACCCCGCGCGGCGAGATCTTCGATCTGCCGATAGGCTCCACTCCGGTGGATTTTGCGTACCGCATCCATTCAAACGTTGGCGATCACACGCACCACGCGAAGGTGAACGGGGTGCCGGTGAAGCTGGACTACAAGCTGCACACGCACGACGTGGTGGAGATAACCACCAGCCCGCAGGCCACTCCGAACCGCGACTGGCTCACCTTTGTGAAAACCTCCCAGGCGAAGAACCGCATAAAGCAGTACTTCAAAAAGGCAAACAGGGATGAGAATATTGCCCGCGGCAGGGATATGCTGAGCGAGGCGGCGCGCAGGCAGGGACGCAAGCTTTCCGAGATAACCAAGCCGGACCATATCCACGCCGTGCTCACCAAGCTCAATATGAACGAGTTTGACGACGTGCTTGCCGCCATCGGCTACGGCGGGCTCTCCACCGGTCAGGTGCTTTCAAGGCTGATGGAGGCATACCGCAGGGAGCGCAAGGAGCAGGAGATAGCCGAAAAGCTGAGCGCGGGCGAGAACGCTCAAATGAAGAGCTTTGACGCGCAGGGCAGAGCCGTGATAGTCAAGGGCGAGGCAAACATGGTGGTGCGCTTCGCGCAGTGCTGCTCCCCGCTGCCGGGAGACGAGATATTCGGCTATATCACGCGCGGCAGGGGCGTTTCCATACACAGCACGAGCTGCCCGAACGCCGCTGCCCTGCTTGCGGATACGGAGCGCATAATCAGCGTTTCCTGGGCGGATGAGGAAAACACCAAATTCCCCGTTTCCATCCATATAATCGGCACGGAGCGCCCCGGGCTTATGGCGGAGATAACCAATATGCTTTTGAATCTCAAGATAAACCTGCATAAGCTGAACGCCAAAATGTCCGACGACGGGCGCGGGGTGGACGTGTCCATGGGTTTTGAGGTGAAGAGCACGGATCATCTTGAGAGCATAATCCGCAGCCTTATGAAAATAGAAGGCGTTATAGAGGTCACGAGGGCATTGAGCTGATGAGAGCGGTGGTGCAAAGAGTGAAGCGCGCAAGCGTGCAGGTGGACGGCCGCACCGTGGGCGCTGTGGGCGCGGGGCTGCTGGTGTTTTTGGGCATAGCGCCGGGCGACGGCGAGGCGGATATTGCTTACATAGTGAAAAAATGCACGGGTCTGCGCGTTTTTGAGGACGAAAACGGCAAAATGAATAAAAGCGTGCTCGATACGGGCGGCGGCGTGCTGCTCATCTCCCAATTCACCCTGCACGGGGATGCGCGAAAGGGCAACCGCCCCAGCTTTTCCTCCGCCGCGCCTCCGGAAACCGCCATTCCCCTTTACGAAAAAACCATCGCCGCGTTTCGGGAGCTGCTGCCCGTTGAAACCGGCATTTTCGGCGCGGATATGCAGGTGGAGCTTATAAACGACGGCCCCGTGACCATACTTTTGGACAGCGAAAGGCTGTTTTAATAATTTTTACAAACAGTCGCGCTCAGGCGCAAAAAACCGCAAACGCCCAGGCAAGCCAACATAAACCGTAAAACGGAGATCATTAAGCTTATGAATATTCTATGCGTTCCCACCGGACCGATCGGCACCAATACATACATTGTCTACTGCGAAAGCGGCGCCGAGGGCAGCCCTGCGGACTGCGTTGTGATAGATCCCGGCGCGTCCAAGCCGATAATCGCAAAGCTGAACGAGCTGAACCTTGGCTGCACGCATATTCTTTTGACGCACGGGCATTTCGACCATATAATGGGCGTTGCCAAAATCAAGGAGAAATACGGCGCGAAGGTTTATATTCACAATGCGGACGCTTCTGCGCTTTCCGGCGGCGACGGCAGCCTTGCGTACATGGCGGGCGCGAGCATTGAAGGGTGCGAGGTCGATAAAAAGCTAAAGGGCGGCGACAGCTTCACCGCTGCGGGGCTTGAGTTTACCGTGCTGCACACCCCCGGGCATACGCCGGGCGGCGCGTGCTTCGTGATCGAGCGCGAAAGGGTCATCTTTTCGGGGGACACGCTGTTTCGCCTGAGCGTTGGGCGCACCGATCTTCCCGGCGGCAACGGGATGCAGCTTTACGAATCCATTGCCTACCGCCTTTTCACGCTGAAGGGGGATTACCGCGTGCTGCCCGGGCATGAGGATGAAACCACCCTCGAATATGAGCGGCGCTTCAACCCCTTTATGAAGGCGGGCGGGATGTACTGAGCCGAATTGCGCTCCGTTTTCCCGTGCTAAAAGCGTTTTTCTTTGGATACACCGTTCATCACCGAGCCTGCGGCAGCGAACCGAAGCCAAGCCGCCGGCCTGTCATCACCGAGCCTGCGGCGGCGAACCGAAGCCAAGCCGCAAGCCTGACCCAAACCCAAAATGAAGCTGCACACGAACCGCGAGGAATTTTACAACGATATATGCGAGGTCATCCGCCTTTTTGCGCCCGTGCCGAATATAGAGCTCACGGACGAGGGCGGCTTTTGCGCGGGCGAAAAAAAGCTTGCCGCGCTGCTTTTCGGCGGCGAGGAGGCTTCCTTTTTCGATAAAAACGCCCGCTTTTCCGCAAGGGCGGAGTATTATAACGGCAGCGAGCGCTTTTGCTGCTCATACTCTCTGCCCCACGAGCGCTTTTCGCCCTGCGATGAGTCCGAGGGCGGCGGGAAAGAGGGCCCGGAGCTTTCCGAGCGCGGCGCTTCCCTTGAAAAAAAGCGGCTTGAAAAGCGCTGCCTGAAGATAGCCGTTTTCCGCGCACTCAAAAGGGCTTTTCCGGATGCGCCCCTCCCCTGGGGCTCGCTCACCGGCATTCGGCCCACGAGCCTGCTGCGCGAGCTTACCGAAAGACACGGCGAGGAAGCGGCGACAGAGCTGATGCTTGAGGAGTTCGAGGTCAGTGAGGAAAAGCTTGAGCTTGCTTCGCGCATAGTTTCCGCGCAGCGAAGCGTGATCGCCTCCATTCGGCCAAACGACGTGGACGTGTATATCGGCATTCCCTTCTGCCGCACGCGCTGCCTTTACTGCTCCTTTGCCTCCGAGCTGCGCACCAAAAAAACGGATATGGCGGCGTATCTTAACGCGCTCAAAAAGGATATTTCCCTTGGCGCGGCGCTTGCAAAGGAGCGCAAGCTGACCGTTCGCGCGGCGTATCTCGGCGGCGGCACGCCAACCATACTCACCGAGGAGGAGCTTGATTCCCTGCTCCGCTTTGCCGCGGAAGCATACGGCTTCGCCCCCGGCATGGAGCTTACCGTGGAGGCGGGCAGGCCGGACACCATCACGGAGCAAAAGCTGCGCGTATTAAAGCAAAACGGCTGCACGCGCATCTCCATAAACCCGCAGACCATGCTTGATAAAACCCTTGCGCTCGTGGGGCGCGACCACAGCTCCGAGGATATAAAAAATTGCTATTACATGGCGCGAGAGCTTGGCTTTGATTCCATAAATATGGATCTTATAGCGGGGCTGCCGGGCGAAACCGCCGCCGACATGGAGCGCACCTGCGAGAAGGTGCTTGAGCTTGCGCCCGATTGCCTGACGGTGCATACGCTTGCCATAAAGCGCTCCAGCCGCCTGCATGAAAAGCTTGATAAATACGCGCTGCCCCCCGTTTCGGAGGTTGAAAAAATGACCGCCATCGGCGCCCGCTGCGCCCTTGAGCTGGGTATGCTGCCCTATTATATGTACCGCCAGAAGTATATGGCGGGCAATATGGAAAACGTCGGCTATTCCCTGCCCGATAAGGTTTGCGCCTATAATATCGACATGATGGAGGATCGCCTGAGCATAATCGCGCACGGCGCGGGTGCGATGAGCAAGCGCGTTTTCAGCGGTGAAAAGCGGATAGAGCGCGTGCCGAACCCCAAGGATATAGCCACCTATATCGAAAAGATCGAAAAAACGCATGAGGCGCGGCGGACGCTCTGGGTTGAGGGCTGATACTGACGCCTAAAGCCCGTATGCAGGATAGCATCGGGCGGCAATATATCGAATTCTGTTGCCAATGCAACTTTTCCGTCCTCTGACTTTTGATATAGTATGAATGATAGAATAACTTCTACGGAGGAAAAATAAATGTACTGCACAAGAAAAATAACCGACGATCTGGTCTGGCTCGGCGCGAACGACCGCCGTCTGCTCGTTTTTGAGGGCGTTTACAGGGTGCCGCGCGGCGTGAGCTACAACTCTTACCTGCTGAAGGACGAAAAAACCGTGCTTTTCGACACGGTGGACGCCGCCGTTTCCGGCCTTTTCTTTGAGAATCTGGAGCATGAGCTTGAGGGCAGGCACCTTGACTATATCGTGGTTCACCACATGGAGCCCGATCATTCCGCCACGCTGGGCGAGCTGCTGCGCCGCTATCCGGATATCACCGTGGTTTGCTCCCCCCTTGCCGCCGATATGATAGGCAACTATTTCGGCGACGTTTCCGCGGTTAAGTTCATGAAGATCAAGGAGGGCGACACGCTCAGCACCGGCCGCCACAATCTTATGTTCCTCTGCGCGCGCATGGTGCATTGGCCCGAGGTGATGGTGAGCTACGATACGGTGGACAAGATACTGTTTTCCGCAGACGCATTCGGCACCTTCGGCGCGCTGGACGGCGCGATATTTGCGGACGAGGTGGATTTTGAGCGCGATTATATGGACGAGGCGCGCAGGTACTACACCAATATAGTGGGCAAATACGGCACGCAGGTGCAGGCGCTTCTCAAGAAGGCGGCCACGGTGGAAATAGCCCTCGTTTGCCCGCTCCACGGCTTCGTTTGGCGCCAGAAATTCAATCAGTTCCTTGATAAATATATGCTCTGGAGCACCTACACGCCCGAGGAAAAGGGCGTTATGCTCGCCTATTCCTCCGTTTACGGCAACACCGCGAACGCTGCGGACATTCTTTCGAGCGAGCTTCGTCAGCGCGGCGTGAAGGTCCGGGTTTTCGACGTTTCCGTTACCTCCTCCGATGAGATAATCGCCGCAAGCTTCCGCTTCAGCCATCTCATCTTCGCCGCCACCACCTACAACGCGGGCATCTTCGTGCGCATGGAGGAGGCGCTGCGCGACCTTGCGGAGCATAATATTCAGAACCGCACCGTTGCCTTCATGCAGAACGGCTCCTGGGCGCCCACCAGCGGCAAGCTTATGCGCGAGATCCTTGAGCCCATGAAGAATATGACCTTCATTGAAAACCTTGTGGACGTCCGCTCCGCCGTTCACGGCGTTCAGCTCGATCAGATCAAGGCGCTTGCGGACGCGGTTGCGAGCTCCATGAAGGAGCCCGAGGCGGAGGCAAGGCCCGCCGCCGAAAGCATGATCGACAACAACGCGATGTTCAAGCTTTCCTACGGACTGTACGTGGTAACGGCGCGCGACGGCAGCAAGGACAACGGCTGCATCATAAACACCGCCGTTCAGCTCACGGATAACCCCAAGCGCGTGAATATTGCGGTGAACAAGGCGAACTACACCGAGGAAATGATCCGAAAGACCGGCGCCTTCAATATCTCCGTGCTCGGTGAAACCACGCCCTTCAAGGTATTTCAGCATTTCGGCTTCCAGAGCGGCCGCGACGCGGATAAATTTGCGGAATGCGCCGCCACCGCGCCAAGAAGCGCGAACGGCATAATCTACCTGCCCAAGCACGCGAACGCCTTCATCTCCTGCAAGGTGATAGAAGCGCATGATTACGGCACCCACACGCTGTTTGTGGCCGACGTTGTGGAGGCGGCGGTGCTGGACGCGGAGACGCCATCAGTTACGTACAGCTATTATTTCGAGCATATCAAGCCCAAGCCCGCACCGGCCGAAGGAAGCAGGAAGGGCTTCGTGTGCAAGATCTGCGGCTACGTTTACGAGGGCGACGAGCTGCCCGCGGACTTCATCTGCCCGCTTTGCAAGCACGGCGCGGAGGATTTTGAGCCGCTGAAATAAACCCGAACGAAAATAAATTATGCCGCATGGGGCGTTCGCTCCGTGCGGCTTTTGCTTTGATAAAAAGCTCGGAGGAATCGTGCAGTTTGAATGATTCCCAAAACCCGAAAAGGGGAAATGCCGCCCATCGAGCGGCATTTCAACCACGGTTTCTTAATTATTCATCCGGCATGCGCCTTCTTCAGCCATGCGCTTTTTTCAGCCACGCGCCTTCTTCAGCCATGCGCCTTTATTCTTCAAGCCAAGCCCATCGCAAGACGCATGATGACCACGGCGTCCGATATGGAGATGGAGCCGTTTCCGTCCATATCGCCCGCAAGGAAGCCGTTTCCGCTGAGGGTGATAAGCCCCATAGCGTGGCGCAGCGCCATGATCGCATCCGCCACGGCAACGCTGCCGTTCTGATCGCAGTCGCCGGGGATGAAGCCGCTTGAGCCGTTCACGGTAACGACCGTTTGCGCGGTGAAGCTGTTTCCGCTGATATTATCATGCGCGGTAACGGTGATGACCGCGCTGCCCGCCGAAACCGCCGTAACGCTCGCGGTTCTGCCGGAGGCGGAAACGGTGGCAACGGAGGGATCGGAGCTTGTGAAGCTGAGGGTGAAGCTGCTTGCGTTCACGGGGGTCGGCAGAGCGGTGAGGCTTGCGCTCTCCCCCGCCTCAAGCGTGAGCGCGGCGGGCTCAAGGCTTATCCCCGTCAGCGCCGTGGGCTGCGGAGGCGTGGAGGAGCGGCTGATGCCGAAGTACACAAGCCCGCTTCCCGCGCCCGCAGGGGGATTATAAACGCCGCCGACGGGCTTAACGCAGACAGCGCCGCCGCCCCTAACGGAGCATTGACTGCCGGTGAACACGACCGGGCCGAGCAGGTCATAGGGATTCTGCACGCCATGGTAGTTTTCCGGATCGTAGCCCTCCTGCGGGCGGAAGCCGTACAGACCCTCAAGCACGTCCGCAGCGGTGTTTGCATAGAGCGCACAGCGGAAATTGCCGGTAAAATCGGAGAGGCTCTGCCCCGTTACGCCCTGAAACGCCTGCTCGAAGCTCTCGCCGTTCTTCATGCGCTCGTTTATCTGCCTGTAGGCGGTGTTTCCGTATTGAGTGAAGATATACTGGGCATAGAGCGAAACCTGCGCGTAAAGCACCAGCAGATCGTTCATCTCCATGCTGTTGTTCCAATCATACATGGAATAGCCGTTGTGCAGGCTGAATTCTGGCACGTATGAAAACTCCTGCGGCGGGTTGAGCCAGCCGCCGTTTTCGCGGTAGAAGGTGTTTGTCCAGCTCTGAATCCTGCCGATAACGCTTGAGCCGGGGTAGCAGATCTCCTCCGCCGCCGCGCTCCAGCATTCGTTGAGCCAGGTTGCGCTTGCGCCAAGCTCGGAATAATTGATAAGATGCTGATACTCATGCACCATGGTGCCGTAGCTGTCGCTGATGCGCTTTATCTCCACGCCGTCCGCATTCGTGTAATGCACTCCGGGGTAGGTGTCGATATTCAGTATGGGAAGTCCGTTCGTAAAAAAGTCCAGCGCCGCGAAATAGCCGCCTACGTAGCCCTGCCCGAGCTGCCAGCCGTCGTCTATATTATAATACAGAATATTCAGCCTGCCGTCGCCCTGGGAGCCGTTCGAATGCTCGCCGAAGGAGGACTGCATGAGCGGAAACTTGGAATCGAACTCATCCGCCGCCATCTGCGCGTAAGAGGGATCGATCATATCCAGCGGATGCACGTTTTCTTCCGTGGAGGTCGGAGTCCAGATATAGCAATGCTCGCCCTTGGCAAGCACCTTGAACTGCATTATAAGCCCCAGCGGAGAATAGTTCATAACCACGAAATAGCGGGTGTCGCCCACCTCGTAGGAGATGCGCTCGCCGCCGGGCAGCTCCGCTTTTTCAAGCGAAAGGCCCGCTTTTTCCGCCTGCTCCGCAAGAGCGCCGTCCACGTCTATCATGTACGGCAGGTCAAGCTGCTCCCGCGCGGGCGCAGGGGGAACGTCGCTTTCGCCCGCCTGGGTTTCGATAAGCCCGCTCATATCGCCTGTGGACTTGGAGCTTTCCGGATTCGTGTCCGGATTGTAGATCACAACGTATTCGCCGCTGTAACCGTCGCTGCCGTCGGTATCTATCACCGCACCCGAGGCAACGCCCCTCTGCGCTTCGGGCGCCTTTGCGAGCGAAGCAAGCGGGAGCGACGCGAAAACGAGCAGCGCCGCCACTATGAAGCTGAGAGTTTTTTTCATGTTTATCTCCTTCCTCGGCGCGCCTTCCTGCTTTATACTGTCATCATTTTTCACGCGCCGCATGTATATTATATCACCATTTGCCCCGTATGTTAAGCCTGTTTTAAAAATAATTCAAATAATACTGTCCCATAGTATAAATTGAAACGGCACCCTTGCAAAAGAATGCCGTTTTAGAGGGGTTTCTATATAATCAATACTTTACCGTTAATACTTTCCGCTCGAGCCGGACCAGCTTGAGCCGGAGGAGGATGAGAAGCCGCCGCTTGAGCCGCCGCCCGAACGGTTATCGTCCCTCGGGCGCTCGGTCTTTACCACGTTTCTGTAAAGGAACATTTCGCTCTGATTCACCATGCGCAGGCTGCCCTGCTGAACGTATTCGGAGGCATTCTGCTGCTTGCGAACGCTCTTGAGCTTGCTTTCCATCGTGCTTGCGGTCACGCCGCCGGTCACAAGCGCAACCACCGCCGAGCCTATCGCCGCAAACACGAGTGAGATCGGGTTTTTCTTGTATGGCGGTTTGCCGTTTTCAACGTTTGTGAGAAACTCATCGCATTTATCCGCAAACACGGTGAAGCCGCTGTTGTAGCGGTCATAGGCAAGCTGATCCGATACCACAACTTCCTTAAGATGATCTATGACCTTTGTATCATTGAAAATATCGTAGCATTTGCCGGTGGCAACGAAAGCATAGTCGCGCTGCTCGGGGCAAACCATCATCACCATGCCGCCGCTCATATTATAGCCGCACATTTCATAATAATCCGCGGCAAAAAGGCGCGCAAGCTTATTGCCGAGGCTCTTTGCGGTGATAACGACGACGTCGCAGTCATGCTTTCTGCTGATCTCATCGAGCTTTGCGGCAAGGGCGGACTCCTGCGCGTCGCTCAAAAGATCGGCGCTGTCCTCCACGCGGTTGCCGCTGACGATGGGCGCGGCGGTCACGGGAACCTCCGTCACAAGCGGAAGATCGGTGGTGAGAGGCGCTTGAGTGGGATCGGTGATAATCGACGGCACGCTTCCGCCCGTGAAAGCGGCATAGCGCCTTGAGGCGGCGTCGAAATAATCGCCGATGCCCGCGATATAGGTATCGGGAAGCCTGTAAGCATCCCAAAGCGCGTCCTCATCGGCCTCCGAAAAGGCCTCCCGCGCTCTGCCGAAGAAAACGCAGCTCCATTTGTTTTCGGCGTTGCTGTATCCGAGTATCACGCCGTCCGCTGCGGTGGTATGCCGCCTGTAAAGCGCTTCAAGGTAATCGGCAACGCTGCCGCCCGCATCCTCAACTATTGCAAACATGGGGGTGAGCCCCTGCTCGCGCTGAATTTGGGCCGCCTTTTCATTGAGCTGCTCCACCTCCGAAGCGGAGAGCAGGCCGCGCTCGTCTATCACGAACACGCCGTCGCCCGCCGAAGCAAGCGCCGTGAGCGCTGGCACCACAAGGAGCGCGATGAGCATTATCAATGCAAAAAATCTTTTTTTCATTTTTTCGCCCTCCTCAGAACAGCAGGTTCACCAGCATCGCGCCGCCGAAGGCGACCACGGCGCCGATCACGGCGGCGATCGCAAACCACTTGCCCTTTTCTTTTTTATCCACGGGCAGATTGCCCACGAATTTGCCGGTTTGCCCATTCATTGCAAAGGTATACGTCACGCCGTTCCACTCGGTGTTCAGCAGCCAAACGGGATAGAGCGCGTACTTCGCCTTGCCGTTGTAAAGGCGCACGCTGCTCGATTCCGGCACCACGGTGGTGTAGCCGTGCACGGTGTTTGCAAACACCTGCTCCGTGCTGTATTTAACGCGCTCGTTTGCGCGATCCACGCTCTGCTCCGCGTTTATATCGTATTTATCCGCAAGGTAGCCCGCAAGGTACGCTGTTTGGAAATCCACCGCCTGCGAAAGATCGTAGGGCTCTATGGATTCCATAAGGTCATCCGGCATCTTGCTTGAGCCGTCCACCGGCACGCCGCTGAACGCAAGCGAGCCCGCCCTTATGATGGAATAATAGCTCGTTTCGGTGTAGTTGTAGCGGCTGTCGCTCCAGGAGCGCACCCTTGTGCCGCGAAAGCGCAGATCGGCGTCCGCCTCGGCGTCAAAGAGCCAGAAGGGAACGTATATGCCCTTGATTTCGTTTATATGCTTTTGATCCTTGAAAACCTTCGGCACAAGCTTTTTGCCCTGCACGTGCTTATTCAGCGCCGCCTTCGCCGCCTCCTTATCCAGCTTGAACGGGATCACGAGATCGGGCTTCAAGCTGCCCGTGAAGTTGCCCATCACCACCACGGGGTTGCCGCAGAAGGGGCAGGAGGTTGCCGCCATGTTTTCATCGCCCACTATCTCGCCGCCGCAGGATTTGCAGACGTAAACGCGCATGCCGTCCGTTTCACCCTCCAGCCACTCGGTGCCGGCGTTGGTGTCCCACGTCATGTCGTCCTCTTTTTCGTTGTTTAGCTGCTCATCATAGCCCTGCAGCGTTTCCATTTCAAACTCCGTGTCGCAATACGGACACTTCATTTTCTGGAGTGAGCTGTCGAAAGCTATCGCGCCGCCGCAGCATGGGCACTTGTATTCCTGTAAGCCTGCCACTCGATTCTCTCCTTCTTTAATTGAAAATGAACGCGAAATAAGTGGGCGCGGAGCATCTCCCAAAGCGCAAAGCCTCGCGGAAGCGCCGGCGCAGAACGCCCGGCCCCCGCCGCATCCGGCGCAAAAACCCGCTTATTCCATCAGCGGCAATGGCGGAGCGGGGTTTCCGCGTGCCATTGCCGCTCTTGTGCATTATTTATGCTGCATTTGCCGAGCGAAATACCGCCCGGCAGCCGCATTATGATTATTTATTTTACCTTGTCCTCATCGGTAAACCTGTCGCCGCACTCGGGGCAGAAGGCGGGAGGATTGGTGGGATCCTCGGGCTGCCAGCCGCACTTGTCGCAGCGATACAGCGGCGCTTCCGCGGGGCGCTTATTGCCGCAGTTCGGGCAGAAATTGCCCTGATTCACGCTGCCGCAGGCGCAGGTCCAGCCGGGCTGGGGCTCGGGCTTCTTGGTGCCGCAGTGGGGGCAGAAATTGCCGTTCACGGTCTGCCCGCAGGTGCAGGTCCAGCCGCCGGGAGCGGGCTGAGCGGGCTGCGCGGGGGGCTGCTGATTCTGCTGATTCTGCTGGTTCTGCTGACCCATGGCGAAGAGGTTCGCCGCGTTGGAGCCCGCGTTCATAGCCATGCCCATGCCCATAAAGCCCGTCATTGCACCGCCCTGGTTGGCGGCGGCGGTCTTCATGGCGTCCGCCTGAGCGGCGGTGAGGGTGGCGGCGGCATAGTTCGGGTCGCGCATCATGGCGGCGCGCTGTGCCTGCTTGATCAGCTCCTGATCCTCCTCGGGGAGGGTAACGGAGCCGAGCGCCACGGAAACGACCTCGATGCCGCGAAGCTCGCCCCACTTTGCGGAGAGCGCCTCGTTCATGGCGTTTTCAAGGTCCGTATTATGCTGAATGATCTGATTGGGGCGCAGCTCCAGATCGGAGAGCTTGCCGAACGCCGGCTGAAGCGCGCTGATGAACTCGGTTTTGAGCTGAGAATCGATCTGATCGCGGGTGAAGCGGTCGGTCACGTTCGCACATACGTTGGTGTAGAAAAGAAGGGGGTTGGTGATCTTATAGGAATACACGCCGGAGCAGCGCAGCGACACGTCCAGATCGAGCGCAAGCTTGCTGTCCACAACGCGGAAGGGGATGGGGTTCGCGGTGCCGAACTTATTGTCCATTATCTCCTTGAGGTTGAAATAGTAAACGCGCTGATCCTTGCCGGGGTCGCCGCCAAAGGTGAACCTTTTGCCGATGGTTTTGAAAAGATCAAGGATGCCCTTGCCGAGCTTGCCGTAGAAGATGCTGGGCTCGGTGGAGGTGTCGTAGATGAATTCGCCGGGCTCGGCGCACACCTCAACGATCTTGCCCTGCTCAACTATGAGCATGCACTGGCCGTCCGCAACGGCGATAACGGAGCCGTTTGAAATGATGTTGTCGTTGCCCTTGGTGTTTGACGAGCGGCCGCTGACGCGCTTCTGGCCCTTGACCATAAGCACGTTTCTTTCCAAAGCGTCGCAATAGAAAAACTCTTTCCACTGATCGGCAAGAGTGCCTCCGATCGCGCCAAGACCTGCTGAAATAAGACCCATTTTAGTTTTCTCCTTTCGGAATTTGGTTTTTGTTTTAATTTACTTTGGATATTTAAGGCTTTTGAAAAGCTACGGCTCCCTTAAAGCCTTTTTGAGCTTTAATCAAGAAAGCCTCTCCTTCGCAGCATGGATTCGTACATCCAGGGCATCTTGCACCTGATGAAAATAATGAGGCGGGCTTTGAGCGTTCTGCGCTTGAGCTCGCCCACGAGCTCCTTGCTTCTTAAAGCCTTGTAGTCGCGGTTGCACAGAGCAACGCTGTATTTATAGCGCACCAGCGCCTTTTTGATCTCTTCATCGAATTTATAGCCCGTATCCGCGTTCATGCGCTCGAAGCCGTCCACCATCTTTTGGCTGACTTCGCCGCGTTTCCGAGGGTCATTGTTCTTCCTGGTCCACGAGCCGTTCGCCTGAAACCTGTAAACGCACATCACGTCCGCCAGCATCCTGACCTTGCCCTGCATCGCGGCGTAATAGGTGAGCGGAACGTCGCCCACCGGGAAGCCCCAGTTAGGCAATGTTTCCCAAATCTCTCTTCTGCAAAAGAAGGATACGTAGGGGAAGGGCCTGTAATGCGTAGGGCAAAGAAACTCTCCCAAAGGCACGTCTATGTCGTGATCGGTTTTCGATCTGCCCATGTCCTCTCCACTGACCATGTTAAGCCAAACCGTGCTGCAGCCGCAGAGCGTATAATCCGGATTGGCTTCCATAAAATCAAACTGCTTTTGAAGCTTCAGCGGATCGGTCCAGTAATCATCGCCCTCGCACAGAGCCACGTATTTCCCCTGGGCCTTCTCCATTTCAAAGGTTTTTCTTCTGGGCTTGCCCGGGAGCTGGTGCAGATTCACCGGCTGGAGGATGGGCTTGATAAGCTCAGGGTATTTGCTTGCGTATTCACGGATAATATCAGCGGTGCCGTCCGTTGAAGCGTCGTCGTGAACGATGACCTCGAACGGAAAATCGGTTTTCTGCATCACAAAGCCGTCAAGAGCGGATCTTATGTACTGGGCATGATTGTATGCATCGCATATAACGCTGACCATCACCTTTTCTTCCATAGAAAAAACTACTCCTCCATACGATCATTAAACAACAGGATTGGCAGGAAAGCAGAAGCGGTGCCGTCATTTCCACAGCTTTCCTTGATTATATTATAGAAAAGAACGCGAAAACTGTCAAGCATTTTCGTAAATATTCATAAAAGATTTGGGTTTTTGCCATAATTTAAGATCGACCGCAGCGCTCATCCGCTCATTCGCCCGCCGCCTCTCCCTCCGCGCCTGCGATCCGCCGCTGAGCTTGCCGCCGTCAACCTTTATACCGTTGTGATCCCCCCCGCCATCCGCGCCTGCGATCCGCCGCGCCCTTGCGGTGAGCTCAAGCGAAGCGTAAGCCGAAATCAAGGGTCAAAGCCCAGTCCCCGCCCGTGCCGCAAGCGAAACAGCAAGCGAAGCGTAAGCCGAAATCAAGGATCAAAGCCCCAAAATACCGCTTCTTCTCCTTTCCCCCGAGCGGTGCGGGCAGTTTTGCCCGCGCCGCTTGATTTTTCCGTTCCAAAAAGGTATAATAAATATATCATCCGCCGGATGCTTCGTGCAGGAGGGGCCGAACCGCAAAATGCCGGCGACCTGTTCGGCGTCAGGCGGCAGATGTTCGGCGGATCATCGGATAAAAGCAGGGGTTCTGCGAATCATCGGATAGTATCAGAGGTTCTGCGGATCATCGGATGATTTTCCTGTAAAAAAACACCGGATCATGCTGCAAAGATCCGGCAAAAGGAGGGCGCTTATGAGATTATTCAAAAACCGATCCGCAAAGAGCTACAGCCTTGTGCGCATGCTGATCTCCACCGTAGCGAAGGTGCTTTTCGTTTGCTTCGGCGGGCTTCCGCTCGTGCTGGTATTCACCTATTCGCACACGATGAGCACGCCCGTTTTCATTCTGCTTTCGCTGCTCGCCTTCTCAATAATTCCGCTTTTCGCGCTGCAGGTGATCCGCCCTATGCTGCTGCGCAAGCGCCGCGCGCTGATGGGGGACGACGAATTTTTTAAAAAGCACCCGCTTGAGTACCGCAAGGAGCTATACCGCTGGCGCAAGGTTTCAGCGTATATGAACGGTGCGGACGGCGTTGAAAAGGAGGCGCTGCCCCAGCTTTTGCAGATGCGGCAGGATCTTTCCACCGAGGAAGCGGCGCGGCTCGGCATCGCCTTTATAGACCCGCGCTCCGGCGAAACGCTGAAGGATTACGAATTCAACTGCCTGAAATACGACCGCATCTATTACGGCAGGCACAAGCTGCGGCTGCGCTTTGAGCTGCTTCTTATCCGCGTAAAGCGGTGGATAGCCAAAAGGCTGCTTGGGCGCGATATGCCCGCTTCGCCCTACGAATACCGGCTGAACGAGCTTAAAAAGGAGTTTTTGAGCTGAAACGCGCCGGGGGACGCCGGTTCGTATAATCCATATAATCCTTATAATCCGTATAATCTGTAAAACCCGTATAATCTGTATAATTCGGAAAGCTCGGAAAATTCGGATGGCTTTTGTAATATTTGCAACTCAAAAATCGGCCCCGTGCAATAATGATCAAAACGGCCGGACCTGCGCCCCGTTTCGTGCGGCGTCGCATTTGGAAGCCCCGTTTTATAAATTGCATGATGCCGCGAATCATTTCTTGGAATTGGTCGCGGCTTCCGCCTGGCGCCCTTTATTCCACCGTTACGGATCGCGCAAAGCCAAAAATAATGTCCTTCAGCGCGTTCGAATCGCTTTCGGCGCAAACAAACTGAACCAGATAGTAATTTTCAGAGCCCTTGAAAGCAAAATTCCAGCCGGCATTTGTGCCGCGTGTGTAATGATAATAAGTGAGTCCGTTTTCCTCCGTCACCTCGCTGCCGCGGTCGCTGCCATTATCCGCAATGGTTTGATCCAAAAGCCTCTTGATGCTCGTAATATTGCGTTCCGCCGCCTTTTGCGGCGTTACGATCTGAACCATCACGCCGCAGAACGGGGAGGTATAGTAGCCGTCAAAGCCCACCTGGCTCTTTCTTTCGGTGAATGCATCGGTCAAAGCTATTGTGTAGCCATTTCCGGAAAAAACCTTTTTGCTTCCCATGGAATCCGTTTCGGGATCAAAAGCATTGTGCAATTCAAAAACCGAACCGCAGCCAAAGACGGGCAGCAAAAGGAGCATGGATAAAAGAATTGCAAAAAACCTTTTCATAATCGTCCTTTCTCAAGCGGCAAAACCGCAGATAAGCTTCTTTCGGGATCATACGACCCAAATAGTATATCACGCATAACGGCTATTTTCAATATCTATAATGAAATGCAATTATTATCGCTCTTTGGTATAGGCCGCGATCCGTCAATCTGTCAATGTATCGATCCATCGAGCTGTCGAGCTGCCGAGCTGCCAAGCTGCCAAGCTGCTGCAAAAAACAAAACTGAAGGAAAAGCCCGCAGGAATTTCGCAATTCCTTCGCTTTTTCATCAGCGAAGCGTCTTTATCAGTGAAACGCCTTCATTTGCCGAGAACGGCCGAGGCACCCTTTTTTTTACGCAAAATCGGCCCCGTGCATAAGCGGGGGCCGATATTTATGTGTTTTTGTAAAATATTGTTGATCAAAATACAGTTTGCACAGGGCTTCCCGGTCCGCGCTATTCCCCGCCCTGCGCCGCTATTCGGTCCCGTATATCCGCCATCACGTCCGCAAGACTTATCTTTTTCAGCTCCGCTTCCATTGCGCGCTGAACCGCCTCCAGCCTTTCATCCATGGCATGATGGATGTTTCTGCCGATGGGGCAATCGGGGTTCGGGCTTTCGTGAAAATGGAATATGCCCTCGTCCTTCACGCAGTCCACCGCCAGATAAACGTCATAAAAGCTGATGCTTTCGGGGCTTTTTGCAAGCTCTATGCCGCTTTTTCCGCGACTTATTGAAATAAGCCCCCCCTGCTTGAGGCTGCCCATAAGATTGCGCACTATCACCGGATTAACGCCGATGCTGGCCGCAAGAAGCTTGCTCGTTACCCTGCCGCTTTCGCCAAGATACGCCGTTACCGCGAGCAGATGCACGCCTATTGTAAACCTGCTTGAGATCTGCATTGTATCGCCTCCCTGCCTGTAATATACCGCGTTACAGGCAGGAAGTCAATATCCAAACGGTATATTACTTGCTCACCACGCTGATGCGCTGCCCGAAATGGCTGCCGCTCTCTATCTCATCCACGATCGCCACGGCGTAGTCCGCATAGGAGATCACGCTTTCGCCCTTGCCGTTCAGCACCAGCTTTTCGCCGCCAAGAATGTATTCGCCCGTCCTCGCGCCGTCCGCCTGAAAATCACCCGCGGGGCTTACATAGGTCCAGTTCACGTCCCTGCAGCCGCGAAGAAACTCCAGCGCCTCCTTATGCGCGTTCAGAACAGGAATCACAGCCTCCGGAAACGGCGTAACATCCGCCACGGTTTTGCTGAGCTCATCATCCACAAAAAGGCTGCCCGCGCCGCCAACCACGATAAGGCGGGTGCGCGTGCCCTTCAGCGCCTGAGCAAGATGCTTCGCCGCCTCGGGAACTATGCTCACCGTGTCCGCCGTCCAAGCGCCAACCGCGTCCACCACCGCATCGAACTGTGCAAGCTCATCCCTTGTGAGCGCCAAAACATCCTTGAAAATGGCCTTTTTCGCGTCGGTTTTATTCTCGCCGCGCACGATTGCCGTAACCTCCATTCCGCGCTCAAGCGCCTCATGAACTATAAGCCTGCCCGCTTTGCCGTTTGCTGCCGCTACCGCGATCTTCATAATATTTTCCTTCCCGGGAGAATGCTCCCTGTTGATTTAGTATTGTAACCTTTTTGATTACAAGTTAATTATAGCAGGCTTGCCTTTACTTGTCAATACTTTTGTTACAAGTTTTTCGATGCCAATCAAAATATATTATTTGCGCTTTAAACCGCGTTTTCCCTGCCGTTTTCCGCGTTATTCACGGCTTTGCCCGTTATGCGGTTTACGCCGTTTACGCCGTTTATGCCGTTTACGCCGTTTACGCCGTTTACGCCTGCCAAACAGCCCGCGCCGCCCCTCGCGCCCTTTCCCGCAGTAACGCAGATAAGTATATCCAGCCCGTCCTCGCGGTCGCTCCTGTCCATATCCACCCGCAGCCCGCCGGAGCGGAGCTGATCGCAGGCGATATCCAGCGTGTTCAAAAATGCGCGGTAATCCTTCATAAGGCGCACTATCACCCTGCCCCGCCTTGCCTGCGGCGGCCTTTCGCCCACGCGCTCGCCCCCGCCCGCGCTTCTTCTGACCCGCGCCGCCTCATCAAGAAGCGACAGAGCGTTTTTTTCGCCAAGCTCTGCGCCGTTTTTCTCCTTCTCAAGCAGCTTTTTGGCAAGCAGCTCCGTATCGGCATCGTTCAGCTCGCGTGCTTTCGCGGCGTTCACAAGCGCAAGCCTGCCCGCCGTGGAGCGCAGCAGCAGCGCCGCCTCCGCCTGCGCACGGGAGAGCCCGCCGGCTATGATCCTTTCCCGAACGCTCGGCTCAAGCTGCAAAAGGCGCAGGCTGCGGCGGATATAGCTTTCGTCCTTCCCCATGAGCCTGCCAAGCTCCTTCGCGCTCAGGTGCAGGCGGTTCATCAGCCTGAGGCAGGTGCCTGCAAGCTCAAAAATATCCGGCTGCTCGCGCTGAATATGCTCTATCGCCGCCATCAGCGCCCCGTCCATGCCCGTTTCGGCGTACACAAGGCAGCTTGCCCGCCTTTTGCCCAGCATTTTCAGCGCGCGAAGCCGCCTTTCGCCGGAGATCACCTCGTACCTTGCGCCCTTTTTGCGCACTATGAGCGGGCGCAGCAGGCCGCAGCTTGCTATGGAGGCCGCCAGCTCCGCCGTTTTTTCCTCGTCAAAGCGCTTTCTTTGCGCATCCTGACTCGAATCCAGCCTTGAAAGGGGCAGCTCCCTTAAAGCGCGCCCGCGCCGCAAAAAACTCAAAAAATCGAAAAACGCCATTCGCTTTTCCTCTCATTCGCGTCTTTTTTCTTAAAACCATTATAATCACCTGTCGAATCCGGCGCAACAGCGAAGAAAGGAAGCTTTTGCCGCTTCCTGTCACAATTTCATATTATAATATTGTTTTGCCTGAAATATCGGGTTAAAAATATGTAAATTTTTCCAATGCCGCGTATATTGCCTCTTACCCGCCGCTCACGGCGTGTTTTCTGACCATTTTTGCAATCAAAGCTTTAAGGGCTTCGACAGCTTACCCGCCGCTCACGGCGTATTTTTTGATCAGCTCATCCAGCCTGCCGCTCTCGCGCAGCTCGTAGATAAACACGTCCGCAAGCTCCGCGATCGCGGGCTCATCCGCCGAGGAGGCGATGGCGTAGCTGATGCTGCCGAGGCTCTCCCTTGTGGTATCAAATTCGTAGCTTTCCGAATAGAGCCGCGCATACACGCCGGGCATCACGGCGCAGTCTATCCTGCCCTTTTCAAGCGCCGTCAGCAGATCGGGATACGAGGCAAACGCCTTTTTATCGTAGGTCACCGCGTTTTCCGGAAGCTCCTTTTCAATGCCGCGCAGCCTGTCCAGCAGGCTTCTTTCAACCTTGGTTTCGTGCGAATCAATGTATTTTGAAAGCACGTTTGCGGCGGAGGTGTTTTGAACGTAGCCTATCAGCATTTGATCGAGCGGCCCCGGCCTTGCGCCCTTACGCACTATCACGCGGCAGGCGTCGGTATAATATGGGTAGGAATAGGCAAATTTGCGGCTTGCGCCCTTCTGCATAAGCGCTATCGCGGCGTCTATACTGCCGTCCGAAAGCTTTGTGGAGGCGGTTTGGGCGGAAACCGGAACGAACCTGACCGGCGTTTCGGCGCTGCCCGGCAGCAGATAGGCGGCGAAAAGCTCCGCAAGCTCCACCTCCAGCCCGCTTCCGTCCATGGAAAAGCCGGGGATATCGCTTCTGATGCCCACCGTAAGAACGCCCTTATCGGTTATTCGGCGGATCTCGGCGGTGGATTTAAGCTGCTTTTCCGGCTTAAGCAGGGTGAACAGCGCAAAGATCGCGGCAATTCCGAGCGCGGCAAAAAGAAGCACGCGCAGCCTTTTGCGCCCCTCCGTGCCGCCTCCGAGCGCGCCCCTCGTGCCCCTGCGAATTGTCCAGCGCCTTTTCATGCCCTTTGCAAGCTCCCCCGCGAAAAACATAGGTATAGCTCCATTCCGAACGCGAAGCACGCGATAGAAGCCGCACGCAAAGCCGCGAACAACGCCAAAGCCGCGAACAACGCGAAAGCCGCGAAAGCGGAATGAACTATCCTCAATTATAGCAAACCGCGCGAAAAAACACAATACATCAGCCCACTCTTGCAACTATCGCGGTCATATCGTCCGCGCCTCCCATGCGCCTTGCAAGCGCTATCAGCTCCCTTGCCGCCGCGCGCGGGTCCTTTTCCTCCCCCGCCCGCTTCAGCGCGCCGTCCAGCTCCTCTCCGAGCGCGTCCGAAACGCCGTCGCTCATCATTATCACGGTGTCGCCCCGCTTGAGCTTAACGCTGAAAACGGCGGTTTTCGCCTCCTCCACTATGCCAACGGGCAGCGCCTCCGCGCGAAGGGCGCTGAGCCTGCCCCGCCGCAGGATGTAGCTCGGCGGCGCTCCGTGCTTGGCGGCAACGGCGCTGAGCCTTGAGCCGTCAAACAGCATCGCGTCCAGCGTGGCATAGGTTTCGCGCCCATCGCTCAAAAGCAGCAGCCTGTTTATCAGCTCCGCCGCCTCGTCCATCCGAAAGCCGCAGGAAACGAGATCCGCCACCATATTCACGGTTTGCTCGCTCTCCCGCCTCGCCGCCTCGCCCATGCCCATGCCGTCGCTTATCGCGGCAAGGCGCTTGCCGTTCAGCTCGCGTATGCAGGCGGTATCGCCCGTTTGCGCGTTTCCGCCGCCGGGGCATTCCGCAACGCCTATCCCGATGCTGCACCCCGCCGCGCCCTCATCCCTTGATGCCGCAAGGCGCGCAAGGCTTTTCGCCACACCCGCAAGCTGCATATTTATAAAGGCGTTCGCGCCGCGCTCCTCCCCCTCAAACAGGCGGGACATCTCCATCAGCACGTCCGAAAGCATGAAAAGCCGCGTATTTCGCCGCGAAAGCTCCCTTTCAAGCGCAGCAGCACGGTTTCCGTGCGCTTTGGAAACGGAATGCGCGGCACCGGAAAAGTCGGTCAGGGCAAAGGCCGCGCCGCCAAGCAGCAGCTCCGAGGGCAGGATCGCGCCCGTGCCGCGAATAAAGCCGTAAAGCGCTATGGAGGAAAGGGCAAAGCCCGCAAGCACGCCCCATTTTCCAAGCGGACGCAGCATCACGGCGCAGAGAGTGCAGACGCAGAGCACGGCAACAAACAGCATATCCGCATTTGCAAGAAACACGCGCAGCGATGCGATGAGCGCGGCGCAGGCTATCGCCGAAAGCCCGCAGGCACGCGCCGCAACAAGGCAGCACAGCACCGCGAGGGCGCTGCCGAGCCCCGACCCGAAAAGCCTATACTGCCCGAACGCGGCGCAGGCGCAGCCGCCGAGGAGCGCAAGCGAGAGGATGCCCACGTCCGAAGCCGCGCTGCCGCGCTTCAGAGCGGAGAGCGCCCTCAGACCTTGAGTAAAAAGAACGGCGAGCACGACGCAGAGCGAGCTTATGCCGAGCCCCACCGCCGCGCCGCCAAGCGTAAACCGCCGCATACCGACGGCGCAGCCGAGTGCAAGCGCAAAAAGGCATGAAAAAAGCAGCCCCGCGTATTTCATAATTGCCTTCACCGGCCGAACGCCGCGAACCGCACCATAAAGCAGTGAGAACGCAAGCAGACCGGCCGCCGCGAACAGCCCCGCGTACCTGCCCGCCGCCGCGCACCCCGCGCACAGCCCCAACAGCGAGATATGGAGCGCGCAAGGGGAAAGGGCGCACCATGCTGCGGCGCAGAATGCGAGCGCGGACACGGGGATCAGCGGAGGCTCAGCGCCAAACGATAAAACCGCGCCGAGCGGAGCGCCGTATGCCAAGAGCATCGCCGCCGCCGCAGGAAGCACCCAAAGCGCGAAAAACGCGGGCGGAAGCGCCGTGCGGGCGGCTTCGAGCGCGCGATAGACCGTTTCCCTTATTTTTTCCATAAGATCAGCTCCTTTTGCTGTGATTTGAATCATGATCCCTCCCAAAGGTATCATAGCATCGGGCTTGTACTCCCGATGTCGGTTTAATGCAGAGGAAGCTGTCGGATTTTTAAATGCTTTGCGGAACGGAGAATTAAAATATACTGATGACAGAGCTAAATAAAAGGGGTTTTAAAAAGAAAAAGGAAAGGGCGAACGGCCGAAGCCGCTCGCCCTTGGCTGCCCGCACTGCGGGGTAATGATTACTTATGGTTGCCAACGCCAACCGCGTCCACGATCAGGGTGTACTGATCGAAGCAGTCATAGTGACGGAACGCGATCTGAACGTTCTGGCCGGCAAACTGGCTGATATCGACCAGATGCTCGGTGACAGCGTTGGTTTCAAGGGTGGTTTCGTACACAACGGTGCCGTTCTCAACCTCGGTGCCCTCGGGAATGATGAGAACCTGGAAGTGCTCATAGATATCGCCGTCGGCCGGGTTCGCGGAGGCGGTGAAGAAGGAGAGATACTTCTCGCCGCTGCCGATATCAAAGGAGGGGCTGACCATCCAGTTGTCGGGATGGATCACAACGTCCTGCCAGGAGTAGCTCACCGCGCACTTGGAGCCGTCGTAGTACAGGCCCTGAGCGAAGTAGTCGGTGCCCCAGTTCATGCCGTCGCCGTCAGCGTCGATGGTTTCCCAGTTGAAGGGACCGTCGAAGTTGTCGTAGAAGTCAACGGGCTCGATGGAAGCCTCGGGAAGGTCCACAACCTGAGTGAAGATGCCAACGGGATACAGGCCATCGTAAACGGAGCCGAGGTCAACGTAGTCGCCGGTCTCAAGGTCGATGGCAAGCAGGTGCATCTGGTTGTACTGAGAGATGTTCGCGTCGGCGCTCATCCAGAAGAAGGCGCCTTCGGCGATAAGACCGCTCTGTACGAGGAACTGGCCGCTGCTGTTGAGAGGAACGACGTCGTAGAAGCCGATCTCCTCGATCTCGGTGCCGGTGGCAAGATCAAGCTTGCAGAGGTAACCGAAGGCGTCCACAACGTAGCAGTTGCCCCACCTGTCGAAGTCGAATGCGGCAACGCCGTTCTCGGGTTCGCAGATAACGGTCATGGCGCCGGTGGCGGGATCGATCTCGTTGATGGAGCCGAGGCCCTCAACGATGTAGAGCTTGCCGTTGGCACGGTTGTACGCCATTTCGTTGATAACGTACTGGCTGTTGATGGTGCCGATAACGGTCTTGCCGGTCCAGGCGTTGATGTTGGAGCAATCGTACCTCACAAGCTGCTTGGCAGCGGTAACCGCGTACATATAGTCACCGGCGAGAGCCGCGCAGGTGTAGTCGCCGTCATCAGCCTGGATGCCGCCGCCGTAGTAGAGGCTGCTGAGGTTGTTGGTGGCGAACCTTACCCAGGTCTGGGTGGTGAGGTTCTTACCGTAGGCATACACGTTCAGGGTGGGAGGAGTGAAGGGCTCCGGCTGGGGCGCCTGATCGATGGGGGTGAGGGTCACGCCGTCCCAGAGGTAGGCCTGCTCGTTCATAGCGTAGTCCGCTACGACGACGTATGCGGGCTCGTTATGGGTGATCTCGATATGGGTCACCGCACCGCGCTCGGTCTCGAAAACGCCCTGCTCAGCGATCAGATCGCCGAGATTCTCGCCGTTGATCTGGAACACGCCAACGTATGCAACGTAGTGATCGTCGGTCACGTCGAAGCTTGCGCCGTTTGCGGAAACCGCATAGTTGGAAACGGTGGGCAGAGTGGAGTCAATATGAACGGGAACGTCCCACTTCCAGTTTTCACTGGCTTCGACGGTGAAGGGGTTGGTGCCGTGTGCGCCGTCGTTGTCGAGCTTGGCCTCGATGCGGATGATGATATCCTCACGGTTGAAGCTTGCAAAGTTGACGCCCGCCGGGAACGCGCCGGAGGTAACGCCGAGCTGCTCGCGGTGATCGTCCTTCCAGAAGCCCTTGGGCTGGAGGCCGGGGTTGGAAAGCTGCTCGATCTGGTTGCCGTTCTCGTCGCAAACGAGGTAACGGACGTAGGAGTTGCGGAGAAGGCCGGTGTACGCAACGTTCACGCTGTCCATCATGCTGTCGCCGTTGGGGGAGATAGCGTTGCGGTCCTCAAGGTAGTAGCTCATATCCTCGGTTTCAACATAGGGGTTGATGCCGAGACCGTAGAGGCTGCTGCCCTTCCTGTAGCCGATGGTGTTGGGGTAGTTGTTGGAATTCCAGGGCTCATCCTCGTAGTAGTAGCCGCGATCGATGGTGGCGGCATAGTTCCAATCGCCGTAGAAGCCGGTGAAGGGAAGGGTGAGGTACACGTCCTCATCGCTTGCGGGAAGCAGCTCGATGAAGCCTTCGATCTGAGCGCCGGAGGTATAGTAGGTGTCGAGATAATGGGTGATCTCGTCGGTGAGATCGAACTTGACGGTAACGTCGGTGCTGCCGCCTGCGGGAACGATCACGACCTCGGGCATATCGAAGGTGACGTACTCAACGTAGTCTTCGCCTGCGCCGGGAGCCTCCATGAGGCCGAGGGAGATACGGGCCGCGAGGATGGCGTCCTGAATGTTGACCTCTTCGTCCTCATTGATGTCGCAGTTGGGATCGACGTCGATGAGACCGAGAGCCATACGGGCGATAAGGATAGCGTCCGCGATGGAGATCCTGCCGTCGCCGTTTGCATCGCCGATCAGAACCTCACTCTCTTCGCCGAGAGCGATATCCCAGGTGTTGCCGGAGTAGACGATAACGGGGCTGCCGTCGCTCATGGTGCCGAGCATGGCAAGATCGTTCAGAAGAACGCTGGGCATGATGGCATACTGCTGCTCGTTCTCGCCGAAGTTATGCACGGTGAAGGTCATCTCATAGTGGCCGGTCTTCTCGGGATCGTCGCCCAGCTCAACCTTCGGACGATTGCCGACGGTGCCGTTCACGGTGAGGTAAGCCTTGGTCTTGGTGGCCTTGTAAAGATCCATTGCGCCGGCGCCCTGCTCATGCACGGGGGCGAAATCGCCGCTGCCGCTGAGGATGGGGCTTGCGGTGCTCATGAGGATCTGATTAACGAGAGCCTGCTTCTCGGCAACGGAGGCATTGGGGAAATTATCGTCAACGTAAGCGCTGATGATGGCCATACCGCCGCAGACGTGGGGGGTCGCCATGGAGGTGCCGTCCCAGGTGTCGTAAAGGGTGCCGGAGATAGCGGGGTCGGTGGAGGAGTAGATCTGGCCGCCGGGAGCGGTGATCTCGGGCTTCATGCTCATGTTGGAGGTGAAGCCGCGGCTGGAGAAGCTGGTGGTCATGTTGCCGGAGGGATTATCGAATACGCCCATCTCGGTGCCGATGAACATGGTCTTGTTCTCGGCGGCGATCATAGCGGCGCCGGCTTCCTGGGTAACGATGACGTGGGGGATATGACCGCCTTCATAGGCGACCATGTTTACGGACGCGGCCTGGTTGTTGTACACAACGCAGGCAACGGCGCCCGCCGCTTCCGCGTTCTGCGCCTTCTCGATGAAGGTGATGTCGCCGCGGGAAACGAGCGCGATCTTGCCGTTAACGTCTACCTGAGCATAGTCCTCGGGAGTGCCGAAGCCGGGGATGACGACGTAGGGAACGGTCTGTCCGCCGAGAGCCTGGATCATCTGGACCGGGTTGGCGGAGTTTTCGGAATAGCCGTAGCCCTCACCCTCTACCTCAACGTAGTTGAACCTGGACTTGCTGTTGGAAATAGCGGCAACGGAGATGCCGTGCGGCCAGGTGGAGGGGGAACCGACAACGCCGTTGTCGGGGTTGGAGGCAAGCGCGTAGCCGCTGTTGGACCAGCTGGAGGGATTGCCCACGTTGCCGCCCCAGGCGTTGTTGAAGGTGGCGTCGTAGTCGTTGCCGGCAGCCATTGCGATGTTCACACCGGCGTTGACGCAGCGCTCAAGGGTCTGCAGGAAGGAGGGATCGTAGGGGGTGTCGGAGCCGTTGGGGGAACCGAGGGAGAGGTTCGCCGCCGAAACGCCGAGAACCGCGCAGTCCTCAAGAGCGGGGATGATGTTGGACCAGCTTGCGCCGCCGGAGGGTGCGAACACCTGCATCACGGCGATCTGAGCTTCGGGCGCAACACCCTTTATAACGTCGTTATTGGCGGCGGCGATACCGGCAACATGGGTGCCATGGTCGCTCTGGCCGGGATGGGCCGCGTCCGCCTGATTGTAGTAGTAGTTCCACTGGAAGGGGATCTTGGGGCTCACGTAAACGTTGCTCACGTTCATGGTGGGCCTGCCGTCGCCCGCAAGGCCGCCGTCCGCGATGATCGCGGCGATGTCGGTCTCGGTGAACTGAACGTCACCGGTGGGGTTCACGGAGAATGCGGGATGGGAAACGAGTCCGCCGGTATCAAGGATGGCAACGGTGTAGCCGGTGCCGTCGTAGCCGAGCTCCCACGCGTCAACAGCGCCGACCTGATCGACGGTGTTGAAAAGAAGGGGGCTTTCCCAGGAGGGGGATACGAAGGCGCGCATGCCGCCCATGGCGTTGATCTCGTCCACACGGCGATACTCGCCGTCGAACGCGAAGCCGTTGAAAAGAACGGAATAGTTGTGAGTTACCTCAACCTTAACGCCGAGCTTCTCAGCGATCCTTGCCGCAGCAGCGTTCTGCTTGGCGACGAGGGTATCGCGGTAGCTGCCCGCGCTCTTGAGGTCGCTTACAACGTCGGCAGCGGGAGCGCCGTCCATCTCGATCATGATGGTCACGATGGAGTCGGGAGCGATCTCGTCAGCTGCCTTTTCTTCGGCGGCCCGGAAGGTTTTGCCGTTCCTGATGGCCGAAAGGTCAAAGGAAGCGGTCTTCCTGGATACAAGGGTACCGTTTCTTTCGGACGCGACGCGGCCGGAAACGGCTTCTCGGGTTCCTACGCTGCCGTTAAGCTCGCCGTCGAAAGCAACGGACTCAGCCATAACGCCGCTGAAGATGGGCAGAACCAGCATCAGCGCAAGAAGGCAGGCAAGAAAGCCTTTGAAAGATTTCTTCATGTTCTTTCCTCCTTATAAGGTTTCGTTGGTTTTTTGCCTGTTTCGACCCGTTTCTTTCCTTATGTAGGCGCCGCAGGAGCGCAAAAGCGCGGTATCGCGCCGCCCGACAAGGTTGGAAGCAAGCCTCCACAGGGATTTATCCAATCTATTATAGTATAAGGTCAAAATCAAAAAGTGTCAATAGGTTTTATGATTATTTTATACCGTTTCTTATATCGCCGCCCGCCCGTAAAACGCCAGTTTTTATATGAAGTCACTGCATTTTTTAAGCTTTTTTCGGATGCGCGGCGCATTTATCCATCATTTGCCTTGCGCCCTGCCGCACCGCTCCGCCCGCAGCGGGAAGGCGGACTCAAAATATACTTTTCCTGCGCGGCTTTTTTGCTTGACAGCGGCGGCCGCAGCATTTATAATAGTCGGGCAAATGAATATCCGCCAAAGACAGCAGGTGTCGAGAGATCGGCTCAATATCCCGCCGAGGTGAAGATAAAGCTTGATTTATTCCCATACAGGGTTAAATATGCTATTCCTCGCCCCCGGTGGTCCCGCCGGGGGATATTTGTTTGAAACTGTGACAAGGAGGAAAAACCAAATGGCAAATGCTTCCATTATCAAAATGAAGGAGCAGCACGTTGCTGACATCTGCGAGAAGATCAAGAAGGCGCAGTCCATCGTTCTGTTCGACTATCGCGGACTCACCGTTGAGGAGGACACCAACCTTCGCAACGAGATGCGCAAGGCCGGCGTTGAATACGTTGTGCTTAAAAACAAGATGGTCGAAAGGGCCTGCCGCGAGCTGAATATGGACGAGAGCGTTCATGAGATGCTCAAGGGGCCTTCGGCTTTCGCGTTCGGCTATGAAGACGCCGTTGCTCCCGCGAAGATCCTCAGGGATTACATCAAAAAGGTCAAGAAGTGCGCCCTCAAGGGCGGCGTTGTGGACGGCACCGTTACCGACGTCAAGGGCATCGAGGCTCTTGCCGATCTGCCCCCGCGCGAAGTGCTTATCGCCCGCATGCTTGGCAGCATGATGAGCCCCATCCAGGGTCTGGCTATCGCACTCGACCAGCTCGCCAAGAAGAATGGCGAAGGCGCCGAGTCCCCCGCTGCGGCCGAATGATCCGCCGCTCCCCCGCTTTCAAACAAAAAATCTAATTGGAGGAAATTATAATGAATAAGCAGGAATTTATCGATTTTATCAAGTCCCTTACCGTTCTTGAGCTTGCCGACCTCGTTCACGCCGTTGAAGAGGAGTTCGGTGTATCCGCCGCTGCGACCGCCGTTGCAGTAGCTGGCCCCGCCGCTGCCGGCCCCGCTGAGGCTGCAGAGGAGAAGACCGAGTTTGACGTAGTCCTCAAGGGCTTCGGCGCAAACAAGCTCAACGTTATCAAGGTCGTTCGCGCAGAGCTCGGCCTTGGCCTCAAGGAAGCTAAGGACGCTGTTGAAGGCTGCCCCACCACCCTCAAGGAAGGCCTTTCCAAGGAAGACGCCGAGAAGCTCGCCGCCGTGTTCAAAGAGGCCGGCGCAGAGATCGAGCTCAAGTAATCACACTTTTCAAGCCAATGTCACAGAAAAAGGAGCTGCCCTCGGGCGGCTTCTTTTATTGCGGATAAGCGTGCGCAGGGCTTACCGGCTTGCCGATTTGCCGGTTTGCCGGTTTGCCGCGCTGACGAGCCGCATTCGGGTTGATTTTACCTGATTTTTGTACTAAAAAAACCGCCGCTATCGCTTGGATAACGGCGGTTTTGCTGCTTTAGGTTATTCCGAATTGATTATTTGAGCTCCAGCATGCAGACCTCTGCGCCGTCGCCGCGGCGGGGCCCGAGCTTATAGATGCGAACGTAGCCGCCGTTGGTACCGTCGTACTTGGGGGCGAGCTCTCGGAAGAGCTTTTCAACCACGGGATGGGGAGTTTGCTTCACACGGGCGCGGAAATCCTTAGCGCTCTCCTTGGGCTCACGGGTGAGGGGGAGATCGTAAAGATAAGCCATGATCTGCCTGCGGGCATGAAGCTTGGAGGGCTTGTCGATAACCTTATCCACAACCTCCTGCTGCTCCTTATCGTTGATAACGGTTTTCTTTACCGTTTCGGAATTTTTATATTCGGATACGGCCAGGGTGATGAGCTTCTCCGCAATGGGGCGAACCTCTTTGGCGCGAGCTTCGGTGGTCACGAGCTTGCCATTCCAAAGAAACGCGGTAACCATATTGCGCAGCATGGCGTCACGCTGATCGGTAGCTTTGTTAAGCTTACGGTTAGGCATTTAATTTTCCTCCTAAAATATGAACGCTGATACTATCAGATAACGGATTACTCATCGCTTGAACGCAGGGAGAGACCGAGAAGAGCGAGCTTTTGCTGCACTTCCTCGAGCGATTTCTTGCCGAGGTTGCGCACCTTCATCATTTCCTCCTCATCGCGCTCAACCAGCTCGGCGATCGTGTTGATGCCGGCGCGCTTGAGGCAGTTGTAGGAGCGAACGGAGAGATCCAGCTCTTCTATGACCGTGTCCAGCACCTTGTTGCCGCCCTCGCCGCCTTCGCCGCTGCCCGCTTCAAGCGAGCCCGCGCCCTCGGTGAGGTTGGTGAACAGGGAGAGATGGTCATACATGATCCTTGCCGCGATGCTTACCGCCTCCTCGGGGCGGAGAGCGCCGCAGGTGGATACCTCCAGAGTGAGCTTGTCGAAATCGGTAACGTTGCCGACGCGGGTATCCTCAACTCTGAAACTCACCTTGTTTATCGGCGTAAAAATGGAATCGATAGCGATAACGCCGATGGGGGCGCCGGGCTTTTTGTTCTTATCGGCGGGAACATAGCCCTTGCCCTTCTTCAGGGTGATCTCCATATTGAGGATGGCTCCCTCGGAGAGCGTAGCGATGTGAAGATCGGGGTTGATAATCTCAACATCAGCGTCGTGGATTATATCGGCCGCGGTCACCTCGCCCTCGCCGCTTGCCTGAACGCGAACGATTACCTCATCGTCCGTATGCAGATTCACGCGAAGCTCCTTGAGGTTGAGGATGATCTCGGTAACGTCCTCCTTAACGCCGGATACGGTCGAAAACTCGTGCAGCACGCCCTCGATACGAACCGAAGAAGCCGCCGCGCCGGGCATTGAACTGAGAAGCACTCTGCGCAGGCAGTTTCCGAGGGTGGTTCCGAAGCCCCTTTCAAGCGGCTCCACAACGAACTCACCGTAGTTCTCGGTCAGCACTTTGCACTCGATTTTCGGTCTTTCATTTTCTAACATCATATTTTCCCCTCTCTTTCTATATATATCACCGGTAGATCAGGGTAGATGCGATGATTACCTGGAGTAGAACTCAACGATGAGGTGCTCCTCGATCGTGAGGTCGATATCATCGCGCTGCGGCATATTGGCCACAGTACCGCTGAGGTTCGCTGCGTCAAGCTCAAGCCACTTGGGGATGGGCTTGTCGGCGCCCTCCTCCCTGAGGGTTTTGAAGAACTCAACATCGAAGCTTCCGTTGCGAACACTGATCTTCTGACCTGCCTTCACAAGGAAAGAGGGAATATCGACCTTTTTGCCGTCAACGAGGATGTGGCCGTGGGTGATCCACTGGCGGGCCTGGGCGCGGCTTGCACCGAAGCCGAGGCGGTACACAACGTTGTCCAGACGGCGCTCAAGCAGAACCAGCATGTGTTCACCGGTCAGACCGCCGCGCATATTGGTCGCCATATCGTAGTACTTGCGGAACTGGGATTCGGAAACGCCGTAAGCCCTGCGGCACTTCTGCTTTTCGCGGAGCTGGGTGCCGTATTCGCTCATCTTACGGGCACGAGCCTGGCCGTGCTGTCCCGGAGGGGTGTGGCGCTTCACTACGGGGCACTTTTCGTCCTTATAGCAGCGATCGCCCTTGAGGAACAACTTAGCGCCTTCCCTGCGGCACTGCCTGCAAACGGAACCTGTATATCTTGCCATAGTTGTGTCCCTCCTTTATACTCTTCTGCGCTTGGGAGGACGGCAGCCATTGTGAGGAATGGGGGTGACGTCCTTTATCATGTTTACTTCAAGACCCGCTGCCTGGAGCGCACGGATAGCAGATTCACGACCTGCGCCGGGGCCCTTGACGTAGACCTCAACATAGTGCATGCCATGCTCCATGGATGCCTTTGCCGCGGTCTCCGCAGCCATCTGAGCTGCGAACGGGGTGCTCTTCCTGCTGCCGCGGAAGCCGAGGCCGCCTGCGGACGCCCAGGAGATGGCGTTGCCGTTCATATCGGTAACGGTAACGAGGGTGTTGTTGAAGGAAGAACGAATATGCACCTGACCGCGCTCGATATTCTTACGCTCGCGGCGCTTGCGGGATGCAAGCCTCTTGGTAGTCTTGGTTGACCTTGCCATGATTTAATGCTCCTCCTTACTTCTTGCTCTTGCCGGCAGTGCGCTTCGGGCCCTTGCGGGTACGGGCGTTCTGCTTGGTGCTCTGACCGCGAACGGGCAGGCCCTTGCGGTGACGAACTCCGCGGTAGCAGCCGACTTCGATGAGACGCTTGATGTTCATGGAAACCTCGCGCCTGAGGTCGCCCTCTACCTTGCAGTTGTGGTCGATATACTCTCTGAGTTTGTTTACATCCGTTTCGGACAGATCCTTGACCCTGATATCGGGGTCAACGCCGGTCGCTTCAAGGATGGTTTGAGCGGTCCTACGGCCGATGCCGTAAATGTAGGTAAGACCGATCTCGATTCTTTTTTCCCTGGGCAGGTCTACGCCGCTAATACGCGCCATAAAGAATGATTACCTCCATAAATTTTTGTAGAGTTTGGTGGTAACTGCCGGTTCCCGATCTCAAATGCAGCCGAAATAAGGGAAGTGCTCCGGCTGAACACTTGAGGTCGGGCAGCCGCACCGACAGGAAGCTGTGACGGTTTGCCTTGAGGTGAATAAGGCAAGACCAATCTGCTGTGGTGCCGGGCAACAGCCTCGCCGGGTGGGTTAAGCCCATGAAGGCGCCCGTGCCGCTCGGCTCAAAGTCCTGCTTAGATATCGGGCTTTTTGCCGTTTCGGGGCAACTCATACCCCGCCGTGCTTCGTTTATACTCGTGAAGCGCCGAGTTTTGGGCCGAATCCCTTAAAGTGAAGCTCAGCCCTGCTTCTGCTTGTGACGAGGATTATCGCAGATTATCATTACGCGACCCTTGCGCCTGATGATCTTGCACTTCTCGCACATCGGTTTTACCGAAGGTCTTACTTTCATTGCGGGTTCCTCCTGTAAGATTTTGCTGTCGATCCGCCGCTTTGGGCGGGATTGCCGATAAAACGGATCGCTTTTGCGCCCGAAGCCTTTCAGCTCTTGGCGCGCCAGGTGATCCTGCCCCTTGTCAGGTCATAGGGCGAAAGCTCAACGGTGACTCTGTCGCCTACTAAAACCCGGATGAAATTCATCCTGAGCTTGCCTGAAAGAGTCGCAAGCACCTCGTGACCGTTTTCAAGGGTAACCTGGAACATCGCGTTGGGATAGCAATCCGTTACGACGCCCTGCACTTCGATAACATCCTGTTTAGACACGCTTTTACCTCCTATTGCCTTTATTCCTTCGCCGCGTCGGCCGCAGCCTCTGCGATGAATTTGCGGAGCTCGGCATTTTGAATCGGGCTTCCCGAAAGAAGCTTTTTTTGAAGCTCCGGCGAAAAGGCGCCCAGCACCGCCACGTGGCGAAGCTTTTTCCTTTTCGGTTTTTCAACGGTGCGCAGCCTTCCGTCCGCAAGCAGCACGTGCTCCTCGTCCTCCACGCCGACTATCACGAGCAGGCTTCCGCCGTCGTGCCCGGCCTTGGAGCGAACGAGACGACCGAGCGCCTCGGCACCGAAATTCGCCCTGCCCAATCCCGCTGCGCACGCCGCGGGTCCTTCGGCGGCGATGCGGCAGGCAGCGTTGAATTCTCGGTTTTTTTCGGAATTTTTGCGCATTTTTCAGCCCTTTTCAAGTTTGCAGATCGCAACTGAACGATTATATCACATCAATCCGGGTTTGTCAATACCTCCGGACCGTTTTCCGTGATAAAAATTGTGTTTTCATAATGGGCGCTCGGCTTGCCGTCCGCCGTAACGCAGGTCCAGCCGTCGTCCAACACTTCGATATATCTTGACCCGAGATTTATCATGGGCTCCACGGCTATCGCCATGCCGGGAACTATCCTCGCTCCCCTGCCCATGCGCACGCTTGTGAAGTTCGGCACCTCCGGCGCTTCGTGCAGGTTCTTGCCTATGCCGTGACCGACCAGCTCGCGCACAACGCCGTAGCCATGCTCCGCGGCGTGCCTCTCCACCGCGCGGGAAATATCGGAGATATGGTTGCCCGCCACGGCCTGCTCAAGCCCCTTGAAGAAGCACTCTTTGGTGACCTCAACGAGCTTCACCACCTCCGGATCCACCTCGCCGACGAGGAAGGTGCGCGCCGCGTCGCCATGGAAGCCCTCGACTATCGCGCCGCAGTCCACGCTGATAATATCCCCATCCTTCAGGCGCACCCTTTTGCTGGGGATGCCGTGAACTATCTGCTCGTTCACCGAGGTGCAGATGCTTCCGGGAAAGCCGTCGTAATTTAGAAACGAGGGGATGCCGCCGTGCTTTTTGATAAATTCATACGCCGCGTCGTCCAGCTCCTTTGTGCTGATGCCGGGGCGGACGAGGGTTTGCAGGTAATTCAAGGTTCTGCCCGTCAGCTCGCCCGCAAGGCGCATCGCCCGGTGCTGTGACTCGGATTTTAAGATTATGTGCTCTGCCATCGGTTCATTCCTCGTCGCTTTTATAGTCCTCGCGTGCGGCGGAGGCTATAGCGCCATCCATAAAATCGAAGATCTGCGCGCTTACCTCGCGTATAGCCCTTGCGCCGTCGATCGGCACGAGCTTTCCGCGCTCGGAATAGTAGTTTATGAGGGGCAGCGTGCGCTCGCGGTACACCTCCAGCCTGTGCCTCATGCGCTCGGGGGTATCGTCCGCACGCTGAATGAGCTTATCGCCGCATTTGGCGCAAAGCTCCTGCTCGCCCTCATGCACGCTCTGGGTATGGCCGCACGCGGGGCAGACGCGCCTTGAGGCAACGCGGTTTATGATGAGCTCACTTTCAACGTCGATATCCAGCACGGCGTCGATCTCGGCGATCGCTTCAAGCGCCTCCGCCTGCGCGATGGTGCGCGGGAAGCCGTCCAGAAGGAAGCCGGCCTTGCAGTCGTCCTCCGCGATGCGCTTTTGAACCATGGCTATTATAATGTCGTCCGGCACGAGGTTGCCGTCGTCGATTATGGATTTTGCAAGCCTGCCAAGCTCGGTGCCTGCGGCGATCTGTGCGCGAAGCATATCGCCCGTGGAGATATGGGCAACGCCGTAGCGCTCGGTGATAAGCTCCGCCTGAGTACCCTTTCCGGCGGCGGGCGGCCCCAAAAGAATCAGCTTCATATCAACAAAATTCCTTTCATCTTGTTGGCTTTATTAACTGCGCAAGCCCCGCCCGCCATTTTGGACAGCTTTTGCCCGAAATGGCACGGCGAGGCTTAAATTCGGTTGTGTCGTTTCCCTATCAGTTAAGGAATCCCTTATAGGTCCTTGCAACCATCAGCGAATCGAGCTGATCGGCGATCTCAAGGGAAACGCTGATCATGATCAGGATGCTGGTGGGGCCGAAGGAGGAGAGAACCTTGATGCCCAGGAGCTTCAGAATAACTGTGGGGATGATGGCGATTGCCATAAGGAAGATGGCGCCGAACAGGGTCAGGCGGCCGCTCTTCTGCTTGAGGTAATCGCTGGTGGGCCTGCCGGGGCGGATGCCCTGGATAAAGCCGCCGTTCTGCTGCAGGTTCTTCGAGATCTCGATCGGGTTGAAGGTGATCGAGGAATAGAAGTATGCAAAGCCCACGATCAGAAGCGCATAGAGCAGATAGTAGATGATATTGCCCGCCACGTTGGTGGTGTTGGGGCTGAGGTAGGTGGAAACGAACTTATAGAATCCGCTGTTGGGCCAGAACTGACCGATCATCGCGGGGACCTGAAGAATGGTCATGGCGAAGATCAGGGGCATAACGCCGTTCGCATTCGCCTTGAGGGGGATATGCGTGCTCTGACCGCCGTAGAGCTTCCTGCCCACAACGCGCTTGGCGTACTGCACGGGGATGCGGCGATACGCCTTATCCACCATGATAACGCCGACTACGAGCACGAGCACGAACAGGATCACCACGATGCCGTACCACCACTTGTAGGCGAGGTCGCCGGTGGTGGTGGGGGCGATGCGGAAGGTACCGTTGATCAGGTTGATAACGACCTGCGGTATGGAGGAAACGATGGAAGCGAAGATCAGCATGGAAACGCCGTTGCCGATGCCCTTTTCGGTGATCCTCTCACCCATCCACATCAGGAACGCGGTGCCCGCGGTGCAGCAGATGCCGGTGATGATGTACGGCATGAGGCCGTTCATAAAGGTGCCGAAGCTGCCGGTGCCGAACAGGGTGACGCTCTTGATGAGGTCCGCGCCCATGCTCTGAAGACCGACCACGATGGAAACGGACTGGATAAGAGCGAGCGCAACGCCGACGATACGGGTGATCTTTTCGATCTTCTTCTGGCCGTCCTCTTCCTTGGAGAGCTTCTCAAGCGCGGGGATCGCGATAGCGAGAAGCTGCATGATAATGGAAGCGGTGATGTAGGGCGAGATACCCATCGCAAAGATGGAGAACTGATTGAGCGAACCGCCGGAGAAGAGGTTCAAAAAGCTCAAAAAGTCGTACTGCGAGATGAGGTTGCCGAGCTTGGTGCCGTCAACGGAGGGAACGGGAATGAAGGAGCCGAGGCGATAGACCACGATCAGAATGAGCGTGTAGATCATCTTCGCCCTAATATCCTTGACCTTCCATGCATTGATAAAGGTTTTGATCATTCGGCCACCTCAACAGTTCCGCCCGCCTTAGCGATAGCTTCACGGGCTGATTCCGATACCTTTGCCGCCTTGACTGTGAGGCTCTGTGTAAGCTCGCCGCGGCCAAGAACCTTGAGGCCGTTCTTCTCGATCTTGCTGATAACGCCGGTCTCCTTGAGGAGCTCGGCAGTGACTACCGTGCCGTTTTCAAAACGGTTGAGGTCCTCAACGTTGATAACGGTGTAGACCTTCATGAAGTTGTTGTGGAAGCCCCTCTTAGGCAAACGACGGGGAAGGGGCATCTGGCCGCCTTCAAAGCCGTTTTTCTTGCTTCCGCTGCGAGCCTTCTGACCCTTGTGACCGTAACCGGCGGTTTTGCCGATACCGGAACCGGAGCCGCGACCCACACGCTTCTTTGCACTCTTGGAACCCTCGGCGGGTCTAAGGTCATGTAGATTCATGGGGTACCTCCTTATGCGTCGACTTCTTCCACCTTAACAAGGTGCTTTACTTTGAAAATCTGACCACGGGTGCAGGGATTGTCGGGCTTGATGACGGTATGGTTGATCTTGTGAAGACCAAGCGCCGCCACGGTCGCCTGCTGATCCTTGAGCGCGCCGATGGTGCTCTTTACGAGAGTAACTTTAAGGTTTTTTGCCATTTTGCGTTCCTCCCTTGTCAGCTCAGGATCTCGTCAACGGACTTGCCGCGCAGGCGAGCGATCTGCTCAGCGGTGCGAAGCTGTGCAAGGCCGTCGAGAGTTGCCTTAACGCAGTTTGCGGGGTTGTTGGAGCCGTAGCTCTTGGTGCGGATATCCTTGATGCCAACGGATTCAAGCACGCTGCGGACGGGACCGCCGGCGATAACGCCGGTACCGGGCTCGGCGGGGAGCATGCGAACGTGCCCCTTGGAGAACTTGCCCTCTACGGCATGGGGGATGGTGGTGCCGACGATGGGCACGGTGATGAGGTGACGCTTCGCGTCCTCAACGCCCTTGCGGACCGCCTCGGGGATCTCGGCAGCCTTGCCCATACCGACGCCAACGCGGCCCTTTTCATCGCCAACGACGATGAGCGCGGAGAAGCGGAAGATCTTACCGCCCTTCACAACCTTGGCAACGCGGTTGACCGCAACGAGCTTTTCTTTGAATTCCGGAACCTCCGGAGTGAAATTACGCCTATTCTGCTGCATCTTGCACCTCCATTAGAAATCCAGTCCGCCCTTGCGAGCGCCTGCTGCGAGCTCGGCTACACGGCCGGTGTAGAGATAACCGCCGCGATCGTAGACGACCTTGGTAACGCCCTTGTCAAGAGCGCGCTTTGCAAGAGTTTCGCCGACGATGAACGCCGCTTCCTTCTTGTTTTTGCCGTCGAGCTGAGCCTTGATGGAGGCCTCGACCGTGGATGCTGCCGCGAGGGTGTTGCCGACGGAATCGTCGATCACCTGGGCGTAGATGTGGTTAAGGCTGCGGTAAACGCACAGACGGGGACGAGCGGGAGTACCGATCAGATGCCTGCGGGTGCGATAGTGACGCGCCTTGCGCTTTGCATTTTTATCAAGCTTGCTAATCATAATACTTGTACTCCTTTACTTACCGGTCTTGCCTTCCTTGCGGATGATGGTCTCATTCTCATACTTGATACCCTTGCCCTTGTAAGGTTCGGGCGGACGGACCTCGCGCACGTCGGCAGCGATCTGACCGACCTTCTGCTTGTTGATGCCCATAACGGTGATCTTGTTGGGGGCAGGAACGTCGAAGGTGATGCCGTCGCCTTCTTCGAATTCGACGGGATGAGAATAACCAACGTTCAGAACGAGCTTGTTGCCGTTCTTCTGGGCACGGTAGCCGGTGCCGTTGATCTCCAGCTTCTTTTCGAAGCCGGCGGTGGTGCCGACGACCATGTTGTTGATAAGGGTACGGGAGAGGCCGTGAAGGGAACGATCCTCTTTCTGATCGGTGGGACGCTCCACCTTGAGAATGCCATCATCCATGGATACCTTGATCCTGGGGCTGATCTTCTCGGTGAGCTCGCCCTTGGGTCCCTTGACGGTGACGGTGTTATCGTCAGAAACCGTGATTGTCACTCCGGCAGGGATAGTGATCGGAAGTTTTCCGATTCGAGACATTTTGCACCTCCAAAAAATTTAGGTTTGTATGCTTATCTCCCGCCCCGCCGCAGGCAGAGGCCCGCGGCGAAGGGAATCAGCTTTGAGTGTTGCGGTAAGAACTTACCAGATGTATGCGAGAACCTCGCCGCCAACGCCGAGCTTCCTTGCCTCGCGGTCGGTCATAATGCCCTTTGAGGTGGAGATGATGGCGATGCCGAGTCCATTGAGGACCTTGGGCAGTTTGTCCTTGCGGGCGTAAACGCGCAAGCCGGGCTTGGAGATACGCTTGAGGCCGGTGATGACCCTCTGGCGGTTCGCGCCGTACTTGAGGGTGATGTTCATCATTTTCTCAACGCCCTCGTCAAGCACGGTGTAGCCCTTGATATAGCCTTCATTGAGGAGAATTTCCGCAATGGCGAGCTTCATGTTGGAAGCGGGAACGAGCACGGTCTCATGCTTAACGATGAGAGCGTTGCGGATCCTTGTGAGCATATCAGCAATGGGATCGGTTACGAGCATTGAAATTTTCCTCCTTCTTACCAGCTTGCCTTGCGAACACCGGGGATCTCGCCCTTATAGGCGAGCTCCCTAAAGCAGATACGGCAGATGCCATACTTGCGAAGCACGGAATGCGGCCTGCCGCAGATACGGCAGCGTGTGTACGCCCTGGTGGAAAACTTGGGAGCCAGCTGCTGCTTATTCTTTAATGATGTTTTAGCCATAACTCATTTTCCTCCATTATTCATTGGTGCCGAACGGCATTCCGAGGAGCCTGAGCAGCTCCTTGGCTTCTTCATCGGTCCTGGCGGTGGTAACGAAGATAACGTCCATACCGCGAACCTTATCAACGTCGTCGTAGTTGATCTCGGGGAAGATCAGCTGCTCCTTCAGACCCATCGCGTAGTTGCCGCGGCCGTCGAAGCTGGTGTCGGAAACACCGCGGAAGTCGCGCACGCGTGGCAGAACGATGTTCATAAGCTTATCCGCGAAGTAGTACATACGATCGCCGCGAAGAGTGACCTTTGCGCCAACGTTCATGCCCTGACGGACCTTGAAGTTTGCAACGGACTTCTTGGCTTTGGTGATAACGGGCTTCTGGCCTGCGATGATGCCGAGCTCGGCAACGGCCGCGTCGATGCCCTTGGGATTGTCCTTTTCGGCGCCAAGACCCATGTTGAGAACTATCTTCTCAAGCTTTGGAACCTCCATGGGGTTCTTATAGCCGAACTTTTCAACGAGCTGAGGAACGATCTCCTTGTATTTAACGCGGAGACGGGCGGGCTCGGTGAAAGCTGCTGCCTGCTGTGCATTTTCTTTCTTTGCCACGATTAGTTACCTCCTCAGTCGATGTTCTTGCTGCACTTTTTGCAAACGCGGACCTTGCGCTGCTTGCCGTCCTTCTCGATGAAGGTGTGGCCTACGCGGGTCGGCTTTTTGCAATTGGGGCAAACGAGCATGCAGTTGGACACGTGGATGGTGCCTTCCTGCTCGATCCTGCCGCCCTGCTGGCCCTGCTGACGGGGCTTGGTGTGGCGGATGATCATATTCCTGCCCTGAACGACGATGCGCTGGGCAGCGGGGTAAACCTTGAGAACCTTGCCGGTCTTGCCGACGTCCTTACTGTTGTCGCCGGTAATGACCATGACCGTATCGCCGGTGCGAATATTCATCTTGCTGCTCATAGCTTACCTCCTTACAGCACTTCGGGCGCGAGGGACACGATCTTCATGTAGTCCTTCTCACGAAGCTCCCTTGCCACGGGCCCGAAGATACGGGTGCCGCGGGGCAGTTTCTGGTCGTTGATGATGACGGCCGCGTTATCGTCGAACCTGATGTGGCTTCCATCCTCGCGGTGAACGCCGGTAACGGTGCGAACCACGACTGCCTTAACAACATCCTTCTTCTTGACTGCGCCGCCGGGGGTAGCGCTCTTGACGGAAGCAACGATAACATCGCCGATGCTTGCGAACTTCCTCTTGGAACCGCCAAGAACACGGATGCACATAATTTCCTTGGCGCCGCTGTTGTCGGCAACCTTTAACCTGGTTTGCGGTTGAATCATGCTGTCCTCCTAACGGCTTACTTAGCCTTCTCAATGATCTTCACGAGACGCCAGCGCTTATCCTTGGAAAGGGGGCGGGTCTCCATGATGCGGACGGTATCGCCGATACCGCACTCATTGTTCTCGTCGTGCGCCTTGACCTTGAGGGTGTGGTTGACCATCTTGCCGTAAAGGGGATGACGAACCTTGGTCTTGACCGCAACGACGATCGTTTTGTCCATCTTATCGCTGGTTACGATACCAACGCGGGTCTTGCGAAAGCCCCTGACGGGAGCATTGTTCATTTCCATTTAATTATCCTCCCTATTAAGCACGGCTGTTGATGAGGGTCTTGACCCTTGCGATGTCGCGCTTGGTCTGCTTGAGAAGCATCGGGTTATTGAGCTGACCGGTTGCGTGGCGGAACCTGAGATTGAAGAGTTCGGCCTTGAGCTCATTTTCCTTGGCCTTGAGCTCCTCAACGCTGAGCTGCGTGAGCTTTTCCCATTCTTTCTTATTCATTGCTTATTCCTCCGCTTCAACCTTTTCTTCCGCCTCAACGGGCTTCTTCATAAACTTGCACTTGAGGGGAAGCTTGTGCATCGCAAGGCGGAGCGCCTCGCGTGCGGTGGCTTCGTCAACGCCGGCGACCTCAAAGAGGACTCTGCCGGGCTTAACCACCGCTACCCAATACTCGGGAGAACCTTTACCGGAGCCCATGCGGGTCTCGGCGGGCTTTTCGGTGACGGGCTTGTCGGGGAAGATATCGACCCAAACCTTACCTGCACGCTTCATGTAACGGGTCATCGCAACACGCGACGCCTCGATCTGGTTGCTGGTGACCCATGCGGGCTCCATTGCAACGAGACCGTATTCGCCGTAAGCGATCCTGTTACCACGCTGAGCCGTGCCCTTCATGCGGCCACGATGCACCCTGCGGCGCTTAACTCTCTTAGGCATTAACATGTGTCAAATCCTCCTTACGCTTTCTTGGCCCTTGCGCGGCCCAGAACTTCACCCTTGTAGATCCAAACCTTGATGCCGATGCGGCCGTAGGTGGTCTTTGCCTCCGCAAAGCCGTATTCGATGTCGGCGCGGATGGTCTGAAGGGGGGTGGAGCCCTCGTTGTAGCCCTCGGTGCGAGCGATCTCGGCGCCGCCGAGACGGCCGCCGCACTTCACCTTGATGCCCTTTGCGCCCGCCTTCATTGCGCGGCTGAGAGCCTGCTTCATAGCCCTGCGGAAGGAAGTCCTCTTTTCGAGCTGAGCGGCGATGCTCTCCGCAACGAGCTGAGCGTTTGCATCGAAGTTGCGAACCTCGATGATGTTCACGTTCGCGGTGCGGTTCACAAGAGCCGCAAGCTCCGCGCGGATCGCGTCCACGCCTACGCCGCCCTTGCCGATAAGCAGGCCGGGACGGGCGGTATGGATGCTGACGGTGACCTTACCGGCTGCGCGGGCGATATCGATCTTGGCGATGCCGGCTTCGTAGTATTTTTGCTTCAGGAAGTCCCTGATCTTCTTATCCTCGATGAGGTAGTCCGCGAAGTCCTTCTTGTTTGCGTACCAGCGAGTGTTCCAATCCCTGATGACGCCGACGCGGAAGCCATTCGGATTAACTTTCTGTCCCATTTTACTTCCTCCTTATTTCTTCTCGTCCAGGATGATGGTGATGTGGCTGGTGCGCTTCCTGATTCTGGTTGCGCTGCCGCGGGAACGGGGACGGTAACGGCGGAGGGTGGGACCCTGGTTCGCGTAAACCTCGGCGACGTAGAGCGTGTCGCGGCTCATGTCGAGGTTGTTTTCCGCATTCGCTATCGCGCTGCGAAGCAGCTTGAGGGTGGGCTCGGATGCCGCCTTGGGGGTGTACATCAGAATGGCCTCGGCCTCTTCAACGTTCTTGCCGCGGATGAGGTCGATAACGACCTTCACCTTGCGGGAGGAAATGCGGATGTATTTAGCCGTCGCATGGGGGCGCTTTTCTGCGTTTTCCTTGCGGGCTGCTGCTTTTTCTTTGGATCTAAGTGCCATTTGTGCGCCTCCTCTTACTTGCCGCGGGTGCCCTTTTCCGAGCCGCGATGGCCGCGGAAGGTCCTCGTGGGTGCGAACTCGCCAAGCTTGTGGCCGACCATGTCCTCGGTTACGTAAACCGGAACGTGCTTGCGGCCGTCGTGAACGGCGATGGTGTGACCGATCATTTCGGGGAAGATGGTGGATGCTCTGGACCAGGTCTTGAGTACGGACTTCTTGCCGGATTCGTTCATAGCCACGACGCGGGCAAGCAGCCTTTCGCTCACAAAGGGTCCTTTCTTGATTGACCTACTCATGAATAATTATCTCCCTTCTGTCGATCACTTGCCGTCCCTGCGGCGGATGATGTACTTATTGTTGATATTCTTGGTCTTCCTGGTCTTGTAGCCAAGAGCGGGCTTACCCCAAGGAGTGACGGGGCCGGGACGACCGATGGGCGATTTGCCCTCACCGCCGCCGTGGGGATGGTCGTTCGGGTTCATAACGGAGCCGCGAACGGTGGGACGGAAGCCCATGTGGCGCTTTCTGCCCGCCTTACCGAGCTTGATGTTGCCGAAGTCGATATTGCCGACCTGGCCGATGGTCGCCTTGCAGCCCATGGGAACGAGGCGAACCTCGCCGCTGGGAAGACGGACCTGCGCGTACTTGCCTTCCTTGGCAAGAAGCTGAGCGGCGTTGCCCGCGCTGCGGACGAGCTGGGCGCCCTTGCCGGGCAGAAGCTCGATGCAGTGGATCATGGTGCCAACGGGGATGCTGCGCAGGGGAAGCGCGTTGCCGACCTTGATATCGGCGTTCTCGCCGGAAACGATCATCTCGCCGACCTTCAGGCCGTAGGGAGCGATGATGTAGCGCTTTTCGCCGTCCACATAGTGCAGAAGGGCGATATTCGCGGTGCGGTTGGGATCGTATTCGATCGTGGCGACCTTGGCGGGGATATTGTCCTTATTGCGCTTGAAGTCGATGATGCGGTACTGGCGCTTTGCGCCGCCGCCGCGGTGACGGACGGTGATCCTGCCGTGATGGTTGCGGCCCGCCTTGCTGTTCAGGCTCTCCATAAGGGAGCGCTCGGGGGTCTTGCAGGTGATCTCCTCATAGGTGGAGACCGTCATAAAACGCTGACCCGGAGTGATGGGCTTAATCTTTCTGATTGCCATTTTATGTCTCCTCCTATTACTGCATGTTGTCGAAGGCTTCGATGGTCTTGGAATCCTTCGTCAGCGTGATGTAAGCCTTCTTGGTGGAGGGGCGGCGGCCGGAGTGCAGGCCCTGCCTCTTTACCTTGCCAAGCTGATTTACGGTGTTGACCCTTTCGACCTTCACGCCGTCGAAGATGGTTTCGATGGCCTGCTTGATCTCGGTCTTGCCCGCCTTCTTTGCAACGATGAAGACGTAGGTCTTCTCGGCGATGGCTTCGTAGCTCTTCTCGGTGAGAACGGGCTTGATGATGATGTCGTGAGCGTTCATTATGCGTATACCTCCTCGACCTTCTCGACTGCGTCGCGGGTGGCGATAACGGCGTCGTACTTGAGCACCTCGTAGGTGTTCAGAGTGCCGACCGTGGTGGTCTGCACGCCCTGGATGTTGTTCGCGGCGCGAACCACGGCTTCGTCCACAGCGGGGGTGATGATGAGCGCGTTTTTGACCTTGAGGTTTTCAAGCACCTTGACCATTTCGCGGGTCTTGGGAGCGCTCAGCTTGAGGGAGTCGAGAACGATGAACTTCTCGGATGCGACCTTCGCGGAGAGGGCGGATTTAAGAGCGACCCTCTTGAGCTTCTTGTTGAGGCTCAGGCGATAATCGCGGGGCTTGGGAGCGAACACAACGCCGCCGTGGGTCCACTGCGGGGAGCGGGTGGAGCCCTGACGTGCGCGGCCGGTGCCCTTCTGCCTCCAGGGCTTCTTGCCGCCGCCGGAAACTTCCGCGCGGGTCTTGGCGCTCTGGGTGCCCTGGCGCTGATTTGCGAGGTACGCGGTAACGTAGGCGTGCATCGCGGGAACGTTTATTTCCTGACCGAAAACGGCCTCGGAAAGCTCCATATTGCCGACCTTGCTGCCGGAAATATTCATGATAGCTACATTAGGCATTGTGTGATCCTCCTTACTTTACAGTGCTGCGGACGAGCACGAGGCCGCCCTTGGCTCCGGGGATCGCGCCCTTGATGAGCAGCAGGTTGCGCTCTGCGTCGGCACGGACGATCTCGAGATTCTGAACCGTCACACGCTCGTGGCCCATGTGGCCGGGAAGGTGCTTGGTTTTGAAAACCTCGCCGGGATAGGTGCAGGCGCCCATGGAGCCCGCAACGCGGTAGGAATGCGAGCCGTGGGTCTTGCGGCCCCTGGCCTGATTCCAGCGCTTGATCGCGCCCGCGAAGCCCTTGCCCTTGCTGGTGCCGGTAACGTCCACGTGGTCGCCCTTTGCGAAGGTGTCCGCCTTGATAACGGTGCCGACGGTGTAGCTTGCGGCGTTGTCAAGCTTGAATTCCTTGACGTAGCGGTGGGCTTCAACGCCCGCCTTTTTGAGATGACCGAGCTGAGGCCTGGTGATGAGCTTTGCGCGAACGGGCGCGAAAGCCATCTGAACCGCTTCATAGCCGTCGTGCTCAACGGTCTTGATCTGAGTAACGGGGCAGGGACCTGCCAGCACTACCGTTACGGGAGTCATCGTGCCATCCTCATTGAAAACCTGAGTCATGCCGATCTTCTTGCCCAGAATTGCCTGTTTCATGTCTCTACCTCCGAAATCACAGCTTGATCTCGATATCGACGCCGGCGGGAAGATCCAGCTTCATCAGCGCGTCCACGGTCTTTGCCGAGGGCTGAAGGATGTCGATAAGGCGCTTATGGGTGCGCATTTCAAACTGTTCTCTTGAATCCTTGTACTTATGGGGTGCGCGAAGGATGGTTACGATCTCCTTCTCCGTCGGAAGCGGGATGGGGCCGGAAACTCTGGCGCCGGTCCTTCTCGCGGTTTCGACGATCTTCTCTGCGCTCTGGTCGATGAGGTTGTGCTCATACGCCTTGAGCTTGATCCTGATACGAGTGTTTGCCATTTTTATGCTCCTTAATAATATTTCGTGCGGTTATCGCCGCACACGAGCTTGAGCAGTACACCCTGCCGTGCGTTCTCATCTTAAAAACGAACGGCGGAGCTTTTGCTCCACCTTGACGCGCACGCATTTTATGCGGAGTAACTTGGCATAAAAGCGTTATCAAGGGCGCTCGGTCGAGCCGAGCTTCTCCTGCGCGAATTACCCGGATTGGCAACCGGCAACCTCCCGCAGGGAGATGAGCCGGGGCTGATAAGACCCCGTTCAGAGGTTCGCGGCATTTGTCAGCATGACGAGCGGAGATTAGGCCTGCGCAGGCATAATACGCCCCTAAAGCGCGAACGCTCTAATTATACGCTCTCTGTCCCGCCTTGTCAATCCGTTTTTCAAGCATTTTCAAATATATTTGCCCGTTTTCGCCTTCATTGCTCCCGGCGCTTGCATAGGTTTATGATTTTCGCTCACGGCGGGTGTTTGGGAGATCGATTTTTTAATTACAATTATCGATCGGGTGATCGGTTTCTCGATTTGTTAATTCTTTGTGAACTATACGAAAATTACTTGACGGCGTTTCTGCGGTATAATATAATGTCATCGGGCGACCGTGCTCGCTTCGCGGTTCGGTTTGCCCAATGCATCAAACCACAAGGAGGCCTCAAAATGAAAAGAACAAACCACCGACTATGCTTAGCCGTGCTTGCGGCGATGGCTCTGCTCCTTTCCTCCGTCCTTGCGTGCAACTTTGGCTCCACTCCGTTCAGGCGCGTTTCTTCGTACGCGGAGATACAGCGGCAGTTCAACGGAGAGAGCGGGATCCTTTACCCCGACATTTCCTGCTTTAACCCCGATGAATCCGCCATGGAGTATAAGCTTGAGCATGTAAATGCCAATCACAGCACTCCCACTATAGGCTATGTCGCAACCGGAGAAGGCCGGCTTAACGGCAATAAAATGAGCTTCGCGCTTAGCTGTTGCCGTGGTATTCTCAATTGTGCAAATCCTCTGGATTATCTGGAATACAACGGAGTGAAGATCGCTACATCTTCCTACGATTTGGAGAAGGCATATTCCGATTCGTTCTCCGTCCATATAAACGGTTATGAGTATACCGTTGACGCTACCTTCGATCAGGGCAAGCTCCTCCCTTCGGACGAGGTTGCCAAGCTTCGTTCCGATGTTCGGGATGCGCTTTATTCATTCATCTGCCGCATCATCGATCAGGCGCAGGCAAAGGCATAATGCTGTTGCCGCATCGTCGATCAGGCGCAGGCAAAGGCATAATGCTGTTGCCGCATTGTCGATCAAGCGCAGGCAAAGGCATAATGCTGTGCCGAATTCCGCGCCGGATTCCGCGCCGAATTCCGCCGAGTCGGCTTTCCCGCAGACAAGTGACATTTAAATCTTCATCACAAGGAGCGCTTCGGCGCTCTTTTTCATAGATTGATTTCCAAAAACCCGCGCCTTCCCGCTTCAAAGACCCGCGCCATCCCGCTTCAAAGACCC
>CAMVMM010000011.1 GCA_947168565.1 uncultured Clostridia bacterium | reverse complement strand
CTCGCCTATGATCGTGCCGTCGGTCGCATCCCACACCGGATTCACGGCGGTGCTGTTATCATCGTCCCACTCCGCCGCAAAGGGCTTTTCACCCTCTTTTTCCGGATTGTAGCTGAGGTAGCTTTCCTCGTAGTGAACGTTCGTGGCGGGAATGAGCACTATCCTGCGCCATTCGCGGGTGAACTTGGCGCCGTCCGCGCTGCTGCTTACCAGCGCGTAAACCTGCGCCGTGGCATTGGTAACGGACTGTATATCTATTTCTATGGTTTTATCGCCGCTCTTTGCAAAGCGGAAGCCGGCCGATTCAAGCTCCGTTGCCGGGGTCGGCTGCTCGGTGGGCTCCGCTTCCCCGCCGTCATAGCGCAGCACCGGCCCCTTTTCGAGCCTGAGCTCCACTATTTCAAACGGCAGCTCCTCCGCATCGCCCTCGGCGGTTTTCTTCATAACCGGCGGAGCGAGCGTGTAGTCGAGCTTATTGCTGAAATCATACACAACGTATTCCGCAAAATCCGGGATCTTGTTTAAGAAGGTGATCTCAACGTGCTCATCCATCACGCCCCTGTTCGGGTCGCCCGGCTTGGGGGAAGCGGCGGGCAGAAGCTTTGCCGATATATCCGCAAGCTGCCACTTGGCGTCGGAAACCGAGTTTTCCTCGAAGGACTCGCCCTCCTCCACCTCGTTTTTATCCTTGTCGAGCTCATATACCTTATAGCTCCAGCCGAGCGGCACTACCATCTCAAACGGCGCGGCGGGATCGGGCGAATCCTGCCTGCTGAAATCGAGCGTGAAATCATACACGCAGGGGAATTCGCTCGCCTGCGGATCGTCCTGAACGCGGTTGAGCTGCAGCTCGGGATGATCCTCATTCCAAATACTCACAAGATCCGTAACGGTTTGATGCTCATAAAGCGTGTTTACCTCATAGCCGCCGCGGCTGTAATCCACGTTGTTTGCATCGAGCACTCCCTTGAGCGCGTCGCCGTCAAAGGTGGAGCCCATGGGAACGGAAACCGCATATTCCTTTCCGTTGTGGCTCGTAACATTCTCAAACTGCACGCCCTGCGGCCAATTCAGCTCGGAAAGGTCGATATATTCGCGATCGTCCAAGAAGGTGTACTCGCGCACATCATAGGTGAAGAAATGCAGGGTGTTTGTCCAATACTGAGTCTGTGTAGTGTATACACAGGGGCCAAATCTGTCATCGTTCCACCTGAGGTGCTGTTTGCTCAAATCGAAATAGTGCCAGGCTTTGCCTTCAAACAGGTGCATATCATCCGGCATGATGTATGCAACCTCCTTCCTATACACCACTTCGTCATCTTCCCAACCATCCCCATGGTTATCCCAAATGGCATAATCGGCGTAAATGAGAGGCTTGCCTACGGAGCCGTCCGCTTCGGGGGCGCTGCCAGCAAAAACGCCCGATTCCACGTTGTAAAGCAGATAGCGCGTTTCCCATTTGTTGGTGTCATTCCAGCGTCCGTAGATTTTTCTTATCTGCCACAGGAAACCGGTGGTATCGAATGCCGGAACCGGCTTTTCGATATCAACAGGCTTGCGAAGCCATGTTTCGGTTTCGGCGTCATAGCCCAGAATGAAGTGCTTATTTACGCCTTCTTCATCCTCCATCCAACCGTAGTTTAAGTACAGCAGCACGGGTTCTGTATACTCCCTGCTGCGCTCGGTGAAGTGATAGTAGGTTTCCGTGACCGCCGTGCCGTCGTCCCACGCCTTCACCTTGTAGGTATTTACGGGCAGATTGTCTTTATTGGGCGGCTCGATCTCCATGCGGAAATTGAACTTTGCCTCGGACTGATCCGCAGTTTCATCCTCCACGGTTTTCTTCACGGTGATGCGGGTGGTCTCCCATTCAACGTGGATGGAGTTATCCTGCGCTATTTTATCGAAGATGAAGGTGTAGTAATCGTATGCGCCGTCGCCGTTTTCATCCACGCCCTTGTAGTAGTAGGCATCGGGATCATGCTCCTGCACGGCGTCGTAGTTTTGGATCTCCACTCCGCCCTCGGTATAGATGATGCTGTTGTTTCTATTTACCCAAACCGTCTTCAGCCTGTAGCCGAGCTTCGGGATCATGGTATAGGTAACGCTCTGACCCCTTGCGGTGATTATGGTGTCCTGATCCAAAATCTCACCCGACTTAAGGTCGCCGCGCCTGTTTCCGTCCGTGGTGGAATCTATCTCTCCGCCATGACCGCTGGTCGCCTTCAGCTTGAAGTTTATCCTATTTGTTGCGGTAAGCAGGTTTGCGTCAAGCTTATTGCCCGGATAGTTGGGAGCCTGGGTGCCGCAGCCCGCATAGCCTCTGTACGCAAGAGTGATGCCGCCCGCGGTATTGTCCGCCATGGTGCAGAAGCCGGAATAGAAGGTGTTGGTATCCTTCGTGTCATTTCCTCCGTTTCCCGCAAGGAACAGAATGCCGCCCTTCTCCACGCCGTAGGTCTCCACCGAGTCCTCCACTATGCTGATTTCGGACTTGTATTTATCCTGTGCAGTGCCGGAGGAATTATAGCCGGGAACGAATACGGCGGACGCAAGACCGGATTTAAGAAGCACCTGCTCCGAATAAGAGGTGTATTTCTGTGCATTCAGTATCAATCTGAAACTGCCGGAGGTGGTGCTTTGCCTGATGTCGATATCGACCATCGGATAATAGAAGGTGCCGTTCACGATATTGCCCGTGTCGGGATCCACCACCTTGATATTCGCATCGAATCGAATGCCGGTTCTCTGCCGCAGGTTTTTGTCACCGGCTTCATTGTAGCTCAGCGCAACCGTATTACCGCTTACGAGCGAGAGCTTTGGACTCTTTGCCCAGAACTGCTCCAAATATGTATCGGTATAAGCACCCTGAGCGTTAGCAAAATCACTTTGAAATGCCAAATGCAGATTGGAATAGGTGATCACAACGTCCAAGGGCTTGAAGGTGTTGTCGTCGATCATCACCTCGGCGCCGTTTTTATAGGTGAAGCTTACGATATCGCCTGCAAAGATATGATCCGTTTTTATAAATTGATCAGCTTGGGTTGAATAAGGAGCGTTAGTGCCCTTCCATGCTTTGAAATCGAGGGTCAGAAACTTATCGCCGTTGTATGAATCCGTGGGCGTATGGTTCGCCGCAGGGCACACGTTCGGGCCAACGGAAAACCATCCGTTGTTTGCGTATTCGCCAAGAAGCTCCCATTCCACGCCGTTTCTTGAAGCTATCGTTCCGTTTATAATATCCTCGTTGATGAAAATATTTGCAATGGGCAGATGCGCGGTAAAGTTTTCGGGACGATCGCCCTGAATAATGCCGGGCACGTCCTTCAGGTTTTTGTTGAAATCATAATAGCCGTCGTAAACGACCTTATCCTCCTCAACAGTTTCGGGCGCAGCGAAAACGGCGGAGCGAAGCGGCAGCGCGCCGAATACGAACGCCGCCGCCAGAATAAGCGCGAGGGCGGGGCGAACACGGAGCCTTGCGGTGAAGCTCCTGAGCTTTTTCATGGTATTTTTCATAAGCAGCCTCCTTATGTGGATGTGTTGCGCGGCAAATTATCCGCATAAAGCAGTATAAGGCACCGAATCGCGCACCTGAAAAACATGATTCGATACCATATAAACCTTTTACTTCATTAGTATATAGCAGAATAAAATTGTTGTCAACCTTGCGCACGCAGCCGCGTTTTGGTTCATCGGGTTCAATTTTAAGGCGAAAATATGGCAGCTCTTGAATAGTCAAGGACCGCGAGCATATTCCCGCGGCCCTTTTGCACTTATAGAAAGGGTTATTCAATCGGCGATCGCCCGTCACTGTCTGCCGAAAAGCACGCCCTTTTCGCAAAGGGTGAAATCCTCGCCGTTTTCGCTCATATACAGGTCGTAGGTTTGCGCGGCCTCGTCGTAATTGGTGAGATAAGTAACCACGTGCTCGTAAACCTCAAAGAAATTCACCTGCACGGCCACGGGATGCGCCCGCTCGCCCTTGAGCGCGAAGAGCGTGCCGTTGCTTTCGGATGCGGCGTAGCAGAGCAGCGTGCCGTTTGAAATGCGTTTTATAATATCTATGCCCGTTGCAAGCACGGTGGAGAGCCTGCCGTTTTCAAGTCTGCTCACGTTTCCGTTCACGTCCAGAATATGCGCGTCCTCAAGCTCCCTGCTGCATGAAAACATATACACGCCCCGTGCGATGAGCTCCGGCGAGGTGGGGTTATACGCCGTAACCTTATAGAGCGCGTTATCCACCAGCGCAAGGATCGACTTGCCGTCCTCCGAGGCGCTGAACTGCGTGGCGCCGAGCGCGAGGGGGCTGAAGCTCAGCGATTTATCCGCATAGTAAACGTCGTATTGATCGTATTCGTTGCCGTCCGCATCCTTGCCCTTCACGTCCGAATAAAACAGGCCGTCCAGCATGGTGTTTGTGTTTTTCAAAATGGTGGTGCAGACCTTGCCGCCCATATTCGAGCGCTGCGCGCCCGCAAGCGAAAGCACGGAGGAATCCGAAAGCTTTTTCGCCCTTGCGCCGTTGATGGCGATATGGGTTTTGCCGTCCACGTCGAAGGTGATCTCGCTGAGATCGCGGTTCAATTCAAAATAGGGCGAGGCTTTTTCGGCAATCACGCTGTCGTTTCCGTTTTTAACTATATGCAGCACGCCGCTCGGCTCCCTGTTTGCCGCCTCAAGGTAGTAAACGGTTTTCGCATCGTCCGAAACGGCAACTATGCACCTGTCCGCCCCAAATTCGCTCACGCCGCCATTCTGGTAAAGATAGCTCACCATTTTATCGCCGCTCAGCACGGTCACGCCCGCCGCGCTTCCCGAGGGCGAGAGCGCAAGATCGACTATGGAATCCGCCTCCACGCCCTCCAGCTTATTATACGCCTTTTCCGCATCATCGTACATAAAAACCATTGTGGCCGTGGCAAAAATCAGCCTGCCGCCATGCAGCGCGGGCACGGCGTTTGTAACGGCGGCGGGGTAGATCTTGATAAGCCCATCGGTACTGATGCGGTAGAGCGCGCTTGAGGCAACCACGAAGCCCTCTTTTCCGTCCACGCTGCCCATGGTGGTGATGGCGCCGCCTATGCTGCCCTCCAGCCTTTTGCCGTCCGCATAAAACGCGGTGGCATGCTCGTTTTCATTGTAAAAATACAGCAGATTATGCTCCAGCCTCGGTGAATCCTGCTTGCGTGAGCAGGCAAGGGCAAGCGCGAGCGCCGCCGCGAGCATAAGAAGAACAAGGGGTTTGAATGCTTTTTTCATTTGCAGAATTTGAATCCTTCCCGACCGCCCTCATGCTTTTGAAAAGCGGCCTGTTGCGAGGCGGGGCAAGCCGCGCCCTCGGCTTTTGATTATACAGCATAGGCGGCTCAATGTCAAAGCCGGCGGCGCAAAAACGGGCGAAAAGGGCGGATTATTTTGCTAAAGGGGGTTGAAAAGCCGGCTGATTTGCGGCATAATAATAGGGATATGATATAGCTGTTTCAAGGAGCGCACAATGAGCAACACCTTTTTAAAAAAGCTGCATTCCTTCACGCGCGATAAGGACGGCCGCCTGTCGTTCAAAGCCATAGCCGTTATCGGCGTTTCGGTCGTGCTTATTTCGGCGCTTGCCGCCGTGCTTTTCGTGTTTCCCGGCCAAAACGAGCGCAGAAGGCAGCTTGAGCAGGAGCGCGCGCAAAAGCAGCGGGAGCTGAACGAGCTTTTGCTTCAGCAGGAATTTTTGCAGGAGCTTTCCTCCCTCACCGAGAGCCGCGAGTACCTTATCCGCTACCTTCGGGAAACGCAGGGATACATATTAAAGGGCGATATCCGCATAGATCTTGCCGATCCGAACGCCGTGATACCCACTCCCAAGCCCGCTGAGGAGCCGGAGCGGCAGGGGCAGGCCGAGCAGCCCGCCGAAACCTCAGAGCCCGCCGAAACCTCAGAGCCCGCCGAAACCGCCGAAACCGCCGTACCGCAGGATTGACGCGAAGGTGATTTAGTATTATGGAAAAGAAATACGCCGCGATAGACATTGGCTCCAATTCGGTGCGCCTCATGCTTCAGGGCGAAACGCAAAAATACAGCGTCACCACCCGACTGGGCTTCATGCTTGCAAAAACCGGCAGGCTTGATCCCTTTTGCGCCAAGAACAGCGCCGCAGCCATAGAAAGATTTGCGCACTATGCCGAGGGGCGCGGCTTCACCCCCGTTGCCTACGCCACGAGCGCCGTTCGGGACGCACAGAACAGGGGCGAATTTTTGGAGCTTGTGAAGCTGATGAGCGGCATTGAAATAGACGTTTTGAGCGGCGAGCGCGAGGCCGCCTACGCCTACGAAGCCGCCTGCGGCGCGAAGGGCGGGCTTATGGACATAGGCGGCGCCTCCATGCAGCTTGTGTGCGAAAGCTTTCGCCGCAGCTTTCCGCTTGGCTGCGTTCGCGCGAAGGATATTGCAAATATGCATACCGATGCGCCGGAGGCTGCCGAAAAAACCTACGCCGCGCAGCGAAAGGTGCTTGAAGCCCGCCTTCAGGCGCTTTTGGAGCCCTGTATGGACGAGCTGAAGGCCGCAGATTTTTCGCCCTGCACCGGCGTTGGCGGCACGATAAACGCCCTTTGCTCCCTTGCCGTGGATGAAAACGCCCCGAATAAGCTTGTGGGCAACGGCTACACGCTGAGCCGCGCCGAGCTTGAGTGGCAGATCGAGCGGCTTGACGCGCTTGGGGAGAACCGCGCGCGGATCGGAGTGCTTTCCGCGCGGCACGACGTGATACTCTACGGTGCGGCGCTGCTTGCCGCGGCGATGGATATTCTCGGCATACCCTCCGTTACCGCAAGCCTGCGCGACGGGCTGGACGGCTACCTTGAAGCCGCCGTGCGCGGTGAGCTTGACGGCAGAAAAAGCCCGCCGCCCATGCCGTAACAGGCCGCACGCGCTGCCGCCGCTTATTCTATAATTACTTTTATAATTACATTATATTTGAGCTGTAAGTACGTTTACTGCAAATACGTTTTCGGAGAGAAAAAATGCGCCTTATTATTGCATCAAACAACAAACACAAGCTTGAGGAGATCAGGCAGATCCTCGGCGGCAGCTTCGACGAGATCCTTTCCCTGCGCGAGGCGGGCATAGAGCTGAACACGATCGAGGACGCTTCAAGCTTTCTTGGCAACGCGAGGAAAAAAGCGCTTGAGGCGCTTGCCCTTCTGCCGAACGACGCCGTGCTTGCGGACGATTCCGGCCTTTGCGTGGACGCGCTCGGCGGCGCCCCCGGCATCTATTCCGCGCGCTATGCGGGCGAGGGGCATGACGACGCGCAGAACCGCAAAAAGCTGCTTGAGGCGCTGAAGGCTGTGCCGGAGGCGGAGCGCGGCGCGCATTTTGCCTGCGCGATGGTGCTTGCCCGAAACGGCGCAAGCGAGGTTGAGGCAGTCGGAAAGGTGCATGGGCGCATACTTTTTGAAGAGCGCGGTGAAAACGGCTTCGGCTACGATTCGCTATTCTGCTACGAGCCGTATGAATGCAGCTTTGCGGAGCTTCCCGCCGAAAAAAAGAACGCCGTAAGCCACCGCCGCAACGCGCTTATGATGCTGCTTGCCGCGCTTGACACGGAATAAGGGTGCGGCTATGCTCAGGCTTGGAGTTATCAGCGATACGCACGGCGTTTCCCCCGCCATCGACCTGGCGCTTCATGCGATCGGCGAGGTGGACGCCTATCTGCACCTTGGCGACGTTACCTCGGACGCGGAGCGCATTTCAAAGGTGACCTGCAAAACGGTTCACGCCGTGCGCGGCAACTGCGACGCGGCCTCCGCCGTTCCATTGGAGCTGGTGCTTGAGCTTGAGGGAATGAAGCTGCTGCTCATGCACGGGCATCGCTATGAGGTGGATGCGTATTCCACCTACGCCGCGCGGCAAAGGGCAATAGAGCTTGGCTGCGGCGCGCTCATCTACGGGCATACGCATATTCCGCAGCTTGTGCAGCGCGACGGCATAATAGTGATAAATCCGGGCAGCCCCGCCCGCCCGAGAGGGGGCGCAAAGCGCTCCTGCGCCGTGATAGAGCTTGAAAGCGGCACTCTCCGCTGCAAGCTGCTGCCGCTTGACTGAGTATCCGAACGGCATCAACGCTTATTCGGAATAATAAATAATACCCGCACTCCGGACTCCCCGCGCCGCGCCGCGCGGGGCTTTTTTTGCGCCGGCTTTTCAGCCCACAGCCGCAAAAGGGCGGGCAAAAAGCGGTATAGCAAATCAAAAAACCGCCTCCGCAGGGCCTGCCTGCGGAAGCGGCTGAATATTCGGTTATGAAGCGATAGAAAGGCTATCAGTTCTCGGAGCCTTCCTCGCCGCTCTCCTCAAGGGAGAGATTGCCAAGCAGGGCGGCAAGGGAGGTGGTGGCGGACTCAACGGGGGGCAGCTCGTAATCCGCATCCTCACGACGGCGGCGCGGACGCTCGGGGCGGTCCTCACCGTTGCCGCGCTCACGGCGGCGCTCCTCGCGGGCCTGCTGATTCTCACGGCGGCTCTGCTCATCGGCGCTGCGGCGCTCCGCACGCTCCTGACGCTCACGCTCGCGCTGCTCGCGCTCCCTGGCCATGATCTCGGCGGCCTCCTCGGGATTCTCGTCGATAAGCGCATCGCGGCGGCTCAGGCTGATGCGGCGCTTCTGGGTATCGACCTCGATAACCTTGCAGCGAACGCGGTCGCCGACGTTGATCTCGTCCTCCACCTTGGTAACGCGCTTGAGGCCAACCTGGGAGATATGCACAAGACCGTCGATGGTGGGCTCAAGGGATACGAACGCGCCGAAGGGCACGATGCGAACCACCTTGCCCTCAACGAAGGAACCCACGGGGTATCTTTCGTCGGCAGTGGTCCAGGGCTTGGGAAGCAGCTCCTTATAGCCGAGGGAGATCTTTTTATTCTCCCTGTCCAGATCGCGGACGATAACGTCGATCTCCTGACCGGGGGTGAACACCTCGGAGGGGTTCTTGACCCTGCCCCATGCGCACTGGGTGATATGCACAAGGCCGTCAACACCGCCGATATCCACGAACGCGCCGAAATCGGTGAGGCGGCGAACGATACCCTTGGTCTTCATGCCGACCTCGATATTATCCCAAACCTTCTTTTCGGCTTCCTCGGCCTCCTGCTGGAGTATGGACTTGCAGGAGCCGACAACGCGCCTGCGCTTGGTGTCCACCTCAAGCACCTTGAGCTTCATGGGCTTGCCCACAAACTGCTTGAGATCCTGAACGAACCTCGTGGAAACCTGGGACGCGGGAACGAAAGCCCTTGCGGCGCCGTTGTTCAATTCAACGAGCACACCGCCCTTGATGACCTCGGTGCAAACGCCCTCGAACACCTTTTCGTTTATGTCGGGGTCGCCCGCAAACTCGTCCCAAGCCTTCTGGCGCTCCACGTTTTTGCGGGAAAGCAGAACGTTGCCTTCGCCGTCGTTGACCTTGAGAACCTCAACGTCGATGGGATCGCCCACCTTGAAGATGGTGGCGGGGTCTACCTCGGGGTCGTTGGAAAACTCGGCGCGGGGAATGTAGCCGTCGGACTTATAGCCGATGCTGACGCTGACTTCGCCGTCTACGATCTGGATGACGGTTCCGGTAAGGATCTGACCGCCATGGATGCGAACGATGGTCTTGTTGATAGCGTCCTCATCAAAAACAGCGTTCTCTTCGATGGTCTGTGCCTCATTGGCGGGCACGGTTTCGTTGGTGGCTTCGTTGATTGCCTTTTCCTGTTCGTTCATTGTGTTGATAACCTCCATGATAATCGAATCCGGTGTGGATGCACCGGCAACAACGCCTATCATTATATCATGTTTTTTCAATAAATCAAGTGAAATCTCACCGATATTTGCGCCATTTTGGGTGTTCGGGCAGTTTTTTTTGCAAATTTCTTTGAGCTTTTGGGTATTGGAGCTGTTTTTATCGCCAAGCACGAGCATTGCGGTGCAGACCCTGCTCAGCTCGTCCGCCTCCCGCTGGCGCTCGCGCGTGGTGGTGCATATCGTGTTGTTCACGGTGATAAGCGGGTATTTTTGCTCTATCACCCGCCGCATCCGCTCGAAGGTGTCGTGATCGAAGGTGGTCTGCACCACAAGGCAGCCCTCGCCGCCCTCAAGCACTGAAAGCTCCTCCGGCGTTTTAATAAACACGGCGGAATCGCCGCAATGCCCGTTTATGCCTATCACCTCGGGGTGCGTCCGCTCTCCGACTATGAACACGCGCTCGCCGCGCTCATGCGCCGCGGCCGCCGTTTGCTGTATCTTGGCAACGAACGGGCAGGTGGCGTCCACGCAGTTTATGCCCCGCGCCTCAAGCGCCGCATACACCGCCGCCGGAACGCCGTGGGAGCGGATGATAACGTAATCCCCCGCCCTTGCTTCATCCGGCGAAGCGATCGCGGTTATGCCCTCTTTTTCCAGCTCCTCCACAACGGTTTTATTGTGGATAAGCTCGCCGAAGGTGAAAACGCGCGGCCTGTTTTCACCCCTTTCGCCTTCGCCGTACACCTTTTCGGCCGTTTCCTTCGTCATTTCAACGGCTCTTCTCACGCCGAAGCAGAAGCCCGCGTGCTTTGCAAGGACTATCTTCATTCCGTTTTCTCCGCTTTCTCAGTTTTCTCCCTTTTCATGAAGGTTTTGCAGCTGTTTGCAGCTGTTTTCCGCCGGTTTACGGCTGTGCTCCGCCGCCCGTTTTTTCCGCAAGCGCAATCAGCCTTATCCCCGTTTGCCTCTCAAGCTCCGCTTTGAGCGCGTGCATATCGCCCTCCATGCGCTCATTCAGCGCATCCACAAGCTTCACGCCCTCCGGCAGCGCGTCCTTTACCTGCTGCGCGTATATGCAGTCGCCAACGATCAGCCGCAGTCTGCGCCCGAATTTATAGCTTGACGGGCTTATATAGATCGGCACTATCGGTGAGCTTGTTTTGGCGGCGATGAAGGCGCAGCCCTTTTCAAATTCGTCCATCTCGCCGGTGACGCTTCGCGTGCCCTCGGGAAAGATGCCGAACGCCTCGCCCTGCTCAAGCAGCGCCAGCGCCTTCCTGAGCGCCTTCATATCGGCCGTGCGCCGATTCACCGGAAAGCCGTGCATGGAGCGGAAGATCGCACCCGCAATTTTATTGTCGAAAAGCTCCTTTTTCGCCATGAAATTGATGATGCGCGGGCTCACCGTCATTATCATCACGGGATCCAGCAGGTTTTGATGGTTGCATATAAATATCACGCCGCCCTTGAGCTTTAAGTTTTCCTTTTTGCCGTATATCTTCGGGCGGTGGATGAGCCAAAGCGCCCATTTGACGAAATATTTAAAGATGTAATAGAGCATTCGACCGCCCCCCTTTCGATATTTTCAGTTATGCGTCACACGTCTATCATGGAAAGCAGCACCCTTGTGAGCACCTGCTTCACGCTCATTTCGCTCGTGTCCACTATCACGGCGTCCTCCGCCGGGCGAAGCGGCGCGTACTCGCGGTTCATATCGCGGTAATCGCGCTCCTCTATCTCGCGCAGAACATCCTCATAGCTCATTTCGCCAAGCCTGCCCTTTTCAAGATATTCATCATACCGTCTTTTTGCGCGCACCTCCGCCGAAGCGGTGATATAGAATTTAAACCTTGCGTTCGGCAGCACCACGGTGCATATATCGCGCCCATCCATCACAAGGCTCTGCTTTTTGGCAAGCGCCCGCTGAAGCTCCAGCAGCTTTTCGCGCACGGAGGGAAGGGTGCTGACGTTCGACGCCGCCTGCGAAACCTCCTCCGTGCGGATAAAGGCGTTCACGTCCTCCCCATCCAGGAAAACGTGCTGCGCTTCATCCACAAGCTCCAGCGTCACGGCGGTATCATCGAGCATGGGCCGCACGGCGCTTTCATCGGCGGGGTCCATTCCAAGCCGCAGCGCCTTCAGTCCGATGGCGCGAAACATCGCGCCCGTGTCCACGTGGATGAGCCCGAAGAGCGACGCAAGCTCCTTTGCAACGGTGCTTTTGCCCGCGCCGGCGGGGCCGTCTATCGCTATTGCAAACACCTTGTTTTCATTTTCCTTCACCTTTTCCGCGCAGCCTGCGGCGGTTTTACGTTCGCACATATTGACCTCCAATAGAATTATTCATATTGTTATGTAATCTTATTTAATTATAGAATCTACGGATATTCTGCGGGAATTTCATGCCGATCCTTTCTCTTTTCGTTTCTCTTTTCCGCCTTCCGCTTTCACTCGCCCCCGGCGGCCGCAGCTCCCGCCGCATGACCCGTGGACCACGCGATCTGCAGATTGAAGCCGCCCGTGCAGGCGTCCGCATCCATCACCTCACCCGCAAAATACAGCCCCGGTTCGAGCTTGCTCTCCATGGTTTTAGGGTCTATCTCCTTCAGCGAAACGCCGCCGCGCGTGATTATCGCCTCCTCGATGGGGCGCGGCCTTTTCACCGTCAGCGCCATGCATTTCAGCGTTTCAACTATCGCCGTGCGCTCCTCGCGGGTCAGCTCGTCGATGGTTTTGCAGGGATCGACCCCCGCAAGCGTCAGCACGGTTTCGATAAGGCGGGAGGGCAAAAGCTCCACCATCGCGTTTCGCACCTGCTTATGCTTATACTTTTCAAAATCGCGCAGAAGCCTTGCATCAAGCTGCTCCTTCGTGAGCGCGGGCTTTAGGTCTATCTCCAGCCTTGCCCCCTCCGGCGAATCCGCAAGGTAGCTCGACGCGCTTAAAACGAGCGGCCCACTCACGCCGAAATGCGTGAAAAGCATCTCCCCAAGCTCCTCGTAAACGGGCTTGGGCTTTTTCGCCTTTTTGCCGCTCTTTTCACCGCTTTTTGCGCCGTTTTCAGCCTTATTTTCGGGCGTTTCGGCCTTGTTTTCGGGCGTTTCGGGCTTCTTTTCCGGCTTATAGGCGCGAAGCGTCACATTTTTCAGCGAAAGCCCCATCAGCTCGGCAGCCCACTCCTCCTCCGTTTCAAAGGGAATGAGCGAGGGCCTCGGCTCCACCACGGTATGCCCGAATTTTTCCGCGAAGGCGTAGCCGTCCCCCGTGGAGCCGGTGGAGGAATACGAAAGCCCGCCCGTGGCGATTATCAGGCGGTCGTACTCCCGCCTTCCGCCGTGCATGCCCGTCATATAAAGAACGAATTTGCCGCCGCCTTCGCCCGCGTTTTCATCGTTTTCACCGTTTTTTTCTTCCGAAGCGGGTCTCTTGCGCTCAATATCCCGCACATAGGTTCCAAGCAGCAGCCGCACGCCGCATTTTGAGGCAAAGCTCACAAGCGCGCGTATCACGTCGCTGGATTTATCGCTCTGCGGGAAATACCTGCCGCCGCGCTCGAGCTTGACGGGAACGCCCTCGCCGCGCAGAATCTCCAGAATATCATCCGAAAAGAAGGCGTCGAACGCGCTGTAAAGAAAGCGGCCGCCGTGGGGAATGCTTTTCATAAAGCCGTCCCTGTCCGCATCGTTCGTGATATTGCAGCGCCCCTTGCCGGTCAGAAAAAGCTTTCTGCCCGCGCGCTCGTTGCGGTCTATAAGCTCCACCTTCGCGCCGCCCCTCGCGGCGAACGCCGCCGCTATAAGCCCCGCCGCGCCCGCGCCGATAACTCCCACAGTTGTCATAGCTTCAGCCCTTTAAATCATAGTTTTTTTCAACGTGACTCACGATCCGCGCAAGCTGCTCGTAATCCGTGGTATCGTATTTGAGCGGAGTTACGGTCACAAAGCCGTCGCGGATGAATTTTTCGTCCGTGGTGTCGTCCTCGGCGCATTCGGTCATCTTAACCGACGGAGCCACGTAGCCCGCCCCGCCGTCCTCAAGCTCAACGCGCTCATACTCGTCCGCATACACCTGCTCCGCAAGATAGCCCGCGCGAATGCCCCTGTATTCCCCGAGCGGAAGAAACGGATAATTCACGTTCAAAAGCCGCTTTTCCGCCGTGGTGCAGCTTAAAAACAGCTCGAAATTTTCGGCAAAATGCGCCGCCGCGTCATCGAAATAATCCGTGTTAAACGTGTTGCGCGAAACCGCGATGGAGCGCAGGCCGTACATCGCGGCCTCCGCCGCCGCGCTCACGGTGCCGGAATACAGCACGTCCGTGCCGATATTGCCACCCTTATTTATGCCGGAAACGACCGCGTCCGGCTTCCATTTGAGGTGCGAAAGCACGAAGCGCACGCAGTCCGCCGGAGTGCCGTCCATGCACACGGCCTCCGCCGCGCTCACGCCCTCTATCTCTATTTTTTCAACCCGCATGGGCTTTTTAAGCGTCAGGCCGTGGCTCACGCAGCTTTGGTTGAATTTGGGGGCGCAGATATAAAGCTCGTGCTCAGCGCACAGCGCTCGCGCAAGCGCCGCTATGCCCGGCGCAAACCAGCCGTCGTCATTGGTGATAAGCAGTTTCATAACCCCTCCGTGTTCCTTGTGTGCATATAAACTCAATCTACATTATAGCAGATGGGCGCGCGGTTTTCAAATGCAGCTGTTATCTTTTAAGAATTGCACGTCATTCCGCCGCCAAAAACGCGAAATGCCGCCCAAAAGGACGGCATTTTGTGATAATTATTGGTCTCACAGCGTCATTCCGCCGGTAAGATCCTCAACTATAAGCTCTATCGCCTTATCATAATCGGGGTTATGGTTCTTCGCGGGGTCGTAGGGCTCGCGGCGCGCGCCGCCGTTTGCCTTGCGCCTGTCCTCAAGGAATTTCTTTGCCACCTGCGGGAAGAGCGCGTAGGAAAGCACGTCCTCATCGCACTCGGCAAGCTCGCCTATCTCGGCGCGAAGCTTATCAAGCTCCGGCTCAAGCAGGTCGGCGGGGCGGCACTTGATGACCTTATCGTCGCCTATCGCTTTTTTGCGAACCTCCTCGTTCACCTTGCCGGGCAGGCGGCCGTATTCGCCGCGAAGCACGCCCTTGGATTCCTTGGTAAACATTTTATATCTTTCGCCGGAGAGCACGTTCAAAACCGCCTGGCTGCCCACGATCTGGCTGGTGGGGGTAACGAGGGGCGGATAGCCGAAATCCTTGCGGACGCGCGGAACCTCGGCAAGCACCTCATAATATTTATCCTCCGCATTGGCCTGCTTGAGCTGGGAAATAAGGTTTGAGAGCATTCCGCCGGGAACCTGATACATAAGGGTGTTGGTGTCCACCGAAAGCACCTTTGCGTCCAGGAAGCCGTCCTCCTTGAGCCTTGCGGCAACCTTTCTGAAATGCTTCGCCGCCTCGCTGAGCTTGGTAAGATCCAGCCCCGTATCGAATTTGGTGCCCTGAAGCGTTGCCACAAGGCTTTCGGTCGCGGGCTGGCTGGTGCCGTTTCCAAGGGGGGAGAGGGCGGTATCCACAATATCCACGCCCGCCATCGCCGCCATCAGCAGCGTCATATCGCCGGTGCCTGTGGTGTTGTGCGTATGCAGATGGATGGGCACCTTTATCTCCTTTTTGAGCCTTGAAACAAGGTTGAAGGCGGGCATGGGCAGAAGCAGGTTTGCCATATCCTTGATGCAGATCGAATCCGCGCCCATCTGCTCCAGCTCCTTTGCAAGCTTAACGAAATAGTCGTCGTTATGCACGGGGCTGATGGTGTAGCTTATGGCGGGCTCGCAGTGGCCGCCGTATTTTTTGGTGAACTTGATCGCGGCTTCAAGGTTGCGAACGTCGTTCAGCGCATCGAAAATGCGGATAACGTCTATGCCGTTTTCGATGGCCTTGCGGCAGAACTGCTCCACAACGTCATCGGCATAGTGCTTGTAGCCAAGGATATTCTGACCCCTGAAAAGCATCTGAAGGCGGGTATTGGGAAGCGCCCTCTTGAGCTTGCGGAGCCTGTCCCACGGGTCCTCATTGAGGAAGCGCAGGCAGCTGTCGAAAGTGGCGCCGCCCCAGCACTCAAGGGACCAATAGCCCATGCTGTCCAATATTTCGCAGGCGGGGAGCATCTCCTCGGTTTTCATCCTCGTTGCCGCCTGTGACTGATGCGCGTCGCGCAGAATGGTATCTGTTATCAAAAGCTTGCCCATATTGAATCAAATTTTCCTTTCCGAAAAATAAAGGTAATACTGCGGAATGCTCCGCCTGTTTCGATAAAAAAGCCGATATGCCGCCGCTTTTTCCCCCGCGTCAGTTAAACAGCGAGAGGAACACGCCCGCCGCGATGGCGGAGCCGATAACGCCCGCCACGTTCGGGCCCATAGCGTGCATAAGCAGGAAATTGCCGGGGTTTTCCTTTTGACCCACGACCTGCGAAACGCGCGCCGCCATGGGAACGGCGGAAACGCCCGCCGAGCCGATGAGGGGGTTTATCCTGCCGCCGGAGATAAGGTTCATAAGCTTTGCAAGCAGCAGACCGCCGATGGTGCCGATGATGAACGCGGCGATGCCCATGAGCAGAATGCCCAGCGTTTCAAGCTGAAGGAAGGAATTTGCGGTGGCGGTGGCGCCCACGCTGACGCCAAGGAAGATGGTAACTATATTGCAAAGCTCGTTTTGCGCGGTTTTGGACAGCCTGTCCGTAACGCCGCATTCCTTTATAAGGTTGCCCAGCATCAGCATGCCCACGAGCGCGGCGGCGGAGGGCACCAGCAGCGCAACGGCGATGGTGACCACGATGGGAAACACGATGCGCTCCGTTTTGGACACGGGGCGAAGCTGCTTCATCACGATGGCGCGCTCCTTTTTGGTGGTCAGCAGCTTCATAAAGGGGGGCTGGATGACCGGCACGAGCGCCATATAGGAATATGCCGCGATAGCTATGGAGCCGAGCTTTTCGGGTGCAAGGCGGCTTGTGACGAAGATGGCGGTGGGGCCGTCCGCTCCGCCGATGATGCCGATGGAGGCGGCAAGGCCGTTGTCGTAATTAAGCAGCAGCTTTGCGCCCAGGAAGGCGGCAAAGATGCCGAGCTGCGCGGCGGCGCCCAGAAGCAGGCTCTTGGGGTTTGCGATAAGCGGGCCGAAATCCGTCATTGCGCCGACGCCGAGAAAGATGAGCGAGGGGTAGATGCCGAGCTTAACGCCCAGATATAGGTAGTCGATAAGTCCGCCGCTCGCGGTTAGGCGATCCCAATGCACGTGGCCGAGCTCGAAGATCTCCTCATGGAAAAGGCCCGCGCCGGGAAGATTGGTGAGCAGCATTCCGAAGGCTATCGGCAGAAGCAGCAGCGGCTCAAACTTTCGCACTATTGCAAGGTAGAGCAGAAAGCAGGCGACCGCGATCATCACGGCATACTTCCACGCGCCGGGGGCGGTGAAAAGCTCCGCTGCGCCGCTTGAGGCGAAAAAATCCTTTAATACGTTTAAAACAGCTTCCATAAATTCACCGTTTCACAAACCGAAGGGTTCGCGCAAAGCCGCTCAGCCCTCGTAGGAAATGAGCAGATCGCCGGAATTTACGGTGGAGCCCTGATTCACGTTCACCGAAAGCACCTTGCCGTCGCAGGGCGCCATAATCTCGTTTTCCATCTTCATTGCCTCAAGCACAAGCAGCACCTGGCCGCTGCGGAAGGCGTCGCCGGGCTTAACGTTAACTGAAATAATGCTGCCGGGCATGGGCGCGGTGATGGTTTTGCCGCCTGCAGCGGGTGCGGGCGCGGGCGCGGGAGTGGGAGTGGGTGCAGGCGCGGGCGCGGGCGTGGGAGTGAGCGCGGGTGCGGGCGTGGGTGCTGGAGCGGCCTGAGCAACGCCGCGCGCCTCGTCCGCCGAAAGCTCCTCGACCTCGACCTCGTACTGTGAACCGTTTACCTTAACAAGAAATTTACGCATATTATCCCCTTTCACCGCATGAGCGGAGTGTTCTTTTATTTATAAATTACGCTTTTATTCATCAAAAAGCCTGAAAAAGCGCGAGCAAACTATTTTAAAATGCAAAAAGGCGAAGCCGTGCCTTTGGCGCGGTTCAGCCTATTTTCCTTATGGAGCGGATACGGATGCCCGACACGGGCTTGCCCATCGCCTCCGCAATAGCGGCCGAGATGGCAGCCACCGTTTCCCTGCGCTGCTCATCGGTAAGCTGAGAGGGCGCAAGCTCTCTTGCCGCCTTTGAGGGCGAATACACGGGCTGATTGAGCGCTGTGGCGGGAATATTCACTTCGCTCTTGCCCACAACGGCGCGATAGATGAGGCTCACGAGCTTCACCACGCCTATGAGGATAATGAGCCCGAGGAACACGACCGCCATGCCGACGATCATCACCACCAAAGGATCCATGCCGCTTGAGGCTTCCGCCGCGGCTGCTGTTTGAGCGTTTTCAAAAAACATAAACTGCCCTTTCCGGAAGCATTTTGGGCTGATACCGGCATATTTTCCCGATATTCCCTTTCCTTCCCAAGTTATCGTTATTATACACCTTTTCCTTTTTCCCTGCAACAGCAAAAAATATATTAGTGTTGTGCTGCTTTGGCCGCCATGCCGCCGCCGTGCGAATCAAGGGTTTAGGCATAGGATAGCATAAAATGTAAGCCGGTATGAAATATTTGTTTACGGAAAATTAATAATTTTTACTGTCGGTAATCCTTGTGCCTGCCGCTCCTATATGGTATACTGTTTATGGACGCCTGCCGGTGTACTACAGCATCATGACAGGGAGGATTTTTGCTATGACATTTTTCAAAAAGGCTTTTATTCTTGTGCTGCTCATAGCGGTGTTGTCCACTTCAACCCTGAGCGCACACACGCCCAATGCTTTTGCGGATGCAGAGGTGCGTACTGCCGCCGATCCGGCGGAGCAGGCGGTACCGCCGCAGAAGCCACGCGCCAAGGAGTACCGCAGCGAAGCGCTCCCTGAGGCGATTCCGGAATCATCCGAAGAAGCCATGCCCGTATCCGAGCCGATCCTCTCTGCCCCGGCCGGCGCGGAGGAAGTGGCGATTGCATATCTGAGCGAAGCCGCCTGCGTGCATCATTGCGGTGAAAAGTATGACTTTACCCGTTATTCGCTTACAGGACTTGACGATGCCGAGCTGCAGCGGCTCACCGAAAATCTGACGGTCGGCGGTGCAGACAGCGAGGCGGCGAAGCTCTATGATCGCGGCGAATTGGATTATTGCCGCAGAAACCTTGAAAATCACGCCAAAAGCGTGCTCTATTTCGCTCACATTGTTTCCCTTAACAGCAGCGGCTACAATTACTTCAAGCCCTCGTATGACGTTTGCTGCCTTGAGGAAAACGGCGATACCGCAACGGTTGAAATAAGCGAATCGCTCGATTTTCAGTATAGGGGCGTTGAGTTCACCTCCGGCATATACACCGATTATAAATTAAGGCTCGTCAAGCATAACGACACGTGGATAGTTACGACCGTTTGGTCGAATGATGAGATATGCTTCGTTCCCGATGATTTCGATCTTGAAAAGGAGCTTGCAGACCTTGACAGAGTCCATGCGCTTAACCTTGCAAAGCAGGGATCCGAGGTCGAGGAGCGAGCTGTTGCTGAATCGACTCCGCCTCCGATGAACTCGCAGCTTAAAGGAGATATATTGAATGATAACCGGTAAAAAGCTTTTCAAGGCCCTGCTTATCCCCTGCATGGCGGCGGCATTCGCAGCTTCCGCCTGCGCAAACAACGCCGTTCCCGGCAATACCCCCGAGCCAACGCAGCTTGAGCAGAATACGCCCGCTCCATCCGAAGCGGCAGACACCGCGCTTCCCGGCGCAGCTCCAACCGTTGTTCCCACTCAAAAGCCAACTGTGGCTCCTACCGAAGATCCGACCGAAGCGCCGACTGCCGAACCTGTGCAATTCAGCGAGGAAGTGCTTAAGCAGGAAGGCTGGAAGATCGCCGAGCGGATAGCGAAGGTTCACGAGATAGTGCTTGACAGTGAATCATGGGACTTTGTGTACCCCATAAACGTTAATGGTATTAAGGTATATGAAATCAATGGGTTCAACGGATTATCAATTCACTTTAAAGATGCGCCTTCCGAAACACCGGAGCTTTCCAGGGCAACGATCGCATTAAATTTCAATTATATTGAAAATGTCTTGGGCGGCTACGAGGCATGGTATATGGGCTTTGATTTTTCCCGCTGGCACGATGAATTCGATCTGGCGGAGATAGTGCTTACCGCCGATGAGATCAGAGCCTCCGGCTGCACCTCAACGACCGGCAGCGATTACTTGGACGCGGTGGGGCGTTTATATGCCGAGAAGATCGCCAGACATTACACCGATGCGCCGGAGAACTGCCCCATGAAATGCTATGAGGCGCAGGTGCTCAAGGTCGAGCGCAGCCTTAATGCCGAAAACAGCTACTATGTCGAGCTCGCATTCCGCCCATGCAGTATCGCGCCGTTCTATATCGCCTCGGATTATTATGCCGAGATCATAACCGGCGATGATTACCCCGATCACTTCGGCTGGATCAAGCTGTACGGAAACATTCAGCTTACCCCGCATGAGGACGGAAGCTGGAGCGGCAACGCGATGCTTATAAACGCATATTAATACCATTTTTGATTCGTTTGATAATCGTTCCTTGAATCAACAACCTGTTTCTGCGATTACTGCGGAAGCACGTTGTTTATACTGGCTTATCGCATCTTTAAGTGGGTTTGAAACTAAAAATGCAGATAACTTCTCAGATTGTTTTATATTTCTTGTCCCATTACCGCACTCTCGATTGTTATAGTGTATGAAGGGCAAGAAGCTGACTGCGGAGAAGCAGCGGAAAGGAGGCGAATGAAAAGCAGCCCCCCAATGCAGCTTTATGACACAGATCAACCGTATCTGCTCCGCAGTACGGCAAATAACGGCAGGGAATCATATCATCAAGAACATATTAGGTTCACTTGATGATATGAAACCTCAAAAACATCGGGAGGTGATACGCTTAATCAAAATTTCTTTAGGTCGGTTCGTATTATTATCTGCCAACTCAAAGGCATAGCATGATCCGATCCGCATAATCCCCAACGGCAACATCACTCGTCCTTGGAGAGGGACAACAAAAACTACTACATCATTATTACAAGGCGAAAAGACATGAAAGGTACAAACAATAAGGTAACCCCGGCAAGGTTTATCCTTGAGCGGCAATCCATCCAAAAACACAAAAGGAGATATGCGGTTATGAAAAAGCTAATTGTTATATCAATTGCAGTTCTAATTTCGTGTATTGTCACGGGCTGCAATACGAACCGGCACAATGCGGATCCAACGCCCGCGCCGACGGGGAATGCGACCTTTTTCCCGGAAGCTTCGAAGGAGGCCGAAGTGCCTACGGAAACGCCTGCGCCCGAACCCACGGCAACTCCCGAACCTACGACCACGCCCGAACCCACAGCCATTCCCAAAGCCACCGAGCTCGATTTCGATTCCTGCTCGGAGCTTGTATTAAGGCTTCCTTGGGGAAACGGCGAGGACGAGGTATTTATTAAACCGGTGATACCGGGTTCGGATGGCGACGATTGGGAGATTCCCCAGCACTTCAATATTATCGGCGGTAAGGTATACATATTCGACCGTTATGCTCCCTTTGGAAGCGGAATCCTCAAGTACGATACCGAAACAGGCGAGCTGACAAGGCTGAGTCCCGATATTGGCGACAATGCTTTCATCAACAGCGAGTTTGCGGTGATGGACGGCAAGCTTATATTCAGCTCGTGCATGTTCGACCTTGCGACAGGGGAGTGCATCGAGTTTCAACCCATACCCGGCACGCCCGCAAGACGCGACGGCGTACTGATCATGAATGTTCGGGACGGCAAGTGCTTCGCTTACAGGGCGGTGAATTGGGAGGAGGGCGGTCCGGGAGAATTCCTCTTCACGGAGGCCACCTACGCCTACGACGAGTTCGAGCTCGATATGGAGAACCGCGCGTGGGTGCAGAATGGACGTATCAGGATGCCGGAATATGTTCCTCATGCCGATCCTCCGTCCCATAACGACTATACAGAGGAAGTTTTAGAGGCGGGCGCGGTCACCACGATGGATGGGGAGGATTGGAGTTACTCTTGCTACGACCGCTATATGGGCACGGACGATGCCGGTAACCACTACGTTGACAGCGAGGAAAAACTATATTATCGTGACACAAATACAAATGTTATCATCAGCAGAACAACGTGGCGCAGGATAATCAAGTTCTCTCCCGATGGAACTCCGATATCGTATGTGGACGTATACCTCCCCGATGACTACATCGAGAGGTTCTGGGGCAATTACCTTATCTTCAAGGTGGACGGCGACGGGACGGTATGGTACATGTGCGAAACGGAGGCGGAATTCCTAATCTATAAGATCAGTCTGTAAACTTTATGAGAAATTTCGCAAACTCTCTCTACGGCAATGGTATTAGGTTTTATGAAAGCAATGGGTTCAATGGATTATCAATTTACTTCAAAGATGAGCTTTCCGAAACACCAAAGCTGTCTAAAGCAACTATCGCATTAAATGACGATTATGTTGAAAATGTCTTGGGCGGCTACGAGGCATGGTATATGAGCTTTGATTTTTCCCGCTGGCACGATGAATTCGATCTGGCGGAGATAGTGCTTATCGCCGATGAGATCAAATCCTCCGGCTGCACCGCAACAACCGGCAACGAATATTTTGAAGCCGTCGGTCGCTGCTATGCCGAGAAGATCGCCGCGCATTACACCGATGCGCCGGAGAGCTGCCCCATGAAATGCTATGAGGCACAGGTGCTCAAGGTCGAGCGCAGCCTTAATGCCGAAAACAGCTACTATGTCGAGCTCGCATTCCGCCCATGCAGTATCGCGCCGTTCTATATCGCCTCGGATTATTATGCCGAGATCATAACCGGCGATGATTACCCCGATCACTTCGGCTGGATCAAGCTGTACGGAAACATTCAGCTTACCCCGCATGAGGACGGAAGCTGGAGCGGCAACGCGATGCTTATAAATTCATACTGAAACCAATCAATTGTATCTTTTCGATAACTCAATTGACAGTCATGCGGAGCGCATGATAATATGACGGCACGGCATTTTTATACAGACAAAGGAGGATTCAATATGATCTCCCCCCGAAAAAAGCTTTTCATGACCCTGCTTATCCCCTGCATGGCGGCGGCATTCGCAGTTTCCGCCTGCGCAAACAATGCCGTTCCCGGCAATACCCCCGAGCCAACGCAGCTTGAGCAGAATACGCCCGCTCCATCCGAAGCGGCAGACACCGCGCTTCCCGGCGCAGCTCCAACCGTTGTTCCCACTCAAAATCCAACCGCTGCGCCAACGGCGGAGCCAACGCCTGAAGCGACCGAGGTTCCCGACGAATGGTTTGTCGATAAAGCCTGGAGCGCGGCAAGCCGCTTCAACGAACTATACGGCTATGATTTCACAAAAGAGAGCGGTAAACGGAATTCGGCGCACTGCACCTTTAAATCCGAATCCATTCCGGAGCTTCGGATCAATATAGGTTTCAGCTATGGCAACGGTGAGTATCCGCTATCGTATTCCGGCAGCAGTTTGGAATATTTCTTTGAAGATACGGAAGACTACACCGAATTCATGTCCTCGCTTGAGATCGAGCGCTGGAGAAGTGAGCTGCGCGAAGGGCAGATAAGCATTACCGCTGATGACATCAAGGCGTTGGGCTGCACCGCAACAGCCGGCAGCGAATACATTGAAGCCGTTGGGCGCTGCTATGCCGGAAAGCTTATTGAGTTTTATGAAAACGCCCCCGAAGGCTCTCCCATGCGCTGCAAAGAGCTTGTGCTTTTAAAATGCGAGCGCAGCTTGACCGATGAAAACGGTTATCTTATGCTTTTTGCCGCAAGACCGGAGGATCCTTTTGCAATGTATTGGCTTGAGGACGGTGCCTCCGGCTTCTTTGACATTTCGGATGCTCCCGATTATTACGGCTGGTATGCGCTTGGCGGCTCCGTTATCCTTACCCCGCATGAGGACGGAAGCCGGAGCGGCAGAGCAAGCCTGAATTGACCGCCGCTTCACACCTCCTGCGACACGAGCTTCACATACCTTGCAAGCGGCATACAGCCGTCGTGCGGCATGGCGCAATAGATATCGCTCATACGCTGCGGCGAGGCGAGCCGAACCACGCCGCTTTTTTTGCAAGCAAAAACCGCCCCGGTATGCGAGGCGGTTTTGTTTTTTCGTATTGCCGTATTTATTCGCAAAAATGCTGCGCTCGACCGTGCTTTACGCCGCGTTCTGCTGCTCGATAAACTTCTGCTGAAGAATATACTTGAATACGGAGAGCGCGGTATCAAGGCTCATAAAATCGCCCTTATTCGCGGCATTGTCCAGATTCTTCACAACGGCGGCTTCGGGATGGAACTGAAGGCCGACGGCAAAGGTTTTATCCGTTCTTTCCACGGCCTCGATCATCCTAATGCCGTTTGTGTCGGTATAGCCGGTCACGGTAAGACGGTTATTATCCACGCTCTTTACCGCCTGATGGTGCCAGGAGGGGCATCCCTCAAGCGATTCGGTGCCGAAAATTTCATAAAGGAAGGAATTTTTTTCAACCGTCACGGTATGCGGCGCGTAGTCCCTGTATGATTCGGGAGTCGCCTTCTCGTTGCGGTGCTGATAGCTGTATTCCACGCCCATTTCGCTGAAATAGGTGGGAATATCCTGAATTGTTTCGCCGCCGGAAACGACCGCCAGCATCTGCATGCCGCGGCAGAAGCCCAGCATGGGGATATCCTTATCAAGACAATAGCTCATGGTGAGGAAATCGGAAACATCCCTTTCCGCGTTGTAGTCCTTCTCGGCCTCTATGCCATGCCATTCCTCCTGCACGGCGTAGAGCGAGGGGCTTATATCCTCGCCGCCCGTGAAGATGACCATATCCACATTCTTCACGGCAGCCTCGGCATTGGAATTATGCCAGGTGTTTTTGCGGATCAGCGCACCGGTTTCCGCGTCAAGCGCGCCGGTTTCGGCAACGCCCGAGGTAAGGCTGCCGCTGTCATCGAAGGAAAGCTCCTTGGTGGTGACCTGCTCAAGCTTCACCCATTTGCCGCCCGCCTGCTCGATGGCTCTGCACACATTGGTGAAGAATTCCGAATCCACGTCCTTGCGCCACGCGATGCCGATGACCAAATCCTTATCCCCCGCGTTATTCTGCACGGGAGCGCAGCCGACCAGCAGCATTACCGCCGCAAGCATCAAAACACAAAGCTTTTTCATAAAAATTACCTCCTGAATTATTATTCTATACCTAATTTTAGCATTTTATCCGCGTTGTTTCAAGTTCAGCGGATGATTTACAGTTATTTCACGATCCGCTTTTTGTAAAGATTTAACCGCCCCGGAAGGCCGGAGCGGTTTAAAAGCTTATTTGATTGCTGCGAAAGCTCAGCCCGCGATCTCCTCGGGGTAAACGCTCACGCACTTTCTGCCGCCATGCTTCGTTTCAAAGCGAAGAATGCCGTCAACCTTTGCAAACAGGGTGTCATCCTTGCCGATGCCGACGTTGTTGCCGGGGTGGAAATGGGTGCCACGCTGACGAACGAGGATATTGCCCGCAAGCACGAACTGACCGTCCGCACGCTTGGGCCCGAGACGCTTGGATTCGCTGTCACGACCGTTGCGGGAGCTGCCGACGCCCTTTTTATGCGCAAAAAGCTGCAGATTGATCCTGAACATAGTTCAAACCTCCTTCTTTTTAACTTTGAGATAATTATCGTATTGGGATTCTATGGAGCGAAGCCCCGAAAGCATCACTCCGAGTATAAGCTCCGCCTTCTCCTTTTTTTCGGCCGAAGCCGAAGGATCGAGGATAAGCTCGAGCTTTCCGTCCGAAATATCGACACTGCACGGACACGCGATATTCTCCGTTATGCCGATGAGCGCCGTTTGGGTTATGGCGGAAACCGCCGCGCAGACTATATCCTCGCCGTGCCCGGCGTAGCCCGCGTGCCCTTTGGCAAGAAACCCCGCTATCGAGGCGCCTTTATACAGGACGGTGACTGTGGTCATATAATTACCTCTCAGCCGATGGAAAGGATCTTGACCTTGGTGTAGGGCTGACGATGGCCCTGCTTTTTGCGGTAATCCTTCTTGGGCTTATACTTGAAAACGATTACCTTCTTGCCCTTGCCATGCTCCAGCACCTCGCCCTTGGCGGAAACACCGGAAAGAACGGGCTTGCCGATCTCGATGTCGCTGCCGTCCGCGATCATGAGTATATCGAAATTGACCTTATCGCCGATCTCACCGTCGAGCTTCTCGACCATGATCTCGCTGCCGACCTCGACCTTATACTGCTTGCCGCCGGTTACGATGATTGCGTACATTATGCTTTTCCTCCTCTTACCAGTCTCGCCCTTGTGGTGCGCGCCCGTGTTCATGGCGCGGCTTTAAACCGTTTCGGAGCGGCTCGAAAAACTATGTTATCATTATTTCGGAGCATTGTCAAGCGTTTTTTGCCCGAATTTCAGGCGTTTTTCATATAATATTTGAGCAAAGGCCGCTGAACCGCCCAAATCTCCGCGCAGGCCGCTTCATTTCCCGTCATCCCTGCGCTTTCTTGCTGTAAGCACGCGGAAAACGAGGATAACGGCGAGAATGTATGCAAGCAGCAGCTCAAGCTTTTCGAAATCGAAATTGAAGTACGAGAAAACGAGCCCGCCTTGTTCATCGGATACCCAACCTCCGGTCATGTGATTGACCAGCACGAACGGCGACGGCACGAGCAGCAGATTCCTAAGGCCGTTTAGAAGCAAAAGCTTTCTATGCTGCGGATACTTCTTCAAGAATACAAGGAACACCCCCGCGCTTGCAACCGCAAGTGCTCCGATTGCCAATCCGCCTAAGGCAAACCCCGAAGTCGACCGTAACGAGGCCGCGATCAAAGCGAGCAGTATCGAAAGCACGACCATGCCGATCTGTATCGCGTTCATTCGGGCAACCACCCTATCCGCTTCGCTGCGGCTCTGCGCCTTTTTGCCCATCATGCGCTCCAAACAGAGCCTTTTAATGAAGGGGTATGCGATCACAAGAATGAGGATAACGGCAAGCGCATTTTCCAAATAGTATTTAAACCCGAGCACCGAGAACCCATCCGAAAGCACCGCAAGCGGGATCGACAGAAGTACGGCGCAGGCCGCAGCAAAATAAACGATGAAGCTGCGCTTTGCGGCGTTATTGCGGAAGCCCTCCGAAAGCGCAGGATCGGCGTTTTCCATCAGCTCGTTATCTTCAACGGTACGGAATGCAGATCTATATGCGATCGCCGCAAGCGTTGCCGCGCCCGCTTCAAAAAGAAGCATCACGGCAAAGCCGATATGCGGGCGAAATGCGCCGTAGGAGATGCCGAGCATGGCTATAAAGCCCGCAGCGGCGAGCAGCAGCGCGACCATCGAAAGCGTTTCAAACTTGCCCGTTGCGCGGCTGATCAGCGATTTTATCTGCTTTTCGGTGCGCGTTTTCGCGCCCTCGGTGCGGGGCTGATCGTCCATATTCCTTTCGCCCCTGATGAGCTCGTCGCAGCTAACGCCGAACATCTCCGCGATGGCGGGAAGCAGCGAGATATCGGGCGCGGTCTCATCCCTCTCCCAGCGGCTCACCGCCTTGTTTGAAACGTTCAGCCTGTCGGCCACGTCCTGCTGAGTTAGGCCGTTTGCCTTTCTTAAAGCGGCCATGAATTGACCCATTGACTTTGTCGGCATTTTGTTTCCTCCTTGCCTTTGATGCCGCCATTCTACATAACCGAGGCGAAAAACACCACCCCAAAGACCGAAAATCACTCCCGGAAAATGAGAATTCGGGCTGTTTTGCGCAGTTTTTTGCGTTTTTGCCCGAATTTGATCCATCAAGCCTTGTTCAGCTATGCTCCAGCACCTTCGTTATCTCCGCCACGGCATTATCAAGCCCGTGTTCTTCGCGCAGCTTAACGGACAGGCCTTCCACATTCTTTGATATCGTATCATAATTATCCGAAAGCTCATTGATCGCGCGAACGATACGCTCCTTTTTGAGCTCCTTTGCGCGTATCATTTCAGTTGAAACGCCGAGCTCCGCCATCTGCCCCGCAAAGCCTATCTGATCGAGAACATGGGGCACCGGTATTGAAGGGATCCCGCATAGCATCGCAGCGGCCGATGTACCGAAGCCGCAATGGTGTATCACCGCATAGCCTCTGCGAAAAAGCCAACTGTGCGGCACCGAGCCGCAGGCAAGCATCGTTTCGGGAAGCTCATAGTTTATCAACGACTTCTGAAAGCCCTGTATTATCGCGCGCTTGCCCGTTTCACGGAAAGCGGTCACAAACATATCAAGCTTTTCCCGCTCGCTCTCGCTTTCAAAGGACATCGCGCCGAGCGCAAGGATCATAGGCGCGCTGCCATTCTTCAAAAAAGCATCGAGCGCGGCATCCGGAACAAATTCCGGCTCCTCCTCATACCAATAGCCCGTCAGAATATTCTTATCCTCCCAATAGGGATCCCGCTGCTTTACATATCGGCTTATCGGTATCAGATTAACGCTTCCGCCGATAAGCTCGCTCGAATCCTTCAGCAATGGCAGCCCGTATTCTTTCCTTATCCTATTGTAAGGCTTACATATCCTGCTGCTTATCAATTTGCCTATCAGCTTATCCTTAAAGGTTTTCGGTTTAAGCGCTTGGGGTATCATCTCCGTCTGAAGCGTTACGTTCACAACGGGAATTTTCAGCGCTTCCGCTTCGGCGGCGCCCATCTGGCTGTGGGAAACAATTATAAGATCGTTTCCTTTGCACGCAGCATATATATCCGAAGTCGAGTTCTGAATAATTCCGAAAACAAAGTTCATGGTCTTGAGCATACTCAAAACAACATTCGGATTCTTGCCGCGTATTATCGCGGCTTCCTTTTCAATGTCAATATCAGGACCTATCGGAGCAAAGGAAACGCCCGCTTCCTCAACAAGCTTGCGCCAGCAAGGGTGCGAGCCTATGACGGTGCTGTGCCCTGCGCGGTTCAAAGCCCTTGCAAGATAGATATACGGCTGAACATCGCCGCGCGTGCCCATTGTGAAAACAGCAATTCTGCCCATGTTTTCTCCTATTCAACGTTATTTTGATTCCGGCAGCTCACTCCCCCGCAAAAGGCTCCATCATAACATGGAAGCCCCTGCGCTCGCGCTTCATATCCACAAGCAGGCGAAGAAGCGCCGTCCAACGCCTGCCGAGCGTTTCCGCGAGCTTATCGGTGTTCACAAGGATAACGCCTATCTCCTCCGTGCTTTCGCTCAGCATATCGTGAAGCGCGTCCAGATTATTGCCGTACCACTCGGGAAATTCAAGCGCACGGGCGAATTCTTCGTGCATATCCTGCGCGGAAGCTATCCTGTTTCCGTCCAAAAAAACTATCCTCATCCGTTTACCTCCCCGTAGAGCAGGGTGAAATGCTCATAGTGATCCGAAGTATAATAGATCAATCCGTCGTTTGAAAAAACGATGCGCTTTGCGCCGCGCCCGTTCTTTCCGAGCGTGCCTATATCGCATTCGGTATATTTGCGCCCCTTCTTTTTGGGGAGCGCGCCCTCATAATTGCCGAAATAATCGCCGCCGATGCACTTTCCCGGCGCGTAGGGCTCCAGGCTTCCGCCGCTCCAGCCCAGCGCCTGCGCCTCCTTCTTGGTTATATAATTGGAGGGCAGATGCCCGTACAGGTGGATATAGAGCGCCACATCGTCCTTGCCGTCATAGATGCCGTCCTCCGAAACGGGCGGCTCGGTGGCGGCGGGCTTGGGCGTATTCGTCGGCTTGGGCGTATTCGTCGGCTTGGGCGTTGCCGTGGGCGCGGGCGTATCCGTCGGCGCGGGCGTTGCCGTGGGCGCGGGCGTATTCGTGGGCTTGGGCGTTGCCGTGGGCGCGGGCGTTGGCTGCTCTGCCGTGGGATTCGCCGTTTTTCCATCATCCGGCGCGGCGGTGGGCAGAAACGCCGTGACCTCCGCCGTGGGCGCGGCAGTATTGAGCGCCGTCTGCTGATTTAAGCCTCCACAGCCGATAAAGCCGAGCAGCGCAGTCAGCGCAAGCGCGAACGCCAGTATTTTTTTGAAGCGCATTGTTTTCCTCCGTGGAACATCCGGCCCCCGCACTTCCCCACCCCTTGGAGCGGCGCGAACGCGGGAACCGTTTTTTTACGGGGGATATTTTACCATAGTTTTGGCAAAAGGAAAAGGGGGAAGCTGCGGGAGAGGGAAAAGAGAAAGGAGAAGGGAGAAAGAAGAGAGAAGAAAGAAGAAAAGGGAAAAGAAAAGAAAAGAAAAGAAAAGAAAAGGAAAGATAAGATATGATAAGATAAGATAAGATAAGAGAGGATCGGGAAAAGCGGAGCCGGGCCGGGCAAGGCCCGCGCCTCCCGCACCGGCGCATTTATCTGTCCGGCACGCCTACTCAAAACTAATATATTGAATATACCGCATAAAACCCGCCCGATACATTGAAAAATACTTTACAACGGCGAGGAGATATGCTAAAATTAGTCGTTGTACTATGCGAAGATTTTTTTCGCGTGGACGCATGCCCGAAAAGGGCGCTCCGATCCCTTCGTTTTGCGAGCACTCCGGCGCTTACGCAGAGATTCGGGAATCTATAAAAAAGGAGGTTCTTTTATAATGGAAAAAGAATTCAAGAATGAGATCATCGAAAAGTACGCTCTCCACGAGGGCGACACCGGTTCCCCCGAGGTTCAGATCGCGCTTCTCAGCGCGCGCATCAGCCACCTTACCGAGCACCTCAAGACCCACCAGAAGGACAATCACTCCCGCCGCGGTCTTTTGAAGATGGTCGGTAAGCGCCGTGGTCTTTTGAACTACCTCAAGGAGGTCGACATCGAGCGTTACAGGGCGATCATCGCTTCCCTCGGCATCAGGAAATAAGCTTTTTGAAATCGAAAAGGCGGGATTGGAGTGCCCGCCTTTCTTTTCAAGGCGAAATTCCGTCCTGTTCGATGCGCCTTCCCCCCTGTTTTTTCCTTTCAGGAAACGGATTTTCCCGTTCACCTGAGCCGCTTATTGCACGGCGGCAGAACGGCTGAATCTGTTTCCTGTAAAAGGATGGATCGATTCAAGCCCCCTCCGAACGGGGCGGGCAAACACAAATTCATATTAAGTATTGGAAGAAACTGAAAGGATAAAATATAATGCAGAAAACATTCACTTTTGAGCTTGCGGGGCGCACCATCACCGTTGAAACGGGCAAGTACGCCGAGCAGGCGGGCGGCTCTATACTGATCCGCTGCGGCTACACCGCGCTTCTTGTGTGCGCCACGGTTGCAAAGCAGGCGCGCGACGGCGCGGATTTCCTGCCCCTGAGCTGCGACTACGAAGAAAAAATGTACGCGGCGGGCAAGATCCCCGGCGGCTTCATCAAGCGCGAGGGCCGTCCCTCCGAAAAGGCGATCCTCACCAGCCGCCTTATCGACCGCCCCATCCGCCCCCTCTTCCCCAAGGGCTTTTACAACGACGTGCAGGTGGTTGCCACCGCGATGAGCGTTGAAACCGACGTTCCGCCCGATATTCTGGCCATGAACGGCGCATCCATCGCGCTTTCCATCAGCGAAGCCCCCTTCGCAGGCCCCATCGGCGCGGTATCGGTGGGCATGGTGGACGGCGAATACGTTATCAATCCGGACGCGGAGCAGCGCGCCAAGAGCCGCCTGCAGCTTACCGTTGCCGGCACGAAGGACGCCGTGATGATGGTTGAGGCCGGAGCGGACGAGGTGACCGAAAAGGAAATGCTGGACGCGATCCTGCTCGGCCATGAATACATCAAAAAGATAGTTGCGTGGATAAGCGAGATACAGGCCGAGATCGGCAAGGAAAAGCTCGTGCCGCAGATCCACACCCCCGATGAGGAGCTGAAGGAAAAGGTTATAGCCTTCGCCCGCGAAAGGGTTGAATGGCAGCTCGACACCTTCGACCGCAAGGAGCGCGAGGAGCGCACCGCGCAGGTGCTTGCCGAGACCACGGCGCATTTTGCCGAGGAATATCCCGATTCCGCCGCCGATATCGACGCGATCCTTTATAATTTAATGAAGGAGATCCTGCGCGACAAGATAATAAACCGCGGCATTCGCCCCGACGGGCGCAAGCATACCGACATTCGCCATATCTGGAGCGAGGTCGGCATCCTGCCCCGCACGCACGGCTCCGCCGTCTTTACCCGCGGCCAGACCCAGGTTATGACCATTGCCGCGCTCGGCACCCTTGGCGACGGGCAGACCATCGACGGCATTGGCGACGAGGTTTTCAAGCGCTATATCCACCACTACAATATGCCCCCCTATTCCACCGGCGAGGTGAAGCGCCTCGGCAGCCCCGGCAGGCGCGAGATCGGCCACGGCGCACTTGCGGAGCGCGCGCTTCTGCCCGTTATTCCGGATGAAAACGAATTCCCCTATGCAATCCGCCTTGTTTCGGAGGTAGTTTCCTCAAACGGCTCCACCTCCCAGGCCTCCATCTGCGGCAGCACGCTTGCCCTTATGGACGCGGGCGTGCCGATCAAGGCGCCCGTGGCGGGCTGCGCGATGGGTCTTATTAAAGACGAATCCACCGGCAATATCGCCATCCTCACCGATATTCAGGGCCTTGAGGACTTTATGGGCGATATGGACTTCAAGGTTGCCGGCACCACGGACGGCATCACCGCCATTCAGATGGATATAAAAATAAAGGGCATAGACGAGCAGATACTCACCCGCGCCCTTGAGCAGGCACGCCAGGGCAGACTGTTCATTCTGGATAAGATGATGGAAACCATCAGCGAGCCCAGAGCGGAGCTTTCGCCCTTTGCGCCGCGCATCATGCAGTTCACCATCCATCCCGATAAGATCCGCGAGGTCATCGGCAGCGGCGGCAAGACAATTAACGGCATAATTGCCGAAACCGGCGTTAAGATCGACATTGAGGACGACGGCAGGGTGTTCATAGCCAGCACCGACGCGGCTGCGGCGGAGAAGGCAAGGAAGATCATCGACAATATCGTGCGCGATATCGAGGTGGGCGACGTTATCCTCGGCAAGGTGGTAAACATCCTCCCCATCGGCGCGCAGGTCGAGCTCAAGCCCGGCAAGAAGGGCCTTGTGCATATCTCAAAGCTTGCCAACAAGCGCGTTGAGAAGGTTGAGGACGTTGTGGCTATCGGCGACGAGATCCTCGTGCGCGTTATCGACATCAAGCCCGACGGCAAGATCGACCTCACAAGAAAGGGCCTTATCCCCGACGAAAACTGAAAAGCAACCGGTAAGGACTTATAAAATGCAGAACGCCGCGGAAAAAACCGCGGCGTTCGTTTATGTTTCGCCAAGCATCATTGCCATTGCTGCGAATAGTAAAAGAAGGAAGCAAGCGCAAACAGTATCAAGGCGCAGACGGCCGTGCTCAGGGCAAACAGCGCCCAGCCCTTCAAGTCCTTTGGCTTGAAGCAAATTATGTAGAATATCATTATCAGCGCAAGCGAGATGAGTGCAAGTATGCCGCCGACATTTGCCGTGATGGTGTTTGCGTTGAAGCTGTTTTGTATTTGGATAAGCTCTCCGTTTTCGCCCATCGTCACCTGAGGGCAGCCGCAGCCGTATTTCTTCACAAGCACCTGCTCGTTCAGTATTCGATACGGCAGATAGGCGAGCGGTATGATAAGCAGCCAGATATAGGTTTTTATAAAATTCTTTACCATAATAAAGCTCCCTTTCGGCGATCGATCCACGGCTGCGGAAGCTTGGTGCAGCAGCCCCGTTCGATCCTATTCGGTCACTGCAATTTCATCCGTTCCCAAGATGAATGACGCAACGATTTTCACGAATTCATTCCGATCCATTTGCCATGCCTGGAACAGGTATTCTGCTCCGTCAAGATAAAAGTGCGCTTCTATATACTCATAGTACCCCCTGGGAGCATCATGCGGACCATAAGACATTTCTCGATAGCCGAAGGTTACCTCGGTTTCCCCGATGATACTTGTTTTGATCTCGTTTTCCGGTAAAATATAAATGCAATCGGTAAGCAGCCCTATTTTGGAAGCAGAGATAAGTATTCCGTGTTCCGCCGGAATATCATTGCCAAGAATGTCCGGCTCTCCATTCTCAAAATAACCATACACCTCAAAGAATCCGAGAAATGCAGAGTCTTCCACTACTTCACCCGATTCTTTAGAAATGATAGCTTGAAGCGTTCCGTTGCCGGCTGGGGTAAAAGGTCCGACATCGGGGGTCAGATAATCAGGTATATAGGCAGGTGTTAAATCACGGCCATAATAATTACGGACTGCTTCTTCATCCCAAATAACGGATTCGTACAGTTCCGGGTTATCCACAATACGCGTTGCATCACTATCGGCTCGAAGACCCATTTCGTTAAAGACTATTCCATTCATGTGAACAACAGTATCGGCTCCCGCTATGCTTCCGGTTATCGCAGCCGTCGGCACGGGCGTTTCCGGCGCATCCGAAGGCGGGACGGTTTCCGGCGCATTTGTCATGGGAATGGGTGTAAAGTTCACCACGAGCTGCTCACTGTCCATCGTTTTCAGCGCGCTGCTTATAACGGCGAAGCCGATCAGGCACGCTGCCGCCGCGCCGCCGCCAAGCGCCAAGGCGCGGTATGTTTTCGCCCGCTTAGCCGCCATCATGGCGTCGTATTCATCCCTGCGGGCGATAAGGCTTTTTGCTATCTGTTTGCTCGTTTTCATCTCAATAGCCCTCCTTTTCAAGCTCGGCTTTAAGCGCTTTTTTAGCGCGGTACACAAGGTTTTCCACGGCATGACGGCTCTTTTTCATTATCTTCGCCGCCTCCTTGGCCGTCATATCCTCAAAATAGGTCAGATGCACCGCCTGCCTCTGCTCATCGGGCAGGCTGTCCAGCGCACGGCGCAGCGCGGCTCGGCTCTCGTCCTTTATCACCGCATCTTCAATGCTCTCGCGCTCGACAAGCTCTTTTTCATGCGCCTCAAGGGGTACGACGGTTGCCCCGCTGTGCTTTCTGATATAGTCCACGGCGGCATTTCTGCCGATCGCGTAAAGAAAGGTTTTAAAGCTGCTTTTGCCCGAAAAGCGCGGGCGCTTTGCGATGAGCCGAAAGAAGGTTTCCTCCATCAGCTCCTCGGCGGTGAATATATTGCCCACGACGGAATTGAGGTAGAGCGTCAGCCCGTATTTATACTCCTCCACCAGCTCCTCCACCGCGCTGTCATCGCCCAGAAGATAGCGCGCATAGCTTGCCGCACCTCTGTCCATGCCGATCACCTCCGTTTTTGTCCGGCTTTTTTACAGGTTTCCCGCTCCTTAGTCGCAGAAAGCGGGCAAAACTCCCGCGCTTTTTCTTTTTTTTCGATTATACCATCCCCGCCCTGCCGCCGCAATGGGCTATTCAAGGCGCACGAAGCCCGCAGGTGTGCAAAAAAATCCTAATTTCGTGCTATATCGCGCTTGAATATGCCGCGTGGATATGTTATAGTTTACCTATAAAAAGCAGCGCAAAGCCGCGTATCGCGCTTAACGCTGCATGAAATAATAACTATAATATTACTTAGGAGGAAACTACCATGGCAAACAACCCCTATAAGGGCACGAAAACCGAAAAGAACCTTTGGGAGGCCTTCGCGGGCGAATCCCAGGCAAGAAACAAGTACACCTATTTCGCCTCCGTTGCGAAAAAGGCGGGCTATGAGCAGATAGCGGAGCTTTTCCTTAAAACCGCCGAAAACGAGAAGGAGCACGCAAAGCTCTGGTTCAAGGAGCTGGGCGAGCTTGGCACGGTGGAGGAGAACCTTGCCGCCGCCGCGAACGGTGAAAACTACGAATGGACGGATATGTATGAGCGCATGGCGCGCGAGGCGGAGGAGGAGGGCTTTAAGGACCTTGCAAGGAAATTCCGCGGTGTTGCCGCCATCGAGAAAACGCATGAGGAGCGCTACCGCAAGCTGCTTCACAACGTGGAGAGCAGGGAGGTTTTCGAGCGCGCGGGCGTTCAGGTTTGGGAATGCCGCAACTGCGGCCATATCATAGTTGGCACCAAGGCGCCCGAGGTATGCCCCGTTTGCGCTCATCCCAAGAGCTATTTTGAGATAAAGGCGGAGAATTATTGAGCACGGACGAGCACAGAGGGTTTATCGCATCAAAAAGGGGGCGCGTCCCCCTTTTTTGAGTGAACAGGTTTGCAGAAGGCTTCAGCACGGCTATAATGCCGCCGATTTTCCCGCTATATTCCGTATTTTATTGCCGAAACGCTTGACATATCGCCGCAATAGTGGTAACTTATACCTTAGCGCCAAATACAATATAATAGATTGGATTATTTGGATACTATGAAGCATTCATTCACTATCGTTACCGATACTTCGGCAAACCTGCCCGCGCCGCTGCTCAATGAGCACGGCATTATCGTCGTGCCGCTCACCTATCATTTTGAGGGTGAGGAGCGCTGCTGCCTCGATACCGAGCGCTTTCAGGGCGAGGAGGGCGAATACTTTTATAAAAAGCTCTGCGAGGGGGAGAGGGTGAGCACCTCGCAGGTGACGCCGCAGAAATACGTGGAGGCGTTCGAGCCCCTGCTGCAAAACGGGGAGGATATACTTTTTATCGGCATGAGCTCCGGCATAAGCGGCTCCTACCATGCGTCCGAGGTGGCGGCGGAGCAGCTTCGGGAGAGCTATCCCGAAAGAAAGCTCCTCACCTTCGACACGCTTGCCGCTTCGCTGGGCGAGGGCAAGGCGGTGATCCACGCCGCGGAATACCGGCAAAGCGGTATGAGCATAGAGGAAACCTATCAAAAGCTGCTTGAGGATCGTGACGAGCTGTATCAGGTCGTGATCCTCGACGACCTTATGTTTCTGCATCGCGGCGGCAGGGTTTCCGCGCCCAAGGCGCTGCTGGGCAAGCTGCTCGGCATTCGCCCCATCCTCAAGGGGGATGAGAGCGGGCATCTCGTGGTGTGCGATAAGGCGAAGGGCAGAAGCCGCGGCATAGGCGTGCTTGTGTCCAAATTCACGGAGCTTGTGGACAGGGCGAAGGAGCAGCTTGTGTGCATAGCCTATACCGATTGCCCGCAGGACGCCTTGAGCCTTCGGGACACGCTGAGCGCCGTATTCAACAAGGCGAAATTCCTGATCCAGCGGTATGAGCCCGTGACCGGCTCCTACGTCGGCCCCGGAACGATAGCGCTTTTCTTCGAGGGGAAGAAGGGCGTTCGGGCGTATTGAAAAACTGCAAAAAACGGTATTCAAAAAGGCGGAGCCCCGCCTTTTTTCGTGTTGTTCTGTTTCGGGATCGGCACCGTTATCAAAAGGACGGCGCTGCCATGCCACCCTTCATCTCCACGTCATTATTCTTTCCACAACGTCCTCAAGGTGCATTCCCCTTGACGCCTTAACGAGCAGCACGTCGCCCGCTTTAACGTAATTTTTCAGCTCATCGGCGGCGTTTTCCACGGAGGTGCTGTAAACCTCCTTCATGCCCTTTTCCCTTGCGCCCTCGGCAATTTTTTCGCCCAGCCTGCCCACGGTGAAAAGCGCGTCCAGATTTTCGGCGCAGAACTCGCCAAGGCTTTTATGCAGCGCCTCCTCATTTTCGCCAAGCTCCAGCATATCGCCAAGCAGCGCGATGCGGCGCGCTCCCTTGAGCGCGGAGATGGAGGCACGCATGGAATCCGGGCCGGCATTATAGCAATCGTCCACAAGGGTCAGCATCGCAAGCTTCTCCACCCTGCCCCGATGGCCGACGGGGGAATAATTTTCAAGCCCCGATTTGACCTGCTCGGCGGAAAGCCCAAGCTCGGCCGCCACCGTTGCCGCCGCGACCGCGTCCAGCACCATGTGATTGCCCACGGCGGGAAGCGACACGGGCACGGTTTTTTCGCGGTAAACGAGGGTGAAATCGGTGCGCTCCAGCCCGAACTGCTCAACGCCCTCCGCATGAACGGAGTAGCATTCCTCAACGCCGAAATACACGGCGGGGATGGGCGGAGCGTAGCTTCTGAGCTTATCGTCCGCGCCGTTTAAAAACAGCTTTCCGCCCTCCGCGATATATGGCACAAGCTCGGTCTTAGCCTTTAAAACGCCATCCCTATCGCCCAGATTTTCAAGGTGCATATTGCCTATATTGGTATACACGGCGTAATTCGGGCGGGCGATCCTCCCAAGCCGCTCCATTTCGCCGAAGCTGCTTATGCCAAGCTCCAGCACGGCTATCTCGTGGAAGCCTTCAAGCCGGAAAAGCATCTGCGGCAGGCCGAATTCGTTGTTAAAATTGCCCTCGGTGCTGAGCACGTGCTCAAATTTTTGCTCAAGCACGCAGGAGATCATCCGGCGGGTGGTGGTTTTGCCAACGCTGCCCACGACCGCGATCACCGGTATGCCGCTTTTTTGGCGGATATAGGCGGCTATGCCCTGCATCGCCTCCAGGCTGCTTTTAACGCGGATATGCGGATCCTCAACTTCATTTTCGCTTATTGCGCAGAGCGCGCCCTTCTCCATCGCCATTTGGATATAGCTGTGCCCATCCACCCTTTCGCCCTTGATCGCAACGAAAAGGGAGCCCTGTTCGACCCGGCGGCTGTCCAGAGTTATGGAAGAAATGAGCGCGGTTTCTGCGTCCATGCTCCCGCAGTTCACAAGCCTTCCGCCCGCCGCCTTCGCGGCTTCCTTCAAAGTGAGCTCTATCATATTGCACCCCTTTTGTGTGTTGTCCGTGATTCGTTATCCGCGATCGGTAGTTTTACCCGTTTTGCTTGCGCTCAAGCTTCATGCTCTCCGCGATTATCGTTTCCAGCAGCGCGGGAAAATCCATTCCCGCCGCCGCCGCCTCCTGCGGAAGCAGGCTGGTGGGGGTCATGCCGGGCGTGGTGTTCGCCTCCAGGCAGTAAACGCCGTTGTCATCCACCATAAAATCCACCCTCGCATACGCGCCGAGCCCAAGCGCCTTGAACACGGTGCGGGTGCAGCGCTCCAGCTCCTTTTTGAGCTGCGGAGTGATGTCCGCCGGGCAGATCTCCATCGTCGCGCCTGGCTGATACTTATTTTTGTAATCGTAAAAGCCCTCTTTGGGAATGATCTCTATTGCGGGAAGCACCCTGTCGCCAACTATGCCGACGGAAAACTCCCTGCCCCTTATATATCTTTCAACTATGATGGTGTCCTCATATTCCGAGGCGGCCTCTATCGCCGCGCGGAAATCCTTTTCGTCGTATGCGATGGAAACGCCGACGCTCGAGCCGAGGCTCGCGGGCTTCACAACGCACGGAAAGCCGAGCCACTCGCATTTTTTCAGCGCCTCGTCCGCGCTTTCGCCGTGCAGTATCGCCTCCTCCGGCGTGGGAATATCATGCTCGTGAAACACCAGCTTGGAAAGGCTCTTGTTCATGGCAAGCACGCTGCCCTGCGCGCCCGCGCCTGTGTAGCGGATATTCATCATATCGAAGGCGGCCTGAAGCTTGCCGTTTTCGCCCTCATCGCCGTGCAGCGCGTTGAAAACAATGTCCGCCTCGCGGCATAGCTCAAGCACGTTTTTGCCGAAAAAGCCCTCGCGCCGCTCAAAAAACGGGGTCACGTCCGGCGCGGTGTCGGTTATTTTATGCGCCGGTATCGGCAAATTTCTATAAAACGCCTCGGCGGGCGGGCAGGGAAGCTCCACGCCAACGCACGCATCCGCCAGCACCACGTCATGCCCCATCTTGCGCAGCGCACCGGCGACCATGCTGCCGGTGGAAAGCGAAACGTCCCTCTCATTCGATCTGCCGCCGCAGATAACAACAATCTTCATTTTGACCTCTCGATTTTTATTCGGCGCAAAAAGCAAGCCCTTTTCGCCCGTTTTTTATTTTATTCCGCGATTTCGGCGCAGTTTACACGTCAAACGCCGGCGCACAAAAAATCATTATAAATTATAGCACAAATAATGCCTTTTGCAACAATAAAAAGAATATTTAATTGTTTATACCGCTCAAAGCTCCGGCGCGCTCAGCGTTTGGCGCGAATAGTGCAAGGTTTTGGTAAACTAACCCCTCCTTTGCCGAAAAAACGCTTCCCGCGAATAAAGCCGCCGCCGGGCGGGAAAGCTTATAATCGTGGGCAGGCAACGCGCTTTCCCACGCAAAACCCGAAAATGAAAAGGAGAGATCACAATGAGCAACGAAAAGATCGGATGTCAAACCATCGGCTGCACCGTGAAGAGCTGCCGCCACAACGATCAGGGCAATTACTGCGAGCTTTCACGCATCGAGGTCAGGCCCTGCACGAAGCATGAGCACAGCCGCCCCGGCAGTGCAGAGGACGAGAGCCTTTGCGGAAGCTATCAGATGAAGTAAGCGCCTTTCATGGCAATAAAACTATCCTGCATCCGAATCATCGAGAACGGGCGAGCAGCTTCAGCGAAAAAGATGCCGTCCGTACCGGGGTTTAGGGTACAGGACGGTATAAGACGGGTCAAAAGGAAAAGCTTCCTCCTTCCGTTTCCGCTCGGATTTCGGGCGGGAAAAGGGAAAAGTGCGTATTAAAAGGCTTCGGCTCCGAGATCAGTTTCGGGGCCGAAGCCTTACTGCTTTATTCCGCTGTTGCCGCCCCAATGAAAGGTTGGTTTTTTTGCGGAGCAACAGCCTTTCCGCATCAGCGGTCTTTCTTCCTGCGGAAGGATACTGCGCCTGCGCCTGCTGCCGCCGCCGCTATGCCGAGAACTGCAAGGCTGATCGTTCCGGTGGGGGGAACCGGAACGGGCGCCGGAGTGGGATCGGCGGGAGCCTCGGTGGGCTCAACCGGCTCCGAAGTGGGGTCTGCGGGAACCGCCGTGGGGTCGGCGGGAGCCTCGGTGGGCTCAACCGGCTCCGAAGTGGGATCGGCTGGAGCCGCCGTGGGGTCGGCGGGCGCTTCGGTGGGCTCAACCGGTTCGGCCGTCGGCTGAGCCTCAATCGAGGCGATATAGGCAACCTGCGAATTCAATATGAAGGTGTCGCCCTCGGAGGTCTCGACCGCTCCTGCGTTTATCGTCAGCACCGTATCCTGCGAGAAGCCATAGCCGGCAAGCGGCCTGAGCTTGATGATCAGGGTGTAGAATGCGCCTTCTTCAAAGGTCTGATCGGGGAGAAGCGCGTCGTATCCGTCGGTATTGCACCAGTAAAGGTTGATGATCTCGTAGTTCGCTCCTTCGGGAACGGTAACGCTTGAGCAATCCGCCGCCGTCGCTCCGACAACGGGAGGCTCAAAGCCGTCAATATTCACCGCGTCGATCAGCTCAAGCTCCGGACTTTCGACGGAATAGACGATGCTTTGAATGCTGAGAATGCCGCTTTCGAGATCGATGTAGGATGACTCGATCACCTCCGAGCTTCCGTCAAGCGTTACGCCGCCGCTGAGATCGAACCAGTAACCTTCATCGGGCTCGAGCTCGATGCAAAGATAGTAATCACCGCCTTCATCACAGTTGAAAACGTCATCCGGCGCCATCTGGCTTGCCCAGCCTTCCTGCTGATTGCTTTCCATCCAATATGCGTCATAAACGTGATAGGGCGCGCCCTCGGGAACGGTGATATCGGCGGTGGAAAGCGCACCGAACTCCGGAACAATCAAGCCAAAGGCCTCTGCGCCGTCGATCGGGATCATGCCGTCCGGAACCTCCGGATAATGCGGATCATCCGGGACGGTGTAGGGAGCGCCGTCCGGAACGGAAACGTAATCAACAACCACGCCGCCTTCGCCGCTGCACTGATAGTGGCGGAAGATGAGCGAAGCATAGGGCGCCTCGGAATCGAGCTCGATGGTGTAGCAGGCAGGCTCTGTGCTCGAGAGCGTTTCGCGGAATACCTCGTCATAGTTCTCGCCATCGTAAGTCAGCCAAACCGCAAGCACGTCGCTGTGACCCTCAAAAGCCTGGTTTGCGTAAAAGCTGAAGCTTGTGCCCGTGAACGCCGGAACGAAAAGCAAGTTATCGGGTGTGAGCGCGGCGCCGTTCAGGCTTGAAAGGCTGTATATGTAGCCATTGCCCTCATAGTGGCTGAATTCGCCGCCGTTCGACCATTCCCAGCCATTGCCGTCGCCGTCGTTATCAACAGGCAAAAAGCCGTAGTCGGTGAAATCATGCATCATGGGATCGGTTTCAAAATCCCAAAGGATGCCCTCGCCCCTGACAGCATCGGTCTTTGCAAATGCCGCAGACGGGATCGCGGCCAGCATAAGCACAGCCGCTGTCATAATGCCGATGATTCTTTTGAACATGGTTTTCCTCCTGTCAGAAACCATCATGTGGTTTCATTTACTCGTTTATTTTAGCACTTTCGGCGCACAAATGCAAGCGCGCTTCAGCCTTGAAACAGCATAGTAAGACGAAGGCTTTCGCTTTTACAAAAGCGGCGGCTCCGCTTTCACGGAGCCGCCCGGATTACCTATTTGTAACGCTTCAAGCAAACAATCACAGCTCTGCGATAAATCTGCCGAAAGCCTCAGGCAGCTCGCAGCTTATCACCTCGCCATTCATATGAACACGTCCGTAATGCTTGGCATTTTCCAATTCAACATTTCCGATATATTCGATGCTTATCTTATCATCGAAGCAGATGAAAAGCTTTCCGGCGGAATCAATGGCATCACGCAAATTTTCATTCGCGCTCCAAACATTGAACGTTTCAAGCAGCTCGTTTACTTTTGACGCGTCGCTTGTTTCAAACACGCACTCTATGCCGCTTACAGGCGTAAAAGCATCCCCTTCAAATGTGTATTCGCCGTTTTCACTCAACCTATAGGCGCGTATCGTTTTCACATTATCCGCCCTTAATCCATTTATCGGATTGCTGCTTGAAGAATCAGCTCTTTGTTTACAGCCCGCACCCAACAATGCAAGCGCGGCGATCAACAAAAGAACTATCGCTTTGCTTATTCCGATCGATCTACAGTTCATGCTTTTAACCTCCGATTTCCAAAATAATCGAATCATTTCCGAACAAAGTGCCATCGTTTTCCACGATATTATATGAAACGCAGAATTCAATACAGAATACCCCATTAGACTGAATGATTCGTTCTTCGTTTATAACATAATCCGTATGCCCCTGTTCGCGCATATTAGCATCAAGTTTCGAGCGTACCTTTTCAAGTTGTTGATAATCAATGTCGAATGCATCAAACATACCTTCTGCAGGCTTAGCAAGTGAAACAAGCTCGTTATCATCGTTGATGACAACTGTTATATAATCGCCTGTTTTAATATTATCGATGCAATAATCGAACACATAGTAATATAGTCCAGAGTCAGCAAAATTCCCCCTTTCACCTAATGAATACTTACTTGGTTCAGTGCTAAAGTCATTAACATAAGTTTTGGCAATACTAATCTTATCCGCAACTGTCCAATCTCGTGATAATGGAGACATTCTTCGATTATTCGATGTAGCCTTATTAAAATCAAAGTAACCAAATATACCATTCTCATTTATAAACGGGACACAACCATCCACCACGCGATATTCATCACTATTGATTTCCATATCATTTCGTGTAGGCGGAGTACTGTGGAAAAACCGTTTATAGGTATCACCCCTTACAAGCCTTAGATTTGTATTTCCGGTGCGACCCCTGACAGCCAGTACTCTTGCATCTGCATATGTCAACGCATCGCTTATACGGTAACCCATCCCCAATGCCATACCAAAAGATTCGAGCATTGTATAATTGCAAACCGTTTTTACTTCAGTCAAATATCCTATTGCACATTGTGTGCCTCTGTGATATAGAGAATTAACAATATTCGCCGAATTCAAGCCACCAGCGCCCGAGCAACAGGCACCAATATAAGCTACATCTAAATCTTGAAGCGCACCACTAGTCCAACTATTAATATCGCTAGTTGTTAACCAGCTTGTTGCCCCTGTGTTAGATATACATTTCAGTCCCTTTCCGTCTTGTTTTCCATGCGTATGTATCAAAAAAACATCTGAATTCCTAATGTAAGATGCCAATTCATTCTTTGAAAACGCAGTGCGCTTATAAACTACAGAATTCGACAGCGTATTAAGGTCCAATCCCGCCCTGTACTGCCAACCTGTCCTATCCGCTCCATCAGGGTCAACAATGCCACACAAATAGATGTTAAGTATATAATTGGCGGTTGGCAATACTTCAGCGTTTCCGTAAACTGCTATCGTAATAGTTATTACTACCATCAATAAACATACCAGTCTTTTCAACTTCGTTATTCCTCTTTCCATAACAAGACTTCTTTCATTATTAATTGCATACATAATTAAAAACGACAATGTCTCCTTGCAGCATTGCAAGCTACTCATTCGCGCAATATGCAGCCTGCTCCTCGTTAAAACCACATTGCGCGTTCATAGCCTTTGCCGTCATCATTGTAGGAATACTAAGCATTACAAATAAAGCCACTGTCCCACATAGCAACCTTTTAATCATTTGAAATCCTCCTTGTTTGTAAGTTGTATAAAAGATATCATACATTACTGTTCCGTGTCAACAGCAAGGTCTTAGAAATACAAAAAGTTAATGCAAATGACATAATTTACATTGTGTCGTGTGTTTCTTGACACAAAAGCGGCGGCTCCGCTTTCACGGAGCCGCCGCTCGGGTTATCAACTCAATTCATGGCAGAATTACTGCATATCGTTGAGCTTCTTATAGTATTCGTACTTATCCTTGGCCTCCTGCTCGGCGCGCTCGAAGAGCTCGGCGGCCGCCTCGGGGAACTGCTGCTTCAGAGCGGAATAGCGGTTCTCGCCCAGGATGAACTCGCGGAAGTCCGCGGTTGCGGGCTTGCTGTCCAGCGTGAAGGGGTTCTTGCCCTGCGCCGCGAGATCGGGGTTGTACCTATACAGCGGCCAATAGCCCGCCTCAACGGCCTTCTTCGCCTCGGCCTGGGACTTGCCCATGCCGCTCTTGATGCCGTGGTTGATGCAGGGAGCGTAGGCGATGATGAGGGAGGGTCCCTTATAGGCCTCGGCCTCGGTGATAGCCTTGAGGAGCTGCGCCTGGTTTGCGCCCATGCAGACCTTGGCAACATACACGTAGCCATAGCTCATGGCCATCATGCCCAGATCCTTCTTCTTGGTGCGCTTGCCTGCCGCCGCGAACTTGGCAACGGAGCCGGTGGGGGTCGCCTTACTGGACTGGCCGCCGGTGTTGGAGTACACCTCGGTGTCCATAACAAGCACGTTCACGTCCTCGTCCATAGCAAGCACGTGATCGAGTCCGCCGTAGCCGATATCGTATGCCCAGCCGTCGCCGCCGAAGATCCACTGGCTCTTCTTAACGAACAGATCCTTGAGCTCCACGATCTGCTTTGCGATCTCATCGCACTCGCAGCCGCAGTTCATGCACTTCTCAACCATTTCGATAACGGGCTGAGCGGTCTTTCTGCTGCCTTCCGCATCGTCCATAGCCTCGAGCCAGGCATTGCACTTTGCCTTGCCCTCTTCATCGCAGCCGTCCGCGAGCTGACGAACCAGCTCCGCAAGCTTCGCCCTGCGGTGGGAGGTGGCGAGGTTCATGCCGAAGCCGAACTCGGCGTTGTCCTCAAAGAGGGAGTTTGCCCATGCGGGGCCGTGGCCCTGCTTATTCACGGTGTAGGGGCAGGTGGGGGCGCTGCCGCCGTAGATGGAGGAGCAGCCGGTTGCGTTTGCAACGATCATCCTGTCGCCAAAGAGCTGGGTGATGAGCTTGACGTAGGGGGTCTCGCCGCAGCCTGCGCACGCGCCGGAGAACTCGAAGAGGGGCTGCAGATACTGGCTGCCCTTAACGGTTGCCTTATTTACGGGCAGATCGAGAACGGGAAGCTCGATTGCGAAATTCCAGTTGTCGTTCTGAACCTTTTCTTCCTCGGCAAGGGGCTTCATAACGAGCGCCTTGGTCTTGGCGGGACATACGTCAACGCAGTTGCCGCAGCCGGTGCAGTCATAGGGGCTGACCTGGATACGGAAGAGCTTGCCGTCGCCAACGCCGGTCGCCTTCTTGGAAACGAAGGCTTCGGGAGCCTTTGTGCCTTCCTCCATCACGAAGGGACGGATGCAGGCATGGGGGCAGACGAGGGAGCACTGGTTGCACTGGATGCAGTTATCGGGGATCCAGGAGGGAACCTCAACTGCGATGCCGCGCTTTTCGTATTTGGTGGTGCCGGTGGGCACGAAGCCGTCCGCAGCAAGCTTGCTGACGGGGAGCTTATCGCCCTGCTGAGCCAGCACGGGCTTGATGAAATCCACGAAGTAGGGGTCGTCCGAAACGTGCATCGCGGTGGCGCCGGTGGTGGCGTTCGCCCAGCTTTCCGGATACTTGATCTCGGTGATGCCGGTGATGCCGATATCGATGGCGGCGTAGTTCTTCTGAACCACGTCCTCGCCCTTCTTGGCGTAGCTCTTCTTGGCGGCGGCCTTCATGTACTCGATGGCTTCATCCGCGGGAATGACCTCGGCAAGCTTGAAGAACGCGCTCTGCATGATGGTGTTGATGCGGCCGCCCATGCCAACCTCGCGGGCAAGCTTAACGGCGTCGATATTGTAGAAGCGGATATGCTTCTTTGCGATGGTCTTTTTCATTTCGGCGGGAAGCTCCGCGTCCATCTCCTCGGCGGTCCAGGGGCTGTTCAGAAGGAACACGCCGCCGTCCTTGAGGCCCTCGAGCACGTCGTAGCGGGTGACGTAGCTGGGGTTATGGCAGGCCACGAAGTCCGCGCTGTCGATAAGATAGGGGCTCTGGATGGGGGTCTTGCCGAAGCGCAGATGGCTGATGGTGAGACCGCCGGACTTCTTGGAGTCGTAAGCAAAGTAGCCCTGAGCGTACATATTGGTGTGGTCGCCGATGATCTTGATGCTGTTCTTATTTGCGCCCACGGTGCCGTCGGAGCCGAGGCCGAAGAACTTGCAGCAGATGGTGCCCTCGGGAGCGGCGTTCACAAGCTCGCCAAGCTCGAGGGAGGTGTGCATAACGTCGTCCACGATACCAACGGTGAAATGGTTCTTGGGCTCCGCCGCGGCAAGATTATCGTACACGGCCTTTACCATGGTGGGAGTGAACTCCTTGCTGCCAAGACCGTAGCGGCCGCCGACGACCTTGATATCGCCGCGTCCGGCCTCCGCCAGCGCGTTCACGATATCCAGATACAGGGGCTCGCCCTGAGCGCCGGGCTCCTTGGTGCGGTCCAGAACCGCGATCCTCTTGCAGCTTGCGGGGATGGCCTTGATGAACCTGTCCGCCGCGAAGGGCCTGTAAAGGCGAACCTTGATGGCGCCGATCTTCTCGCCCTTCTTGACGAGGTGGTTGATGGTTTCCTCGACCACGTCGGCACCGCTGCCCATGATCACGACAACGCGCTCCGCATCGGGTGCGCCGACGTAATCAAACAGGTGGTACTTCCTGCCGGTCAGCTCGCCGACCTTCTCCATATAATACTCCACGACCTCGGGAACCTTGGAATAGTGGATATTCGCAGCCTCGCGGCCCTGGAAATAGATGTCCGGATTCTGCGCGGTGCCCGCCTGATGGGGATGCTCGGGGTTGAGAGCGCGCTCGCGGAATTTACGAACGGCGTCCATATCGAGAAGCTTGCCCATATCCTCGTACTCGATCTGCTCGATCTTCTGAACCTCGTGGGAGGTGCGGAAGCCGTCGAAGAAATGCACGAAGGGCACGCTGGATTTGATTGCGGAAAGATGGGTAACGAGCGCGAGATCCATGACCTCCTGAACGGAAGCCGAGGAGAGCATCGCAAAGCCGGTCTGGCGGCAGCCCATAACGTCGCTGTGGTCGCCGAAGATGGACAGGGAGTGCGCGGCAAGAGCGCGGGCGGATACGTGGAACACGCCGGGAAGCAGCTCGCCGGATATCTTGTACATATTGGGGATCATCAGAAGCAGACCCTGGGAGGCGGTGAAGGTGGTGGTCAGAGCGCCGGCGGAAAGTGAGCCGTGAACAGCGCCCGCCGCGCCGCCCTCGGACTGCATCTCGGCGATGCGGACCTTCTGGCCGAACAGGTTGATCCTGCCCTGCGCGCCCCATTCATCGGCAACCTCTGCCATGGGAGAAGAAGGAGTGATGGGGTAGATCGCTGCAACGTCGGAAAAAGCATACGCGACGTGCGCCGCAGCGGTATTGCCATCGATAGTGACGGTCTTTGCCATTGGGTAGTTCCTCCTAAAAATATTGTCCCGCGGCGAAAAAGCCGCGAAAAGAGTTACGGAAACAAAGTCCACGTCTATTATAGTACCGCAGGGCTTGATAGGCAAGCGGATTTTGCGATTATTATAAAGTATATTTGAGTTTTTTGATTCAAAAACGGATCGCTTTTGCGGCTTGCGCCGCATTGAAAGCCTCCGCCGGCATAAAAACGGAACGGAGAGCGCACTCCGTTCGTTTTTTCAAAAAGCCGTAATTTATCCGTTCGATAAAAACGCTTTTCCCTTATTCCTCAAGCTCGATCTCCTCGCCGCGATCTTGGGTCTTGAGCCATTCGTCGTATTCGCTGCGCGCCGCCTCAAGCTCCTCCATATCATCCCGCTCGACAGCCTTCAGCGCTCCGTATCTTTGCCTGAGCAGCTCCACGCCGTCCACCTTCTTCATCATAAAAAAGGCAAGCAGAAACGAGGGCAGCACGAGCACAATGAGTATTGCGGCGAATCCGATTATTTCACCCTGTATCGCAAGCACGATGGCAAAGAACAGGAAAACGCCGAACTCCACTATGCCGACCCATTCAAACGCCTTGAACAGCGTTTTTTTGGAGGAAAGCTTTTGCGGGTCAACTCCGAAGCCCTTGAGCTTGGCAAGCGATTTTGCGTGCTTTTTCTCCGCCGCGTTCAGCCTTTGCTCAAGCATCCTTTCATGCTCCCTGAGCAGGGCGGAAACGACCCTTTCCAGCCGCTCCAGCTCCTGCTTCTCCCGCCCCTGGGCGAAGCGCTTCGCCTTCACAAAATCGGGATATGCGGAAAGCGGCCTTTGCGGGGCGCGGCAGAGCTCCTCCGCGCTGCGCAAGCCCTCAAGCGCCAAAAGCCTGCCGAGGTACGCCTTGGAGCAATGCGCGTCGAGCTTCAGCGCGGCATTAAAATTTTTGAGCGCGCTTTCAAAATCGCCGTCCTCAAGAAACAGCTCGGCATGATCGAGGTAGTTCTGCTTGGTGCCGATGCCGTCAACGGAGATGGTGCCCCTGTGCTCCACTATCAGCTTATCCTGCATTATCAGGCTGCCGCAGTACGAGCAAAAGCCGAATTCCCTTGAATCGTCCCATTCGGCTCTCGCGCCGCAGGACGGACACAATACGCTTATAAGGCCCATGCCAAGCCCTCCCTTCCGCTCAAATCCATCGTTAAGCCGCCGCGATCACCTTTTTGCCTGTAATGCCGTTTCAATTCACAAAAAGATGCTCTCTCTTTTTATAATAGATCATGTTCACCATGAGCATTATGCCCCCGAACACCGCGCCCACGATGCCCGTGGTCAGCACCGCTGATGCGTCAACGATCGGACCGCCGCTCTTCAATACCGCGTAGGCCGCGATATTGTAGCCGAGCGTTATCACGATATTCGCCGCGTACATAATGTAAAGCAGCTTGGGAGCGCCCTTTTTCTTCACAAGCAGGCAGTAGGCGGTATAGAAGCCGAACGCCGCAAGCGCGATGACCAGCACGCCGAATATTTTATCCAGCGTTTGAAGAAGCGCAAAGCGCTCATACACCGCCGCCGCCTCCCCATCGTACTGAGTGCCGTTTAGCTGGGAAAAGCCGTTTAAAAGGTTTGAAAGCGCGCCGAACCAAAGCCCGAAATACACAAGGAACTTATGCCATTTCATAGGCGGCTCGGCGGCCTGCTGCCGCACGCCGTTCACGTAGGCGCTTGCGGCGGGATGCGTGGCGGTATAGCCCTGATGCGCCGCCTCATTCGCCTGCGCCGAGCCTCCCGCGTGTTCATCGGGCAAAGCCTCGCGCTCCACCCTGCTTCCGCAGTATTCGCAAAAATTCGAGCCCTCCGCTATCTGCGCTCCGCAGTGCTTGCAAATCATTTTTTCCTCCCCCTCGGCCGAGGCCGGGTTTTTTTATACTATCGTACATCTAAAACATTGAGAGCGGGCGAGCAGATTTTTCGTTGTATCAATGAGGAGAATCGCAGCTTGGCTCGGAGCGCCAATCAAGATTCGACGAAGCGGATACGGCGGAAAAGATGCCGTCCGAATCAAGGTTTTAGACGTAGGATAGTATTAAATCTTACGGTTAAATTTTATACTGTTTTTCGCGTTCTGTCAATGCGTGATCGGCCGCATTTCGGGCGCATTAAGCGGCTTTATTTCCACATAAATCGCAAAATACGCGCCCTCGCCCGCTCTCAATGCCTTATTGGGCGCAGGATGGTGGTGGCCGCAGATATAATGCAGATGCAATATAATAAAAGAAATGCCGCAGCGAGCGGCATTTCTTCCACAATCGGCTTTGCCGATTTCACCCGCGCAGCGGATTTCACCATCCGAAGGATGATTTCATCCACCACAGGCGGATCTCACTTTCATTGGGCCAGTCCCATCGCGGCGCGCAGGATAAGCACCGCGTCCGAAACGGTAACGCTGCCGTTCCCGTCCATATCGGCGGCGGCAAGGTTGAGCGAATCGGCGCTCACAAGATCGAGCAGATAGCGAACCACGGCAACGGAATCCTCCATCGTCACCGCGCCGTCGCCGTTCACATCGCCCATCAGAAGGTCCGCGCCGCCCGTGAAGCGCACCACGACGTCCCCCGTGGGATAGTTTTCAAACATATATTCATACGTTGCGTACTCCTCATAGTAGTCCTGAGGGAAACCGCCGTTGATAAGATTGCCCTGCGCGTCAAAGAAGCCCTCGAACTCCACGCCCTCCGGCGCATAGCCGTGAAGCATACCGGAATCGTTGCCGTCCACGTTTGAATAGCCGTAGCCCACAAAGCCGTTGCCCTCAACGGTGATATGATCGAACGCCATCAGGGGGCTCGAGGAAAAATCCAGCTCCCTGAAGCGGTTGCCCTGCGCGTTCAGCGTGTTGAGCAAGGGATTGTGCGACACGTCCAGCGAGGTGAGCAGATTCTCCGCGCAGTCGAGGTTGTCGAGATCGGGAAGCATGGAAACGTCCAGCTCCGTAAGGTTCAGATTGTTGCACTGAAGCCACCTGAGCTTCACGTTGTTTGAAACATCCAGCTCGGTGTAGGCATTTCTGCCGCACAAAAGATCCGTGAGCTCGGTATTGTTTGAAACGTCCAGCTCGTGAAGGAAATTATTGCTGCACACAAGGCCGCGCAGCTCGGTATTGCCCGAAACGTCCAGCTCCGAAAGGCCGCAGGCGAGGCATTCAAGCTCTTCAAGCGCGGTGCAGCCGGAAACGTTCAGCCCGCCCATTTCGGTATTGAAGGAGCAAACGAGGGAGGCAAGGGAGGTGCAGTCCGAAACGTCCAGGCTGCCATGCATCTCATTCCAGCTTACGTTGATATTCCAGATGCGCATTTCGCCTTCCACGCCGATCCAGGAAAACCACTCGCCCCAGGTGGAGGGGTCCTCCGGGTCGTAGTCGGGCGAGAGCTTTTCGCCGTTTTTCACGCCCTGAGCATCCGTTTTTTCAAGGAACGAAACCAGCTTTTGATAGTCGTTTTCATTGTAGCCCTCGGGCGTTTTAAGCCCGGTCGCGTTTGCCTCGGCATAGGCGCCGAAAAAGGGCAGCACGGTGAACGCCATCACAGCCGCAAGCAGGGCGGCAAAGGCTTTTTTAAGGTTCTTTTTCATTTTCTTTTCCTCCGAAATAATCTCGGCTGCGAGCCACGGGCGGCGGTGCGCCTCCGGCTTGAACCGATTTGATTTTAATCCTTTTCAAATGCTTTGTCAATAAGGATAGGTGTACATATATAGTTTAAGAAAAATGTAAGAATTGGTATATGAAGTGGCGAACAAACCGCAAATATGATAGGGATGCCTGCGGCTCTATGCGCCCCATGCGCATATCATTTGCGAAGCAGGCATCATTTGCGAAGCAGGCATCATTTGCGAAACAGGCATCATTTGCGAAGCAAGCATCATTTGCCCGCAGGGTGCATCATTTGCGAAGCAAGCATCCCCCTTTGAACTAACCGACAAATAAAATCAGGATACCTGCGGCATCCGCGGCCCAAAACCGCAAAAGAGTGGTAGTGCGGCGAAGCAAACGCGCTCTTTTGCGGAGAGGAGGAGCGGCGCAGAAAGCGAGAGGTGGATTTTTTTAATAAAAAAAGCCGCCGCGAGCGATACGAAGCCCGCGACGACGATGGAGCAGGAAACGGGGCTCATTTTGCAAAAGATGCGTCTCGAACTTGCGCTCCGCGCGGCGTTCTCGCGCCTTTTGACAAAATCCGGCCTTGCGCTGTCTGATTCGTCCACCGGACGGACAGCTCAAGGCTTCGAGCCCCTTTGAACTACCGACAAATAAAATCAGGATACCTGCGGCATCCGCGGCCCAAAACCGCAAAAGAGTGGTAGTGCGGCGAAGCAAACGCGCTCTTTTGCGGAGAGGAGGAGCGGCGGAGAAAGCGAGAGGTGGATTTTTTAAATAAAAAAAGCCGCCGCGAGCGATACGAAGCCCGCGACGACGATGGAGCGGGAAACGGGGCTCGAACCCGCCACCTCCGCCTTGGCAAGGCGGCGCTCTACCAAATGAGCTATTCCCGCAAATAAAAAATGGTGGGGATGGAGGGACTCGAACCCCCGACCTCTTCGATGTGAGCGAAGCGCGCTAACCAGCTGAGCCACATCCCCAGTGCTCTTATTATAGCACAGCTTGAATAAAAATGCAATAGCGAAATTGAGTATAAATTATAAAATTGAGCATCCGCTCCCCCGCCGCCTGCCGTTTTCGGCTCCATCCAATGCTTTTTTCTTCCCTTCCCGCGCTTTTTTCTTCCCCTTCCCGCGCTTTTTTCTTCCCCTTCCCGCGTTTTTTGGCTGTTTCTCCCGCGCTTTTTTCCCTTCCCGCGCTTTTTTCCCTTCCCGCGCTTTTTTCCCTTCCCGCGCTTTTTCTTCCCCTTCCCGCGCTTTTTTCTTCCCCTTCCCGCGTTTTTTGGCTGTTTCTCCCGCGCTTTTTTCCCTTCCCGCGCTTTTTTCCCTTCCCGCGCTTTTTTCCCTTCCCGCGCTTTTTCTTCCCCTTCCCGCGCTTTTTGCCGTGCCGATCCCGCTTTTTCGCGCACGGCAGGGCCGTTCGGGGGAAAAGCCGCCCCAAAAAGCGTCGAAATTTGCTTCAAATGCGCCGTATATATTGAAAACGCCTTCAAATTGCTCTATAATTATATTAAAAACGATCGCGCCGCCTGCGGCAAAAGCGATCGAGGTGCGGATATGAAGAATAAAAACAAAAAACAGAGCGTTTACACGAGAAGCGCCGAGCTTGTGGAGCGCGTGTTCAGCGAGGCGTACTATATCGGCAAGGCGTCCGCCGCGAAGGGTGTCGTGGCGTCCTATATTCCGGAGCTTGCCAAGGCGGATCCAACCTCCTTCGGGCTTTATATGCTGGATGAGGGCGGAGGCAGCCTGAGCTTTGGCGAAACGGAGACCCGATTCTCCATTCAGTCCATCTGCAAGGTGATAATCCTTGCGGCGGCGCTGAAATACAGGGGCTTTCGCGGCACCTTCGACCACGTGATGATGGAGCCCTCCGGCGATGCGTTCAACTCCATTTTAAAGCTGGATATGCGCTCCAACCTGCCCTTTAACCCCATGATAAACGCGGGCGCGATACAGACCGTGAGCCTGCTTACGGACGTGCTGAGCTTTGACGAGCTGACCGCCTTTGCGCGGGAGCTTTGCCACGACGAGGGCATAGCGCTTGACGAGGCGGTATACAAAAGCGAATTCGAGTCCGGCGACCGCAACCGCGCGATAGTTTACCTTTTGAAGAGCAAGGGCGTTTTGATGGCCGATCCCGATAAAACCGTGGATCTTTATTTCAAAATGTGTTCGCTTTCGGTCACGGCGCGCTCGCTCGCCTCGCTGGGGCTTGTGATATCAAACGGCGGAGTGGACCCGCTGAGCGGCGGGCGGCTTATAGAATCCGCGCACGTGCGCACCATAAAAAGCCTGATGTTTACCTGCGGAATGTACGATTTTTCCGGCGAATTCGGCGTTCGGGTCGGCATTCCTGCAAAAAGCGGCGTGGGCGGCGGGCTTGTGTGCGCTGCGCACGGCATGGGCATAGGGCTTTACGGGCCCGCGCTCGATCCCTTTGGAAACAGCATCGCGGCGGTGCAGGCGATGGAGCATATTTCCGAAAAGCTCTCGCTGCACGTTTTCGATTACTGACAGCCGGCAATTCGGCATAACGCCAAAACCCATACACAAAAACCGTACATAAGAAGAAGGAAAGCATTATGGATAAATCAAAAAGCATAGCCCTGACAGCGGAGCTTTCAAACGCCTTCGGCCCCTCCGGCTTCGAGGACGACGCGGTGAGCGTGCTGAAGCGGCACTGCGCCCCTCTTGGCAGAGTGGAGGAGGACTGCCTGCGCAATCTATACGTTTACCGCAGCGAAAACAGCGGCGATAAGCCCGTGCTGATGCTGGATGCGCACAGCGACGAGGTGGGCGCGATAGTGCAGGCGGTGCGGCCGAACGGCACGATAAAATTTCTGCCTCTCGGCGGCTGGGGCAAGGCTTCGCTCCCTGCAAGCAGGGTGCTTGTGCGCAATAAAAGGGGAGAATACCTGCCCGGCGTGGTGGCGGCAAAGCCCGTGCATTTTATGAGCGCGGCGGAAAAGGCGGGCGCGGGCCTTGAGATAGCCGATATGAGCATAGATATAGGCGCATCCTCCAAGGAGGAGGCGGAGCGGGCTTTTCATATAGGCATCGGAGAGCCGATAGCCCCCGCCGTTTCTTTTGAATACGACGAGGCGCACGATCTCATGCACGGCAAGGCGTTTGACTGCCGCATAGGCTGCGCCGCGCTGGTGGAAACGCTGAAAAGCCTGAAGGGCAGGGAGCTTCCCTTCGATATAGTGGGCGTGTTTTCCTCGCAGGAGGAGGTGGGCGAAAGGGGCGTGCAGGTGGCTGTGGAGCGCGTGAAGCCCGATATTGCGCTCTGCTTTGAGGGCGCTCCGGCGGACGACACCTTCACCGAGCCGTGGCTTGTGCAGACCGCGCTCGGAAGGGGCGCGATGCTGCGCTATATGGATAAATCAATAATCTGCAATCCGCGCTATATGCGCTTTGCATCGGAGCTTGCTCGGCGCGAGGGCATCGCAATTCAATGCGCGGTGCGCGAGGGCGGCGGCAACAACGGCGCCGTGATAAGCCTTGCGGGGCGTGGCGTGCCGGTGATAGTGGCGGGCGTGCCGGTGCGGTACATCCATTCATCGAACTGCATCGCCAAATATGCCGATCTTGAAAGCACGGTGCGCCTTGCGGTGAGCCTTGCGGAGAATATGACGGAGGAAATACTGCGCTCCTTTTAAAGCCCGATTATATAAAACGCGGCATTATAAAAAACGCGGTATTATAAAACGCGGTAATTCTTAAATAAACACCGTATTTTTAACAGGAAATCCGGCCAAAAAACAAACCGTATCGGAGGAAGAAAATGAGCAAATATCTTGAAAGAAGCGCGGCGCTTCGCGCAACCGTAACGCCGCATTACAACTGCGCGCAGTCCGTTTTTATGCCTTTCGCGCCGGATGCGGGCGTTTGCGAGGAGGATGCGCGGCGCATCGCGGGCGCTTTCGGCGGCGGCATGAAGCGCAGCTCGGTCTGCGGCGCGATAACCGGCGGACTTATGGCACTGGGGCTTTTCGGCATGGATGACGAAGCGACGCTTCGGGAGTATTACTCCTGCTTGAGCCAAGCGCATTCGAGCTTCGACTGCGCCGCACTTTTGGCGCAGAACGAGGCGGCGGGCGGCGAAAAGAAGCCCTTTTGCGACGGAATGGTGTTTGAATGCGTTCGTCTTGTGGAGCGCCTGCTTCGAGAGGGCGGCAGAATAGAATGATTAAAGCTTATGTGATGGACGCCTTTTCCGAAAGGGTTTTTTGCGGCAATCAGGCGGGCGTTGTGCTGATTGAAAATGAGCTTTCGGATGAAACCATGCAGGCGATAGCCGCCGAATTCAAGCATTCAGAAACCGCGTTTATCCATCCCCTTCAAAGGGGCGCGGGCGGCGCGGAAACGGTTAAGCTCCGCTATTTCACACCGGCGGGCGAGGTGGAGCTTTGCGGCCACGCCACGGTGGGCAGCTTTGCCCTGTTGCGCAGGCTCGGTTTGATCGGAAACGGCGACGCTGTTGCCGAAACGAAGGCGGGCAGGCTGAATATAACCGTTCAAAACGAGCTGATCTGGATGGATATGGCGCAGCCGAGGCTGATAAAGCAGCTTGACGCGGGCGAATGCGGCGCGCTTTACTCCGCGTTCGGACTTTCGGCGGAGGACGGCATACCCGGCCTTTTGCCGCAGATAGTTTCAACCGGACTTTCGGATATAATTATGCCCGTAAGGGATCGAAAAACGCTGCTTGCCGCCGTTCAGAACGAGGCGGCCGCAGCCGCGCTTTCAAGGGAGCTCGGCTGCGTGGGCGTGCACATGTTTGCACCGGGCGAGGGCGAATGCACGGCTTTTTGCGGCAATTTCGCGCCGCTTTACGGCATTCCGGAGGAATGCGCCACCGGCACGGCGAACGGCGCGCTGACCTATTATCTTTACCTTAAAGGGCTGATCTGCGAGGGGCGCGAAAACCTTTTCATTCAGGGTGAGCGCATGGGCCGCCCATCAAAGGTGCTGAGCAGGCTTGAAAAGCGCGGCGAGGAGGTGCGCATCCGCATAGGCGGCAGCGCGGTGATGAGCATGGAATGCAAAATAATGCTTTGAGCCCGCCTTCCGGCAATATGCGGCTGCATATATAACCTGCCGATTTTTTAAAAAAGTATTGTGTACGGCCTAAATAAATGTTAAAATATACACGGTAAGCGCGGCACTCCTCACAGCTTTGTCGCGCTTATATTTTGCAGGGGAGAAAAAAATGCCTTTCTACAGTTTTTTCGATTATAAATACAATATAAAGGGCTTCGGCAGCGATCTTTTCAGCCTGCCGCACATCGTTTATATTGTTTCGGTATACATTTTCGGCTTTCTTGGAGCTTATCTTTTAAGAAACGCGAAGCACAGGCATATCACCGTTGCGCTTCGGGTGCTTTCGGTGTTTGCCATGCTGTTTGAAATGACCAAAATAGTTTGGGAAAGCTATTACGACCTCACCACCGGTCAGGGCTTCAACTTCGGCGGCATTCTGCCGATCTACACCTGCTCGCTTTTCATCTACACGCTTGTGGGCGCGGCATGGTGCAGCGGCAGACTGCGGGATTACTGCCTTTCATTCCTCACCACCGTCGGGCTTTTATACGGCGCGATAGGCGTTGTGTACTGCAACGGGCTGAACTACTATCCGTTCTGGACCTTCGGCGCGTTCTACTCGCTGTTTTTCCACTCCACCATGTTCATCACCGGCGTATTTCTGCTGATGACGGGCTATAAGAGGCTTGAATGGGAGGACTGCCTGCATGCGCTCGTGCCGATCTTTGCGCTTGCGCTCATCGCCGTGCCGTTCAACTATATCTACAACGCCAAATTCAATTCAAACGCCGACTATATGCTGCTTTACAGCGGCGGCGGCGTGCCGCTGTATCAGGATCTGTCCGAAATGCTTGCCAAAAGGGGGCTGCGCTTTATCTACACCATAATAATGCTGCTCACCCATATCCCGCTCGCCGGCCTTGTGGTGGGCGCGTATAAGCTTATAAATATGGCGCTGAGGCGCGAGGGCAAGGGGGACGCGAGGGCGGAATCCTGACGCCGCCGATCTTCCCGCTTCATATCAAAACGCTTTATATCGGCTTTATGCCGAAGCGCTTTATAAAAATCACATGGCACAAAAAAAACTGCCGCAGCGTGGCGGCAGTTTTCTTTGCAATTTGATACTTTTCGATCAAGTCGATCAAGAACGATCAGTTGCCGGTGTTCTCGGTTTCGGTGTTGGAGCGGAGCTGGTTGAGCTGCTCCATAAGCTCGTTCAGCTTGGCCTCATCCTTGGGCAGATCCATGATGATGCCGAGGATGCCGAGATACGGCTTGTTGACGTACTGAGCGATCTCAAGGTTCTTTTCCTCAGCCTGCTTTTTGATCTCCTTAACGGCGGTCATCGCGGTTGAGGTCAGCAGCACCGCCAGAAGCACGGCTGCTACGCCGGAGAGAATGGCAACGATGCCGCCGCCCTTGCTGCCTTTTCTGAAGGCGCCGATGCCCAGAAGCACCGCTATAATGCCAAGAACGATAGCGATGCCTCCGCCGATGACGCCGGTGAAGAGGGCCAGAAACAGCGCGATGAGGATGCCGATCACGCCGAGGACGATGCCGAGGATCGGATGTCCTTTTCCGGTTCCGTTAGTGTTTTCCATTTGTTTTCCTCCAAGTTTTCCGTAGTATTGAAGCGAAGGCAGTGTTTTCCCTCCGATTCTGTATACATTATAACACAAATCCTATAAAATGCAACAGTATTCGGCATTCGGGAAACAAAAATCGGCAGCGGAGCCGAAAGCCCGCGCCTCAGCTCAGGCCCATCGCAAGGCGCATTATCGCCACCGCGTCCGCAACACTGATGCTGCCGCTTTGATCCATATCGGCGTTATCGGGGCGCGGAATGCTGCTTACAAGCCCCATCGCAAAGCGCATCACAAGCACTGCGTCCGCCATATTTACCTCGCCGCTGCCGTCCGCATCGCCGGGAAGGCCGCCCTCGCCAAACCTTGCCGTGAGCGCGGTGGGGGCGTTTTCATAGTTCACGTCGTACTGCGCGGCGTTTGAAACAAGGCTGCCGCCCGCATTGAACCAGCCCTCAAAGCCGTTTCCGGGCGCGGGATAGGCAAACACCATGCTCGTTTGGTCGCCCGCCGTAATGAAATGATCGTAACCGATATAGCCGCCGCCCTGCGTATTCAGCGTGTTCATGGGAATATTGGGGCAGCCCGTCAGCGAAAGCTGGGTGAGCTCGTTGCCGCTCGACTTAAGATTTGTGAGCGCGGAATTATTGGCAAGGCTCAGGGCGGAGAGCCTGTTGTTTTCGCAATAGAGCTTCCAAAGCTGCCTGTTTGAGGACAGATTCAGCGCGCTCAGCCTGTTGCCGCCGCACACAAGCTCCTCAAGCTGAGAGAAGGAGGAGGTGTTCAGCTCGGTGAGCATATTTTCGTCACAATGAAGTATTTTCAGCCCCGTGCCGGGAATATTCAGCGCGGTGAGCCTGTTTTTGCCGCAGTAGACCGCCCTGAGCGCGGTGCAGCCGGTGAGGTTCAGGCTTGCGAGCTGATTTTCGCCGCACACCACCTCCTGCAGCCTGCTTTTGCCGGAAAGATTCAGCGCTGTGATGCTATTTTTGGAGCAGCCGAGCAGCCTTATATAATTGCAGCCCGTAAGATCAAGCTCCCCAAGCGCGTTATCGTCGCAAAAGAGCGAATCGAGCACGGCGCAGCCCGTAACGCGCAGGCTCTGCATATCGTTGTGCATACAGTTCAAATACTCAAGCGCCGTGAAATTGGAAAGATTGAGCGAGGAGATGCGGTTCGTGTCGCAGCCCAGATCCTTCAGGCGGGTGCAGCCTGCAAGGTTCAGGCCCGTGAGCAGGTTTCCGCCGCAGTAAAGCCCGGTGAGCGCGGTGCAGCCCGTAACGTTCAGCTCGGTCAGCTCGTTCGTGGTGCAGTAAAGGGTTTGCAGCGCGGTGCAGCCCGAAACGTTTATGGAGGACATATTGTTTGCGTGGCCGTAAACGGTTTTCAGCGCGGTGCAGCCGGAAAGATCGAGCGCGCCCACGAGCAGGCAGTTTTCAATGCGCACGGTGTCGATGCGCCTTGAGCCGCCGACGCTGCGCCAAAGCACGCGCGGCACGAGCGTAAAATTGCCGTTCAGATCGTAGCCAAAGGTGCTGCCCCAGGAGTTCGGATCGTTTGGATCGTAGCTTTCGGAAAGCTTTTCGCCGTTTTTAACGCCCGCTTCATCCGCAAGCTCCAAAAACGCGGCAATTTTATTGTAATCCGCCGCATTGTAGCCGCTTGGAACGCTCCAATAAGGCTCGATCTCCGCATTTGCGGGGGAAGCAAGCGCGCTCAGCACGGAAACGCTCAGCACAAGCGCGAGCGCAAGGGAAATAATGCGTTTTTTCATTTGAAACCTCCAACCTTTACTTAATGCTTATTCAAAATGCTCTATCGCATCGAATACACGGCAGATATTCCGGTATTCCCCGAAAACGGTCAGCCTTTCGCCCTCTGAAAACACCGTGTCCTTATGAGGCGGCTCAATTTTGCCGTTCCTGTCCTCCACGAGCATGATTAGGATATTATGATCCTCCTTGATGCGCGATTCAAAAAGCCTTTTGCCGCGCAGCCCCTCCGGCACGTTGTGGATATGCACCTGCGCTATCGTGCCCTGCCCGATATGGTCTATGAGCATAACGGTGTTTGCATTTTCCGAGTGCGTTATATTGCCCACCGCCTTCATAATAAGCGAGCTGCCGATGGCGCGCAGCTTGGGTATGCGCAGTATCACTATGATCACGGCCAGGATGCCGAGCGGTATCAAAAGCCCAAGCACATAATGCCCCACCTGCGTCAGCTTCAGCGAAAGAAACACGTTGATAAACGCCGAAACCACGGAGATATTGAACACGTAGCCGAAAAGCATGGTGATCCTTGCAAGCCGCCTTCTGCGCCTTGTGGAAATTATCATTTCGCTTTCGCGCGTGGTGAAGCCCGCGCCCGTTAAAAGCGAAACCACCTGAAAGCGCGCCTTCTCCTCCGGCAGACCGATAAGGCGGAAGAGCATGGTGAACACTTCCGATATGATGATATACAGCAGTATCAGAACCGCGAAAAGCGACGCGGCGGCGTAAATATTCATTTTGCTTCGGCGGAATCCTCCGCACTTTCCCCCATTCGTGTTGTTTGAATGCAAAGCGGAGCTTGCCGGATTTATTTTAGCACGATTCAGATGGGTTTTCAACATGAAAAAAGGAAATTGAGGAAGAAAGCCGGCGGTGTTTTCGGTAAAAAAAGGGGGCAAAAGCCCCCGAAGCCGAAAGTCGGCCGTTCCCGTTATCGCAAGGTCATTCCGTAAAGCTGAAGCCATTTAATCTGGTTCAGCTCGTTTGCGGACTGCTGAGAATTGCTAATTATACTATCCGATTTTTATGATGTCAGCCTTGATTATCTTGTTTGCCGAACGGATGATCCTAAAGTCAACAAGTAAGATTTAACAGTTCCTTTGCGCTCGGCCGTAAGTGCGGCGCGGTGCGTATCCTATGCGGCAAGCGGTGTTTCCCTGCGTGAAATTCCGTGCGCCCGCATGGAAGTGTGGAGTGAAGGCTCCGAAAAAAGCCATTTGCGGCGGGCTTCATTTATAGAAGCCGCTCTCATTCCGCTCAAGCCGCATGACCATATCCGTTTTTCCCCATTTTTTGCCGGTAAAAGCAAAGCCGAGCTTTTTATAAAGGCTTATTGCTGCGGCATTTTCGGGATGCACGGCGAACGCAACGGAGGGTGCGCCCGCTGCAAACAGCATTTTGCAGGCTGCCTCAAGCGCGGCTCTGCCAAGCCCGCGCCCCTGCGCGTATTTGTCGATGATAAGCGGCGCGATAACGTATTTTCCTATCCTCGGGTTCACCCAAAGCGCGATATAGCCGCAGATCTTCCCGTTTTCCTCTATAAGATACAGCTTGCCGCAGCCGAATGCAAAAAGCACGCGAAAAAGCGTTTTTATCGGCTCGTTCGTTACCATTTTTGCCTGCTCCGGCGTGATGGATATGCTTTTGTACGCGCCAAGCTTTTTGAGCGTAAAACGGGAAAGCTCCGCGCCTGATGAAAGCCCGAAACGGCGCGGGAAGGAAAGCCTTTGAGATGTTTTTTTGGTGGTCATTTTACAATACACAAAACAATATTTATAACTATCAGCAAATGAAGCACTATATGGTACAGGTCCGGCACGAGCCTTGTTTCGCTGATCGGGAAAATGCGCAGCGTGCCGCGAAAGCATTCGTTGTACCCCGCGAGCTTATTGGGGCTTGCGCCGAAGACGGTATAGCGCCAATGGCAGAAAAACTGCACGATCAGCCAGATAAGAAGCACGGAGAGCAGCACCCATCTGCCCCATGAAAAGGCGTGGAAAAGGATGAGCGCCAGCGCGTATACGATCAGCATGATAAACTCCGCGCTCTTTACGCCCACGCCGTCCACAAGGGTGAACCGCCCTACGCGGTAGGAAACGGTACAGCCGAGGAACCAGAGGAGGAGAAACGCTTGAAACACTATTGTTAAGATCATCGGTATCGCTCCTTCAGCCTATTGGGATCATTGTTCTGGATGCTTGGCCTTGGCGGTGTTGATGGATGAGATAAGCATGCGCCGAATGCGGCCGCAGGTATGGAACAGGTTTTTAACCGCCGCTGAATCCACGATGCCCGCTCGTGCGAAAAGCTCAAGCCAATACTCCGTTTCATAGCATTCCTTGAGCGCTATTTAAAGCTTGGCTATGAAATCCGATCTGCTCTGAGCATAATTTGCCTCTCGAACGTTCGCGCCAATGCTCGTTGCAGAGCGTTCAAGCTGGTTCACAAGAGAGCGATGCCCTTTTACAGGATCACAAAACCGAATTATACTCACAGCGAAATCCATTGTTGAATCAAGAAGCTTATTTGATCCCATCATTATCACCTCGATATAGAGTATAGCGGAAAAGCACCTGTTTTTCAATAATGAAATCGCGCTTTGCGCGGTGAAATCATTCGCTGCGCTCACGGTGAAATCTTCGGCTTTGCCGCAGGTGAAATAAAATCCGTCCACGCGCCGCAGGCGCATTTCACCGCGAAGCGATTTCACCCGCCGCAGGCGGATTTCACCCGTCCAAAAGGACGGATTTCATTGAAAAAAGCACTGCAGGGCAGTGCTTTTTTCATGGTAGCGGCAATCTGATTCGAACAGATGACACTCCGGGTATGAACCGAATGCTCTAGCCAGCTGAGCTATGCCGCCATTATGGTTGCGGGGGGGGGACTCGAACCCCCAACCTTCGGATTATGAGCCCGACGAGCTACCGGCTGCTCCACCCCGCGACGTTTATGAGCCGTGTGCAGCACGGCAATAATTAGAATACCATATTCTATGATGATTGTCAATACTTAATACGGAATAAAATTATATATTTTACTCGTTTTTCGTATTGCGGCGTTTTTTCAATGAAAGCGGGCTTCCGTATCGCCCGCCGCCCTTTGAAAAAGGCTTGCTGCGGCGCGTTTTTTGCACTCAGGCATTTTCCGAGCCGCCGTTATTCAGCACCTCGTTCACAAGCGAAGCAAAGCCCTCGTCCACGGGCATGGAGAAGCCGCCATCGTCCTCGCCATCGTCCTCTTGGTACTCATCGCCCGGAAGCTCGCGCCGCTCAATGGCATAAATGCTGCGCATAAGCGCGGCGGCGCTTTTGTAGCCCTCCGCATTCTCCGCGCCCTCGCCGCCTTCGGCATTTTTCCCGCGCTCCCGCGCCTGCTTCATATCGCGGGCCACCTTGGGGGAGCCTGCGGGGCGTTCGCCGCGCGTGCTTTTTCCATAGGAAGCGGGGATTTCCGCGCCGCCCTCGTCCACGGTGTCCAGCGTGTCCGCATAGAATTCCGCATCCTCAAGCGCCTTTCTTGCGCGCTCCTTGAGGCGCGAATTAAGCTCGTTTAGCCGCCCCTCGCGCTCCTTCACGTGCGCCTCCGCCCTATCTATCATGCCGTGCGCGCTTTTTTCCGCCTGCTCAAGCATCTCTTTGGAAAGCCTTTCCGCCTCGGAAACGGCGTTTTCCGCATCCCGCAGGGTTTTTTCGGTATCCCGCCTTGCCTTTTCGCGCGCCTGCTCAAGCGTTTTTTCGGCGTCGGACTTCGCCTTTTCCTCTATCGACCTGCCTTCGGAAATGAACTCGTCCCTCCGTTTTTTGCCCTCGCCCTCAAGCCTTGCCGCCTCCTCGCGCGCCTCGCGGAGAATGCGCTCCTTCATCTCGGCCGCCTCGGTCATGGCGCTTGAGATGGATTCCTGCTTCGCCTCAAAATCCGCGATGCGCTTTTGGGAGCCTCTCAGCTCCTTATTGGCGCTTTCAAGCGAATTATTCGCCTTATTTAGCTCATCTATCTTCTCGCCCAGCTCGCCTTCCTTTTCGGTAAGCCTGGCGCGAAGCTCCTCAAGCTCCTTATTCTTTTGCTCAAGCTCCGCCTTGAGCTTTTTTGATTTTCCGAAAAACCACATATTTCCCCCTGTTATTCAGCAAATATCACAGAAACGAGGTCTGCATTCCCGCGCCGCTCGGCAAGTCTATTCCAAGATGCTCATACGCGCTCGGCAGCGGCACCCTGCCCCTGGGCGTTCTGGCAATAAAGCCGAGGCGCAGCAGATACGGTTCGTACACGTCCTCTATGGTGGAGGCGTCCTCCCCCGTGGCGGCGGCGATGGTATCAAGGCCCACGGGTCTGCCGAGGAATTTCACTATCATTGCCTCAAGCATCCGCCTGTCCACCGCGTCCAGCCCCAGCTCGTCTATGCGCAGCATTTCAAGCGCCGCCATCGCGGTTTCGGTATCTATTCTGCCATCCGCGCGCACCTGCGCAAAATCGCGCACCCTGCGAAGCAGCCTGTTTGCAATTCGCGGCGTTCCCCTTGAGCGCGAGGCGATCTCCAGCGCACCGTCCGTGGTGATCTCTATACTAAGTATGCCTGCGCTGCGCACGACTATCTCCTTCAGATCCTCCGGAGTGTATAATTCAAGCTGCTCCTTTATGCCGAAGCGATCGCGCAGGGGCCCTGTCAAAAGCCCCATTCGCGTGGTGGCGCCAACGAGCGTGAATTTGGGCAGCTCCAGCCGCAGCGAACGCGCCGAGGGGCCCTTGCCGATTATGATATCGTAGGCAAAATCCTCCATCGCGGGGTAGAGTATCTCCTCCACGTTCGCGTTCAGGCGGTGGATCTCGTCTATAAAAAGCACGTCCCCCTCGTTTAAATTGGAAAGCAGCGCCGCAAGATCGCCCGCGTGGGTTATGGCGGGGCCGCTCGTGATGCGCAGATTGCCGCCCATCTCGTTTGCGATTATCGCGGCAAGCGTGGTTTTGCCCAGCCCCGGCGGGCCGTATAAAAGCGCGTGATCCAGCGCCTCGCCGCGCATTTTGGCGGCGTTTATATAAACCTGCATGTGCTCCTTCACGCTGCCCTGGCCGATGTATTCGGAAAGAAAGCGCGGGCGCAGGCTGTATTCCGTGGTTTCGTCCTCCGTCAGAAGGGATGAAGTTATCAGTCTGTCGTCATTCATTTTGTTTCAGCAATTATTTTTTATTTTTTACTTATCTTTGCACGGATACGGCAGGCAGCTTTTCTAAAGCCGAATCATTTTGCGGAAAGCATCCTCAGCGCCTTCATTATCATATCCTCGGTGCGGGCGCAGTTTTCTATTTCCGCAACCGCCCTGCCCGCCGTTGCGCCGTCGTACCCCAGCGCCACAAGCGCCTCTATCGCCTCGCGCCGCATGGCGGCGGAGCCGTCCTCCGCCTTTGACGCGCCCTTCGCGCCGCCCGAAGGCGAGGAAACGCCGTCCACCTTCTCCTTCAGCTCCAGAATCACCCTTGCGGCGGTTTTCCTGCCCATTCCGGGCACGCCGTCGAAGGCGGCGGCATTATCGGTGAGCACCGCCATGGAAATATCGCTTGGAGTCAGCACCGAAAGCGCGGCGAGCGCCAGCTTGGGGCCGATGCGCGTTACGCCGATAAGCTTTCTGAACATGGCGCGCTCATCATCGGTATAAAAGCCGTACAGCGCCACCTGCTCCTGCGAAACGTTCATGTGCGCAAAAAGCTTCGCCGCCTTGCCGATGGCAAGCTCCTTGAGCGTTTGCCGCGAGCAGAAAAGCTCGTAGCCCACGCCGTGCGCGTCTATCACGGCGCGATCCGCGCCAAGCTCCTCCACCGTGCCTTTTATATGGGAATACATTTTTTATGCTCTCCGATTAAGTATTATTTCATTGAATAGCCGTTTCGCTTATTTTATGCGAAATTCCTCCACACCCGGGCCGATCGCGTTCGCATGGCACACGGCAACGCCGAGCGCGTCCGCAGCATCGTCCGGCTTCGGCACCTTTTGAAGGCGCAGCAGCAGCTTCACCATGCTCTGCATCTGAAGCTTATCCGCGTGCCCGTCGCCGGTGACGCTCAGCTTTATCTGCATGGGCGTGTATTCATACAGCGGCAGCCCCGACTGCTGCGAGGCAAGGATGGCAACGCCCCTTGCCGCCGCAACCTGAAGCGCCGTGGTGGTGTTTCGATAGAAAAACAGCTCCTCAAACGCGATATGATCGGGGCGAAAGCGCTCTATGAGCGCCCGCGTGCCCGTGAAAAGCCGCTCCAGCCGCTCCGGAAAGCGCATATCGGGCTTGGTTTCGATAACGCCGCAGTCGATCGCGCGAAGCTTGGTGCCGTTTGCCTCTATAACGCCGTAGCCGAGTATGGCGTATCCGGGGTCTATCCCCAAAACTATCATCCGTGATTCTCCGTTTGCTCCGTTCATTGGCAGGAGCGCATAAAACGCCTTTTTGCCGCCAATACCTCATTATACTTATAATACCATCTTTTTGAATAAATCTCAATAGCTCGGCGCAAACTACCGCATGGGAGCCGCCGGAACCGGCGCGCACCCCCCAAAGAAGCTTCGCTTAAAAAGGCGGTAAACGGCATGAAAGCACTCATCATCCCGGCTTTGCTCGCGTCGCTTGCGGCGCTGATGCTCTGCCCCGTTCGGCTTCGGCTGGATGTGCGGCAAAGCGGCTTTTCGGCGCGGATACGGCTTAAGGTGCTGTTCGGGCTTATTCCGATCAGCCTCCGCTATGCCTTGGAATTCGATCCCGAAAGGGCGTTTGCACAGCCGCTTGATTTAAAAAGCGCGTTCACGCTTTACCGGCTTCGCGCATTCGGCGGGCGCGAAAGGCTTGAGCCAAAGCCAAAAAAGCCGAGGGCAAGGAGACTGCCCGCTGCGCCGATGCTGAAGGCCTTTTGCGTAAAAAAGCTTGGGGTACGGGCGAAAATCGGCGTGGAGGACGCCTTTTGCTGCGCCATGCTCTGCGGCGAGCTGAATGCGGCGGTGCCGAGCGCCCTGACGCTGATAATGAACGCTTTGCAGGTGGAGCTGCGAAAATCGGCGGTGAAGGCGGTTTTTTTGCCGCAATTTGGGAAAAACGCGCTTGAAACGGAATTTTCGGGAATAGCGCAAAGCAATTTGCTAAAGCTAATAGAGGGCTTCGCTGCCGCCTTGAGCGAAAAAATGGCGAGGCGGCGGAGGGCGGAGCAAAGGAATACCTGCCCCCAAACGGGCTGAAACCAAAAAGCTGAAAGGATAAGAATTATGCACCCTATTGAAAACATAATCGAAAGCTCCATAGAGAGCATAAAGCGCATGGTGGACGTGAACACCGTGATAGGCGAGCCTATAACCGCAGCGGACGGCACGCTGCTGCTGCCCGTTTCGCGCGTGAGCATCGGCTTTGCGATAGGCGGCGGCGAATACGGTGAGAGCGATGCGGGAAAATGCCGCAGAGGGGGCGATGGCGCGGATAAGACCGACCCGCGCTACCCCTTCACCGGCGCGGCAACGGTGGGCATGAGCCTGAAGCCGCTTGCCTTTTTGACCGTGGAGCAGGGCAGCGTGCGCGTTATTCCCGCAGCGCCCGAAAGCGCGGTGGATAAGCTTGCCGATCTCGTGCCGCAGGTGCTTCGCGGCATAGAGCGATTTGCCGCGGAAATTCTTGACAAATCGGGAAAAAAATGCGAAAATAGCATGGGTAAGTTTCGCGGCTACTGCATGAGCCCCGCCGCGAGGAGCGAAAATAAAACGGAGGAACAGAGTGATGAAAGCTGCTGTGAATAATAAAAGCGGCAGGCTCGCGCTGCGCGCGGTCGCCATCACGCTTGCGTTTTTGCTTTTTTTTACCTGCTCCTCCTCGTTCGCCGCATCAAGAGCTTTGCCCGTAAAGGATCAAAAAAAGCACCGCCCCTTCAAGCCGGCGGAGGTGGTGCAGACTGAGCTGCCCATTCAGCGGAGCGATATTTTTGCCGGACGCATCGACTGCATGGAAAGCGCCGCGTCCGCCGCGCTGATAGAGGCCTCCAGCCTGCAGATGCTGCTTGCGAAGGATCAGACCCTGCGCCTGCCCATGGCAAGCACCACCAAGGTGATAACGGCGCTTATCACGCTTGAGCGCTGCTCAATGGACGAGGTGGTTTCCGTGGCAAAGGAGGCGGTGGGCGTCGGCGGCTCCTGCCTATATGTGCGCGAGGGCGAAAAGCTGACCGTGCGCGATCTTTTATACGGGCTTATGCTCCGCTCCGGAAACGACGCGGCGGCCGCGCTCGCCATACACATAGGCGGCTCCATAGAGGGCTTTGCGGACATAATGAACGAGCGCGCAAGGCTTATGGGGCTTGAAAACTCCAATTTCGTTTCGCCAAACGGGCTGGACCGCGAGGGGCATTACTCCTCCGCATACGATCTTTGCGTGATAGCGGCGAAGGCGCTTGAGAATCCGGATTTTCGCAGAATAGTTTCAACGCAGTATTATACCATTCAAACCGATCAGCGCAAGATCTACGTTAAAAATAAAAACACGATGCTGTGGGATTACGAGGGCTGCATCGGCGTTAAAACGGGGTACACAAGCAAATCCGGCCGCTGCCTGGTGTTTGCCGCCGAAAGAAACGGCATGCTGCTTGTGGGCTGCGTGCTGAACTGCCGCCCCATGTTTGAGGTGGCGGCGGAGATGCTTGATTTCGGCTTTGATAATTACGAAATGGTGAAGGCTGTGACTGCCGGCACGGAGCTTTCCCGCTGCACGGTGGAAAACGGCGTTCAAAGCGTGCTTGCGCTCACCGCGAAGGACGATATAAGCATTCCGCTCAAAAAGGGCGCGGAGCTGAGCGTGGACGTGAACGTTTCCCTGCCGCAAACCCCGATCGCGCCCGTGCTTGAGGGCGAGCGCATCGGCGAATGCGAGCTGCTGATAGGCGGCTGCCCCGTTGGAAAAACGGAGCTGCTTGCAAAAAGCAGCGTGGCGTTTCGCAGCTTCAGCTTTTATTTTCAGTATTTGGTGAGCCTTTTTTCACGAGGGTGAGTTATAAAAATCAAACGAGATAATGTAATATGCGGCTTCAAAAGTATTTGGCGGACGCGGGGATAGCCTCCCGCAGAAAATGTGAGGAGCTTATAGCGGCGGGGCGCGTTTCGGTGAACGGCAGCATCGCCGCTTTGGGCTGCACCGTGCAGGAGGGGGATGAGGTGCTGCTCGACGGCAGGCGCGTTTCCCCCGCAGAGGAAAAGGTGATAATCGTTTTCAACAAGCCCAGGAACGTTATCTGCTCCAATGCCGAGGATGAGGATAGGGTGAAGGTGACGGATTATTTCACCTCGCTCCCCTACCGCCTTTACACCGTGGGCAGGCTGGACTACGATTCCGAGGGGCTTATTCTCGTTACCAACGACGGCGAAACGGCGAACCGCCTTATGCACCCGCGCTACGGCGCTAAAAAGACCTACCGCGTGCTTTGCACCGGCCACCTCACGCCGGAGGACAAGCGTAAGCTCCGAAACGGCGTACTGCTTGAGGACGGCATGACAAGCCCCGCCGAGCTGCGCATAATACGAGAAAGGCCGGATGAAAAGACCGAGCTTCTGCTTACAATCCATGAGGGCAAGAACCGCCAGGTGCGCAGAATGCTTGCCGCCGTGGGGCATGAAACGCTGCGGCTTCAAAGAGTTGCGATAGGCGGCCTTGAGCTTGGAAGCCTGAAGAGCGGCGAATGGCGCTTTGTGAGCGAGGAAGAGTTGGACAGGCTGATAAAATAATCGCTTCATTTTTTCTATTGATTATCGGTTTTTGCTTTGACAAAAGGAGCCTCCCGTTCGGAAGGCTCCTTTTCGGTTTCAAAGGCAAAACATTCAATCAAATGCAATTCTGCACGATTTACGCTATGCGCAGCTCGTTTTCAGAAGCCAAAGCTAATGCCTGCGGGTAATTCTTCGCCGAATGTGAACACGGTTCCATCCTCAAAATCCGCATAGAAGGGCGAGGGTTTCCTTTCAAAATACCGCGATTCATCCCCAAGGAGCACAAGTGTGCCATCGCTCTCTATTTTGAACGTGCATGAGCCCGCCTTGAGCCTGTCGCCCTCCACGGTGTAGAACCCGGAGTAAATGAACGAATCGAAACATTGAGTGAAGTGCAGAACGTATCTCTTCTGAACCGTATCTATCACCAGGCTCTTCTGCCCCTGATCGATGGATTTTCCATAATAATACCCGCTTTTCAGTTCAACGGCTTCCGCACTTTTTGCCTGTGATTCAGCACGCGCAGTTCCGCGCTCTTTAGGCAAAATAACCAGGGCGCACACAAGCGCGGTAAGCGCAAGCACACCCGCCACTATTGTAATAATCCTTTTTTTCATACATCGCCATCCTTTCTTAATTTGGTGTTTTTAGTATACCTTTTCCGGGTATGCTCGTCAAGTGTTTCCGTGCGCTCTTTTGGATATATTCGGTATACAATTTACAATTCTGTTTTTTAACGCCTATTAAGCCAAAGCTTTATGGCTTTTGCAATCCATATATTTTGAGGTTCCTTTGAAGTATAGCTGTGGTCCGAATGCGCAAAAGGAGCCTCCCCGTTCGGGAAGGCTCCTTTATCAGCTATATTCGGTTGATCGGAGATTACTCGATAATGCTGGTGACAACGCCGGAAGCAACGGTGCGGCCGCCCTCGCGGATAGCGAAGCGGAGACCCTCGTCCATAGCGATGGGGGTGATGAGCTCGATCTCCATGCGGATGTTGTCGCCGGGCATAACCATTTCAACACCCTCGGGGAGCTTGATGACGCCGGTAACGTCGGTGGTCCTGAAATAGAACTGGGGACGATAGCCGGAGAAGAAGGGGGTATGACGGCCGCCCTCTTCCTTGGTCAGAACGTAAACCTCGGAATTGAAGTGGGTGTGGGGATGGATGGAGCCGGGCTTGGCAAGAACCTGGCCGCGCTCGACCTCGGTCCTCTGGATACCGCGGAGCAGAGCGCCGATGTTGTCGCCCGCAATAGCCTGATCGAGGAGCTTGCGGAACATTTCAACGCCGGTAACAACGGTCTGCTTGGTTTCGCGGAGACCAACGATCTGAACGGGGTCGTTTACCTTAACGATACCGCGCTCAACGCGGCCGGTGGCAACGGTGCCGCGGCCGGTGATGGTGAACACGTCCTCAACGGGCATAAGGAAGGGCTTATCGGAAGCGCGCTCGGGCTCGGGGATGTAGCTGTCCACAGCGTCCATAAGCTCGAAGATGCACTGGCACTCGGGGGTTTCCTTGGCGATCTTGCCGGCGGTGAGCGCCTCAAGAGCGCGAAGAGCGGAGCCCTTTATGATCGGGATATCGTCGCCGGGGAAATCGTAGCTGGAGAGCAGCTCACGGATCTCCATCTCAACGAGCTCAAGCAGCTCCTCGTCGTCGACCTGATCGACCTTGTTCATGAAAACAACGATGTAGGGAACGCCGACCTGACGGGCAAGAAGGATGTGCTCACGGGTCTGGGGCATGGGGCCGTCAGCCGCGGAAACAACGAGGATAGCGCCGTCCATCTGAGCAGCGCCGGTGATCATGTTCTTAACGTAGTCGGCATGGCCGGGGCAGTCAACATGAGCATAGTGGCGGGTAGCGGTCTCATACTCAACGTGCGCGGTGTTGATGGTTATACCACGAGCCTTCTCTTCGGGCGCCTTGTCGATCTCGTCGTAGCGCATAGCCGCAGCCTGGCCGGACTGGGAAAGAGCCATGGTGATGGCGGCGGTGAGGGTGGTCTTGCCATGGTCAACGTGACCGATGGTGCCGATGTTTACATGGGGTTTAGTTCTTTCGAACTTCTGCTTTGCCATTGTGAAATCCTCCTAATGGATAATGAGTTTTTTATTTAGACTTTGGTATTATACCCCAAACGAAATGTTTTTTCAATCCCGAAATGGGGCTTAAATGCCGTTTTTTTCCTTAAAAGCAGTATAAAAACGGCGAATATCAATATATAATTCCGAGAATCTTGTCCACAAGGTTCGCGGGAACCTCCTGGTAGTGGTCAAACTGCATGGAGAAGCTGCCCCTGCCCTGCGTTTTGGCGCGCAGGTCGTTCACGTAGCCGAACATCTCACGAAGCGGGCACATGGCCTGGATGCAGGTCCTGCCGCCGTTACGCGGGTCGCTTCCGAGCACCTGCCCGTGGCGGGCGATTACGGTGCCCATAATGTCGCCCATGTTCTCGTCCGGCACGATGATATCGCACTTCATGAAGGGCTCGAGCAGGAGCGAATTATCCTTTGTGAACGCCTGGCGGAAGGCGAAGCTTCCGGCGATCTTATACGCAAGGGGCGCGGATTCCAGCTCCCTCACGTCGCCGCCCACGAGCGCCGCGGAAAAATCTATGCACTCGTAGCCGCCCAGACCGCCGCTTCTTGACGCATCCATAACGCCCTCAAGCGCGGCCTGCGCGAATTCCTCCGGCAGAACCGCGGTGGAAACGCGGTTTTCAAGCTTAATACCGCTTCCGGGCTCTCCGGGCGCGAACTCGAACACGCAGCGGCCGTAGATATTCTTGCCCGCGGCAACGCGTTCGCACACTCCCTCAGCCCTCACGGGTGATTTGATGCACTCACGGTAAGCGACCGAGGGCTTGCCGACGCGGCATTCGCACTTGAACTCGCGGATGAGCCTGTCTACGATTATATCAAGGTGCAGTTCGCCCATTCCGGCGATGATGGTCTGCCCCGTTTCCGTATCGGAATAGGTGCGGAAGGTGGGGTCCTCCTCGCCGAGCTTTCGGAGCGATTCATCAAGCTTTTCCTGACCCTGCTTCGTTTTGGATTCGATGGCTATGCGGATCACGGGATCCGGAAAATCCATGGATTCCATAAGAAGCTGCCTGCCCTCGCTGCAAAGCGTTTCGCCCGTGACGGTTTCCTTGAGGCCGACCATGGCGACTATGTCGCCCGAATAGACCTCGTCCACCTCGGTGCGGCTGTTTGCGTGCATCAAAAGAAGCTTAGAAACGCGCTCGCGCTTGCCCCGGCTGCTGTTGAACACGGCGGTGCCGACCTTGAGAGTGCCGCTGTAAACGCGGCAGAAGGCGAGACGGCCCACGAAGGGATCGGAAACTATCTTGAAGCAGAGCGCCGCGAAGGGGGCGGAATCATCCGCCTTGACCTCAACGCTGCCCTTTCCTCCCTTTCCTATCGCCTCGATGGGCGGAATATCCAGGGGGCTGGGCAGGTAATCGACGATCGCGTCCAGAAGGGGCTGCACGCCCTTGTTGCGGTAGCTTGAGCCGCAGCAGACGGGCACGGCGCGGTTTGCAACGGTGGCGCTTCTGATGCAGCGGGTCAACAGCTCCGCAGGGATCTGCTCGCCGCCGAGGTAGAGCTCCATAAGCTCGTCGCTCTCATCGGAAACGGCCTCTATCAGCGCGCTGCGATACTCCTCCGCCAAATCGAGCATATTCTCGGGGATGCTCTCAAAGCGGATATCGGTGCCTTCCTCGTCGTAGTAGACCTCCGCGCGCATATTCACAAGATCGATTATGCCGCGAAAATCCGCCTCCGCTCCGATGGGAAGCTGTATCGCAACGGGATTGGCTCCAAGGCGCTCGCGCATCATTTGGATGACGTTCAGAAAATCCGCCCCGACGATGTCCATCTTATTGACGTAAGCGATCCTGGGGACGCTGTATCTTTCCGCCTGGTGCCAAACCGTTTCGCTCTGCGATTCCACGCCGCCCTTTGCGCAGAACACCGCCACGGCGCCATCGAGCACGCGCAGGCTTCTTTCCACCTCAACGGTGAAATCGACGTGTCCGGGCGTGTCGATGATATTGATGCGGTGCTCCCGCCAGTAGGTGGTGGTAGCGGCGGAGGCGATGGTGATGCCGCGCTCGCGCTCAAGCTCCATAAAATCCATAACGGCGGCGCCCTCATGCACCTCGCCCATGCGGTGGATCTTTCCTGTGTAGAAAAGGATCCGCTCGGTGGTCGTGGTCTTTCCGGCGTCGATATGAGCCATTATCCCGATATTGCGGGTCATCTCAAGCGATGTGGTTCTCGGCATGGTGTTCCATCCTCCTTTCCGCTGTATTTATTATCGTATGCTTTCGGCGGAAAAATAACCCTCCGCCGCAGGTTTTGATGAAGGCCTTTTTTTCGCCCTCAATTAAAACCTGAAGTGGGCAAACGCCTTGTTGGCCTCTGCCATCTTGTGTACGTCCTCTTTCTTTTTGAAAGCGGAGCCCTGCTGATTGCAGGCGTCGAGGATCTCGCCCGCGAGCCTCTCCTGCATGGTGCGCTCATTCCTGTTGCGGGCATAGAGCACGAGCCAGCGCAGGCCGAGGGTCTGACGGCGCTCGGCGCGGATCTCGATGGGCACCTGGTAGGTGGAGCCGCCGACCCTGCGCGCCTTGACCTCGAGCACGGGCATGATATTGTTCATGGCCTCCTGGAAAACCTCGAGGGGCTCGCGGCCGGTCTTTTCCTTGATGATATCGAAGGCGCCGTAGCACGCCTTCTGAGCGGTGCCGCGCTTGCCGTCGAGCATTACCTGGTTGATGAGCTTGGTTACGAGCTTGCCGCCGTAGATAGGATCATCAAGCACTTCCCTCTTGGGAACAAAACCTCTTCTGGGCATTTGGTTACCTCCTTACTTCTTGGGACGCTTCGCGCCGTAGCGGCTGCGGGCCTGCATACGCTTTGCAACGCCTGCGGTGTCCAGAGCGCCGCGGATGATATGGTAGCGCACACCGGGGAGGTCCTTCACCCTGCCGCCCCTGATGAGAACGACGGAGTGCTCCTGAAGGTTGTGGCCGATGCCGGGGATGTATGCCGTACCCTCAAGGCCGTCGGTCAAACGGATACGGGCGATCTTGCGAAGCGCGGAATTCGGCTTCTTGGGGGTCAGCGTGCGGACTGCGGTGCAGACGCCGCGGCGCTGGGGGCACTGCTTCAGAATGGGGGAATTGGATTTATACTCGACCTTTTCCCTGCTCTTTCTGACCAGCTGATTGATAGTGGGCATGAAAGTTTCTCCTTAAAAAATATTGGTATTTTATATAAAGAAAACTCCTTGCAACCCTATATGAAGGAGTGTTTTCCGCATAAAAACACATAGTGTGTCATTTTAAAGCACACTATGCGTATAATACCATCTTATTCAATTCAAGTCAAGTATATTTGGGGGAAAACCCAAAAAACTTTTTTTGGTTTTTTGCCGATTTCCCCCGCTGCGCGCACTGCGCGTTGCTTTTCACGCTTCGCTCTTTGCTTCGCTTTTCGCGTTGCTTTTCACGCTTCGCTCTTTACTTCACTTTTCTCTCTTTCCTCTTCGCCCTTCGCCGTTCTCTGCAAGGCTATACCCTCCTTGCCCATGGCGCGAATCTCATCCAGCAGCTCCCTTTGGTTTTCGCCGGTCAAAATGCCGCTGTCCAGCCTTTTTTTGGTGAAAACGAAGGGCATTCCGTCGTTCAGCTCGCCGATTGCGAACCAGCCCTTGTCAAGAAGCGGGGCAAGCGCCGGTATGCGCTTGACGCGGGTATTGATCGTGCGCTCGTTTTTAACGCCGAGGGCGCGGCGCACAAGGCTTTCCACTATAACGCCGATGAAAACGAAGATTAGAAACACTATGAAGGGCAGTATCCTTGCGCGGCTTGCAAGCGCGGAGCGCATTGGCTCAAGGGACGACACAAGCAGCCCTATCAGCGCAATCAGGCAGCCGAGGGCGAGCGGCAGAATGGATTTAACGCCTATCTTTTTGCGGCAGCTTTCGCAAACGGGGAGCTGCACGGGTATGGTCATCGCCGTGCCGCGGTCATAGCCGCCGGAAAGCTTATCGCCTATCTTCGCCACGGGGTGCAGATGCCCCATATCCATCTGGGCAAACATGGAGGCCGCGTTCGCTTCCTCGCCTTCCCTGCCCTTTTTGCGGCAAAGGGCGCAGTGCCCGGAGGAGATGATGCTCTCAAGCCCATCCTGCGGCAGCGCCTCCGCCATATAATAAATATCCTCCGCCGCCATGAGCTGCTCCTGCGGTGAAAGCCCGGAGATGCGGCAGCTCTCGCAGCTTTTTTGATTCAAAAGCGCGCAGTGGGGCGTGCCGTACAGCCTGCATGACTTATTATCCATATTTTTTTCCATTGGTGCGGCATCCTTCCGAAATTCGATATTGCCTTTTGGCACGAATACATTTTACATTGTTTTTGCGAAGCCGTCAAGCAAAACATGAAAAAAGCCCCGGCATTTTTCCGCTTGCCGCGGGCTTTGAGTGCGTTTAATCGAAATTTTCCTGCCCGAAGCGCTCCGTCATCCGTTCATAGAGCGCCTTGCAGCTTCCGAGAACCGAAGCGGAGCCGATATAATCCGCGTCACGAACCTCATCGTAGCGCACGGGGTTTTTATCCTTCCGCCGCGCACTGCCTTTTACATTTTATCAGCATTTCCTGCATCCGTCAATATGCTTATTTGTTTTTTGTAATATATTTTTGTCATATATATTAGATTTGTTTATTATTTTTGTTTGTTAAAGCTTTATTATGATTGCGAAAAGCCCTGCCGCCTCTGCCAAAAAAGCGGCCGCCCCGCATCGGAATGCGGAGCGGCGCGTTCATTACGGATGGTGTGCTCAAGGCTCAGTCCTCGGAGGCGGCGCTCTCGTTCAGCGCCTCGACCTCCACGTTGCGATAGCGCTTCATGCCTATGCCCGCGGGAATGAGCTTGCCGATGATAACGTTTTCCTTGAGGCCCACAAGGGGATCGATCTTGCCCTTGATCGCCGCCTCGGTGAGCACCCTGGTGGTTTCCTGGAAGCTGGCGGCGGAGAGGAAGGAATCCGTGGCAAGGGAGGCCTTGGTGATGCCCAGCAGGATGCGCTTTGCGCTTGCGGGCTCGCCGCCGCGAGCGATGATCTCCTCGTTTGCCTGATCGAACTTGAAGATATCCACAAGCTCGCCGGGCAGCATATCGGAATCGCCGGAATCCTCAACGCGGATCTTGCGGAGCATCTGGCGGATGATGACCTCTATATGCTTATCGGATATTGCAACGCCCTGGCTGCGGTAAACCGCCTGCACCTCGCGCAGCATATATTCCTGCACGCCCTTTATGCCCTTTATTTTGAGGATATCGTGCGGATTCACGGAGCCCTCGGTGAGGGTATCGCCGGACTCCACGTGGTCGCCGTCCTTGACCCTTATCTTGGAGCCGAAGGGCAGCAGGTACTTATCGCTTTCGCCGTCCGCACCGGTGATAACTGCCTCGGTCTTTTTGCCGTCGGTTTCTATCTTTACCTCGCCTGTGACCTCGGTGATAACGGCAAGGCCCTTGGGCTTGCGCGCCTCGAAGATCTCCTCCACGCGGGGAAGACCCTGGGTGATATCGTCCGCCGAGGCAACGCCGCCGGTATGGAAGGTACGCATGGTGAGCTGCGTGCCGGGCTCGCCGATGGCCTGAGCCGCGATGATGCCCACGGCCTCGCCGATGGTGACCTCCTGCCCCGTGGCGCAGTTTCTGCCATAGCACTTGGCGCATACGCCGTGCTCGCTGCGGCAGGTGAACACCGTGCGGCAGCGCACGCCGGTGATGCCGGAGGCAACGATGCGGTCGCAGATATCGTAGGTGATCATCTGATTTTCGGCAACTATCAGATCGCCCGTGGCGGGATCGTAAACGTCCTCCGCGGTGTATCTGCCGAGGATGCGGTCCCCAAGGGGCTCCAGCACGCGCTCGCCGTCGACGATCGCCTCGATCATCATGCCGTCCACCGCCATATCGCGCTCGGCGAAGCAGTCCTCCTCGCGGATGATGACGTTGTGTGAAACGTCCACAAGACGCCTGGTGAGGTAGCCGGAGTCCGCGGTACGAAGCGCGGTATCGGCAAGACCCTTTCTTGCGCCGTGGGAGCTGATGAAGAATTCAAGCACCGAAAGGCCCTCGCGGAAATTGGCGCGGATGGGCACCTCGATGATCTGGCCGCTGGGGTCCGCCATCAGGCCGCGCATACCGGCGAGCTGACGGATCTGGTTGGTGGAGCCGCGCGCACCGGAGGTGGCCATCATGAAGATGGGGTTGATGGGGCTGAGGCGCTTCATGAGGGCGCCCGTAACGGCGGCCTCGGTATCCTTCCAAACCTCGATAACGCTCTTTCTTCTGCCCTCGCGGGAGAGAAGGCCCATGCGGTAGAGGTTGTCGATCTCGCCGACCTTGGCGTCCGCCGCGGCAAGATAGTCGCGCTTTTCATCCGGCACGGTGATATCCTGGAAGCCTACGGTCACGCCGCCGCGAGTGGAGTATTTGTAGCCCATCGCCTTGATGCTGTCCGCCACCTCGCTTGTTTTGGTGGGGCCGTGCTTTCTGTAGCAATGGTCGATGATATTTGAAAGATCGCCCTTCACAACGAGCTTATCAACCTCAAGGGTGAACATATCGTCCAGGCATTCGCGCTTCACATAGCCCAGATCCTGCGGTATGCCGTGGTTGAAGATAAGCCTGCCGATGGAGGTGCTGACTATTTTGCGCGCCTTTTTGCCTTCAAACTCGCGCTCAAGGCGGATCTTGCACAGCGCGTGGAGCGAAAGCTCGCCGGTCTGATACGCCATCATCGCCTCATCCTCGCTTGAAAACGCCTTGCCCTCGCCGTTGAAGATGCGCACGAGGCGGGAGTCGTCCAGATAGCGCCTGAGCGCCTCCTCGTCGAAGCTGCCTGCCTCCGCCTTCGCCATGGAAACGAACCTTTCGATCGCGTCACGATCCCTCAGCGCATAGATGCGGTGGATCATATCCTTCAGCTCCTTGGGGTCGATGGAGCTGAGGAAATCGCCGTTTTTCAGTATTGCGCGGATGGTGGTGCAGACCTCCGGCTCATAGAGCTCATCGCTGCGCATGGTGAGGTAGTAGCAGCCCATGACCATATCCTGCGAGGGGCTGATAACGGGCTTGCCGTCCTGCGGCTTGAGGATATTGTTTGCGGCCAGCATCAGGAAGCGGGCCTCCGCCTGCGCCTCAACGGAAAGCGGCACGTGAACCGCCATCTGGTCGCCGTCAAAGTCCGCATTATACGCGGTACACACGAGCGGGTGAAGCTTTATCGCCCTGCCCTCAACGAGCACCGGCTCAAACGCCTGGATGCCCAGCCTGTGCAGCGTGGGCGCGCGGTTCAAAAGCACGGGATGATCGCGTATAACGTCCTCAAGAACGTCCCACACGCGGGAATCCACGCGCTCCACCATGCGCTTTGCCGCCTTGATATTTATGGCCTCGCTGCGCTTATGCAGCTCCTTCATCACGAAGGGCTTGAACAGCTCCAGCGCCATCTCCTTGGGAAGACCGCACTGATACATCTTGAGCTCGGGGCCGACCACGATGACCGAACGGCCGGAATAGTCCACGCGCTTGCCCAGAAGATTCTGGCGGAAGCGGCCCTGCTTGCCGCGAAGCATATCGGAAAGGGATTTGAGGGCGCGGTTGCCGGGGCCGGTAACGGGCCTGCCGCGCCTGCCGTTGTCTATAAGCGCGTCCACCGCTTCCTGAAGCATGCGCTTTTCGTTGCGCACGATTATATCGGGCGCATTGAGCTCAAGCAGCCTCTTGAGGCGGTTGTTGCGGTTTATTACCCTGCGGTAGAGGTCGTTCAGGTCGCTGGTGGCGAACCTGCCGCCGTCGAGCTGCACCATGGGGCGGATATCCGGCGGGATGACCGGCAGCGCTTCAAGGATGATCCACTCGGGGCGGTTGCCGCTCTTGATGAAGGATTCTATGACCTCCAGGCGCTTTATTGCGTTTGAGCGCTTCTGGCCGCTGGAGGAGGCGATCTCCTCCCGAAGCTCCTCCGCGGTTTTTTCAAGGTCTATCTGCATCAGAAGCTCTCTTATAGCCTCCGCGCCCATGCCCGCCTTGAAGCTCTTGGGGCCGAATTCCTTTATTGCCTCGCTGTATTCATAATCCGAAAGAAGCTGCTTGTACTGCAGCGTGGTGTTGCCGGGATCGGTGACCACGAAGGAAACGAAGTACAGCACCCTTTCAAGGTTTCTGGGGCTCATATCCAGCAGCATCTTCATGCGGCAGGGAATGCCCTTGAAATGCCAGATATGGGACACGGGGGCGGCAAGCTCGATATGGCCCATGCGCTCGCGGCGCACCTTGGCCTTGGTTATCTCAACGCCGCATTTTTCGCAGATCTGCCCCTTGTGCTTCACGCGCTTATACCTGCCGCAGTGGCATTCCCAGTCCTTGGTGGGTCCGAAAATGCGCTCGCAGAAAAGGCCGTCGCGCTCGGGCTTGAGGGTGCGGTAATTGATGGTTTCGGGCTTTTTAACCTCGCCCTTGGACCATTCGCGGATCTTCTCGGGGGATGCGAGTCCGATCTGGATAGCATCGAAATTTGCAAGATCAAACATAAGGATTCTCCCTTCCGGCGTTATTCGTCGTAGCTGTTGTCGTCGTCTTCATCGCCAACGGTGAAGCCGTAGAATTCGTCGAGCTCTTCCTCCTCGAAGGCATCGTCGCCATCGCCGTAGCCGTCGTCATACTCGCTGCTGTCGTCCGTTCTGCGCCTGGAATCGCCGTCGACTATATCGTTGATGGCGCCCTCGAACACGCCCTCGTCGTCGAAATCGTCGGCGATCTCGCCGATCCGGATCTCCTCGTGGTTTTCGCTCAGCACCTTGATGTCCAGGCAGAGGGACTGAAGCTCCTTGATAAGCACCTTGAAGCTTTCCGGCACGCCGGGCTCCGGCACGTCCTCGCCGTTCACTATTGCCTCGTAGGTCTTAACGCGGCCCACGACGTCGTCGCTCTTAACGGTGAGTATCTCCTGAAGGGTGTTTGCCGCGCCGTACGCCTCAAGCGCCCAAACCTCCATCTCGCCGAAGCGCTGACCGCCGAACTGCGCCTTGCCGCCGAGGGGCTGCTGGGTAACGAGCGAGTAGGGGCCGATGCTCCTTGCGTGGATCTTATCGTCCACAAGGTGATGGAGCTTGAGATAATACATATAGCCGACGGAGATTCGGTTTTCAAAGGGCTCGCCGCTCCTGCCGTCGTAGATAACGGTTTTGCCGTCCTCATTTTTGCAGGCGTTGTGAAGCTTTTCGGAGAGCTCCGCATCGGTTTCGGCCTGCTCGATGAGCTTGAGCACGTCGCCCGCGGTGAGCTTCATAAGATCCTGCATCTCTTTATTGTCTTTATTTGCCATGGCAAGAAGCATTTTAATATCCTCCTCGCCCGCGCCGTCCAGAACCGGGGTGGCAACGCTTATGCCAAGCCCCTTCGCGGCCTTGCCGAGGTGCAGCTCAAGCACCTGGCCGATATTCATACGGGAGGGAACGCCCAGGGGATTCAGCACGATCTGAAGCGGCGTGCCGTCCGGAAGGAAGGGCATATCCTCCTCGGGGAGTATTCTTGAAATAACGCCCTTGTTGCCGTGGCGGCCCGCCATCTTGTCGCCAACGGAGATCTTGCGCTTTTGGGCTATGTAAACGCGCACAAGCTCATGCACGCCGGGGGAAAGCTCATCGCGGTTTTCGCGGGTGAACACCTTAACGTCCACCACCACGCCGCCCTCGCCGTGGGGCACCTTGAGGGAGGTATCGCGCACCTCGCGCGCCTTTTCACCGAAGATGGCGCGAAGCAGGCGCTCCTCGGGAGTGGGATCGGTCTCGCCCTTGGGGGTGACCTTGCCGACGAGGATATCGCCGGAATGCACCTCAGCGCCGATGCGGATTATACCGCGCTCGTCAAGATCCTTGAGCGCGTCCTCGCCGACGTTGGGGATATCCCTTGTGATCTCCTCCTCGCCGAGCTTGGTGTCCCTCGCCTCGGTTTCGTGCTCCTCGATATGCAGGGAGGTGTAAACGTCGTCCCGAACGAGCTGCTCGCTGATGAGAACGGCGTCCTCGTAGTTGTAGCCCTCCCAGGTCATGAAGCCTATGAGGATATTCTTGCCGAGCGCTATCTCGCCGTCCTTGGTGGAGGCGCCGTCCGCTATCATCTGGCGCGCTTTCACGTGCTGGCCGACGGATACCACGGGGCGCTGATTTATGCAGGTGCCCTGATTGGAGCGCTTGAACTTGATGAGGCGGTATTCGCGCATCTCGTGGGTGGCGTCGCTCTCGATCACGACCTTGTTTGCCGCAACGGAGCGCACAATGCCGTCCTCCTCGGCAAGCACGAGCACGCCGCTGTCGTGCGCCGCCTTGTATTCCATGCCGGTGCCGACCACGGGCGCCTCGGTCACAAGAAGGGGCACCGCCTGACGCTGCATGTTCGAGCCCATCAGGGCGCGGTTCGCGTCGTCGTTTTCAAGGAAGGGGATCATGGCCGTTGCAACGGAAACGAGCTGCTTTGCGGACACGTCCATATAGTCGATATCGGTGGCGCGCACCTCGATGATCTGATCGAGCTGCCTTGCAACAACGCGCTCCTTGGCAAACCACACGCTGCCGTTTTCATCGGTCACGGTTTCTTCGTTTGCCTGGGCGATGATGAGATTGTTTTCCTCGGTGGCGGTGAGGTAAACTATCTCCTTGAGGATGCGGTGATTCTCCTTGTCGACCTTCCTGTACGGAGCCTCGATAAAGCCGTATTCGTTTATCCTCGCGTAGGTGGCAAGGGAGTTTATAAGGCCGATGTTCGGACCCTCGGGGGTCTCTATCGGGCACATTCTGCCGTAATGGGAATAGTGAACGTCGCGCACCTCGAAGGTGGCGCGGTCACGGTTCAGACCGCCGGGGCCGAGCGCGGAGAGCCTGCGCTTATGGGTGAGCTCCGCAAGGGGATTGGTCTGATCCATGAACTGCGAGAGCTGGGAGGAGCCGAAAAACTCCTTGATGGCGGCGGTCACGGGGCGGATATTGATAAGGTTTGAGGGTGTGGCTATATCCACATCCTGAATGCTCATGCGCTCGCGCACGACCCTTTCAAGCCTTGCAAGGCCCACGCGGATCTGATTCTGCAAAAGCTCGCCCACGGAGCGGATGCGGCGGTTGCCGAGATGGTCGATATCATCGCAGCTTCCAATGCCGTAGGGAAGCCCCATGAGGTAGCTTATGGAGGCGACTATATCGGCGGGGATAATATGCTTGGGGATGAGCTCAAGGATATTCATGCGAAGGAAATCCTTGAAGTCCTCGTCGCTCATATTGTCGCTTTCGCGCTGAGCGATGAACTCCATGAGCATGGGGTAGTAAACGCGCTCGTTTATGCCCACCTCGGCGGGGTCGAAATCCAGATACTTCGCCGCGTCCACAAAGCGGTTGCCCACGATGCGTATGCGCTTATCGCCCGCCTTGACGTAAACGCCCTCGACGCCGGAATCGGCGATCGCCTCCGCCATTTCGGGGGTTATCGCCTCGCCCTCCTCGGCAAGCAGCTCGCCCGTGAGGGGGTTTGCGACGTTTTCCGCGGCGATCCTGCCGATGAGCCTGCCTGCGATGCCGAGCTTATAGTTGAACTTATAGCGGCCCACGCGGGCAAGGTCGTAGCGGCGGTCGAAGAAGAAGGAATTGAAAAGGTTCCTTGCGCTCTCCTCGGTGGGGGGCTCGCCGGGACGGGCGCGCTTATATATCTCGATAAGGGCGTTCACGGTGGCTTCGTCGCCGGAGGTGGTGCCGCCCCTTTCGTCCTTATTGGTGGTGTCCTTCTCAAGGGTGGCAAGAAGGCGCTCCTCCTCGCCGAGCGTTTCAAGGATGCGCTCGTTGTCGCCATAGCCTATGGCGCGCATAAGCACGGAGATGGGGATCTTGCGCTGGCGGTCCACCTTGGCATAGAGGATCTCGTTGCTGTCGGTTTCGTATTCAAGCCACGCGCCCCTGTTCGGGATGACCTGGGAGGAGAAAAGATGCCTGCCCACCTTGTCCACGGTGTCGGTATAATAGGCGCCTGGTGAACGAACGAGCTGGCTCACGATAACGCGCTCCGCGCCGTTTATGATGAAGGTGCCCTGCTCGGTCATGAGCGGGAAATCGCCCATGAACACCTCCTGCTGCTTCACCTCGCCCGACTGCATATTGATGAGCCTGACGGTCACCTTGAGCGGAGCGGAATAGTTTACGTCCCTCTCCTTGCACTCGGCAACGCTGTACTTGGGATGCTCCTTGTCGATCTTGTAGCCGCTGAATTCAAGCACGAGCCGCTCGGAAAAATCCTTTATGGGAGATATGTCCGCAAGGGCCTCCCCGAAGCCGTGCTCGATGAACTGGCGGTAGGAATCCTTCTGCACCTCGATAAGATCGGGCATATCGAGGATCTCGTTGATCTTGGAAAAGCTCCAGCGTGTTTGCTTCCCCGTCGTTGATGCATGCAGCATTTTTCACCCCTAACCCCGCGGTAACGCGGAAAAATTGATAGGTATTCCCGTTTTGCGCCCTCCCCGCTGTGGCAAGGGCTCAAATTTCCTTGAAAAAGCTTGATAAAAGCTCGTCAGGACACGGTCTTTTGGGTAAAAAGCGGAAAATTTCGCATTATACCCATAATAATACATTGTAGTATGATAAACGTTGTTCACGTAAATGTCAAGAGGGGAAAAACCCTGTTTTTTAAATATATTTTTAAAAGGGGCCCCTTTTCGGCCGCCCCGTGCAAAAAAGGCTTATGAAACGGCCCTGCTCAAGCCTTTGCAAGCCTGCGCGGAACCGACCGAGCCGGCGCAAGCCTGCCCGGATAAGCCCGAGCCGGTGCAAGCCTGCGCGGATACGCCCGAGCATGCGCAAGCCTGCGCGAAAAAGGACCCGGCGGCTGTGAACTGCACCCCATTTGTTAGACATGTGGTATAATACTAACAAGTGGGGTGA
>CAMVMM010000010.1 GCA_947168565.1 uncultured Clostridia bacterium | reverse complement strand
CAAACACTGCGGTATAGGTGATGTCGCCCTCCACCTCGGAGACCTCGGGCTCCCAACCGATGAAGGTGTAGCTGTACTGTGCGTTGCCTTCCTTCACGGGCTCGCTGCCGTCGTAGGTGGGCATGGTGCCGTATTCGACGTTTTCATCAACTTCAAGCTCGGTGCCGTCCCAGTTATTCCAGGTTACGGTGTAGGTGTTGACGGATTCCTCAAATACTGCGGTATAGGTGATGTCGCCCTCCACCTCGGAGACCTCGGGCTCCCAGCCGATGAAGGTGTAGCTGTACTGCGCGTTGCCTTCCTTCTGCGGCTCGCTGCCGTCGTAAGTGGGCATGGTGCCGTACTCGACGTTTTCATCAACCTCAAGCTCGGTGCCGTCCCAGTTGTTCCAGGTTACGGTGTAGGTGTTGATCTCGAATACCGCGTTCACGATGATATTGTTCGCGGGCATCGTTGCGGGGAGATCCTCCCACTCAACGAAGTGATAGCCTTCGGGGACGTACTCCGCGGGGCACTCGATGGGCTGGATGGCGGCGCCATAGGGAACGGTTACTTCTTCCACAACCGCGCCATTCGCCATGTAGGTGATAACGTAGTCATTGGGCTCGAATACCGCGTTCACCTCGACATTCTCGGCGGGCATCAGGCCGTTTTCGGGCATGCCCTCCCATTCAACGAAGTGATAGCCTTCGGGGATAAGCTCCGCAGGGCACTCGATGGGCTGGATCTGATCGCCCTCGGCATAGGTCTGGGTTTCCACTTCCTCGCCGTCAACAAGATAGGTGAGGGTGAAGGTCGTCCTCTCAACGATCTCCACGGTGCCGGGAACCTCGGTATAGGGGATATCCACGCCAAACGCGTCGATCTCCGCCTGGAACTCATGCACGGTGGGCGCAAGGTCGTAGACGCCGGGCTGCGCATCGTCCTTCGCGCGCATGGTGACAACGATGATGCTGCCCTCCATGCTCACAGCTTCATCAACGATGAAGGAGAGGCGGATGGAGCCGGGATGGGTGGTGTGATCAAGAACCATGAGGCCGTTGTTATTCAGCACCTCGATCGCAACATCGCCGTTTTCGACGCTGACGATCTCGAAGCTCTCCGCGTCGTACTCGACGTAGGCGCGCAGGGTGTTTGCGGAATACTCGCCGGCGATCTCAAAGGTGAGGGTGAATTCTTCGCCCTGCTCAACCGTTTCGGGATCGGCGCTTACTATGAACCGAACCTTTTCGATGGGCTCGAATACGGCGGTGTAGGTAATATCCTCGGTGACCTCGGAAAGCGCGGGCTCCCAGCCGACGAACACGTAAACGTGCTGCTCGTCCTCGTCCCTCGCGGGCTCGCTGCCGTTGTAGGCGGGCATGGTGCCGTAAGGTACGTATTCATCAACCTCAAGCTCGGTGCCATCCCAGTTATTCCACGTTACAGTGTAAGTGTTGATCTCGAATACCGCGTTCACCTCGACATTCTCGGCGGGCATCAGGCCGTTTTCGGGCATGCCCTCCCATTCAACGAAGTGATAGCCTTCGGGGATAAGCTCCGCGGGGCACTCGATGGGCTGGATCTGATCGCCCTCGCAATAGGTCTGAGTTTCAACTTCCTCGCCGTCCACAAGATAGGTGAGGGTGAAGGTCGGCCTTTCGACTATCTCCACGGTGCCGGGAACGGTTTCAAACGGGATATCCCAGCCAAAGCCGTCGATCTCCGCCTGGAACTCATGCACGGTGGGCACAAGGTCGTAGACGCCGAGCTGCGCTTCGTCCTTCGCGCGCATGGTGACAACGATGATGCTGCCCGCCATGTTCACAGCTTCATCAACGATGAAGGAGAGGCGGATGGAGCCGGGATGGGTGGTGTAATCAAGAACCATGAGGCCGTTGTTATTCAGCACCTCGACGGCAACGGGGCCGTTTTCAATGCTGACGATCTCGAAGTTTTCCGCGTCGTACTCGATGTAGGCGCGCAGGGTATTTGCGGAATACTCGCCGGCGATCTCAAAGGTGAGGGTGAATTCTTCGCCCTGCTCAACCAGATCGGGATCGGCGCTTACTATGAACAGCACCTTTTCGATGGGCTCGAATACGGCGGTGTAGGTAACGTTGCCCTCAACCTCGGATACCTCGGGCTCCCAACCGACGAACACGTAAACGCACTGCTCGTCCTCATCCTTCACGGGCTCGCTGCCGTCGTAGGCGGGCATGGTGCCGTATTCGACGTTTTCATCAACTTCAAGCTCGGTGCCGTCCCAGTTGAGCCAGGTCACGGTGTAGGTGTTGACGGTTTCTTCAAATACTGCGGTATAGGTGATGTCCTCGGTGACTTCGGAGAGCTCGGGCTCCCAGCCGATGAAGGTGTAGCTGTACTGTGCGTTGCCTTCCTTCACGGGCTCGCTGCCGTCGTAGGTGGGCATGGTGCCGTATTCGACGTTTTCATCAACTTCAAGCTCGGTGCCGTCCCAGTTGAGCCAGGTCACGGTGTAGGTGTTGACGGTTTCTTCAAATACTGCGGTATAGGTGATGTCCTCGGTGACTTCGGAGAGCTCGGGCTCCCAGCCGATGAAGGTGTAGCTGTACTGTGCGTTGCCTTCCTTCTGCGGCTCGTTGCCGTCGTAGGTGGGCATGGTGCCGTACTCGACGTTTTCATCAACTTCAAGCTCGGTGCCGTCCCAGTTATTCCAGGTCACGGTGTAGGTGTTGACGGATTCCTCAAATACTGCGGTATAGGTGATGTCGCCCTCCACCTCGGAGACCTCGGGCTCCCAGCCGATGAAGGTGTAGCTGTACTGCGCGTTGCCTTCCTTCTGCGGCTCGTTGCCGTCGTAGGTGGGCATGGTGCCGTAGGGCACGTTCTCGTCCACTTCAAGCTCCTCGCTGTCCCAGTTATTCCAGGTCACGGTGTAGGTGTTGACGGTTTCTTCAAATACTGCGGTATAGGTGATGTCCTCGGTGACTTCGGAGAGCTCGGGCTCCCAGCCGATGAAGGTGTAGCTGTACTGTGCGTTGCCTTCCTTCACGGGCTCGCTGCCGTCGTAGCTGGGCATGGTGCCGTGCTCGACGTTCTCATCGACCTCAAGCTCGGCAAAATCCCAGTTGCTCCAGATCACGGTGTAGGTGTTGATCTCGAATACCGCGTTCACGATGATATTGTTCGCGGGCATCGTTTCGGGGAGATCCTCCCACTCAACGAAGTGATAGCCTTCGGGAACGTACTGCTCGGGGCATTCGATGGGCTGGATGGCGGTGCCGTAGGGAACGGTGACCTCCTCCACGATGGCGCCGCCCGCCATGTACGTGATAATGTAGTCATTGGGCTCGAATACCGCGAATACGTCTATATTTTGAGCGGGCATCAGGCCGTCCTGCGGCAGACCGTCCCACTCAACGAAGTGATGGCCTTCGGGAACGTACTCCTCGGGGCATTCGAAATCGGTGATAGTCGCGCCTTCCGCAAAGGGATGCACGGCAATGCTCTCATCGTTCACGTAATAGGTGACGTTGTACAGCTCCTCCTCAACGATCTCCACGGTGCCGGGAATATTCTCGGTGGGGATATCAATCCTCATATCCACGGGGAAATAGCCGAAGAAATCGACCGTCACGCCGGTGATATCGTATTCGCCAAGCTGCGCATCGTCCTTCGCGCGCATGGTGATGGTAAGCACTACGCCGTCCTGGCTGAAGGGAACATCCGCCATGCCGATGATGCGCACGGAGCCTTCGTAGGTCTGATAATCCACAACGTGCATTCCGTTATTGTTATCGATAGCGGTAAGCACGGGGCCTTCAACAACGCTTACGATCTCGAAGCTGTTTGCGTCGTAGCTCAGGTGGAACTGCAGCGCGTTCGCGGTGTACTCGCCGTTCAGCTTCAGCTCAACGGTGAATTCATCGCCCGCCTTTACCTCGGTGGGGTTGGGAAGCACGATGAACTCAACGGGCAGCGCCTCAAGGGTGGCGTTGAAGGTCTGATCCTGCGCGGGCATGGTGTCGGGCACCTGCCAGCCGCTGAACTCGCAGCCCGCGGGCACGTCGTAATCGGGCACGGTGATCTCGCTGCCGAAGGCAACGGCCGCAACCTCGTACTCGATGCCGTTTATGGTGAAGGTAACGGTATATTCAATGGGGGAAATGCTGCCGTAGATGGTGATATCCTCCTCCGGCATCTCGGTGGGCAAGTCCTGCCAGCCGTTGAACTCATAGCCCTCGGGAGGCTGATAATCGGGCGTGGTGATCTGCTCGCCTGCGGCAATGGTGTAGGTTGCGATAACCTCGTTGCCTATAACGAAGGTAGCGGTGTACTCCTGCGCCCCAATGGTCGTTTCGGCAGGCACGGGGACGACGGGTATATTCATCGTCATGCTGTTGACGGGGCTGTACACAAACTGGGCCACGTTCGGCGTGAATGTATAGGTGCCGTCTGCTGCGTCGGCCTTTGCCCTGAACCTGAGCGTGAAGAGCTCACCCTCGCCCTGCATGAAGGAAATGGGGACCGCAACGCCGAGATTGGCCGAGCCGGAAATGATATGGGGCATTGCGACGGCGCCCATGGGAAGCTGATTGAGCACCTGACCGTTGACAATGTTTCCGACCGGTTCAAACACGTTTGCGTCGAAAACAAGCTTGAAGGTCATCGCATTTGCATAGTAGCTGCCGCTGATGCTGACAACCACGTCGAACTCCTCGCCGGCGGAAACCCTTTCGGGTGCGGTAACGGTAAAGGTCACCTCGCTTGCCGTAAGCGTGGAATCCAGGGTGATATTCTGAGCGGGCATGGAGTCCGGGATCTCCCATCCGCTGAACTCAAAGCCGTCCGGCAGCGGAAGATCGGGAGCGGAGATCTGCGCGCCGTACAGGTACTGAACCGTAGTGTATTTCTTGCCGTTGATATTGAAGGTAACGGTGTAGGAGTTCTCGGAGAGCACCGCGTTCACCGTGATATCCTCGCCGGGCATCAGGCCGTCCGCCGGAATGCCGCTCCACTCAACGAAGTGATAGCCTTCGGGGATAGGCTCCTCGGGGCACTCGATGGGGGTGATCGTTTCGCCCTCGGCATAGGTCTGAGTAGCCACCAGCTCGCCGTTCACCATGTAGGTGACGGTGTACTCGGCAGCCACTTCAACGTCGGCGCCGGTCTCGCTGTGAGCGATGGGGGTCGCCTCGCCGCCGCTGGGGTAATTAACAAAATCATTCGGATTGGCGATCACGGGCATGAAGCTGAACGTGCCGAACGGCGCATCATCCTTCGCCTTAAAGGTGGCGGTGTAGACGGCGCCGGTTGCGCTTATGGGATTTACGGGCATCATGCACCCGAAATTCAGCGCGTCCTGAGCCTCGTTAAGCTCTATCATGGCATAGTTGGGCGTTGCGGACGCCGCGGTGAAAACCGGACCGGGCTCGTAGGATACATACTCAAATGCAGTCGTATCAAACGGAAGCCTGATCTTGATTGCATGGGCAGCGTAGTCTCCCGAAATGGAGAGCGTTACCGTGAACTGCTCGCCGCGAAAAACCCGTTCGGGACCCTCGGCCGTAATGACCGCGGTGTTTGAGGGCTCGCGGCTTGCAGGCTCGGCCTTTTCCGCTGATACAGGCACGCTGAAAAGCGCCAGCACCATGGAAAGAGCCACTGCAAATGCGATGATTCTCTTCATGTTTTTCCTCCTAAAAAAGTGTATTTGAACCCGACCGGAGCTCGGTCTGAGGCTCGATGATCAGTGAGGCACAAACCTTATACCTACACACGTTAAATTATATAGCAAAATAAAAAGCAAGTCAACCGTTTCTTATTAGAAAAAATAATCGGTTCAACCTGCTTTTTTTCGCGGTTTTTTCTCAAGGCAAGAAAAAAATATATCCGCGCTTGCCGTTTTGGCTTTGTAAATATCTGTTTTTGCTTGTATTTTCTGTAATCTTATAAGGCTCCGGTCGGAATAAAGAATTCATCCGGCTTTTCTGCCGCTGCCCTTATCGCCCTTTCCGCCTTCGTCATCCTGCCCTGCTTCCCATTCTATATTGCCGAGCCTGCGCTCGCGCCCCTCCATGATGCGCTGGATATTGGGCAGATGCGCCACCACGATTATCACAAGCACCACCACGGACATTACCATGAGCGGGATATTGCCGAAATTCTTGATTATCACAAGCACGCAGGTGATGAGCGTGCCCACCAGGGAGCCGACGGAAACCATTCTTGTGATGGCGATAAGCACTATTGCGATCCCGAGCGCAATAAGAAGCTGCACCGGCGAAAGCACAAGGAAGCCGCCGAGCGCCACCGCCACGCTTTTGCCGCCGCGGAACTGGTAGAAAACTGGCAGAAGATGCCCGAGCAGCGCGCCGAAGAAGGCGACGCAGCCGAGGAAGGTCGGAAACTGGGGCATGAACGCCGTGTTTGGAAACAGCTTGATTGCGATCTGACCCAGCGCCATGCCTATAAGCACGCTTACCGCACCCTTGAGGCTGTCGAAAAACAGGCACAGAAGCCCCCACTTCCAGCCGAAGGTGCGCAGGATATTGGTTGAGCCCGCGTTGCCGCTGCCCACCTCACGAATGTCCTTGGATTTTGCCTTGGCTATCTTCACCGCCGTCATTATGCTGCCTATAAGATAGCCCGCCGCAAGCGAGATAACCGCAAGAATGACCGTTAGCATATCGCACTTCCTTTCACGCCGCGCTAAACGCAGCCGAAATACTCCTTCGCCTTTTTTGAATCGGACTCGATCCGGGTCTTGAGCTCCTCCAGATCGGAAAACTCCATCACGCCGCGCAGCCTTTTAACGAAAAAAACCTCGATCGTGCTGCCGTAAATATCGCTGTTGAAATCAAAGATATGGGTTTCGATCATGCGCCTTTTGCCGCCGACCGTGGGATTCATGCCGATGCTTGTGACGGCGGGCAGCATATCGCCCCCCACCCTTGCCATGCTGATATACACTCCGTCCGCCGGCAGAGCGCGGGAGGGATCGGGCAGGATGTTCGCCGTGGGAAAACCTATCGTTCTGCCGATGCGGCTATTCTCCACCACCTCGCCCGAAAGGGTGTAGGTGCGGCCGAGCATGAGCTGCGCGTTCTGCACATCCCCCTTTTCGATAAGCTCGCGTATGCGCGTGCTTGAAACGGGCTTATTTGCAAAACTCACGGGCGGTATCACGGCGGCGCCGATGCCCCTTTTGAGCGCAAGCCTTGTTAATATCTCCGTATTGCCGCTTTTATTCCTGCCGAAGGTGTAGCTAAAGCCCGCCACGAGGGTATGGGGCTGCATTTTTTCCGCGAGCAAATCCAAAAAACGCTCCGGCGAAAGCGAGGCAAGCTCCCGCGTGAAGGGCGCAAGCTCAATGCGCTCCACACCCAGCCTGCGCATGATGGCAAGCCGTTCTTCATTTGAGCAGAGCCTCGGCACCTTCGCGCCGAAGAGCGCCTGCGGATGATTCGAAAAGGTGTATACCGCCGCCTCCAGCCCTTCCTTTTTGGCAAGCCGAACCGCCGTTTCTATCAGTTTTTTATGCCCTATGTGCATCCCGTCGAACATACCGAGGGCGAGCACGGTTTTAGCCATTATTCTTCTCCGTAAAAAAATGTTGGTAGATCAAAAAACGAAAATCGCGGCTCACTTTGCCTGCATTTCCTCCGGCCCGAGCCACACGGTTATGTGCAGCCCCCCGCCGTCGCGCACGCAGAGCCCCATGAACACGTCGTCCAAATAAAGCCGGTGTATCTCCCCGAGCGGGCAGGCATCAAGCGGGATGGAGGCGCCGTTCACAAGCAGCCTTTTCTGCTTTGCGCTAAGCGCGTTCAGCCTGAGCGCGGGAATATGCGCCGCCGCCTCATCCATTGGCACGAGCACGCTTTCAAGCACGCCCTGCTCGCCAAGCGCTTTAAGCTCCGCTATGGTATGCGCGGAATCAAGGGTGAAACTGCCGGAGGCGGTGCGCAGCAGAAACGGCATATAGGCCGCTGCGCCGAGCCTTTTGCCTATATCGCGGCAGAGCGTGCGCACATATGTGCCCTTGGAGCATTCTATATCTATAAGGAAGCTGTTTTTTTCAAGCTTTTCAACAAGCTCCATGCGGCTCACGGTGATAAGGCGCTTCCGCTCCTCCACGGGCGAGGTGACCTCGCCCCGCCGCGCAAGCTTGTACATTTTAACGCCGTTCACATTCAGCGAGGAATAGATGGGCGGCACCTGAAGCTGCTCCCCAATGAACGAGGGCAGCACCGCCTCTAGCCGCTCCTGCGAAATATCGCACTCCGTGCGCTCGGTTACCGCGCCATAGGCATCCTCCGTATCGGTGGCAAGCCCGAAGCGTATCTCCGCAAGATAGCGCTTTTTCTTATCAACAAGATAGTCAAAAAGGCGGGTCGCCCTGCCTATGCAGACAGGCAGCACCCCCGCCGCCGCCGGGTCGAGTGTTCCCGTATGACCGACGCGCTTTTCATGAAAGATCCTGCGCACGTCCACCACCACGTCGCTGGACGTGAGTCCCGGCGGCTTCAGCACGCATACAACACCTTCAAATGGCATTTTTGTTTACCTAATTATAACACAACACAGCCGCAAGGCGGTAAAGCGGTGAAGCGGTAAAACAGCGCAGCTTCCCGCAGGCTTATCCGACTTAAACCGGCGCTCTCAGGCGCGATCGCCCTGCGCCTCAAGCGCTCGTTTCAGCTCCTCCTGCGCCTGAAGCACGATCTGCGCCTTGACCGTGGAAAGCGGCTCGTGCGCGGTGTAGCCCGCCGCGTTTTCATGCCCGCCGCCGCCGTGAAGCTCGGCCAGCCTGCCCACGTCGCCAATGTCCTTGCTGCGCAGGCTCACCTTATACGAGCCGTCCACCCCTTCGCGGATGAAGATGGCGATCTTAACGCATTCCACGTCGCGTATGCCGTCTATAATGCCCTCGCAGTCCTCATTTGTGGCGCCATAGCCGTGCATCTGATCCTGTGTGAGCGTGCCGACGCCTATCATGCCGCCGCCCTCAAGCTGGATATTGGAATTCACAAAGCCCTGCACGCGGGTTTTGCAGTATGGCACCGTTCGGTAGATGAGGCGATTCAGCTCCGCAATATCCACAAGCTTTTTTTCAACGAAATCCGCGATTATCCGCAGCGCGTTTCCGGTGGTGTTGCTGTACGACAGATTGCCCGTGTCCGTAACTATGCCGGTGTAGAGGCAGATCGCCTCGTCTCTTTCAATGGGCATGTCCATCCTCACGAAAAGCTCGTGTATCACCTCGGCGGTCGCCGCCGCGTCCGCCACAACGAGGTTTATCTCGCCAAAGCCGGGGTTCGTCTTGTGGTGATCTATCACCGCAGTGCGCTTTGCCGCTTCAAAGATGCGTATCGCCCTGCCGAAACGGGGCGCATCCGCACAGTCCACCGAGATCACGTTTTCATAGCCTGCGGCGTTTTCGGGCATCACAACCTGCTCCGCGCCGGGCAGAAAGGCGTATATCTTCGGCACGGGATTTGCGCACACCACCTCCGCCGTCTTGCCCAGCCTTTTCAAAAGCAGGCGGAGCGCAAGCGCGGCGCCGAGCGTGTCCCCATCCGGAGAGATATGCGAAAGCAGCGTAAAGCGCTCCTGCTCCCCGATAAAGCGTATCACGGAGTCAAAATCGAGATCGTTATTGTTCATTGTCCTCATCGTCATTTTTATCGGATCCGTCCTTTGCTCGCTCGCGCTGCAGCCGGTCGATTATCTCCGCGATATGCACGGAGTATTCGATCGAATCATCGAGCGTGAATTTAAGAGTTGGTATCCTCCTGATATCTATGCGCCTGCCAAGCTCCCTTGCTATGAAGCCCTCGGCGCGGTTGAGGGCGGCGACGGTTTCCCTTCGCGCGGCGTCGTCCTTATCGTATACGCTGACCTTGACCTTGGCAAGCTTGAGGTCGTTCGTTGCCTCCACAAGCATGATGGTGGTCATGGGCGAGATGCGCGGGTCCTTCATATCGCGCACTATCTCGCTCAGCGCCTTTTTAATTTCCTCGTTTATTCTGTCGTACCTGATATTCGGCATTTTCGCTCCGTTTTAAATTATGTTTTGCAGTTTTCCAATCAATGGCCCTGTTTGGGAGGAAGCGCATATCAGCGCTTGACCTCCTCCATAACGTAGGCCTCGATCTGATCCATCTCGTGGATATCGTTGAAATCCTCTATGCTGATGCCGCACTCGTAGCCCGCGGCAACCTCCTTCACGTCGTCCTTGAAGCGGCGCAGGGAGGCTATCTTGCCCTCGTGGATCACAACGCCGTCGCGCACAACGCGAACCAGCGCGTTTCTCGTGACCCTGCCTTCCTGAACGTACGCACCGGCAATGGTGCCGATGGAGCTGACCTTGAAGGTGTTTCTGACGCTTATTGTGCCCAGATGCACTTCCTTGAATACGGGCTTGAACAGGCCCTTCATGGCGTTTTCAACGTCCTCTATCGCCTGATAGATGATGCGGTAGGTGCGCACGTCAACCTTTTCCTGCTCCGCAAGCGCCCTCGCGCCCGCGTCCGGACGAACGTTGAAGCCGATAACGATGGCGTTTGAAGCGGAGGCAAACATAACGTCCGACTCGCTAATTGCGCCCACGCCGCCGTGGATCACCTTAACGCGCACCTCGTCCTGCGAAAGCTTTTCAAGCGAGCTCTTGACCGCCTCCACGGAGCCGTGAACGTCCGCCTTTACCACGATATTCAGCGTTTTTATCTCGCCCTCGGCGATATGGCTGAACAGATCCTCCAGGCTGACCTTGGAAAGGTTCTTGAGCTGCTCCGCCTTGATCTTATTTCTGCGCTCCTCGGCAACCTTCTTGGAAACCTCCGCAACGTTCATCACGTCGCCCGCGGAGGGAACCTCATTGAAGCCGAGCACCTCAACGGGGGTGCTGGGGCCTGCGGCTTTGACGCTTCTGCCCTTATCGTCCATCATGGCGCGCACCTTGCCGTAGGCAATGCCCGCAACGATGGGATCGCCCACCTTGAGCGTGCCGTTTTGAACGAGCACGGTGGCAACGGGGCCCCTGCCCCTGTCGAGCTGAGCCTCGATGATGGTGCCGCGCGCGGCGCGCTTGGGATTTGCCTTCAGCTCAAGCACGTCCGCCTGAAGCAGAACCATTTCAAGCAGCCCTTCAAGATTTATCTTCTTTTTGGCGGAAACCTCAACGCAGATGGTGTCGCCTCCGAACTCCTCCGCCACAAGCTCATGCTCCATGAGCTGCTGCTTGATTCTGGCGGGATTCGCCTCCGGCTTATCTATTTTGTTTATTGCCACGATGATCGGCACGCCCGCCGCCTTGGAATGGTTTATCGCCTCTACGGTCTGCGGCATGATGCCGTCGTCCGCAGCCACAACGAGGATAACCACGTCAGTTACCTGAGCGCCGCGTGCGCGCATGGAGGTGAACGCCTCGTGGCCGGGTGTGTCGATAAAGGTGATGGTTCTGCCGTTCAGCTCCACGGTGTATGCGCCGATATGCTGGGTTATGCCGCCCGCCTCGCCCTCAACGACGGAGCTTTTGCGGATGGCGTCGAGCAGGGAGGTTTTGCCGTGGTCAACGTGGCCCATGATGGTGACCACAGGGGGACGGGGCACGAGGTCCTCCTCCCTGTCCGCCTCCTCGGCGGTCTCCTGCATGGCTTCCTCAAAGGTTTTGGCGACCTGGTGCTCCAGCTCGATATTGTAGTCCATGGCGATAAGCTCGCAGGTTTCAAAATCGATATCCTGATTGATATTCGCCACGATATTCATCATGAACAGCTTTTTAAGTATCTCCGCCGCGGGCTTTCCGATCTTTTCGGAAAAATCGCGCACGGTGATGGTTTCGGTGGTGATGACCGCCTTTTCGATGACCACGGGCTCCGGCCTGCGCACGGGCTGCTCGTGCTTGGCGTTCTTGCGCTTTTTGGAGCCGAAGGATGCGCCGTCGTCATCCCAGTTTTTGGCAGAGGGTCCGCTTTCTTTCATAATGGTTTTCTTGTTTTTAGCCTTCTTTTCCGTATCGAATGTGCGCACGTAGGTGCCCTTGTTTTCCTGGGTGCGCGTGTCCTTCTTTTGAACTATCGGGGAAGCCGCCTCGGCGGGCTTTCTGCCGCCGCTCTGCTGCTGCCTCGGCGCTCGCGCATCGTCCTTGGCGGCGGGAGCGCGGTCGCCCCCCTGCCTGCGCTCATCGCGCCTCTGCCTGTCGCCCGAGCGCGCGTCCGGCCTGTCCTTGCTGTCGGCTCTTGCATCGCGGCCCTCGCCTCTCGCGCCCTCGCGTGGCTTTCTTTCGCCGCGCTGATCGTCCCTTTGCCTGATCTCGACCCTGCGGATCTCATCCTGCTTTTTGCCTTCCTCGGGCTTTTTGCCCTCCTCGGAAGCGCCGCTCCCTGCTTCGGCAGAAGCCCCCTGCGCCGGCTCCTTATTTTCAGCCTGCTTTTCGGGCTCCGCGGCGGGCTCGCTCGCGGCGGTATCCGATCCTTCGGTTTTCGCGGTTTTTTCCGCGTTTTCCTGCTTTTCGGCAGCTTCCGCAGGCGGCTCTGCGGCGGCTTCGACCTCGCCCCGATGCTCTGCGGGCGGCTCGGCGGTCTCGCCGAAATTGCCGTCACGGTCGCTCACATAGATGCCCTGCTGACTGTCCGAATTCAGGTATTCCTGCCAGCGCTCCGCCTTTTCCCTTGCGAGGCGCTCCTCCTCCTCCTTTTTGCGCGCGGCAATAAGCGCACTCTCGCGGCGCCTTGCCGCCTGGAGCGAATTGCCCGCCTCGGTGCGCAGGGCCGCCGTTTTTTCGATCAGCTCCTCCGCCTTGCTTTTGATATTCTTTGCTTTTTCCAGTAATTCGGCTTTAGTCATTGGTCTCCGCCTCCGTATGGTGAACATTTTGCTTTTCGCAATTAGCTTTATTCTCGGTTATTCCGGTATTTTCGGTATTTTCGGCCGTTTCCGCATTTTCGGTGGTTTCTGTAGTTTCCGCATTTTCGGTGGTTTCGGCCGTTTCCGCATTTTCGGTGGTTTCGGTAGTTTCCGCATTTTCGGCGGCCGTGCGCTCCGGGCGCAGCTTTTCTTCTGCGGACATTATCATTTCAGCAAAGCCCGCATCCGTCACAACGGCGCACATCCTTGCGCTCTTGCCTATCGCAAAGCCCAGCCCGCGCACGAACATCAGCGGCACGGCGCGAAATTCGCAGGCATCCGCCCATTGTTTTCTGGTGTTTTCGGACGCGCTTTCATCCACTATCGCAAGCCTGCCGCCGCTTTTCAGCGCCTTTTCCGCCGCAAACTCGCCCGAAGCGAGCTTTCCCGCCTTCATGCAGAGCCCTATCGCGCTCATCAGCCTGTTTTCAAGCTCGCTCATGCGCCGCCTCCCCCGCCTTCGGCTTCGTCGGGATCGGTTGAGGGCGCAAGCGACTCTATCCTTTCGGAAAGGGCCTCAAACACTTCCTTTTCCACCTTGCGTGAAAACGCCCTTTCAAGCGCACGGCTCTTCACGGCGCGCTCAAGGCATTCGCGCCTTGGGCAAACGTAAGCGCCGCGCCCGGGCGCTTTGCCCGTTGTGTCAAGGGCGACCGCGCCCTCCTTTGAGCATACTATGCGCACAAGCTCGCGTTTGGGCCTCATCTCGCGGCAGCCCACGCACATGCGCATCGGGATCTTTTTTTGCAAATTCTTCCTCCGAAAACAATCTTTTTGACCGGATCGATCCGTTTTCTTAATCTTAATAAGAAGCTTTTTCGGCTTCGCCGTTCGTTACTCGTTCAGCTCGCCCAGAATATCGTTTGTGTCGATATCCGCGTCCTCATCCACTTCTCCGTCATCCGGCACCAGCTCCGCAAACTCCTCGTCCGCCTGGCTCTGGGATTTTATATCTATCTTCCAGCCGGTAAGCTTGGCGGCAAGCCTTGCGTTCTGCCCCTCCTTGCCTATAGCAAGGGAAAGCTGGCTGTCCGGCACGATAACGCGCGCCGCCTTTTCGGCCTCGTTAATGAATACCATGGTGACCTTTGCGGGGCCGAGCGCCTTTGCGATATACACGGCAATATCGGCGTCCCACTCGATAATATCCATCTTTTCATTATGAAGCTCGCTCACTATGCGCTCCACGCGCACGCCGCGCTGACCCACGCAAGCGCCCACCGCGTCCACCTGCTCATCGGTGCTGTGAACGGCGATCTTGGTGCGCTGACCCGCCTCGCGGGCTATGGACTTTATCTGCACTATTCCGGACTGGATCTCCGGTATCTCAAGCTCGAAAAGGCGCTTCACAAGGCCGGGATGCGTTCTTGATGCAAGGATCTGCGGGCCCTTCGTGTCGCGCTGAACCTTTAAAACGTATACCTTCACGCGGTCGTTCGTTTCGTAGGTTTCGCCCGCGATGATCTCGTTTAAGGGAATAAGGCCGTCCGTTTTGCCAAGCTCAACGTAAACGCCGTTTTTCTCCGTGCGCTGAACTATGGCGGTGAGCACCTCGTTTTCCTTTTCGGCATACTCATCAAACAGAGCGCCCTGCTCCGCCTCGCGGATGCGCTGCATCACGACCTGCTTCGCCGTTTGCGCCGCTATCCTGCCGAAATTCTTTGAATCGGCCTCCTCCTCAAGCACGTCGCCAATCTCGAAAAGCGGGTTCACCGCCTTCGCGTTTTTAAGGCTGATCTCGGTCATGGGGTCGCTGACCTCCTCAACAACGGTTTTGGAAGCCCAGATCTCTATTTTGCCGGTTTCCCTGTCCAGATTGGCGCGAACGTTGCCGTTTGTGTTGTAATTCTTTTTATAGGCGCTGACGAGCGCGGCTTCGATCGCGTCCGCAAGCACGTCAAACGAAATTCCCCTGTCCTTGCTTATCATTTCAAGCGCGCCGATGAGTTCCTTGTTCATCCTGATTCTCCTTAATTCTTTTTAGCTTGATGCTTTTCTTTGCTTCAATAATTCAATATTGCTTCCGCGCATTCCACAGCGCCCCCGGCGGAGCGGCCGTCCGCCCTTGAATTTGAATCCTTCGATCAAAAATCGATATGCGGGCGAATGAGCGCACACGCCTTTCTCGGTATGGTTTTCTCTCCTCCGGCGGAAATGCAAAAGCTTTCTGCGTCAAAGGAAAGCAGCTCGCCCGTAAGCTCCTTTTTGCCGTCCATCGGCGCGTAAAGGCGCACGTCCACCTTTTTGCCGATATTTCGCTGAAAGTCCTTGTCTTTTTTGATCGGGCGGTCGATGCCCACGCTGCTCACGGAAAGGTAGTACGCCTGCTCTATCGGGTCCGCCTCGTCCAGAATCGGATCCACGGCGTTGCTGACGCGCTCGCAGTCGTCCAGATCAACGCCCTCCGCCTTATCTATGAACAGGGTGAGCACCCAGTTATCGTATTCCTTTTGGAATTCGACCTCATAGAGCTCATACCCAAGCGATTTCACGGTCGGCTCGAGCAATTCAAAAATACGGTCGGTAAGCTTCAATTTTTCCTCCGAAGAGTACCCCTTGAAAATTAAAGAGCGGGTTTGGCCCACTCTTGAAGGTACTGCTAACGGCTTAAAGCCGCACAAAAAAGTTTACAAAAAAACCCTAAACACAAGGTACATAACGAGAATACCATATTTTTACCATAATTGCAATAGTTTTTTCGTAAACGCACCATATATTTTTTATAATTTTATGCAAATTCGGGGCTTTTATGCGCCATGGCGCGCCCTCAGCCGAGCAGCTTAACGCCGTTGCTCGTGCCAAGCCTTGAAGCGCCGGCGCGAATGAGCCTTTCCGCGTCCTCGGGGGTGCGAACGCCGCCCGAAGCCTTAACGCCCATGCGCTCGCCCACCGCCCTGCGCATCAGCTCCACATCCGCTTCAAGCGCGCCGCCGGTGGAAAAGCCGGTGGAGGTTTTCACAAAATCCGCCCCCGCCTCCAGCGCGCATTGGCAGGCACGCACCTTTTCCTCGTCCGTGAGCAGGCAGGTTTCGATTATCACCTTGACGAGCGCTTCGCCGTTCGCCGCAGTCACGACCGCCGCAATATCGTTTTTAACAAGCTCCCAGTTGCCGTCCTTCGCCGCGCCGATATTTATCACCATATCCAGCTCCTTCGCGCCCTCCTCTATCGCGGCGGCGGCCTCAAACGCCTTTACCTCGGGAAGCGTTGCGCCGAGAGGGAAGCCGATAACGCAGCATGGCAGCACGCCGCTGCCTTCAAGCTGCTCCGCAGCGAAGCCGACGCGCGAAGGGTTCACGCAAACGCTCTTGAAGCCGTATTGCTTCGCTTCGTCGCAAAGCGCCTTTATCGCCTGCTCCGTTGCGTCCGGCTTTAAAAGGGTGTGGTCTATCATTTTGGCAATATCCATTGTTTTTCTCCGTTTTTTTGATGTCAATACAGTATTTTTATTCTTTGCGCCTTAATGAGCCGAAGCTTCAGCCCTTGAAAAGCGAGGGCTCCAGCGCCTTGAGCGGGCGCACTCCGTCTATCGCGCCGCCGCCCAGGCACACTTCGCCATCGTATAAAACCGCCCACTGACCGGGCGTTATCGCCCTCTGCGGCTCGTCGAAATCTATATGCGCGCCCTCGCCGCTCATCGAAACAAGCACGCTCTGATCGCTCTGCCGGTAGCGGAATTTCGCGGTGCAGCGGAAGGTTTTCGCGGGCGCCTGCCCCGAAACGAAGTGCATTTTTTCCACCGAAAGCGCGGTGGAGAAAAGCTCCTCGTGCTCGCCCTGCTGCACTATCAGGCGGTTATGCTCCATATCCTTGCCCACAACGAACCAGCTTTCGCCGCTGCCTTCGTTCATGCCGCCTATGCCGAGCCCGCGCCGCTGACCCATGGTGTAGTACATCAGCCCGTCGTGCCTCCCCACGACCCTGCCGCGCGTATCTATCATTTCACCCGGCTGCGCGGGAAGGAACTGCATCAGAAACCTTTTGAAATTTCTTTCGCCGATGAAGCAAACGCCCGTGGAATCCTTCTTTCTGGCGTTCACAAGCCCCGCCTTTTCCGCGATCGTGCGCACCTCGCTCTTTTCAAGCTCGCCAATCGGGAAAAGCGCCCTTTCAAGCTGCGCCTCGGTGAGTCCGGCAAGAAAATAGGTTTGATCCTTGCCCGAATCCCGCGCGCGCAAAAGCCGCGTGCCGCGCGATTTATCGAGCCGCGCATAATGCCCCGTGGCAAGATATTCAGCGTCCATTGTGAGCGCAAGCTCCAGAAATGCCTTGAACTTTATCTCCGTGTTGCAGAGGATATCGGGGTTAGGCGTGCGCGCTTTTTTATATTCCTCAAGGAAATATTCAAAAACTCTATTGTAATATTCCTTAACGAAGCTGACGGAATAAAAGGGTATGCCTATCTGCTCGGCAGCGCGCCGCGCATCGGCATAATCCTGCTCGGCGGTGCAGGCGCCGTTTTCGTCCTGCTCATCCCAGTTTTTCATAAAAACGGCCACAACGTCACAGCCCCGCTCCTTCAAAAGCAGCGCGGCGGCGGCGGAATCCACCCCGCCCGAAAGCCCTATTACGATCCTTCCGTCAAGCTCCATTTTTCCTTTTCCTTACGCATTATTTGCCGCTTCCTCGGCAAGGCGGTCGATCCGCTCAGCAGCCTTCAAAAACTCCTCAAGCATCCTTTCCTTTGGAATGATCCTATAGCTCGGAGTCCAAATTCGGTAATGCTCCGTAAGAGCTTCATCGGCGCAAACCGGGCAAAGCATATCATACGCAAATTTATTTGCGTCCATCTCCGCAGGTGAGCCCAAGTAAAGCTCCGTATAGAACGCCTGCTCGCCGTCCAATTTAACTGTTATCACGGTTTCACCGTCAACAAAATAGCCCGTTCCGTCGAACTGTATCATGTGGGAGCAGTTTACGGCTATCTCCTTTGAGAACAGCTCCGTTCTTGCCTGTTGGATAGCGTGGCGCAGCTCGTGCAGAAAGATGAACAGCGGCAGAAACGGCGCGCCGTCGTCGAAAAGTGCCTCGTTCACACGAATATTTCCCGTGTCCGGATCGGTCAGCCCGTGCGCCGCCTCAAAGCCCTCCGGCATTGTGAAGAAAAGCTCCGTGCTCATGCCGAAATATTCGTTCGTGAAGCGGAGGATCTCGCTGAAAATCGCCTTTTTCGCTTCCGCATCGCCCGAAATATAGCGCGGATAATCGAGCAAGCCCGCTATTTGTTTTTCATAGCCCTGTAAACTGCACATAATCTTGTTACTCCGCCTTTACGGAAACCACCTCGAAGCCCTTCGCCTCGATCGCGGCGCGGATATCCGCCTCGGACTTATCGGAATAGACCGCGATATCGTTCAGCTCGACCTTTTCGATCTGTGCGCCAAGCTCCTCCATAGCCTTCGTTACCTTCTTGATGCAGTGCGGGCAGCCCATGCCCCTTGTGATGATGGAATATTTCATTTTCGTTTTCTCCTTAATGTTTTTCTTTTTATTCCCTGTTTTTTCGACCGTACCGGCCGGGCAGCTTACGCTTTATTCTTTACGTTTGTTTTTTTATTTTATGTTTTTCGTTTTTCATTATCTCTTCGGCTTTTTAAGCTGCTTTGCCGAGGATATCACGGCATAAGCTATCGCCCCGGCCGTCAAAGGCAGCTCAAGCAGCAGCAGTTTGCCGTTTTGCAGCACAATGGAAAGCCCTATCACGATAAACACAAGGCTCAAAAGGCAGAATACGATTGCGGACTGCCTGTAATGCGGCGCCTTGTCCATCGTTTCCCGCTCCTTTTCGGAAGCGTAAATGTACGCATTGTTCAATAGAAAGCCGCGCTGCATAAAATGCCTTACCGCAAGCAGAGCAAGAATTCCCGCGATCAGAAAAAACGCCGCAGCCGTTATCTTTTCCGTCAAAGTCATATTATCCTCCTTCTCCGGTTATCCGCTATGCCGCGCGGGATCCGCCCTCTCGCCTCGGCGGCGCTTCATGCCGCCCCGCGCTTTACGCCGCTTCGTCCATCTCGTCATAATCCATGGGGGTATACTGCTGCTCCGCCGGAGTTATGCCGTCGTTATAGATCTTGGCAAAATCGTTTTTCATGGAAATGGGGATATAGCCCTTTGCGATGTACTCCGCGGATTTTTCCGCCCAATCCTGCTTGCCCCATTCGCGCACGGCGTCGTCCGCCACCACCATAAAGGCAAGCGCGGGGTAGGGATTTCTGCTGTCCAGCGCATAGTTCATCATGCTGGTGTCGCTGCCGCTGTTTCCGAAGGCAAGCACGGGGCGCTGCCCGATCTCACGCTCGATGTAGATGGATTTATTGCCGTTCAGATTCTTTTGAATGAAGCCGCCCGTGAACACAAGCTCGTCGCCGTCCACATATTTGAAATCCATATTGGAGCTTTCGGCTTCATGCCCCTTCTGCTTCACCTCGAAATCCGTGCCGATAACGTGATTCGGGGTAACGTAGTCCTTTATGGGTGAATTTGCAACTATCGCCCTCGTGGTGGTGCGCTCCGTGCCGCTGATAACGTAGATGATGAAGCCGTTTTCATAAAGGTATTTCACCATCTCCACCATGGGCAGATAGAAGTTGTCGCAATAGAGCATATTGTTGAAGCTGGCGGTTTTCTTTTTGCCGAACTCCGTGGCGTAATCGAAAAGCTCCTCCACCGTCATGCCCGCGTACGCCTTGGCAAAATTCCTTGCAAGCGTTTCATCCGCAACATAGCCGGGCTTTATGGCAGCGGCAACCTGCTTCAGCTCATTTGAAACGCGCTCCGGATGCGACACGAGGCAGAAGTCGATGAACATCATGGTGTCGTAATAGGTATAGAAGGTTTCGCAGGTAAGCGTGCCGTCCATATCGAAAACGGCGATGCGGTCCTTTTCGGGGATGAAATCCGCCTTGTTCGCCGGGTTCGTGACCCGCTCAACGTACTCCACAAGCTTCTTGACGGGCGCTGAATCCTGCGTCCAGTATTCGCCGAGCTTCCCGCTTGCGGAAGGCCCCTTTGAGCAAACCGAGATCAGCACCGCCGCCGCTATCACGAGCACGACCAGCAGGCAGATGCCTATCGCCAAGACCCTTGATCTGCTTTCACGATTTTCCATTTTCTTTTCCTCCGTTCATATATTATTATCTGTTTTCGTTTTTGCTGTCAGTCGATCAAATTTTTCCAACCATAAAACCGCGCCGATTTCGGTTTCAATGCGATTTCAGTTTAGCTGAAAAAGCTATATTTTTGATCGAATAAGGATGCAGGCCGCGCCGAGCGCCGCAAGCGCTTCCTCCGCCAATTCCTCAACGGTTCTTCCATCGGTTTCGATATGCACTCCGTCCAGCGCGGCGCTCCCATGCCTTGAAAGCTCGATATTCTCCATGCACCAGCAGCCCTCCTCCTCGCCCCTCTTCAGGATGCGGTCGTGAACGGTTTTATGCGAGGCTTCGAGCACTATAAGCTCGGTTTTTATACCCGCTTGGCGCAGCTTTTCAATGATGGAGAAGGATTCTTCCCGCAAAAGCGTCATCGGAACGAGAATATCCTTATTGAATTTTTCGTGTACGTCGCAGATAAGGCGAACGCAGAATTCGCCCCAGAGCGGGTAATCCTCGAAGATATAGCCGTAGGGACAATCGGGATAGCTTCCTCGAACCGCGTTGCCGACCTGCTCCGCATCGAAGATAAGTGCGTTTTCCATTTTTCCCGCCAAAGCCTCGGCAAGCGTGGATTTGCCCACGCCGTACGGGCCGCTTATCCAAATAACCATGTTTTCCCCTTCCGTTTTCAGCCTTGCAGCCTTGTGCGAATGAAAAGGCAGGCCGCGCCGAGCGAAGCAAGCGCAAGCCCGGCGATAAAGGAAATATTCATCCTTCGGCGCAGCGCGGCGTATTGTTCGGATGAGCCGTCGAGCAGATTATAATAGCCGAACCTGTTGACGGCGGCAAAAAGCAGCGCCAAAACGCCCGCGGCTATAAGAATGATTCCGAATATCAGCAGCGCTTTTTTCATATATTCCCTCCTTCGGCGTTTTTACCTGTAAAACAAGGATTATTGCTTGATTCATACCTGCTTGCGCAGGATAAGTCCACAGCCGATGCGCAATCAGAGCTTAAAAAACGCCAGCATACCGCCCTGCTCAAGCGAATACAGCCCAAGAGCGCGGTAAAACTGCACGGCAGGCGTGTCCGCGCCCGTTACAACGAACTTTTGGCGCACGGAAGCATATTTTTCAAACACGGCTTCCATCAGCGTTCTGCCGATCCCCTTGCGCTGATACTCCTCCAATACGATAAGATCCTGTATCAGCACGGTATGCTCGCCATCCCCTATGCACCGAACGAAGCCCACGAGCTCGCCGCCGTCAAAAGCACCGAGAGCAAAAAGCGACTTCTCCCACGCGCGGTGCAGGCATTCGTCGTCGCCAAGGTAAGCCGTCCAGCCCAATGCTTCATACAGGCGCTTGCCTTTCGGCATATCGTCCGCCGTCAACAGTTTATACTCTATCATTTTGCATGCTCCCTTGCTATTCATATTTTTCTATCCGCACCACGAGCCTGTCCTTTCGCGTTCTTCGCGCCTGCTCTCTTAGAATGAATCTGCCGTAGCCGCGCACGGAAACGATGCTGTTTTCCGGAACGGTTTTTGAGCCGCTTTCGATCTGCGCTCCGTTTACGAAAACGAGCCCCTTGCCTATAAGCTCCGCCGCGTCGCCCCTTGAGAGCCTGGCGTATGCGGCTATGATGCAGTCCAGCCTTTCGCTTGCGATGGTCAGCTCGGCGGGAGACAGCCTGTAAAGCGCGCCCTCGGGCAGGCTTTCGGCAAAGCTGACCTTCAGGTCGGTATGCTTCGCTTTTGTGAAGCTTTCTTTGATATGCTCCGCCATCGTTTCCGCGCAGAAGATGTATGCGCGGTTTTCACGAAGCACAATGTCCCCTATCGTTTCGCGCTCTATACCAAGCCCCATCAGCGCCCCGAGGAAATCGCGGTGCGTGAGCTTATCCGCAAATTTTGCGCTCAATGGCTCTGCGAAAAGCAGTTTTATCGGAAACGGCTCGTCATAGCCGAGGGTCTGTGCGTTTCCGAAGCGCACCATAACCCTTTCGCAGCCCGCAGAGCCGCCGAACGCTTCGTGCGGAATGAACGCAATCTCGCGCCTCATTCTAAAAAGCGCGTCCTGCTCGGCAAGGCCGAGAAAGGGCGTGTAGGTAAAGATGCCCTTGTTATCCGCCCTTTTTGCAAGCTCCGAAAAGCGTTTTTTGATCAGCTCCGTATCCGTGTTCATGGTGTTTGCCCGCTTTTCTCAATCAAAGAACTGATACTCCGCCGTTTCGGGATCGAACCGGCAGTGCTCTTTCGGCGTGGGCTGAGAGAAAATGCTGTAATCAGTTTCGTAAAACACAATCTGCCCGTTTTCATGGTCCAGCTCGTACCACTCGCCCGAGCACATTCCGGTGTAGAGCGACTTATAGAAGGTGTCCGTCACCTCGAAATATTTTGAGGCGCGAAGGCTGTGCCCCTCCAGCACGGAAACGTCCTGCTCGGGATAGCCGTCCATCTCCCTTGTGACGCAAGTGAAGCCGAAGAAATTGAGCGCATTTCCGCCAAGATCCCAAGTGGGGTCGGCATAGCGCCATTTATCCTTGAATCTGAACACCGTCCATTCATGGATGGCGCCGTCGCCCCTTCTGAGGCCGTGAACGGTCAGCGACTTCGCGCCGATCTGGCAAAGAAGGAAATTATAAGCCCGCGCAAAGCACCAGCAAACGCCGGTATTGCGCATTATCGCGTCCGCCGCGTGATCGTACAGATACGGCGGCTCGTTGCGGTCCACCCCGTCCAGCCCGATGCCGTTGTAAACAATGCCGGAAGTGAAATGCTGATACAGCGTGAGCACCTGCATGATGAAGCTGTCGCTCTCGCGCACAGGCGCAAGCAGCTCGTCCACCCTCGCTTCAAAATCGCGGATGGTTTTTTCATGCTCCTTCGCGCTGCCCTTGTATTCCCAAACGATCCTGCCATGCTTCACGGCTATGCTTTCATCATCCACATCCTCGAAAAAGAGCGGGAAATACATATCCACAACGCGCCAAAGGTTCGGAAACTCGCCTATGCCCTGCGGTATCTCCGCCTCGCTCTCGCCGGAAAAATACGCAAGCGCAACGCGCCTGTACATCTCCCGATCACCCTCGGTCATAAGCGCAAGCAGCTCGCCCGGAATGGCAAAATAATCGTGCTTCACATCGGCGGGAAGCTTGATATCGCGGAAGGCCGCCTCAAGCTCCGCCGGCTCCGGCGCGGGCGCATCCGTAACGGCGGGCGTGGGCTCAGCCGTTGCCTCCTCGGTGGGGGAGGCGGTAAATGCAGCCGTGGGAAGGGGCCTTGGAGATTCAAACGCCTTGCCCGGATCGGGCGTGAAGCCGCCGTTGACGTCGCCTGCCGCACACGCGCAAAGCGAGCCCGCCGCAAAGAGCGCGGCAAGGAGCAGCGCCGAAACGCGCCTTGATTTTTTCAAAAGACAAAAGAGTTTTCCTGCTTTCATTCCTCGGTTTAAGTATTCCTTTTAATATTCCTTTTGGTTTTCACTTTCTTTTCACGGCTTCGCGCCGTGCTGCCGGCGCCGCCTTTTATCCTGTTATTATATCACCTTGTGCGCGCGAAAAAAAGTGCCAAATTGTCCGCCCGAGCGTATTTTCGTGCCGGTGGCGCAGATTATACTATCCTGCACCGAACGCCCCGATTCGAACGGCATTCCGCCCGCACGCGCTCGTTTTTGAACCGAATCGCGGTTTTTCCGCGTTTTCCGCCGCTTATTATTATATATAAGTCGGTTTTTCAAGATTTTCGCTATGTACAAGCGGAGCGATAAATGATATAATTTATTTTGTGTATCCATGCGGCGAACCGCGCCGCAGTTTCAAGAATGCCATGAGGTATGCGTATGAAAAAACGCTTATTATCCATAATCATCGCCGTGCTGATGCTGCTTTCGTTTGCAATCGGCTCGCTTGCGGAGCGGGAAGGCGGATCCGAAGGGGAAGCCGCCGAAAACACGCCCGCGAGCGCGCAGCAATCGGAAGGCCCCGCACAGGATATGCCCACCCCCGCGCCCATCGACGAGGAGGCGGACCCGTTTGAGCATATCACCACGCCCTATCTTTACCTTATAGAGGCGGACACGGGCGCGCTGCTCTACTCACGAAACGGCGAAAAGCGCTGCTTCCCCGCAAGCACAACCAAGCTGATGAGCGCGCTTGTGGCGGTTGAAAACCTGCCCGATCTGAACAAGGTCATTACCCTCGGCTGGCGCCCCGTGGTGGGCTTCGGCCCGAAAAGCTCGCTCATGGGGCTTGAGGTGGGCGAGCAGATCTCGCTCATAGACCTTTTATACGGCATGCTGCTGCGCTCCGGAAACGACGCGGCGAAGGCTGTTGCGATAGAAACGGCATACGAGCATTTCGGCTCCTGGATAGATCCGGCGGACTCGGTTTCCCTTTTTGTGAGCCTTATGAACGCAAAGGCGCGGGAGCTTGGCATGAATTCCACCAATTTTGTGACGGTGGACGGCAGGCACGAGCAGGAGCACTGCACCACCGCGCGTGATTTTGCCGTTTTGATGGGCGCGGCGCTGAAAAACCCCACCGTGGCGCAGATAATCGCAACCCCCACGTATCAGGTGGCGCCCACAAACATTCACCCGAACGGCTTTTATCTGGAAAATTCAAACCGCCTTATCTGCAAAAAATCCTCCGACACGGAAAGCTACTTGTATGATTGCTGCATCGGCGGAAAAACCGGCGAAACGAACGACGCGGGCTACTGCCTTGTGAGCGCGGCGAGGAAGGACGGCGTGACGCTCATCCTCGTTCAATTTGGGGACAGCAACACGGAAAACACCTCCTACTACCGCTACCAAACCGCTCCTCAGATCTACGACTGGGGCTTTGAAAACTACCGCGCCTACGCCCTTTCGGAATTTGACGTTCAGACCCAATTCGAGCTGACCGCCGAAAACCATTCCCCCTTCGACGCGGAAAAGGGCGTGTTCACCGCCGAAGCTGATATAGCGGGGCTTTCCATCACGGGCGCGTACACCACCGTGCGCGAATATATGGAGGATCCCGCAAAGATCACAACGGTTGTGAATCCGGATTACTCCGTTGCGCCCATCAGAAAGGGCGACGTTGTGGGCTATGTGGACTATCATTTTTACGACGGAGCGTTCATCCGCGCAAACCTTATTGCGCAAAGGGACGTTGCCTCCGCCTCGGACGTTAATATAGAGCCGCGCGAAACGGCGTTCGTTTCCGTCACTCCCCCGCCCGGCAGCGGCAGGATAACCGCGCTCTCGCTTTCCTCCGAGCCCGGCGGCGAAAGCAGCTCCACCTGGCTTTATTACGATAAAAGCCTTTACACAAAGAGCAGCAGGGATTGGAATTATCTTTATTCCACAGGCACCGTTTTCCGCACCTCCGCCTCCGAGGACAAGGCGGGCGGGCTTTCGCTTTACAGAAGGTATTTCGACAGCAACGGCGAGGCCTACTACCGGCGCGAGGACCACGTGGCGGACGGCGCGGAGTACGTTATAGTTTCCGATGGACTTGCGCTCTCAACCGGCGCGTCCGGCGGCTCCCTTGCCGGAGTACCCGTAACGCTCGGCTCGGGCGGGCTTATCACCGACGGCGTGAACGACGGCATGATATGGCGCTTTGAGAGCCATGCAAACGGCTACCGCATCAGCAACGCCTCAAGATTTCTTTCGCTCAAGGGCTCAAGCGGCGTGCTTTTCTGGATAATTATCCTCATCCTCGTGCTCGCGGCGCTGATAGTTTTAAGGCTTATCATAGTGCGCGGCAGAAAGAGCTCAAGGCGCCTGAGAAACGCAAGAAGGTATTCGGGGCGCTGACGCGGCTGCTTGGTTTGTTTCATTAAACAAACAGCGATTTATTCACGATTATATTATAATTTGGAGGTCAATATGGAAAAGAGTATCAACGGTCTTATCTCCCTGCTTGAGCGCTCCGTTTCGCCCTATCACACGGCGGCGGAGGCCATGCGCATGCTGGACGAAGCGGGCTTCACCATGCTCGATCAGCGCGGCGCGTGGGAGCTTAAAAAGGGCAAGGACTACTACGTTAAATGCTTCGGCACCATGGTAATAGCGTTTCACGTTGGCTCGGAATACGAAAACGGCGACCCCTTCCGCCTTGCCGCAAGCCACACCGACTGGCCCTGCTACTATATCAAGCCCTCGCCGGAGCAGGCTTCCGGCGGCTGCCTGAAGCTGAGCATAGAGCCCTACGGCGGCATGATCCACGCCACCTGGCTGGACCGTCCCCTTTCGGCGGCGGGTCTTGTGACGCTCAGATCCGAAAACGTGCTTGAGCCCGAGCGCAGGCTTGTGGATTTTGAAAAGCCCATTCTCACCATACCCAATCTTGCCATCCACCTCAACCGCGAGGTAAACAAGGGCGTGGCGCTCAATCCCAACAAGGATATGCTGCCCATCTGCGCCAGCATCGAAAAGGATTTCAATAAGGACGGCTATTTCCTTAAAAAGCTTGCCGAGCTCATGGGCGTTGACGAGGCGGACGTATTGAGCTACGATCTTTGCCTTTACAACACCGAAAAGCCGGTGCTCTGCGGCTTTGATGAAAGCCTGCTCACCTCCGCAAGGCTGGATAATATCACCTCCACCTACGCGATCCTTTCCGGCATCATGGGCTGCGGCGCAAAGCGCGGCGTGTGCGCGGCGGTGCTTTTCGACAACGAGGAGGTCGGCTCCGGCACCAAGCAGGGCGCGAACAGCTCCACCCTCGGCATGATCCTTGAAAAGATCGCCCTCGCGCTTGGCGCGTCAAGAAGCGAATACATAGATTCGCTCACGGGCGGCTTCATGCTCTCCTGCGACGTGGCGCACGCGAAGCACCCGAACCATGCGGAGCTTGCGGACGGCACGAGCGCGAGCGAGCTTAACAAGGGCGTTTCCCTCAAGATGAACTATGAGCAGCGCTACGCAACCGAGGCGCGCGGCATAGGCATAATCGAAAGCATCTGCAAAAAGCACGATATTCCGCTTCAGCACTATATGAACCGCCCCGACCTGCGCGGCGGCGGCACACTCGGCTCCTACGCCGCTTCGCAGCTCGGCATGAGCACGGCGGACGTGGGCGTGCCTATGCTTGCCATGCACTCCTGCCGCGAAACGATGGGCGCAAAGGATCAGGCCGCGCTGGATGCGCTGGTGCTGCATTATTTCAACGAGGAATAATGCCTCCCCGCGGGCTTTGTGCGGCAGAATTTGATCCCAATACAGTATCGTTTTTAAGTTAAGCATGACCGCCGGTTTCGCTCCGGCGGTCATTCATTATTGCATACTCTCTATCGTTTTTCCGTTTTATACTACGCCTCAAGCGCCATGCGCAGTATCGCCACCGCATCGGCCATGGTCAGCTCGCCGTCCCCGTCCATATCCGCATTATTAAACGATGGAACGGAGCTTTCAAGCCCCATGGCGCAGCGCATCACGAGCAGCGCGTCCGCCACGTTCACCACGCCGTTTGCGTCCGCATCGCCCGCAAGCGCGCCGAGCTGATCGCCGGAATACGCGACCTCGTCTATCCACACGCAGTCGCTTCCGCTGCCCACGGAACCATCCTTTTCATACTTCCATTCAAAGGTATAGCTCCCGCTCCGATCCGCAGTGAAGGTGTAGCTCTGCCAGTCCGCCGAGCCGGAATAGGTGAAGCGGTTCTCGCCGTTCACGGCGAAGGTGAAATTATCGTAGCCGGGCTCGGTGCTGTATTTATGCTCGAAGCTCAGCGTTTCGCCCTCCAGCATATCGAGGGTGAGCGTCAGGCTTGAATGCGCACCGTCCACACCCGCTATGCCGCTGACGGCCGCTATCCTGCCGTCCGCCACGGCTCCCGTGAAGGGATGCTGCTGCGAGGTAACGAAGTGCAGGCTGCCGCCCTCGCGGTTGAGCGCAAAATCAAGGTCTATCGGCTCGCTTTCGATCCACTGCGAATCAAGCCACGCCACCCTGCCGGCGAACCAGCTTCGAAGCGCCGCAAGCCCCTGATGAAAGCCCCTGTGCCAGAGCGCCTCATCCCGCGGCATAGCGGCGGAAAGGTACGCGCCCTGCGAATCCATCATGGCCATCATTGCGGGGATCATGCTGCGCCTGTACTCCGCGTATTTCTCCATCAGCGCGGTGCGGAACTCCTCGTGATCGTCATAGAGCCTGTCGAACCACGGGGCGGAGCTGTTTATCGCCATGAAATCCGCCGTGCCGGTCGCGTCCGGGCAGTCGTAATAATCGTTATGGGTATAGTCCGCGTTGTTCCACGTGGTCTCGGGGTTGCCGTACGCAAGGTCGAAATCCCACGGCGCGGTGAAGTAAAGCTTATCGTCCTGCGCCTGCTTATACATATAGCAGCTTGTTTTCATATTGCCGTCTATATTCTTGGAAAGCTCCTGCACTATCATGAAGTCTATCCACGAGGCTGTGTCCACGTACTGCGTGTAGCTTTCGGAGCTTGCGCCCGTTATCGCATTATGCACCTTCACCATGTGCGCGGCAAGGTACTGCCTCATACGGTCCGCCAGCGCCGCATCATCGGGCTCGGGCGCCTTCAGCACGAAATAATCCTGCCCCTGATTCGCCCAATAGGGGCAATCGAACCACAGATCGCTTGAAAAATCTATCTTATCGCGCACGTCCTTTTCAATAAGGTAGCCGCCGGTCAGCTCGTCCGTCGTGGCCTCCTCGATATCTATCTTGTTTGATTCTATATCCACGCGCTCCACAAGCAGATATATGCCGTTGTAGCTGCCGTTCAGATAAACCTCAACAAATTCGCATTTCGGCACGTAGCCTATGCCGTCCAGCATCAGCCCCGCCTTATAGGTCATGTAATTGCGGATAAACGAAGGATCGGAATAACCGGGAACTATCGCGTATTTCTTGGTTTTGGGAATATCCAGAAGTGATTTTTTGGAATCCAGCTTTATGGAATAGGGCTTTTTCGGCTGCCCCCAGGAGGTGTTGCCCCTGCCCTTGATTGCGCCGGTGCCCTCAAAATCGCCGCTTGAAAACCGCTTCGTGCCGAGGGTGAGCGTGAAGCTTGCATTCACCCAGGTTTGCTTATCTATCTGCGAAAAGGGCAGCTCCGCCGTGATGGAAAGCCTGGGCAGCTCCGCCGGGGAAGCGTAGATGCCCACGGTGCAGAGCTCATCCTCGGTCAAAAACTCGCCGCGCACCGCGCTGAAGGTGAAAACCTTTGCGCCGTTCGCGCCGTTTGAAACGCTGACGCGCTCCGAATGAGAGCGAAAGAAATTGGTGTACTGCCCGTTATAGCTCCACCCCTCCTCAAAGCTTGCGGTCAGGGTGAGGGTTTTATTCTCCTCTATGCGCAAAAGGCCGTACATCGGCAGCAGCCTGAGGCTGAATGCGCTTTCATCGTATGAAAGCGAAACGCCGTCGCCCGCAGCGGGCACTATTTGGTAATCAGCAGCGCCGTCCGAGGGAGCTGCTGCAAGCGCCGCCGGCACGAATGCCGCCATAATAAGAACCGCCGCAAGCACGGCGCAAAGGGAACGCAGCTTTTTCATAAATGCCTCCTGAGTTTGATATATTTCTAATAATACCACCCTGCGGGCGGGCTGTCAAACAATCGTATTGTAGATTTAAAAATATATAGCAGCTGCTCGTCAAAAAGACAAAGGAAGCGCCCCCATCGAAGCGCTTCCCCGTTTTCATAAGCGGTTTTTATTTATCAAAACAGCCCGAGCTTCGCTCATTACGCGCCGATAGCCATGCGCAGCGCGAGCAGCGCGTCCAGAATATCCACCACGCCGTCGCCGTTCATATCGGCGGCGTCCACGTTCATATCGCTGCCGTCCGTTTCGCTCACAAGCAGGCGCATTATCGAAAGCGCGTCCAGCGCGGTGACCTCGCCGTCGCCGTCCACGTCGCCGGGGATGGGCTCCTCCTCCGATACGAATTTTGCGATAAACACACCGGTTGCGCCTTCATCAAAATAGAGTGTGGTCTGCTCGCAAAGCAGATTTCCGCTCTCATCGTACCATCCGGCAAAGTCGGTTGAATCATAGCTGATGACCGAAATACTATCATTGAACCAGCATTCCTCGATCTCGCTATACAAATATTCCACACGATGTATGTTTCCATTCCCCTCAACGCGGCAGATGCGGCCGCAGTACTTTAACTCCTGAAGTCCCAGGTAATCAGAATCCCAATCCGGACCATCAAAATTATCCCAGAATTCATGTAGATAAGTAAGATTGGAAAGATCCAGCGAATCAAAAAAGTTCCCTCCGCACCTCAAGTTCTCTATACCAATATGCGGGAATTCAAACTCCGTGAGCGCCATGCCCATAATATTCAGATAGTCCAAATGCGGGGTGCTTGAATTTGATTCTTCCAACGCAGAAATATCAAGCCCGCCCTCAATGCCGCTCAAATAGCAGTCGAGCCAAAGGATATTTCGATCACCGGCAAGATTCAGCTCGGTCACGCTGCTATCCAGGCAGCACACCACGCTAAGCTGATCGCAATTTGACAGATCTATCGAGTTTATAGCCTCATAGCAAGTATATCCTTCGCGGCCATATACGCTGTGAACGATGAAATTGTTCAACCATTCCATGCCGCTGAAATCCATGCTTCCTGCAAGATCCCAGTCCGTCTCCTCATTTATGTATGGATTATTTCGGCCGTTTTTCTCATAAATACGACCTAAGATGGGGATCACAATGGTTCTGACATGCTTGACGCCACCCGCATAATACCCACAGTCATACCAGCCAAAGCCGATCTGAATTTCGTCATAAAGCATATGCATCGGGCACTGAATACCGCCACCATCGGGGTTGAACCACTCTCTCCAGCCGCTTTCATCATAAAGATCGTTTTCATCAATCAAGGAAAACGAGCCCGCAACCCAAGTGTCCGGATCGTTAGGATCGTAGTTCGGATTCAGCTTCTGTCCGTTCTTTACTCCGTTTACATCCGCCTGTTCAAGGAAGGCGGCGCACTTATTGTAATCATACGGATCATATCCCTCCGGAACGGTCCAGTAGGGCTCAACATTATTCGCCGTATTTTCCGTTTCAAGGCTCGGCATTGCCGAGACAGGGAAAACCGCAAACGCCATCAGCGCTGCGAGGACGGCCGCGAGGGCGGCTTTAAGGGTGCTGTGTTTTTTCATAAGAAAGACCTCCTGATTAGATTGTTGAAATTGACACGTGCCTGGATCTGCACGCGAATTATACCTTTTTCTAAAAGAAAGTGCAAGAGCAAAACTGCCAATTTTTATATATTATTTAATGCTGTATTGCCTTATTTTCATGCGCCGTGCCCAAAGCGCTGCCTTCCCTATTGCCTATCCTTCCTCCGTGTGATATAATGTATCCTATACCGAACGTGAATCAATCCATCGTGTAATCGGAGGCAGGCATGAACACCAATATTTTCACCGCGTATGCAAAAAAGCTTTTGAATAACTGCGGAAAGGTCATAATCGGCAAGGACGACGCCATCAAGAATATCGGCATCTGCCTTGTGGCGGGCGGCCACGTGCTGCTTGAGGACCTTCCCGGCACGGGCAAAACCATGCTTCTGCGCGCCTTCGCAAGGAGCATCGGCGGCGATTTCAAGCGCATTCAGTTCACGCCGGATATTTTGCCCAGCGACCTTACGGGCATACATTTTTACGACCAGAAAAAGGGCGAATTCGAGTTCAGGCGCGGCCCGCTTTTTGCAAACGTCGTGCTGGCGGACGAGATAAACCGCGCCGTGCCGAGGAGCCAGAGCGCGCTGCTTGAGGTGATGGAGGAAAGGCAGATCTCCGTGGACGGCGAGACCTTCAGGCTTGACGAGCCCTATATCGTGATGGCGACTCAAAACCCCGTGGAATCCTACGGCACCTTCCCGCTGCCCGAGGCGCAGCTCGACCGCTTTTTGATGAAGCTTTCGCTGGGCTATATGAGCGAGGAGCAGGAAAAGCAGGTTTTGCGGCGCGAGGACACGAAGAATATCATCGACTCCCTCTCCCCCGTTATCACGCACGAGGAGCTTGCCGCGCTTCGCGCCGGGTACCGCAGCGTGGAGGTGAAGGACGACGTGCTGAACTATCTTATGAGCATCATCACCGCCACAAGGCGGAGCGACAAGCTGAATTACGGCGTTTCCGCGCGCGGCTCTATCGCGCTATACAAGGCATGCCAGATACTTGCCGCGATGGAGGGCAGAAGCTACGTTATTCCGGAGGACGTGAAAAAGCTTGCCGTGCCCGTGCTTGCGCACCGCGTTTCCACCCTTTCGGGAAAGCATCTCAGCGCCGCCGCCTGTATTGAGGGGCTGCTTGAGGAGCTGCCCGTTCCGCTCGAATAAGCGCGGGCTTTTTGCAAATTCCGCAATAATGTTCCGCAATAAAAAGGGAGAACCCCATGCTGATTGCGATAGCGATATGTGTAATACTTGTGTTCATCCTGCTTGAGGTGCTGAGCCTGAAATTCAATCTGCGGCACCTTGCTTTCCGCTGCGAGGCGAATATGGATCTTACCGAACCGGGCGAGGTGGCAACGCTCAGCTACCGCCTTAGCAACACCGCGCGCTGGCCGATGATGTTCGTCAGCTTTTCCTTCACCTTCAGCGAGGCGGTGGAGGTGCGCGAAAGCGAGGAATGGATGCTTCGCCATCACACGGGCGATTTTTTCAGCAAGTCCTATACGGTGGACACCTATCTGCCCGCCCGCTCCGCCGTAAAGGGGCGCATACGCTTCTGCCTGAAGGAGCGCGGGCATCACGATATAGGCAGGGTCTACGTCGAGGTCGGGGATTTTCTGGGGCTGAAGACCAAGGTCACTTCCTATGATATAGCGGGGCGCGTTATCTGCACCGCCGCCCCCTGCGAGGATGAGCCGGATATTATCGCGCTGGGCGGGCTTATGGGGGACGTGTCCGTGCGCCGCTTTATAAACGAGGATCCGAGCCTGGTGCTGGGCTACCGCGAATACACCGGCGCCGAGCCGCTGAAAAGCATTTCATGGACGCAGACCGCCAAAACCGGCGTTTTAACGGTTAAAAAGCATGATTTTACCATGGATACGGACGTGTCCGTGATAGTGGATATAGAGCGGGCAGGCAGGGAAACGCAGGAGCGCTGCTTTTCGCTCATCCGCACCGCCTGCGACTGGCTGGAGGAGCGGAAGATACCCTACGCGCTGCATTCAAACGGCGATCTTTTCTCCACCGATAAGGGCGTGGGCAGGACGCATTGCTTTGAGATACAGCGCAGGATCGGCATATCGCAGTTCGTTCGCTACCATCCGTTTTCATACATCGTGGAGCGCGTATCAAAGGGCAATTCGAGCAAGGGCTATATAATAATCGCGCCTGCTGCGGACGAGGAGATAGACCTGCTTGCGCGAAGGCTCAGGGAGCGCGCGGGGGCAAGCGTCTGCGTGCTTACGGGGGGAGGCGGCGAAGCATGAGAAACGCCGCCGCTTTCCGCCTTACGATACACGCCTGCGTGTATTTCTGCGCCGCCGCGCTCATTCCCCCGCTGATGCAGGATAGCTGCATCGGCTTTTTCGCGGTCACGGCGCTGATACTGATTGCCTCGCTCCTTGCGGCGCATACGGAAAACACCCTTCTGCGCGTCCTTTTCGCGCTGCTGCCCTTCGCGGGGCTGCTGCTCGTGCCCAAAACGCCCGCCGCGCTGATAGTCGCCTCCGTGATCTGCGTTTATTCGGCGGCCTCCATGATCGCCGCAAGGTTCGATATTCCCGCGTGGCGCTATTTGAGCGAGTTTAAATGGATCGCCGCGCTGCTTGCGTTGCTTTTCGCGGTTTCCCTTTTCATATTCTACGCCTACGCGCATCTGACCCATCCGAAGGACGCGGCAAAAAGCGCGTTCATGGTTTTCCTCATCGCGGCGATAGCGCTGGGGCTGCTTGCGCTGCGCTGCGCTCGCGCCGGCAATATAAAAAGCGCGCGCTGGCAGGCGGGCAACATCGGCTTTTTGGCGCTGCCCCTTGCGCTCGGCATAGCCGCGGGCATCGGGCTTGGCTCGTTTATGCGCAATACGGATTTTAAAACGCCGATAGAGAGCCTTGCTTCAAGGATAGCAAGCTGCTCCACCGCGGAGCGTCAGCCGCGCCCCTCCACCACCCCCATTCCGATAGACCATCTGCCCATCCACATGAGCACCGCCGCGCCCATGGCGGACGATGAATGGGAATACGCCCCCTCCTCCACGTCCCCTCAAAAAAGGGTCGACGGGGATCAAGCGCGCCGGATCCCGCTCCTGCTTATCGCCGCAATCGGCGCCGCGCTTGCCGCCGTGCTCGCCGTGCTGCTTATAAAAAAGGGCCGCAGGAAAAGGGCGGCGGAGCTTATAGATGACGACAGCATAAAGGAGCATGAGCGGCTTGAAAACGGCTCCGCCTCCCGCCGCAGCAAAAAGAAAAAGGGCTTTGGAAACGCCGATAAGGTGCGCGAGCTCTACCGCCGCTACATCGCGTTTTTGCGCATGAACGGCATCTCTACCGGCGTCAGCACCACGAGCCTTGAGCTTTCGGAGCGCTCAAGCGAAATGCTTTTGGATGAGGAGCCGGACGCGCTTCTGCGCGCGCTGTACCTCAGAGCGCGGTACAACGAGGAGGAGCTTTCCGACGAGGAGGTTTCCCTTGCGGAGCGGGCGTTCGATCGGATCACGGCCAGAGAGAATCGGCGCGGAAACGATTCATGATAATGCGCCGTTTTAATAAGTTTTATTTCAAATCACTGCAAATGCGCAGCCCCCGCGCTTTTGGTTTTGGCATTTTTTTGCGGGCGGTAAAGGGCAGCGAAAGGAGCGGGCATGAGAAATTCAGCGGCGTTTCGCCTTGTTTCGTATATGTGCGCGTATTTCATACCTGCAGTGCTTATGCGGCTCATGCCTGCGGCGGATTACCCGCTCTGCGGGGCGATAGTGCTGCTTGCGCTTCCCGCGTGCCTTGCTGCGGTGCAGGTTGAAAAAGCGGCGCTGCGGCTCCTGATCTCGCTTCTTCCCTATTGCGCGCTGACGCTGTTTTCCTCGCTTTCATCCGTCATCACTGCGGGAATACCGCTTGTGTGCTGCAGCATCTATCTTGCGTTCGGCAGGTTTTACGGCGAGGCGTGGCGCTGTTTACGCACCTTCAAGCCCGTCGCCGCTGCCGTAACGGTGGTAAGCGCATATACGCTGCTTTCCTATTCCCCAAACCTCACGGATGATGGCTGGCGGGCAAGCTATATTGCCGGCATTGCCTTTGCCGCCGGCTTCTTCTTTTTCGGCTTTCTCTCCCTGCGCACCCTTCGCGCCGGAAATATTCGCTCCGCACGGTGGCAGGGCGGCATCATTGGCTGGTATCTGGCGGCGATACTTGCGGGCGCGGTGCTCGGCGTGCTGCTGACGCTCATCGCGCCGTATCTTTCAAGTATTTTCGCCGCGCTGATTTATCCCATAATGCTGCTTATTTCGCTTATAACGAAGCTTTTGGGAACGCTGCTTGCGCCCTTCAAGGAGTTTGAAGCCGACTTCGCGCCAACGCCGGAGCCGACGCCGGACGCATCCGCCTCCCCCGCCGAACCGGAGCCCGTCCATCCCGGCTCGCTTCCCGAGGACGCGGGCTTTGCGCCGCTTGTGGATCTGAAATCGATAAACTGGACGGCTGTGGCAATAGCGCTTATTGCCGCCGTGGTGCTTACGGCGCTTATTATCCGGCTTTTAAGGGCAAAAAAGCACGAGCGCACCTTCCTTGACGATACCTCCCCGGAGCGCGGCGAAGCCCTTCCCGCGCAAAGGCCGCGCCTGTTCACAAGGCTACGCAGAAGAAGCGCCCGCGCGGAAAAGACCAATGCGGACGCGATTCGCGGCATCTACCGCCGCTACCTCGATTTTTTGCGCGTCAGGGGCATAACGAGAACCTCTGCGGATACCAGCGGCGATATTTCCGGCCTTTCGCGCCCCGTGCTATATGGCGAAACGGACGAGGCTCTGCGCGCGCTCTATATTAAGGCTCGCTATTCCGCGCAGGAGATAACCGCCGAGGACGTTGCCGCTGCCGGCGAAGCGCTCGCCCGCCTTGTGAACAGCGAAAAGAGTATTTAGGAATATGATACGCTGCGGCTCCTGCCTCTGCGCTGTTTCTTTTTTCTTCTATCTTTCCCTTTTCTTTTCTCTCTTTCTCTTTTCTTTTCTGTTCCTCCAATTCTGTCCGTTTCTTCGATTAACCTCGTTTAATATTTTTTAAAAGAAGAAATGCCGCACTCGGCGGCATTTCAACCACAACGCGCCAAAGGCGCGCATCATTTTCCGCAGGAAAGCAAGTTTTCCTTTACGCCAATCCCATCGCCATGCGCAGTATCATTATTGCGTCCGCGGTGGTAACGGAGCCGTTATTATCCACGTCCGCATTGATGAAGCCCTGACCCGAAAGCTGGCTGAGGCCCATCGCGTGGCGCAGGGCGAGGATCGCGTCCGCTATGCTGACGCTGCCGTTCAGATCCGCATCGCCCGCAAGCGCGCCGCCGCCCGGCTCGCTCGTGGTGAAAAGGCAGGAGATCTCCATACCCTGCCTGCCGATGGTGCCGCAGCTCGTAAGCTCGAGGGTGTCGACGTCGATAATATACAGCCCGCTGTCCGAAACGTCCAGCTCATGCGCCCAGTAAAGCCTGTTTGTGCCGTGATCCCAGGTCATGCTCTGCGCAAAGTTCAGGCCCGCGCCCAGCCCGCCTATCGCGGTGCATACGGCGGTTTCAAGATCTATGCGAACGAGCGTGGTTTGAAGCGAATTGAGCGTCAAACCGTAGGCGTTGCCCTCGCCGTCTATCGCAAAGGTCATCACGTCGTCCACCGCGCCGCTGAGATTCGCTATCACGCTCAGCCCGCCGGTGGAAAGATCCACCGCCGCAAGCGAATTGTTCACTATTGCATACATGGTGTCGTTCGCATAGTTGTACGCCATGGCGCGCACCCATACGTCGGCCCCGCTGCTTGCGCCGGGATAGGTGATCTCATGCGTTTCGGCATCCATCACGAAAAAGCGCGTATCGTTCGCATCATACAGATAGCCGTACACATTCCCGTTATAATACGCCGCGCCGTAGGTATCCTTGCCCATGTTCGCCGTGGCTTCAACGAACGAGGGGTCGTGGTCGAAAAATCTTATCCAATTGCCTGTCAGATTATCTGAATCAAAATCCATCAGCGCGAAGCCCTCGAGCTCCACGGAGCTCACCGCCTCCGTGACCGTAACGCTCGCCGTGCCGTAAACGGAAGGGTTCGCGCGGCTTGTGACGGTGACGGTGGTGCTGCCGACCGACACGCCGGTTATAACGCCGTTTTCATCCACGGAGGCAACAGCCGAGTTTTCCACGGAAAAATCGCAGCTTATATCATGCGCGTACTCGGGCAGCACGGTATAATTCAGGTTTGCCCTTTTGCCGACCGGAACGCTTACGGGGAGAACCGTGATGGATTCGGGCATTATCGGCGGCCCGACGTACACGTTATCGAGCATGGCAAGGTCGTAGATCTCATCCACGCTGTAATCTTTAAAATAGGTAAAGCGTATCTCGTGCGCACCAGGTGCGAGCGGGCAGATGTAGCTTGCCCAGCTCTGCGTCTGCCCCCATTGGGCCTGCACGCTGCCGTCGATAATAAGCTGAAGGCCGTCGAAGAAATACTCCGTGCCCTCTCCGAGGGACCAGAAATCGAACCAGAGCATATCCCCTTCCGCGGCGGTGATATTCGTCCACACCGATGACGTGCTGGAGGGCACGCCGGAATTGGTGCTTACGGCAATATCGCCGTCAACCACCCAGGGGTAATCCGAGCTCGTTTGGAAGGCGAGGCTTCCGCCCGGAATGTTCAGCGCCTCGTTCAGATTCGCCGCATCCAAAGCGCCGTTTTTTCGCATCGACAGCGCGGCTTTTCCTTCGTTTGAGGCAAAAGCCGGAAGTGCGCACACGATAAGCGCAGCCGCGAGGATGAGGGAGAGCAGCCTTTTCGTTTTTTTCGAGATCTTCATTTTCCTAACTTCCTTTTTTTATTGCAGAGGGTCAAGCCTGTATCCTGCCCCTACATTATATCAATTTGCGCCGCGCTTTTCAATTGATACCATACCAAATTTAAATTATTGTGAGCGGGCGAGCGGATGCGGCGCAAAAGCCGCCGCCCGAATCAAGGTTTCAGGCGGAGGATCGTATTGCCCGCCTTCCGTATGTTTTTTGCAAATAAACCATACACGAAAGCAGCAGACCGGGCAGCCCTCATGGCTGCCCGGTCTTATTCTTTATGGGGCTTGGTGCAGCGGCACCGGAATTGCGGGATCGTATGTGTAAAAGAAGCGCTGCTGCCTCAGCTCATCCTCTTCCCGCCGAAATACACGCCGCAGGGCGCGTTATAACTGAAGCCCTCATGCTCCGCCGTGAGAAGATCGTTTTCAAATACCAGGAAGTCCGCATCCTTTCCGGCGGTGACGGAGCCCTTTTTGGCTTCAATACCGAGCTGCTTTGCGCCGTTGATGGTATAGCCCAGTATCATTTCCTCGATGGTCATGCATTCGCTTGCGGGCGGGAATGCCTTGGGCGTTCTGGCAAATTCAGAGATCCTTGTCTTCTCCGTGTTCCAGCGCGTCATGCCGATCTCCATGCCCAGATAGGGGTTCCAGATCAAAAAATCCACAAAGGCAATGGGATCGCTGGACCAGGTCACCACGGCGCCGGTGTTCCACTGCGTCTTGCAGCGGTACATATTGAAGGTGCGTTTTTCGCCAAACAGGGGGATATGCTCCTCCGGGAATTCACAGTGCCAGGAGGGCGTATAATTCGCAAACACGCCCAGCTTTGCGAAGCGGTCCATGTCCTCATCGTGCTGGAATTTCAGATGGGCGCAGGTGACCCTCACGCGGTAATTCTCTCCCAGCTCCTTCCGAGCAAGCTCCACGGCGTCCAGCACCACGCGGGACGCGGCGTCTCCGACGGTGTGCAGGTGCAGATCCAGACCTTCGTCATTCAGCTTCTTTATGACCTCGGAGAGCTCCTGCGCGGTGAAAGCGGTGGTTCCCGTCGTATTGGTGTCCTCATAGGGCTCGACCATGGCCGCAGTATGGATCTTCAGCGTTCCGTCCATAAAAACCTTCATGGTGTGGACCTTCAGATGCTCCGTGTTGTACTCACGACGGAACCGCTTCAGCTCCTCCAGACCCTTTTCCACTTCCCACATGGCAGCGACCACATAGCAGCCGTCGATATAAACGGGCAGCTTTCCTTCAAGATCCAGAGCGCGCAGACGCTGATAGACCCGCTCATGGAACTTATTAAATCCGGGTATGCCGGCATCAAATACGGCGGACACGCCGACGGTTTTGCAAAAGTCGATCCAGCGCTCGAGCGCCGTGTCGATCTGCTCGTCGGTCAGCTCCAGCGCGCTGTCGAGAATGATCGGCATTTCAGCCGAGCCTTCAAAGACATTGCCGGTCACGTGGCCGTTTTTCCGAACGTAGTAAGAGATTCCGGGCACAGGATCCGGTGTGTCGTCGGTAATATGATACCTGTCAAGGATCTTTGAGTTTACCCAAACGCTGTGTCCCTCCGCTTCCTGAATCTGAAGCTCCGCGTTCGGGCAGATCGCGTCAAGGTCCTCCTTCACGATATCCTCTCCGTTCAGGTACTTTTTGTCCACCATGAACCTGTACCGTTTAAGACCGGGATGCCCGGCGACATAGTCCTTCATGATATCCAAGAACTCCTGCTTGCCGCTGCACGTAATGGACTCTACCTCATCCAGATACTCAAAGCCCATTGGGAAGGATACGTGAACGTGGCTGTCGATGATGCCCGGCATGATGAATTTCCCGCCGAGATCCGTAACCTCGCCCTCATACTCGGACAGACCGGCTTCATCGCCCACGTAAACGAATTTGCCGTCCTTTACCGCAAGGGCCGCGGCCAGAGGGTTTTCCCTGTCCGCCGTGAAAATTTTAGCGTTTTTAATGATAAGATCCGCCTTTTTCATAACTGTCCGGTGCATTGACACCCGTGGCTTTCACCATGAGTGGGAACACGCCTTAACCGCCTTTCTGTTAAATATTCTATATTATTATTTTAGCATAATGTATGCGGGTTGTCAATGGCTCGAAGCAAGAAAATATATTTGCTCTGTTCCGGCGTCAAGCACGGGCTGCACTCGGCCCGTTCGGAGAAAAAAGCTCCGATGCCGCGAAAAGAAGGGCGGAGCTTTTCGGGCTTGGAAGAAGAGCTGCCGAAGCTTTTAAGCATCGTTTTTTCGATCGAAGGCGCGGCATATCAGCTGTCTATCACCGAGGCCTGATGCCTTCGCATTTTCAGCCAGTTGAAAAAGCCGTACAGATCGTTCACAAGGAACACTATGAAGCATATCACCACCGAGGCATAGTCGGGCTGCACGCGCGAAGCGAGCACCCAAAGCACTATCAGCACCACGTCGTTCACGGCGTAGGCGAGGGCGAAAAACGGGCTTCTGCGGAAATTGAGATACGCCGCTATGAAGGTGGTGGTTACGGAAAGCGTGCTGAAAAGCAGGTTTGCGGTGCTGAACGCCTTTAGAATGAAGTAAAAAACCCACGTTACGCCTATGGAAAGCGCCGCCGCCGGCAGCGCCTCGCCAAGGCCCACGCGCCCCACCGCCACCTGTGACAATTCGCCCTTGAACGGATTTTTAAGCCATGACACAAGCCCTATCACCGCCATCGGCAGGGACATTCCCAGATAGGTTATCATTTCGCCGTAATAGCGGAAGCCGAACGAAATTATGCCGTACAATATGCAGAATACTATCATAAGCGCCTGCCCTATCGGGTTTCCCTTTGCGGAGAAGATGAGCGCGGTAACGCCTATGAGGGAGGCGATGAGGGTAAGCGGCCCTTTTCCGCCGAACAGAATGAACGACAGAATGATAAAAAGCAGCGAGCCTATCCACAGCGCAAGCTCGAAGCCGGTGAATGAGCCGAAGCCGCGCTTTATGGCTTCAAGCAGCGCTTCGGGCCTGTTTTTTTGATCCTTTTCCATACTGTTTTTCCGATTCTCCAATTCTTTTAAGTTAAAGCCTTGCGAAAAAAAACAGCATTCGCGCACGCATCTTCAAGGACCTAACGATGCGAGCCGAATGCTTCCGCATTTTTGCTGCCCGGTGGCAAGCGGGTTGATTTTACCACGGAAGGGCGGCAAAGTCAAGCGGTGCAAGCGGTTTTTTCATGCTCCGAAAATTGTAAAATAAGGTTCGCTTTGCGCTTGCTTTGTGTCATGGTATCTGATATAATATTGAATGTACGTAAAGGGGTGAGAGCGGCGCTCCCAACGCCGAGCCCGGCTTTTCAGCGTACAATAAATTGCCGAAAGGAACACAGCCATGAAAAAATTCATCTCCCTTATGCTTGCGGCACTTCTTGCAGTAAGCGCTTTCTCCTTTGCAGCGGCCAAGCCCGAGGACGCGACCCGCGCGGGCTTCGGAATGAGCATTGCAAACTTCAGCACCACCGACCTTGAGGGCAACCCCGTGGACGGCTCCATCCTCGATAATGCGGATATCACCTTCTTCAACTACTGGGCAACCTGGTGCGGCCCCTGCGTGAACGAAATGCCGCATATCAATCAGCTCTATCAGTATTCCCTTGATAATCCGGATTACGGCGTTCAGGTCGTTGCCGCCATCTCCGAGTCCAACGGCTGCACTCCGCAGTCCGCGCTTGCATTCCTCAATCAGCGCGACTACAAATGGCTCAATATGCGCCTTGACGGCGTGCTCCGCTCCGTTTTCAGCACCAGCGGCTACATTCCCCAGACGCTGATCGTTGACCGCAACGGCGTTGTGCTCGATCACATCGTGGGCTCCTTCCCCAGCTACAATATGCTCAAGGATTACGTTGACATGTGGCTTGACGTGGTGCGCAACCATCAGGGCGAAAACTGCACCATCACCTTCAAAAACAAGGCGAACGACGAGGTGCTCACCACCCTTGAGGTGCCCTACGGCGGACTCATCACCATGCCCGAGGGCCCCGCGATCGAGGGCTACACCTTCAACGGCTGGGAGATCAACCCCGACAACCCCAACCACCAGATAGATGAAAACATTCTCGTTACCCACTACGATCCCTACTACTACATCGCCATGGGCGACGCCACGGTTTACGGCAGCTACAACATTCAGAGATTCCTCGTTCGCTTCTACGACAGCATCACGAACACCATAATAACCCAGGGCATGGTTGACTACGGCACCGCCGCCACCGCGCCCGAAGCGCCCGAGCACGAGGGCTACACCTTCGTGGGCTGGGATCAGGATTTCAGCTTCGTGACCGGCAATATGAACATCTACACCGTTTACGAGCAGGCCTCCTTCGTGCCCGGCGACGTGGACAACAGCGGCAGCGTTACCACCTCGGACGCCATAACCATCCTGCGCATGGCGATGGGTCTTGCGGGGGTCGACGGCGCTGTTCTGCCCATCGCGGATATGAGCGGCAACGGCTCCGTGGGCATGGAGGATGCGATCCTCGCGCTGCGCACCGCGCTCGGCCTGTAAGCTTATATAAAGGCTTTCAGCCGTTCCCCCCTTTCCGAAAGGACGGACTATGCTTAGGAAAAACATTGGCATAACGCTGTGCATAATGCTTGCGTTGGCTCTGCTTTTCACGGGCTGCGCGCACCCCTGGAGGATAGCGCCCAACCCCAATCCGGCTACCCCCGATCCCGGGCTCGTCACCGACGGGCCCGCGGATTCCGAGGAGCCCTCCCCCACCGCCGAGGGTGAAACCACCGAGCCTCCCGAGAGCGGGCAGCCCTCGGATGAGCCTGCGGATTCGGATGCTCCCGAGAGCGAGGGCCCCGAGGATACCACACCGCCGGACAGCGAAGCTCCGCAAAGCGACGAACCGGCGAGCGAGCAGCCGAGCGGCACCCCCTCGAGCGCAACCAACCCGCCCGCGACCAACCCGCCGGCAACGAATCCGCCCACGGGCAATCCCGCGGCTGGCACACCCACGCCGAAGCCGACCGACGTGCCCACGCAGGCGCCCACGGCGACCCCGAGGCCCACGCCCACACCGGCGCCCACTCCGGCTCCGACGCCCACCCCCGCGCCCACTCCGGCGCCCACAGCCACGCCCAAGCCCGATATACCGAATTTCTCCTCCAAGGCGATAAACGGCAATCAGGCAACCTATGACAACAGCTTCCTCTATGCAAACAGGCTCACCATGGTAAACCTCTGGTCCACCACCTGCGGCCCGTGCATCCAGGAAATGCCGCATTTTGCGCAGCTTGAGAGCAGATACGGCGCAAGAGGCTTCAGGATCCTCTCCATACTGGGCGATTCCGAGACCCCCGGCGCGATCCCCACCGCCATCGGCATTATGAACGGCATGGGCTTCACCATTCCGGTCATCAGAAACAACGCCTCCGTGGCGGCGGCATTCCCGGCAACGGCGTATCCCATGACCTATTTTGTGGACTCCTACGGCCGCATAGTTGAGCGCGTGCCCGCCGCGAACACCTTCGAGGGCTGGTGCGCCATCATCGACAGGCTGCTGCCGTAAAGAAAGGATGAGCTATGGCAAACACAAGCAAGCCCATTGTTAAAAAGAGCTGCCCTCTCGACCGCGGCGCGCTGCGCTATATCGTGCCCGCCGCCGTGTTCGCGCTCGGCGTTCTCTTTCTGATAATCGGAATCAAGGACGGCGAGATAAACGCGGTTCTCTCAAAGGCCGTGGCGCTCTGCCGCGAATGCGTGGGGATAGGTTGATATGGAAGTTAAAGCAAGCAATAAACCCAAGAAAACGATTGCTCAGCTCCGCAAGAGCGTTGAGCGCAGAAGGATAGGCATCCAGGCCGCGTTCAGCATTCTTACGAACAGCTACATCGTCGGCTTTTTGAAGGGCACGATCTATCAGGGCAAGCTGAAGCAGGTCTGCGTTCCCGGCATGAACTGCTACTCCTGCCCCGGCGCTCTGGGCTCATGTCCCATCGGCGCGCTTCAGGCCGTGTTCAATCAGGGCGAATACAGCAAGTTCTGGTTCGACGCAAAGACCGGCACCGCCGTTGCGCCCCCGATGTACTACTTCGCGTTCTACGTGGTCGGCTTTCTGATGATGTTCGGCGCGCTGTGCGGAAGGCTCGTGTGCGGCTTCCTCTGCCCCTTCGGACTTATTCAGGACCTTATCTATAAGATCCCCGTTCCGAAAAAGATGAAGATACGCACCTTCCCGGGCGACAAGCCGCTGAGATACCTCAAGTATTTCTTCCTTGTGGTTTTCGTCATCATTCTGCCGCTTCTGTACGAGCCCAACCCCTTCTTCTGCAAGTATATCTGCCCCTCCGGCATGCTGATAGGCGGCATTCCGCTCATGACCTACGGCTCCATCTTCGGAAACCTCGGCCAGGGCACCGGCACGGGCATCACGAGCTGGGCGGAGGCGGGCGGCCTCACGATCCTCAAGCTTTCCATCATGACCGCGCTGCTCGTGGGCTCCATCTTCATCTATCGCCCGTTCTGCAAATATATTTGCCCCCTCGGCGCGATCTATTCCTTCTTCAACCGCATCTCGCTGTACCGCTACAGCGTGGATGAATCCAAATGCACCAACTGCGGCGCGTGCCGTCACGCCTGCCGCATGGGTGTGGACATCGTAAAAACGCCGAACAGCCTTGAGTGCATCCGCTGCGGCGACTGCAAGGCGGCCTGCCCGCATCACGCGATCTGCGCCGGCTTCGGCAAAAAGAAGGCTGCCGCGCCCGAGCAGGAAAATACCGGCAGCAAGGTTGCATAAAATCAAAGTTTATGCTACAATAGCATTTGCATGATTTTATAAAGATAGGAGAATGAAATCACTATGAAAAAGTTTCTTTCACTGCTCATTGCCTTTGCGATGATCGCCGCTCTCGGCATCCCCGCTTTCGCATCCGAGCAGGCACCCATCTTCGAAACCGCTTTTGTGCGCGTTGAAAACGATCCCACCGTTGAATACGACGAGTGGGAGGTTCCCTACAACGTTTGGACCCCCATGGCGGCAAACGCCCCCATCGCGGTGGGCGACACCGTGACCATGGTGCTTTCCTACGCCGTGCCCGCAAGCGTTGAGGGCTACAGCGAGCAGCTTCTCGGCAGCATCGAGTACATTACCGAGATAAACGGCATCGACGAGATCCAGCTCGTTGAGGCCACCGGCTGCGATCCCCTTCTCAACTGCGACTATGAGATCGGCATCTGCGTGCCCGTTCCCGGCGAATATGCAAATATCACCCATGAGGGCACCACGCTGCGCGTTATGGCACAGCTTGGCAGAACCGTTTCCGTCGTCGTTCGCGGCACCGCGACCGCCGATCACGTTACCGGCAGCATGAGTGTTACCATCGGTCAGCACGAGTTCCCCGCCACCTTCTATGAGAAGATCGTGGAGAGGACCGGCGAGGGCTGCTACAACGTGCATTGGTCCGACTTTATGCTCGTTCAGAAGCGCGCCGTGGAGCTTCGCCCCGGCAGCATCTTCGTTGCGCTGAACAACCATTATTTCCGCATGGAGCTTGAGGGCGGCGCACCCTCCTCGTTCATTCCCGTGGACAACAACTTCGAGGAGTGGGGCGGCGATCCCATCATCGATCCCGAGAGCACCACCTTCCAGAGCCTTTCGGACATCTTCTCCGTGGTGCATGAAACCTTCGGCATCGAATACGATCAGCAGAGCTTCACCGATGAGGATTTCATCGGCAGCGGCGAGCACTACACCTTTGAGTATCCCTACAACTTCGGCGCGAACGGCGAGCCCGAGCCCACTCAGGCCCCCGCCGAACCCACCGATGCTCCCGTAGAGCCCACGCAGGCCCCCGCAGAGCCCACCGATGCTCCCGCAGAGCCCACCGAGGCTCCCGCAGAGCCCACCGATGCTCCCGTAGAGCCCACGCAGGCCCCCGCAGAGCCCACCGCGGCTCCCACCCCTGTTCCCGTTCCCGCAACCGGAACCATAAGCCTTGCCTTCGCGGGCATCGCGGCGGCGGTCTCCGGCGCGGCAGTGCTCTTCTCCCGCAGGAAGAAGAACTGAACCGATAGAGCTTAAATCATGAATGGAGCGGCGCGCAGATTCGCGTGCCGCTCTTTTTTGCGCCCGCTTTACGGTTCGCATTCCATCAGGCCCGCCTTTTTGCTTCAGTTACTGCCCCCTCTTTGCCCCGTTTGCGCCTCTCTCCGCCTCCTCCCCCTTTCCGCTTGCGGATTCGGGCTTTGCGTGGTTGGTAAAGCAGCGGCATTAGAGAGAGCATGCGATTCGGACGGATTCGGCATACTCAAGGCAAAAGAATACCGCAGCCCGAATCGAGCTGCGGTATTTCCGTTTTTGTTATGCGGTCATGCGGCTGAAGCCTTAATCCACGGCTCTATTCCGCCATGGTCACCGGAGCGGCCGCGCCCGGCTCCACGTCGTAATAGAGTATGCCGTAGTAGTAGTTGTTTGCCTCGATGGTGGCATAGTATTCCGTGAAATCATACCACGGAATGCCGCACCACACCGCGCGGTAAAACAGCACCTTGGGCGGCAGCGTGCTTCCGTGGGTTCTGAAAACGTACTCCGCGGAGGCCTGCGCCACGGGATTGGGCTGCGTGTTTTCAAACAGCCAGAGCGGACGGTTGCCGAACTGATTCTGCTGCAGCAGCACGCCCACAACGGTGTTTGGAAAATGCCCGGACTGATTCATAACGCGGTTGTAAACAACGCTTGCGATCGCGCGGTAGCCCACGTAGGTGCTGCCGGGGCCCTCCATGTGGCAGAGCGCCGCAACGAGATGGATCTCGTAGTCGGTGAAATAATGCCCGCCGGGGTTGGGGGTTGGCGTGGGCGCGGGAGTGGGCGCCGGAGTGGGCGCGGGCGGGTCATAATGCCCGAGCGTGAGATACTGCTTGGCTATATAGCCCGTTCTTCCGCCGTGGGTGCAGCGGTACCACTTGCTGTTCTGCGCGGTAACGCGCACCTCCGTGCCGTAGGTAAGCACGGCGATGATATCCGAATTGGTGTTCGGCGCGGAGCGGAAGTTCACGCGCTGCACGTTCACGTACGCCGCCATGTTGTCCGTGCCAACGAAGGGATCGGGATCCGCCGTGGGCGTGGGCTTGGGCGTTTGCGTGGGCCTGGGCGTCTGCGTGGGCGCGCTCGTGGGTCTCGGCGTGGGCGTTGCCGGAGTGCCGAGGGTGAGATAGGGCTTTGCGATATAGCCCACCGTGCCGTCGCACCGGACGCGGTACCATTCGCTCGTCTGCGCCAGCGCCGTTACCTGCGTGCCGTAGGTGAGGATGCGTATTATCTCCGATTCGGTAGAGGGCTCGGAGCGGAAGTTGACGTACGCCCTGTTCGTGTATGCCGTCACGTTGTTCATCGGCACGAACGGCTCGCTCGTGGGCGCGGGGGTATGGGTCGGCCTCGGGGTCGGCGTTGCCGTGGGTCTCGGGGTCGGCGTTGCCGTGGGTCCCGGCGTGGGAGTCGCCGTAGGCCTCGGGGTGGTCGTGGGAGCTGCGGTCACGTTCGGCGCGGTGGTTTCGGGCGCCTGCGTTTCGAGCGAGCCGTAGGTGAGATACGGCTTTTTAACGTAGCCGCTCTTTGCGCCGCGCTTGACCCTGTACCATTCCGGCGATTCGCCGTAAACGGTGACGCTCGTGCCGTAGCTCAATTCCTCAACTATATCCGAATCGGTGGAGGGCTCGGCGCGCATATTCACAATTTCCCTGTTTGCGTAGGCGTTTCTGTTTGCAACAGGCGCAAACGGATCCTCCGTGGGCAGCTCCGGCATGGGGGTCTGCCCCGCCACGGTGAGATAGGGCTTTGCGATATAGCCGCGAATGCCCTCGTGGCGCACGCGGTACCAATCGGCGCTTTCGCCCGTCACATTCACCTCCGTGCCTCGCGTCAGCTCGGAATAGATGACCGAATCAAGCGAAGGGGCGGCTCTGAAATTAACGTAGGGAGCGTTTATATGCCCCGTTGCCCAATCCACGGGGTAGAAGCCGTCCGCGTCGGGCGTAACGCTCGGCGTGGGGGCGGAAGTCGGCTCGGTGCGCTTGGGCTCCTCCGTGACCGGCTCCTTTGTGGGCGCCTCGGTGGGCGCCTCGGTGGGCTCCACCGTCGGCTCATCGGTTGGAGCCTCACTCGGCAAGCCCGTGTCTTCGGGAATAAAGGTTACTATCGGTGTTCCCCCCGCCTCCTCGGGCGGGTCGGTGTGCTGTGTCTGCTCGGTTGGAGCGGGCGCGGGCGTGTTCGTTGAAGCGGGCACGTTCGCGCAGCCCGAAATCGAGCCTGCCGCGATCGCCGCAGCCATGATTAGCGCGGCAAAGCGCAGTTTTGCTTTTGATAAACTCAAGGCATTATCCTCCTTTTCTAATCACCCTTTGGCGGAATTGCCGCAGGGCGGATCCTCGAAGGGATCAGATAATGTATTTATTTATGTTCTCCGCGGAGCTTCCTTCTATATGCTCCCTGACGTATTTTTCATCTATCTCCACGGTGATCATCGGATGGGTGCCCGTTGCGTTAAACGAAATATCATCCAGCAGCGTTTCCACTATGGTGTGCAGCCTCCTTGCGCCGATATTCTCGGTGGTTTCATTCGCGTTGAAGCAGGCCTCGGCTATCTTCTCAAGCGCCTGCTCGGTGAATTCGATGTGGATGCTGTCCGTTTCCAAAAGTGCGGTATACTGCTTGATTATCGCGTTTTCGGGCGCGGTGAGTATGCGCTTATAGTCCTCAAGGGTAAGCGCGTTTAATTTAACTGTGATCGGAAACCTGCCCTGAAGCTCGGGGATCAGGTCGTTTATTTTGGAAATACTGAAGGCGCCCGCCGCGATAAACAGCATATAGTTGGTTTTAACGGGGCCGTATTTCGTGTTCACAACGCTGCCCTCAACTATGGGCAGGATATCCCTCTGCACGCCCTCGCGGGAAACGTCCGGGCCGTGCCCGCCGCCGTTTGCGGCGATCTTGTCTATCTCGTCTATAAAGATGATGCCGTCCTGCTCCGCCTTTTCAACGGCCTCACGGATCACCTCGTCCATATCTATGAGCTTATCCGCCTCCTCGTTTTCAAGGATGCGGCGCGCCTCCTTTACCGTGACCTTGCGCTTTTTGGTTTTTTTTGGAAGGAACCCGCCGAACATCTCGTTCAGGTTCATATCAATGCCCATGGCAAGCATCTGATCGCTGCCGCCGGTGGGGCTTTCGGTCACGTCTATCTCTATTATATCATCCTCATGCCTGCCCTCGGAAAGCTCGTGCATGAGCCTTTCGCGCTTGGTGCGCCATTTTTCCTTTTCCTCCTCGGAGGCGGGCGCGATCTCCTGCCCCTGATTGGGTGAAAAAGCGCCGAAGAGCTTTTGCAGCGCGGTGAGCTGATCGCCGTCCACAGGCTTTTTGGCGCCGTGCTGACCGGCAAGAATATCCGCTATGCGCTGCTCGGCTGCGGCCGTTGCCGCCACGCGCACCTTCTGCTGCCATTTGGATTTCACAAGGCGGATGGACGCCTCCACAAGATCGCGCACCATGGAATCCACGTCGCGGCCGACGTAGCCCACCTCGGTGAACTTGGTGGCCTCCACCTTCACAAAGGGCGCGTCCACAAGCTTTGCAAGCCTTCTTGCAATCTCGGTTTTGCCAACGCCGGTGGGACCCGCCATGATGATATTCTTGGGGATCACCTCCTCCTTCAGCTCCTCCGGAAGCCTGCTGCGCCTGTATCTGTTGCGAAGCGCAATCGCCACCGTGCGCTTTGCTTCATTTTGCCCGATGATGTATTTATCGAGCTGATCCACTATCTGTTTGGGAGTGAGCATAGCCTGTTAAACCTCCTCCACCGTGATATTCGAATTGGTGTAAACGCAGATATCGGAGGCTATGAGTATGCTTTTTTCGGCTATCTCCGCCGCCGAAAGCTCCGTGTTTTGCGAAAGCGCCCTCGCGGCCGCAAGCGCGTACATGCCGCCGCTGCCTATCGCCGCTATGCCGTCGTCCGGCTCGATGACCTCGCCCGTGCCGGAAACTATGAGCAGATCCGTTTCATTGGCGCAGATAAGCAGCGCCTCCAGCTTGCGCATCACCTTGTCGTTTCGCCAATCCTGCGCCAGATCCACCGCCGCCCTTCTGAGGCTGCCGCCGTGAAAGGTGAGCTTGCCCTCGAAGCGGTCGCAGAGGGTGAACGCGTCCGCAACGCCGCCGGCGAAGCCGACCACGACCTTGTCGTTATATATGCGGCGAACCTTTTTCGCCGTGTGCTTCATCACCGTGTGCTCGCCGAGCGTGACCTGCCCGTCGCCCGCAACGGCGGTTTTGCCGTCCTTGCGAACGGCCACGATTGTGGTTCCTCTTATTTCCATATTCTGTCCTCAAAGGTTAGATTTTTTATTTCCTCAAGCGCTCTTTCCGAAATGAGCGCGTATCTTTGCATTTTATCCCTCGGCGCGTTCTCAATGCCCTGCATGATGCCGAAATTTACGTTCATTGGCTGAAACGAGCCGCCGTTGTATTCGCTCACGTAGTGCGCAAGCGCGCCTATCGCCGTTCTGCGGGAAAAATCCACGGGAGCAAGCCCCCTGAGCCTTCTTGCAAGGCACAGCCCCGCGTAAAGGCCGCTTGCGGCGCTTTCTATATAGCCCTCAACGCCCGTTATCTGCCCCGCGAAGAACACGCCGGGGCGCGAAACCAGCTCATATTCGCTTGAAAGATGCCTTGGCGATTGAAGGTAGGAGTTTCGGTGCATAACGCCGTAGCGCACGAACTCCGCCCGCTCCAGCCCCGGTATCATGCCGAACACGCGGCGCTGCTCCGGAAAGCGGAGATTGGTTTGAAAGCCCACCATATTATAGAGCGTGCCCTCGGCATTGTCCTGCCGAAGCTGCACCACCGCATAGGGCTTTTTGCCGTCGCTTGCGGTGAGCCCCCCAAGCCCCACCGGCTTCATTGGCCCGAAGGCGAGCGTTTGATCGCCCCTTCGCGCCATCACCTCCACGGGCATACAGCCCTCAAACACGCTTTTGTCCTCAAAGCCGTGCAGGGGCACGGTTTCCGCAGTGGTGAGCGCACGAACGAAATTATAGTATTCAAGCATGGTCATGGGGCAGTTCAGATAATCGCTGCCGCGATCGTATCTTGAGGCCCTTTTCACCTTGCTCATATCCAGGGATTCAAGCGTCACTATCGGCGCCGCCGCATCGAAAAAATGCAGGCTTTCCCCAAGCAGCGCCTCTATGCTTTGCATAAGTGCGCCCTCGGTGAGCGGGCCGGTGGCGATTATTACGGGAGCATCGGGAACCTCCTCCACCTCGCGCGATATAAGCTCGATATTCGGATCGTCCATGATGCGCCGCGTCACCGTTTTGGAAAAGCCTTCCCTGTCCACCGCAAGCGCGCCGCCGGCCGGAACGCGGGTCGCGTCCGCACATTCCATCACGAGCGAGCCAAGCTCTCTAAGCTCCTGCTTGAGCAGGCCCACGGCGTTTTCAAGCTTATCCGAGCGCAGGGAATTGGAGCACACCAGCTCGCACAGCTCATCGGACTTATGCGCGGGCGAACGCTTTTCGGGCTTCATTTCGTAAAGCCGAACCCTTATTCCCATTTTGGAGAGGGTGTGAGCCGCCTCGCAGCCCGCAAGCCCCGCTCCTATCACGCTTGCGCAAGGTTGGGTTTTCAAATCGATCCTCCTGCCCGTTCCGCTCCCGGTTTTAGTGCTGTTCGTGCTGTTCGTGCTGTTCCTGCTGTTCCTGCTGTTCGTGCTGTTCGTGCTGTTCCTGCTTATCCTGCTTTTTGCCCTCGCCGCGCTTGATATAGCCGCAGTCCTTATCCTCGCAGGCGATATAGCGCCCGTTCACCCTTATCTTTTGAACGAGCATCCTGCCGCACTTCGGGCAGGCCTCGCCCGTGGGTCTGTCCCACGAAACGTAATCACACTCCGGATAACGCTCGCAGCCGTAAAAGGCCTTGCCCTTTTTGCCCTGGCGCTTTATCACCTCTGCGCCGCACTTGGGGCATTTAACGCCGATTTTATCCAGTATTGCCTTGGTATTTTTGCAGGTGGGGTAATTGGGGCAGGCAAGGAACCTGCCGAACCTGCCCTCCTTATAAACCATCATCGCGCCGCATTTTTCGCATGGAATATCCGAAACCTCGGGCTTTATCTCCACGCGCTCAACGCTTTCAAACGCCTTATCGAGCGATTCGCTGAAGGGCTTGTAGAAGTCCGCTATTATATTTTGCCAGCGTTCCTTGCCCTCCTCCACGGAATCCAGCCTTGATTCCATGCCGGCGGTGAATTTAACGTCCACAATGCGGGCAAAATTATCCTCCATCAGCTTATTCACTATGAAGCCCAGCTCCGTTGGCACAAGCTGCTTTTTTTCTTTTTCAACGTAGCCCCGATCGATGATGGTGGAGATGGTGGGCGAATAGGTGCTCGGGCGGCCGATGCCCAGCTCCTCCAGAGTTTTAACGAGGGATGCCTCGGTATAGCGCGGCGGCGGCTCGGTGAAATTCTGTTTGGGCGTGATGCCCATGAACTTGGGGTGATCGCCCTCCTCCATTGAGGGAAGGTTGGACACGGAGCCCTCCTCCTGATCCTCGTCCGCGCTCTTGTAAACGGCGGTGAAGCCGTCGAAAAGCGTTCTTGAGCCGGTGGCGCGGTAGGAGCAGACCTCCTCCGTTTCGGTATCTATATTCACGGTGGTGGTTTCCACAAGCGCCTCGCTCATCTGGCTTGCAAGGAAGCGCTCGTAGATAAGCTTATAGAGCTTGAACTGACCCGGCTCAAGCGAATCCTTGATGGAGGCGGGCGTCAGCGTCACGTCCGTTGGGCGTATCGCCTCGTGCGCGTCCTGCGCACCGTTTCTGCCCTTATAGAAATTCGGCTTTTCCGGCACGTATTTTTCGCCGTACTGCTCCGCGATATATGCCCTTGCCGCGCTCTGCGCCTCCGCGGAAACGCGAACGGAGTCCGTTCTCATATAGGTTATAAGGCCGATGCTGCCCCTGCCCTTGATGCTTATGCCCTCGTAGAGCTGCTGTGCGCAGAGCATGGTGCGCTTGGGCGGCATTCCGGCTCTGTTTGAAGCATCCTGAAGCATGGAGCTTGTGGTATAGGGCGCCGGCGCATGGCGAAGCTTTTTCGCCGTTTTAACGCCGCTTACGATATAGCTCGCGCCGTCCGAAAGCGCAACCACGCGTTTTGCCTCGTCCTCGCTCTTGAGCTCGGTCTTTTTCCCGTTCATGCCGTAAAACTTCGCATCGAAATTATGCCTTCCGTGGTGAAGCTTAACGGTTATGGTCCAATACTCCTTGGGCACGAAGTCCTGTATCTCCCGCTCGCGGTCGCAGATGATTTTGGTTGTAACGCTCTGCACCCTGCCGGCGGAAAGACCCTTTTTCACCTTCACCCAAAGCAGCGGGCTGAGCTTATAGCCAAGCAGCCTGTCCAGCACGCGCCTTGCCTGCTGCGCGTCCACAAGGCTCAGATCTATGCTTCTTGGAGATTTTATACTCTTTTGGATAACGCCCTTGGTGATCTCGTTGAACACGATCCTGCATTTGGCGGCGGGATCGAGCTTGAGCATATTTGCAAGGTGCCACGATATAGCCTCGCCCTCGCGGTCGGGGTCGGTTGCAAGATACACGTGGTTGGCCGCCTTTGCCTCCCTGCGGATCTTTTCTATCACGTCGCCCCTGCCGCGAAGGGTGATATATTTGGGCTGAAAATCGGCGTTCACGTCCACGCCGAGCTGACTCTTTGGAAGATCGCGCACGTGACCGTTTGACGCGATGACCTTATACTTTGAGCCGAGATACTTTTCTATCGTTTTTGCCTTTGAAGGGGACTCAACGATTATCAGATTCTCTGCCATATTTCCTCCTGTGCGCACCGCCCGGGGCAGGCGCCCCATGCGGAAAAATCCTGTTTTTCTATATTTTAACGGCAAAAACTGTTCATTCCGCCGTGTAGACCCTGCCGGGTAACTGCTTTATTAAACCCGAAAATTCCAATTCTGTCAAGTGCAGATTGAGTTTTTCTGCGGAAATCCCTGTTTTTTCCAGCAGCTCATCCACATTTTTCTCGCCTGTGAGCAGCGCTTCATACACTTCTCTTGCGCCGCCCGCCGGCAATTCAAGCGCGGCGCCGGCGCCCTTTTTGGCGGGGACCGCCGCACTTTTCGCGCGGGAAAGCCCCAGCATATCGATGAGGTCGTCCGCTCCGTACACGGGCGAGGCCCAGCCCTTTTTCAGCATTTCGTTCGTGCCGCAGTTCAGCGGCTCGGTTATTCTGCATGGCACGGCGTACACGTCCCTGCCCTGCTCCAGCGCACAGGACACGGTGATCATGGTGCCGCTCTTTCTGCCCGCCTCCACCACCAGCAGCGCCGGTGAGATGCCGCTTATTATGCGGTTTCTCATGGGAAACGAATACTGCGTGGCCTTGGTTTTGGGCAGATATTCGCTGTACAGCGCGCCGTGCTCAAGTATTTTTTCAAGGGTTTTCTGCGTGTTGTCGCTCTTATGCACGAGCACGCCCTGCCCGAGCACCGCCGCCGTTTTGAAAGGATTGCCGTTTCCCGATGCCGAAAGCGCGCCCTCATGCGCAAAGCTGTCGCACCCGTAGGCAAGGCCGGAGATCACTGCCGCGCCGCACTCCGCAAGGCTTCTGCCCATCAGCTCCGCCACGCTGCGCCCGTAATCCGTGCAGCGGCGGGTGCCGACTATGGAAACGGGGCTTTCGATGGGCGAGCACGCCATCGCTCCGCGCGCATACAGCACGAAGGGCGGATCGGGAATATTCTTAAGCAGCGGCGGATAGAGCGGATCGTGCCTTGTGATGGGGAAAACGCCGTCCCTCTCCAGCGCGGCAATAAAATCATCTATATAGCCCTCGTTCGCGCAAAGCGCGATGCGCCGCCGCTTTTCCATGGTGAGATTGCCGTAATCGGCGCGTCCCTCGTTCACAAGCAGGTGCGTTTCCGCTATGCCGCCGTTATTCTCCGCAAACTGCATACCCGCTCTTGCCGCGCCCTCGAAGGCGAGGCTCATAAAGATGCAGCTTCTGTCGGCAGGGGTAAGATTCAAGCCCATTATAAACTACCTCGGTCAATTTCCCCAGTATTTCGCGTCCAGCGAGCGGTATTGAAGCGCCTCTGCGATGCACTCGCCGCTTATATCCGCAAGCGAGGCCATATCGGCGATGGTTCGCGCCACCTTGATAAGCCTTGTGTACGCCCTTGCGGAAAGATTGAGCTTATTGAAGCTGAGCTCAAGCAGCCTTTCGGCATTTGGATCAAGCCTGCAATACTGCCTGATCTGCTTCGAGCCCATCTGGGAGTTAAACAGAATGCCGTCCTGCTTGAAGCGCTCCCGCTGTATCCTGCGCGCGTTTTCCACCCGTGCGCGTATCACGCTCGACGGCTCGCCCGCTTCCTTTGAGGCAAGGTCCGTGTACGGCACCTCGGTCATCTCTATATGCAGGTCGATTCGGTCGAGCAGCGGGCCGCTGATGCGGTTTCTGTAGCGCTCTATCTGAAACTGCGTGCAGCGGCAGCGCGCCTGCCTTGAGCCGTAATTGCCGCAGGGGCAGGGATTCATAGCCGCCACAAGCATGAAATCCGCCGGGTATCTCGCCTTCGCCGCCGCCCTTGTGACGGTCACGAACCCATCCTCAAGCGGCTGGCGCAGCGCCTCGAGCGCGGATTTTGAAAACTCCGGCAGCTCATCCAGAAACAGCACGCCGTAATGCGCAAGGCTTATCTCGCCCGGAAGCGCCCTGCTGCCTCCGCCCACGAGCGCCGGAATGGAGGCGGAATGATGGGGTGAGCGGAAGGGGCGCGTGTTCACAAGGCCGCCGGAATTTTTTAAAAGTCCGGCAGCGGAATGGATCTTGGTTATCTCAAGCGCCTCCAGGTTTGAAAGCGAAGGCAGTATTGAAGGAATGCTGCGCGCAAGCATGGTTTTGCCGGAGCCGGGAGTGCCCACCATAAGGATATTATGGTTTCCCGAAGCGGCGACCTCGGCGGCGCGCTTTGCCGCCTGCTGACCCTTGATAAGAGCGAAATCGGCTTCATGCGCCTCCTCCGCCGCGCTCCACGCGGTGAAGGGCTGCGGGTCTATGCGCTTGAGTCCCCGAAGGAACAGCACCGCCTCCGAGAGGCTCTCCACCGGAATTATGCAGGCGCCCTCGATTATTGCCGCCTCGCTTGCGTTCACCTTGGGAAGAATGATATTTGTGTGCCCGCGCTCGCATGCGTCTATCACCATGGGCAGCACTCCGCTTATGCCGCGCACGCTGCCGTCGAGCGCAAGCTCGCCGAGCATGAGCCATTTTTCCGCATACGCCTTGGGCAGCTCCCCTTCGGCGGCAAGAATGCCTATTGCAATGGGAAGATCGTAAACCGAGCCCTCCTTGCGCACGTCCGCCGGAGCGAGGTTCACCACTATGCGCTTTTGCGGAAAAGCGAAGCCGGAATTGGCGATAGCGGAATGCACGCGCTCCTTGGATTCCTTCACGGCATTATCCGGCAGCCCCACGGTTTCGTAGGACGCGCCGCCGAAGGTGAGATCGGTCTCCACCGTCACGGGGTAGCCGACCAGCCCCGAGAGCGCGTAGCTTGTGATCCTTGCGAGCATTTTTCCATCCTTTCCCCGCTCGATCCCGCCTTGACTTGCGGCGGAAAAAGACCGGGTGATTTCAAGCATTCGCGGGGACGCACCTGCCGCGCCCCCGCCAAAAAACACAGTTAAGCTTTAGTTTTTTTATCCTCCGCTTTGAACACGAAGAGCTTATTGAGAATAAAGTTCAGCGGAATGCAGATAACCGTTGAAAGCAGGGTGCAGAAAAGCTCGCCGTCGATTATGCTCTTGAGCCACTGCGGGAAGGAGGAGGCGTTCCACCAATCGTCAATATTGAAAACGTTGTTGAAAAGGAAGATCAGCCCCAGCGACACAAGAAGCACGGTGAGATTCACGGCTATAAAGCTTATTATCTCGCGCTTATCCTGCTTTCGCTCCTCGCGGAAGGTCCACCTGCTGTTCCAGATGTAGCTGTTGAGCACGCCGCAGGCATAGCCGATGATCTTCGCGGCATATTTCACCCAGCCTCCGGCCGTTATGAGCCTGAGCAGCTTGGTAACGATGAATGACACGACATAATCCACCGCCGAGTTGCTTGCCCCCACAAGGGCGAATTTTATAAACTGAACAAGGCTTTTTTTGCCCTCGCTCCGTTTTGCGCCTTTATCCATTACGCTTTGCCTCCTCCCCTATCAATTCGGCCAAATGGAGGGCCAGCCGCCGGTGAAGCTCCACGTGGGCAGCCATTGAAGCGCCTGCACGAGGGACCTGCTGATGGGTATGCCGGTGATTACCGGATAGAAGATGATGAACAGCAGCACGGCGGCGCCCAGCCACACGAACTTGGCGTACGGCAGCAGCCTTGCCGCCTTGGAAAGCTCCATGCCCTTTTCCTTCGGAATGTAATGGAATTTATCCTCATAATGCTTGAGCACGTAAACGCTTGCAAGGATTATGAGCGGCACGGTGGCAAAGTAGTGATAGATGAATACGCACCTTGACACGAGCATCCACGGCAGCATGCTGGACGCCATGCACATCAGCAGGAAGAAGATATCCGTATTAAGCTTGAACCTGCCGCGCAGCGTCATAAGCACCATGAACAGCGTGCCCACGAAGCAGACCCACCAGACCGCCGGGTTGCCGAAGGAGGAGATGGTGCCGTACATATTCTTATCGGGGTGATTATAGCCCGCGTAGAACCACATGGGGCGGTTTGAAAGCGGCCATTCATACCACGAGGACTGGAAGCTGTGGGTGGAATCGAGCTTGCTGTGGTAATTATACATATATTCCTGATTCTTGATAACGCCGTTTAGATACGCCTTTGCCTTTTCGCCAAGCGAAAGCACCGAGCCCTCGGGCAATTCGTTCTGGCCAAGCTCGCCCGCGGCGCGCATCTGCGCTATCCTGTCGGTTTCCGCTTTTTTGCCCCATTCCGCCTTGTAATACGGGAAATAGGACGCCACGTAGATCGTCACGGGTATGATGATGAAGAAGGGGATGCACCACAGGCAGGTTTTAACGAATCTCTTCCCAAAATTCTTTGAATTTTTAACTGCGGGATCGTTTGCATCCAAGCCCTTAGTTTCGTTTATCCTCTTTGCCTTCAGCCAAAGCACTATCATTTTGGCAAAGAACATCACCGCGAGCGCCGCGCCCGTGTAAACGCAGATCCATTTGGAGGCGCAGCCTATGCCGAAGAACAGGCCGGAGAGCGCGAGGGGCTTGAGGGTATCCTTCAGGCTGTCCCCAAGGTCCATCCTGATGAACTTATACATATAGTAGGTCATGCACAGGTTGAAGAACACGCCGTACACGTCGATCGTGGAGATCCTGGTTTGCGCGTAGTGCATGAAGTCAAACGCCATAAGCCCCGCCGCAAGGAACGCAAGCCAGCTTCTGCCGAACATGCGCTTTCCGAAGGCATACATGAGCGGTATCATGGCCACGCCGAACAGCGCGCCCATGATGCGCCAGCCGAAGGGGTTCATGCCGAAGATGCTGATGCCGATGGAGATGATTATTTTGCCGAGCGGCGGATGGGTGGTTTCGTATACCTTGAGATAATGCTTATGCTCGTAAGCCGTCCTCGCGTGATAGAGCTCGTCGAAATACATACCCACCATATAGTTCGGATACTCCGGCACGGTGCTCTGCTCATCCACGAGCGCGGCGTCCGCAGCGTTTTCCACGCGCACGGGCAGCAGATTGCCCTCCTTGTCGAAGAAGGCGATCTCGTTGAACACGCCCTCGCCCCTTGTGATGCTCATGGTAACGGTGCGGGTCTTCATGGGCCTGACGTTCGCCGGCATGTCGTTTTTATTCCAGCGATACATTATGCCGTATTTCTGGTCGAATTCAGCGGACTTTCCGTCGTCCCCGGTCAGCGAAAACCTGGATTCGCCGCCGCCTCCGGTGATGCCGCAGTTCTGCCACACGGAGCCTATCTCCACCTCGCCGTCAAACACGAAGCGCACGCTCGCGCCGTTCCTGCCGCGCCACTCGGTATCCGGGAAATTGGTGGAGCCGAGATTTGTGACGGCCAATATGGCGTAGACCGCCGTCAGCGCGCAAACGAGCAGCCAGTCCAGCTTTGTGTAGCGAAGCTTGGTGTCCGTCTTTTTGGGAAGGGGCTCCGCCGAGGTGCTGAAGAAGGAGGGGGCGAGCTGAGCGGGCGTTTTTATTGCCTTATCGCCCTTTTTCTTATCGTATACGTGCTCCATGTGCAGTATGAACCACACGGCGAGCGGCGCGATGATATAGGCGGATACGGTGATTGCGCCCATCTTCATCCTTGCGGTGTACTGCTCTATATTGGAGGAGGATTTCGGGTTTTCCGCCTGAGTGCCGGAGCCGCCGCCGTTGCCGCCGCTGTTTACGGACTCAAAGCTCTGCACCGTGCCGGAATAGGAATCCAGCTTTTCCATGCCGAAGCCGTCGAAATACGCGGAGCCCTTGCTCACCGCGGAATAGTTTCCGAGGCGGCAGCCTATTGCAAGCCCGGTCTGCTTCGCGCCGGTTTTGCCGATAAGCTCCACAAGCGTCCAGCCCGAATCGCCCATCACGGATTTGGAGTAGCAGGTCAGATCCTCAAGCCCGATGTTTCCGCCCGCGCCGCCCACTACGCCCTCGGTTTTAACGTAGCAGTAGAAGCGGTAGACGGTGTTTGGCTGCACGGGAACGGTCTGCACAAGGTGCGCGTCGTCCTCCTCCGTGTTCATAAGCTTGACCACCTTTCCGCGCTCGGGATCGTCCACCGTGACGCAGGTGGAGATGGACATATCGTTCAGATAGGAGGAATAGCTCCAATCCGAGGGCATCCTGTTTGAGCCGACGGACTCAAAATCGCCGTTTTTGACCGCCGAGGCCCCCTTGCTGTTTCCCAGGAGGAAAAGGCAGGAGGCGAGCAGCGCGGCGAGGAGCACGGCGCTCATAAAGCGCGAGGCTATTTTATTGATATTTTTAATGTTTCTTTTCATATTGATCATCCTCAAATCACGTTCGGCTCTCAGCGCCCGGCTGTTTTTTTAGCCGATCTCGGCTTATCGCCGCTCACGGCGCTTTTTGCGATCGAGCCGGCGGGAAGCTCTTCCTCCGCCTCGCCGTCGAACACGTCGTCCGCAGTTTTGCCCTTTATCATTATGAAAACGCAGAGCGCCGTGAACGCGATGAACAGCAGCACGTTCGCAAGCGAGCACCAGAACACTATGCGCTCATCCCAATAAAGCCCGAATTCGTGGTATTTGCTGTAATAGAAGGCGGCAAGGCAGTTCACCATCGCGGTTGCGGTATAGGCAAGCATGGCGTAAAGCAGCCTTCTGTCGTGGTAATAAAGATACGCCATGAAGAGCAGCAGCAGCATCGGGAACATATAGCGCTCGTGCATATAGTGGCCCAGCGTGAAGAGCGACACGAAGGTGAACGCCGCCGCAAGGTACAGCGCGCCGCGATTCTTTTTTCTTCCGAACCAGTAGAGCACGCCGCCGAATACGACCGAGATCACCATGCCGACGGTGCCGAGAACTCCGAGGATGGGCTCACGGTCCAGGCTCGCCCAGTTCTTGCCGAACAGGGTGAAGATATTATACGCATTTACGGAGGCGTATTTATAGGAGGTCGCCGTGCCGAGGTACTTATTCCAGATAAGCTCAAACAGCGGCAGCTCCTTGCTTGCAAAGGGTATGGCGGAGATGATTATGAGCGCCACGGCGCACGCCACCGCGATCGCAGTTTTGGCGATGCGTGTTTTAAGCTCGTCCCTGCACTCGTATTCGGAATTCTTAAAGAAATCCGGATCGAAGATATACATGAAATACGCCAGCGCCATCAGCGGGCCGACCATCAGCGCCTGCGGCTTCATAAGGATCGCAAGGCCGTAGATCATGCCGCCGAGGATGGGCTTGTTTGCATTGAGCGCAAGTATCGCCAGCACGATGAGTATTGTGAGTATCTGATCTATCTGCCCCCAGCCGCCGGAGATATAAACCATCACGGGGTTGAACGCCACAAGCGCAGCAAGCAGAAACGCGGGGGCAAAGCGCAGGCGCTTTACGGCAAGGCGGTACACAAGGTACGCCGCCGCAAGATCCGCGATTATGGAGGGCAGCTTGATGAAGGCAATATACAGAAGGTCGTAGTTTCCGAACTCATCATACACCCCATGCCCAAGCGCGCGAGAAACGGAGGACATGAGCCCCAGAATATACATATATCCCGGGGGATAATCCGGCATTCCCGACGCCTTGTTGTAAAAGTTTTGGAAGCCTCCGCTTGCGATATTGTTGCCCCATATCGTGAAGCAGCCTATATCCGTTTTATGCCCCTCAAGATAGCATGAAAGCGCTATGCGCACAACGAACGCCGCCACGAGCAGCCAGCCGACCAGAAAGCGGTTCCGATCGGACTTATCGAACGCACTAAGCAGCAGCGCATTCTTCTTTTTAAATGAAGAATAGCATAGAAATAGCACAAGGTACGCCGCCATGCAGAGAAGCGCGGTGGTCATTATGTGCTGAGTCGGGAATACTTTATCCAAGATTAGCAGTTCCTTTCCGGGCTTTTTTCCGTGCGCTCGCGCTCCGCCACGGGTACGCCGCGCATGGTACATTAAGCCATTATATCTATTCTACCATATCTTGAAGAAAAAATGAAGCCCCCGTGCGGCAGCGGCTAAAACGACCTTTTTTCCCAAACTGAATTCTGCCGCTTTCCGCCTCCAATGTTTAATCCCGCTTCAAATCCCACTGTGGAGCTTACTTTGGAAGCTAACTGCGATCAACAATGCGGATTTCAGTGGTATAAAACCCTTGAAATCCACCGAAAATATGGTATAATTATACGATTGAATTCGGTGTACTCTGTTTTCGATTCATAAAATCCGTAGCGGAAAGGAACTTTAGAAAGGAACTTTTATGAAGTATACGCATGAAGTAGAGAATATGTGCTGCGTTCACAAGGGCGCCGTGCATGACCCCGCCCCCATTCCCGAGGAGGGCAAATGGGTCAAGGCAAAACAAATAACGGACATCAGCGGCTTTACGCACGGCATTGGCTGGTGCGCGCCGCAGCAGGGCGCATGCAAGCTCACGCTGAACGTTAAAAATGGCATCATCGAGGAGGCGCTCATCGAAACCATCGGCTGCACCGGCATGACGCATTCCGCGGCTATGGCGGCGGAGATACTCACCGGCAAAACCATCCTTGAGGCGCTCAATACCGACCTTGTGTGCGACGCTATAAACACCGCCATGCGCGAGCTCTTCCTTCAGATAGTTTACGGCAGAACGCAGAGCGCATTTTCGGACGGCGGCCTCTCCATCGGCGCGGGGCTGGAGGATCTTGGCAAGGGTCACATGAGCTCCGTGGGCACCACCTACTCCACCCGCGAGAAGGGCGCAAGGTATCTGAGCCTTCAGGAGGGCTATATCACGAGGCTGGCGCTCGATGAGCACGACGAGATCATCGGCTACGAATACATCAATCTCGGCGTTATGCTTGAAAAGATCAAAAACGGCGTTGACCATAAGGAAGCGTACGAGTCCGGCTTAAAGCAGTACGGCAGGTTCAACGAGGCGGCGAAGTACATCGACCCGCGCAAGGAATGAGGTGCAATATGGTTAATTTTGAAGGATATTCCAATAGGATAGACAGGATCCGTGCCGCGCTTGCCGCCGAGGGCATTGCCGATCTTGAGAGCGCCGCAAAGCTTGTTGAGAGCAAGGGCATAGACGTGCGCGACATTATTAAAACCACTCAGGCAAACGCCTTTGAAAACGCGGTTTGGGCGTATACCGTGGGTGCGGCTATCGCAATAAAGCGCGGCGTTAAGACCGCCGAGGAAGCGTCGAAATGCATCGGCGAGGGCATACAGAGCTTCTGCGTGCCCGGCTCCGTGGCGGATCACCGCAAGGTGGGCCTTGGACACGGCAATCTTGCCGCAATGCTGCTTAACGAGAGCACAAAATGCTTCTGCTTCCTTGCCGGCCACGAGAGCTTCGCGGCGGCGGAGGGCGCTATAAAGCTTGCCTCCGAAGCGAATCAGGTTCGCAAAACCCCCATCAAGGTGATCCTGAACGGCCTTGGCAAGGATGCGGCGTATATCATCGCCAGGATCAACGGCTTCACCTTCGTTGAAACCGAGCTTGACCGCCTGAGCGGGGAGCTTGTGGTTCACAGCGAGCGCGCCTTCAGCGGCGGCGAGCGCAGCAAGGTTCGCTGCTACGGCGCGGACGACGTGAGCGAGGGCGTTGAAATAATGAAGCGCGAGGACGTGGACGTTTCCATCACCGGCAACTCCACCAACCCCACCCGCTTCCAGCACCCCGTTGCCGGCACCTATAAAAAATGGTGCGTTGAAAACGGCAAAAAGTATTTCTCCGTTGCTTCCGGCGGCGGCACCGGCAGGACCCTGCACCCCGACAATATGGCGGCGGGCCCCGCAAGCTACGGCATGACGGACACCATGGGCAGGATGCATTCCGATGCGCAGTTCGCGGGCTCCAGCTCCGTGCCGGCGCACGTGGACATGATGGGCCTTATCGGCATGGGCAACAACCCGATGGTGGGCGCCACCGTTGCCGTGGCGGTTGCCATTGAAAAGGCGATGAGGGGCTGAAGCGGCTCCGCCTCACATGATTATAAACCGCCGTTCGGGTGCATCCCGGGCGGCGGTGCTTTTGCGTTCGGAGCGAAAGCTTTACCGTTCTGCATTCTTCATTTCAATATTTCGGCGGCAGCGCTTTGGATGCTGCGCAGGTTTGCAAACAACGCATAGAACGCAAAAAACCCTCGGGCAGCTAATCCGAAGGCTTTTTGACTAACCATGAATATAAGATTGAAAGATCGCCTCGCTTCGATCTTTGCCATGCAATGGAGGTCGCACTCTTATTTACAGGCACTATTATAGCACCTATGTTGCAGAAAATCAATACCTTTTATCCAAAAATCGCAAAATTTTTTTGAATTCATTTTTTGCCGTAAAATATGGATTTTTTGTGGCAATATATTCTGTTCTTCGGCGATTTTTTGGCTATTTTCGGCTTCAAAGATTGCAAAAATTGCATAACTGCCGCCTTTATAGGCACCGGAGCGCAACCCCGCTTGCTTCAAATATTGCAAAAATCGCATAACCCGCCGCCTTTCAGCGCCGATCGACTCTCCTTTCCCCCGCTGTCCGTCCCCCTTTCCGCCGCTGTTCGCATCCCTTTCCCCGCTGTCCGCGCCCCTTTTCCCCACTCTGCGCCGCCGTTTTCGCCTTTCAGCGGGTTGACCACGCGAAAAAAAGAGGATATAATATTTGTGCATAAAGCAAATATTTGCGGCGAAGCGAAAAAGCTTTGCCGCGCAAAAACGGAGGTGCTAATGGATCGGGATTTTTTATTTGAGCTGCTGAAAACGGGCTCCGTTTCGGGAAACGAGGCGGAGATAGAAAAAAAGATCTTCGACTACATGCAGGATAAGGCGGATCTTGTGACGGTGGACGAGCTTGGCTGCGTTACCGCCGCCGTGAATCCAAACGCCGCCTTCAAGGTGCTGCTCGCGGGCCATGCGGACGAGATAGGCCTTATGGTTTCCGCAATCGGCAGCGACGGCACGCTGATGGTGACGCATATCGGCGGCATCTATACCACCGCCTTCCCCGGGCACAAGGTGCGCATATACACCAAAAACGGCATCATCTACGGCGCCGTGGCAAATTCGCGCTCCATCGCCAAGAATAAGGACATTCGCGCCTCCGATCTGCGCATAGACATAGGCGCGGAAAGCCGCGAGGATGCGCTGAGCGTCGTTGAGCTTGGCGATACCGTGACCTTTGACACGGACGCGAGGGAGCTTTTGAACGGCCGCCTCAGCGCGAGGGCGCTGGACGATAAGCTGGGCGCATTCATCGTGATGGAGGCGCTTTCGGAGGCGAAGAGGCGCGGCGCGTCCGTGGGCTGTTACGCCTCTGCCACCACGGGCGAGGAGACCACCGGAAACGGCGCGTATTTTGCCGCATCCCGCGTGAAGCCGAATATTGCGATCGCGGTGGACGTTACCTACACCTCGGACAACTGCGGCATAAGCTCCGCCGAAACCGGAGATATTGCGCTTGGCAAGGGTCCCGTTATCTGCAACAATCCCTCCATCCATAAAAAGGTGAACGCGGCGCTGCGCGAGTGCGCGAAAAGGCTGGATATGAGCGTTCAGACGGAGGCGGCAAGCGGCAGAACCGGCACCGACGGCGACACGATGCACAAAACCGGCATCGGCGTGCCGTTCGCGCTCGTGTCCATCCCCCTGCGCTATATGCACAACCCCGCCGAGGTTTGCTCGCTGAAGGACGTGCAGGACTGTATAGACCTGCTTGCGGAATTCTTCGTTTCCTGCACGGCGGATATGGAGCTGAAGCCCTTTTAAGGCGAAGGATGGACGATTGGCATATAGGCAGATTTTTCCTCAAAATAAAACGGAATGCATGAATAAAACTAAAAACGCGGGCGTGCAGTCCGCGTTTTTTGCATAAAAAAGCGTTCGTTTTATCGTTTCAAATGCAGCTCCAAGCCCTTTTGCTCAATCCCTGCGCCTGTTTCTTGCCGCTATGGAGAGGACGCGAATAAAAAGATTCACAAAATCAAGGTAGATATCCAGCGCGCTGTCCACCGCGTTGTCGATGGTTTTGGGATACTGCTGCGAGCGGTATACGTCGTAGCCGATATAGACGCCGAAAAGACCGGCAACAAGCCAATCCACGAGCGCCTGATCGCGCCCGAGGATGAGCAGCACCACCTCGCAGATCAAAAGCCCAAGCAGCACGCCCGCAAGCACGCCGCCAAGCTTTTCAAAAAGCTGCGGGAAGGCAAGCGCCACGCCCGAGATGCCGACCGCGATGAGCAGGGTGTAAAGAAACGCATCCTTTACCACGTCCGCGCTTATTCCGCCGTAGCCCTCCACCACCGTGGTGAGCATAAGCCCGAAAGGCACCACGAGCAGGTTGTAGCCAAGGAAGCTTATCCACGGATTTGACGATCTCCTTGAAATGAATATGCCCGCGATGGCGCAAACCGAATAGCCGATTATGAACACGAGCGGGTTCACGTGCAGAAGCAGATCGTGCACCGTGGAGCAGAGCACCAGATTCACAAGCAGTCCCCACAGCACCACGCCGAGCAGCACGCCGTTATACAGGCGGGGCGACACAAGCTCGCCCTCGGAGAAGGCGGCGTTTGCCCTTGCGGCCCTTGCGGCCGCTCCAAGGAGGATGCCGGAGCCCGATGCATAGCCCGCAGCGCCGCCTTGATTGCGGTAAGCATTCGCGCCGCTCCTGTTTGCCGCGCCGCGCCCGACTTCCGCGCCGCAGAGCGGGCAGCTCGTGCAGGAATTATCTATTTTTGAATTGCAGTTTGGGCAGATCATTTTGCTTCACCTCTCCTCGATTTTTATAAGCCTATGCGCCCGTCATTCGCCGTAAAACACCTCAAGGTCGTCCAGCCGCAGAAGCGCGGGAGGCAGGCCGCTTGCCGCGCCCGCGTCGATATTTATCCATGAGCGCGTTTTTATCACCTTTCCCCGGTGCTCCTCGCCGTAATAGAGCGTTGGCGTGTGCCCGAAAACGGTGATGATATCGTCGAAATACTCGGTATCGATGGTTGGGCGCGTCCAGATAAGCTCATCCAGCGTGTAATCCTTCAGCCTTTTATCCGGCGAAAAATTGCCGAGCCCCGCGTGGGTCAGTATGAAATCGCGCCCGCCGCAGGTAACGGCGGCATAGAGCGGCGCTTCGATGATAAAATCGAAAATATCGCCCACCGCGCCGGGCTCCTGCTCGCCAAGCGCGCGAAGGTTCACTATGGTCACCGCGCCGCCGTTGCGCGTGTAATGATCATAGGCTCTTATCTGCTGCGCGTTGAAGGAGGCATAATCCGGCGCATCCTCATCAAAAAGGAATTTGCATTTATACAGCATATTTTCATGGTTGCCAAGCACAAACTCCACGTTTTCCATCTCCATGAAGCGGCGCAGCATACGCACCCCGCCGTCGCCGTTTCTATCCACAACGTCGCCGAGCACATAGAGATAATCCTCATCCGTAAAGCCCGCTTTTTCAAGCAGCGCCTCGAATTTTTCAAGCGGGTAGCCGTGCAGGTCCGCCACAGCGTAAGTTTTCATAAGCTCTCCTCCTTCTTCTCAATGCCTTTACTATCCGTTATTATACCACAGAATGTGGAGATTTTTGTGTACTTCAGGGAACATTTTCAGTTTTTTGCGCTCACAAACCGCCGGGACTCCATAAGCCCGCTCTCATCAAGCTCATACACCCCGGTGCAGACCTCGCTAATAAACTTGCGGTCGTGCGAAACGCTGATTATACAGCCGCCGAAGCCGCGCAGTATCCCCCTGATCACGGGATTGGAGAGCGGCGAGAAATTGCGCGTGGGCTCATCCAGAATAAGCACGTTATAGCCCTCAAGCGCCATCCGCACGAACAGCAGCTTCGCCTTCTGCCCGCCGGAGAGCCTGCCTATGGGGGCTTCCGCCTCATCCGGGGTGAAGCGCACGCTGCCAAGATAGGTGCGCGCGCGCGTAACGGCCGCCTTCTCCATTGTGGGCGCCAAAAACTCCACGGGGGTAGCGCTTTCATCCAGCAGATCGAAATAATTCTGCGGCATATAGAAAAGGCGGATATCCTTTCTTTGCGAAAGCTCGCTTTCCACAAGGCGCAGCAGCGTGGTTTTGCCCGCGCCGTTTCTGCCGATTATTGCAATATGCTCCGAAGCGTCCACGTTCAGCTCAAAGCCCGCCGTCAGCCTTTCGCCGTTCGGCGCGAAGAGCCCCTCGGTTTTGAAGCGCAGTATCTCCTTTTTGCGCGGCATTTCCATCGGCGGAAGATCGAGAAATATCTGCCTTTCACTCACGGGCAACTCGGTCATGCCCTCGCGCTCCCGCTCAAGCCGCCTTCCCTGGCTCATCACAGAGTGCATTTTCTTTTTCAGCAGCCTTCCCGTGCCCGGATCGCCTCTCGGAACGTTTCGCTGCGCGGTTTCAACCTTTTCGTATATCTCCCGCCAGCGCTCCTCCTTTTTCTGCTGCTGCTCGCGCTCCTTATTCGCCGTTTGCTCCTGATTGAGCATCATGCGCTCCCTTTGCGCCACGTATTCGCGGTAAGGAAGGCTTGCAACGGTGTGGCGGCAGTATTTTTTATGATGCACCATCTCAAGGTGGATCACGGCGTTCGCTGTGTTTTCAATAAGCGTTTCATCATGCGAAACGAATAAAACTCCGCCGTCAAAGCGCTTTATAAAGCCCTCCAGCCACTCAAGCGTTTCTATATCTATATCGTTCGTGGGTTCATCAAGCAGCAGCATATCCGGCTCATCAAGCAGTATCCTCAAAAGCCGCAGCTTCACACGCTCGCCGCCCGAAAGCGTTGAAACGGGGCGGCTTGAATGCACTATATCGCCATCAAGCCCCAGCTCGGCGGCAAGGCTCTCCGCCCGCCAAAAATCCTCGCCGAGCCCAAGATAGGCGGAAATGCTTTGCTCCTGCTCGCGCGGCGAAAGCTCCTGCGCAAGGTAGCCCGGGCGATGCCCTCCCCTGTTTATGCCGCCGCTGTATTCCGCGTGATCCGCGATGAGCGCGGGATCGTAAATGAGCTTTAGAAGGGTGCTTTTGCCGTTGCCCTCCTCGCCTATTATCACGCTTCTGTCCCCCGGGTTCAGGGTAAATGAAATATTTGAAACGAGCGCCCGCCCGTTTGCGGAAAGAAATATCGAAACGTCATTTAATTGTATCATGTGAAACCTCGCTGAAAAAAACAATAAAGCAGGCACCGCGATATGTGCGCGGCGCGTCGGAGTATGGATTTAATGCGGTTCAGCGAATGATCAACCCGGGATACCTCTGTTTATCAAAAGTGGGGCGGAGAAGGCCTCTCGGATAGTAAGATTCTCAGAGAACAAGCCTCTCCGTATACTTTATACCATTTTTTCGGCGCCCTGTCAACCCTTTGCGCAAAAAAAGGGGCTCCGCAGATAAATCCGCGAAGCCCCTCGCTGCTTATGCCGGTTTGCCGCGCTCATGCTGTGCGTATGAATGCGGCCGCGTTAAGCGTCAGTTCCAGATCTGCCAAAGATCCATGGTGATATAGTTCTGGTTGTAGCTGTTGAAGTGGCGCAGAGCGATGCGCACGTCCTGACCCGCGTATTCGCTCAGATCCACGGTGTACTGCTGATAGGCGTTGATGCACGCGGTTTCGGGCATTATCTCTATATAATCGTCCACGCTGGGGGTGCCGGTGGGCGCGATATAGACCGCGAAATGCTCGTCATACGCGGTGGAGTAGTTGCCGCGAGCAAAGAAGGTGAGATAGGGCTCGCCCTCGGGAAGCACGATGGAGGGAGCGAGCAGCCAGTTATCCGGAGTGCGCTGATATGAGGTGGAGCTCATGCAGCGGTCGCCCTCGTAGATGTTTCCGGTGGAGCGCATGCCCCAGTTCGCGCCGTCGCCGTCCTTATCCACAACCTGCCAGCCGGCAAGGTTATCCTCGGTGTTGAAGCCCATGGAGTAGATAAGCTCGGGTCCAAGCGCCGGAGGCTCGATGGGCACGAGCGGAGTGCCGATGAACTCGAACCACTGCTCGTTTCCGGCATAGTCCGCCACGACCACGTACTGACCCACGTCAAGCTGAACGGTCACGTTCGTCACCGCGCCGCGCTCGGTTTCAAACACGCCCTGAGCGGACAGGATCTCGCCGTCCTCATCAAGCACCATGACCGCCGCCACGTAGTGATCGTCCGTTGCGTCGAAGGTAACGCCGTTGCCGCTGACGTACACGTTGCTGATGGTGGGAGCGGAGGTGTCCACGTGGATGGGGATATTCCAGCAGGGATTCTCGTTTGCCTCGGGGGTGTAGGCTTCGGTGGTGTAGCTGCCGTCGTTGTCCAGATCGGCGATAACGCGCACCACTACCTCCTCCTCACCGAACTGGGTGAAATCGAAGTTCGCGGGGAAGTTCATGTAGGTAACGCCGAGCTGATCGCGGTCGCCGCCCCTGGTTCTGTAGCCCTTGGTGCAAACGCCGGAGGAGAAGATCTCGTGAAGCTCGTTGCCCTCCGTATCGCACACAACGTAGCGCACGGCGGAGTTACGAAGAAGACCGGCGTACACAAGGTTCAGCGTGTCAAGGAAGTAGTCGCCGTTCGGGGAGATCGCGTTGCGATCCTCAAGATAGTAGGCAAGATCCTCGGTTTCCACGTAGGGATTGATGCCGAGACCGTAAACAACGCCGTCCACAGTCTGATAGCCCGCGGTGTTCGGGAAGTTGTTGCTGTTCCACGGATTATCCTCATAGTAGTAGCCAACGTCGATGGTGGCGGGATAGTTCCAGTCGCCGTAATACTTGATGAAGGGCACGGTGAGGCTGTTTTCACCGAACGTGGGCACGAGCTCGAAGAAGCCTTCGATCATCGCGCCGGCGGTGTAATAGGTGTCCAGATACACCATCACCTCATCGGAAAGGGTGAAATACACGGTCACTTCAACGGTTTCACCCGCGGGCACGCTAATGCTTGCGGGCAGGTCGAAGTTCACGTCGCCCTCGGTGGGCTCGCTGTACGCGGGCAGCTCAATGCCAAGCGCAATACGCATCGCAAGAAGCGCATCGTCTACGCCGATCTCGCCGTCGCCGTTCAGGTCGCACGCATCGGGATTGTTTACCCACTCCATATCCATGGAGCAGCGGGTGATGAGCAGCGCATCGTATGCGCTCACTATGCCGTCCATATCAACGTCGCCCAGCAGCATGGCGGGCATACCGTTTTCAAAGCCCATCGTGCGTCCGCTGTAAACTATGATGGGTTCGCCGTCCAGACTGCCGATTATCGCAAGATCGTTCAGCACAACGCTGGGAGCGATGGAATAATTAAGGGTCTCATCACCGAAATTATGCACGGTGAAGGTGGCGCTGTATTCGCCGGTCTTTTCGGGATCGTCGCCCAGATTGAGCTTGGGACGCTCGCCCTTGGTGCCTTCAACGGTGATATACGCCTTGGTGGTGGTCGCCTTCCTCAGGTTCATCTCGCCCGAGCCCTGCTGATGCACGGGGGCGTACGCGCCGCTCGGATCGTATACGGGGGTGGCGGTGCTCATAAGGATTATGTCCACAAGCTCCTGCTTTTCCGCAGTTGAAGCATTGGGGAACATATTGTCAACGTATTCGGAGATGATAGCCATGCCGCCCGCAACGTGCGGAGCGGACATGGAGGTGCCGTTCCACGCCTCGTACCAGTTGCCGTCCGAAATATTCGGGTCGGTGGAGGAATAGATCGTGCCGCCGGGGGCGGTGATCTCGGGCTTCATTGCCATATTTGCGGTCACGCCGCGGCTGGAGAAGGCGGTGGTCATATTGCCGGAGGAAACCGCAAGCAGACCCTCCTCATCGGATACGTACATCTGCTTATTCTCGAGCTCGGCAAGCTCAAGGCCCTCCTGCTGGCTGATGGCGATATGCGGTATTCCGCCGCCCTCGTAGGCAACCATGCTGAGGGTGCCTGCGGTGTTGTTGTAGATGATGCAGGCAACCGCGCCGGCCGCCTCCGCGTTCGCCGCCTTGAGCACGAAGTTGATGCCGCCGCGAACCACAACGGCGATCTTGCCGTCAACGTCCACCTGAGCAAAATCCTCTTCAGCGCCGAAGCCGGGCACCATGACGTATTCGTAGGTGCCGCCGCCGAGCGCATCCGCCATCTTGACGGGGTTCGCCGCGTTCTCGGAGTAGGGGTACTGATTGCCGTCCGCCTCTATATAATAGGTTCTGGACATGGAGTTTTCAACCGCCGCAACGGAGATGCCGTGCGGCCAGGTGGAGGGCGAGCCGACCACGCCGAAATCGGGGGTGCTTGCAAGCGCATAGCCGGTGGAGCTGAGACTTGCGTTCGCAACCACGCCGAAGTTGCCGCCCCAGCGGTTGCTCCTTGAGGAATCGTGGTCGTTGCCGGCGCTCATGGAGAGGTTGACGCCCGCTTCAACGCAGCGCTCAAGGGTCTGCTCATAGGAGGGATCGTAGAAGGCCTCCCTGCCGCAGGCGGAGCCGAGCGAAAGGTTTGCGGCGGCCACGCCGAGCACGGCGCAGTCCTCAAGCGCGGGAAGGATGTTTGACCAGCTTGCGCCGCCCGTGGGGGCGAACACCTGCATGATGGCAAGCTGCGCATCGGGCGCAACGCCCTGTATGACGTCGTTATTGCCGGCGGCGATGCCCGCAACGTGGGTGCCGTGGTCGCTGGTGCCGGGATGTGCGGCGTCCGCATGATTATAGTAGTAATTCCACTGGAAGGGGATCTTCGCGTTCACGTAGACCTCGTTCACGTCCATCCCATGCTCGTTGCCCTGGAAGCCGCCCTCCGCGATAAGCGCGGCGATGTCGTCCTGGGTGAACTGAACGGCGGACTCATCGGGCATGGTGCTGAAAGCGGGGTGGTTCACCCTGCAGCCCGTGTCGAGAATTGCGATGGTGTAGCCCTTGCCGGTATAGCCGAGCTCCCATGCTTCAAGCGCGCCGACCATATCCACGGAGTTGTAAAGAGTGGGGCTCTCCCATTCGGGGGAAACGAAGGCGTGCATTCCGTTCAGCTTTTCGATCTCCTCCACAAGGCGGTATTCGCCTTCAAAGGCAAAGCCGTTGAACAGAACCGTGTAGCTGTGAAGCATCTCCACCTCAACACCGAGCTTTGATTCGATCTCGGCCGCCGCCTGCTTATGGGAGGCGGCGAGCTGCGCACGGTAGCCGCCCGCGTTTTTGAGGTTTGAAGCCACGTCCGCTGCGGGAGCGGCGGAGAGCTCAACCATGATGGTTACTCTGTCGGTGGGCTTGATGCCTTCACTCGCCTGCACGTCGGCGGCGGCGAAGGTTCTGCCCCGCCTGATGGCGGAGGTGCCATAGGAGCGTGAGGTGCCGTTCGCCCTGTTTGCTTCGTACGCGCCGGATCTTACGACGGCGACGTCCTCGGAAACGGGGAGCTCACGGGCGATCTCTGCCAGCGCGCCTGTGAGTGCGGGAAGCACAAGCATAAAAGCGAGCAGGCAGGCGAGGATGCCTTTGAGTGTTCTTTTCATATATTCCTCCAAAGTATTTTTTTGACCATGGTGCAGAGCGGATACCGGTTTTCGGCGCTTTTAAAGCCTACTCCCCTGCCGAAGCCTGAGCTTCGGTTCCGGTATACCGCATATACAGTCACGGTCGATATAAGTATAATTATATTAACGGATTGTGTCAAGGGTTTTCTTTAGGAATACGTCCATTATTGTATAATTTTTCTTTGGGGAAAACTCCGGGGCGCAAAAGCGGCCGTGCGCGGGCGGCATACGGGGCCGATAAGAGGCGGATTTTCGGTTTTACAGTTTTACGGTTTTACGGTTTATACCGTCCCACACAAAAAGCCTTAATTGGTACGGCAGCTTTTCCGCTGCAGCCGCTTCGTCAGATCCTTGTTGCAGCGCAAGCGTCAAGCCGCGATCCTGCGGATTGGCTTCGGTTAATGCTCTGCCCGCCCGCTCTCAATGCTTCAAATGCAGGATAGTATAAAATGCTTTTTCTGCCTCTGTTTTTTATTCATGGCGTAATGCGTTAGGCGGACTTCCCGCGAGCACGGTTAATATATTTATTATTCACTTGTATATTCACAAGGATATTGTGGCATTTGCAACAGTTATTCGAGTTTTTCTGAAAGAAATATGGTATAATAGCCTTGTCTTGCGGCGCAAAGCGCGCAGCTTTTCGGCGTTCCGCCCGTGAGCCTTCGACCGTTTCCGCCGAAAAGGGAGGGTGCAAATGGAAAAGCGAAATATTTTTGACTCCATCGGCGAGGAAGCCATGGCGCATATCCTGACCTGCTTCAAGCCCTATCGCAGGGATTTTCTGGCGGGCGAAACCATACTTACCTACGAAGCGGGCGAGCCCAAGCGGGTGGAGATACTTGAAAGCGGCTGCGCCAGGCTGCAAATTCTGAACGAGGACGGGGATATTTTCCTTATAGAGCGCATAATGCAGGGGGATGTGTTCGGCGAGCCCTTCGCGCTGCCGTTGGATCGGTTTGTGTACGTAGTTACCGCCGAAACGAGCTGCCGCGTGCTTTTCCTTGACTACGACCACATAATAAGGCCCTGCGCAAAGCTTTGCGATCACCACAGCCGGATAATCAGCGATCTTTTTATCATGGCGGCGCAGAAATCGCAGGTGCTTTCGCTGCATATTTCGCTGCTGCATCAGAATACCATCCGCCGGAAGGTGCTTTCCTACCTGAGCTACGCCTCCTCCATCTGCCCCAAGAATAAGGACGGCTATTTCACCATCCCGATGAGCCTTGTGGATCTTTCGGATTATCTTAACGTGGACAGGAGCGCGATGATGCGCGAGATCAGGCAGCTTAAGGAGGAGGGTCTGATAGACGGCAGCCGCAGGGAGTTCAAGGTTTTAACGCATTGAAAAACCGTGCCGCCGTTTCGTGTGCGGCACTTCAAAACGCCGCAGCGCTTACTGCGCCCACACGGTTTACTAACGGAATCGGCACGAAGAGTATGAAAACAAATAACACGATTAAAAAACAATAGAATTACCGGAGGAAGAAAAAATGCTTAAGATCTACGGAAGCGGGCTCTGCCCGGACTGCCGCGAATGCGAAAAGAACTTCACCCATCACGGCATAGAGTACAGCTATATCGACATAAACGAGAGCATGAGGAATCTAAAGGAGTTTCTGCGCCTGCGCGACGCTCTGCCCGTTTTCGATCCGTGCAGGGAGCAGGGCAGCGTAGGCATCCCCGCCATCGTGCTTGAGGACGGCGGCGTTACCCTCGATTGGGAGGGCGTACTTGCGTCGATGGGGCTTCCCGTGATGTACCGCGAGAAGCGCCCCGACTTCTGCGGCATGGACGGCAAGGGTTGCTGAGGAAAAAGCGGCATGAAAAAGACCTGTATCGAATCGACCGGCAAGGCAAAGCGCCGCATCCTGCGCGCCGCACTTTTGATCGCGCTTTTGCTGCTTGCGTCGCTATTCGGCTGCACCGCGCCGCGAAGCGACGAAGGTTCCGCCACCCCCGCGCCGACAGATTTGGTTTCCCCCGCGCCGACAGATTCGGTTTCCCCCGCCGCAGAAACGCCCGCCCCCGCGCAGACGCCCGTTTTCGATTTTGAAACGCGCACCGTGACGCTGAACAGCGGCCACGAAATGCCCATCATCGGGCTTGGCACCTGGACCATGACGAACGAGCAGGCGGACGAATGCGTTTATCACGCGCTTCAATGCGGCGTGCGGCTCATCGACACCGCGCGGTATTACCAATGCGAGCAGGGCGTTGGGCTCGCTCTTGCGCGGGCGATAGAAAGCGGCATAGTGAAGCGCGAGGAGGTTTTTATAACCACCAAGATCATGCCTTCCGATTTTGATCGCGCCGATGAGGCGATAGACGAATCGCTTGCGGATCTTGCCTGCGGCTATATCGACCTTATGCTGATCCATCAGCCGGGAAGGAACGATGAAGCCGTGTACCGCGCAATGGAAAGCGCAGTTCGGGATGGAAAGATACGTTCCATAGGCATATCCAATTACTACACTGTGGATTCTTTAAACAAGATACTTGAATTTGCCGAGATACCGCCCGCGGTGATACAGATAGAAAACCATATCTTCACCCAAAACAGGGAGCTGAAGGAATACGCCGAATCGCTCGGAATAGTGATAAATTCCTATTACCCCTTCGGCGGGCGCGGAAACACGCAAAAGCTTTTTGAAAACGAAGTTATAGCTTCCCTTGCGGAAAAATACGGCAAAACTCCCGCGCAGGTGATACTCCGCTGGCATCTTCAGGCGGGATACATAGCGATACCCGGCTCCAAAAATCCCGATCATATACGCGAAAATTACGACGTGTTCGGTTTTGAGCTGAGCCAAAGCGATATGGCGCAGATCCTTGCGCTGGACGAGCAGAAAAGATTCGCAGGCTGGTAAACAACGGGCTGCTTGGCATAATAATGGTTTTGACGGAAAAACCGCACGACCTATTCAGCCGTGCGGTTTTATGGTGTTTACAGTAAAAAACTTGTGCCTCTAAGAAGCGTATCCGGCCCGGCAAAACGATTCACCGGATCGTTTTGCTTCGGGCGTTCGATTCCTCCATTCTGCTCAATTACAAAAGGGAGTATAAATACTCCCTTTTGTAATTGGTGGAGGCGAGGGGAATCGAACCCCTGTCCGAAAAACTGTCTGCAAGACTTTCTACGAGCGTAGTCGGTATTTTAACGTTCCCTCCGGCGCGCTCCTGCCGACAGGATCGCGCTTTCAGTAGTTCCTTGATCCCACTCCGGTCGGAACAGGCCGGAGCTGGTTCCCCACTTTAATGACGCCCGTATCCGCAGTCGTGGGCAACTGCGGGCGGACGGTCACCGATTAAGCGGCGACGGGTACGAAATTGGATTCGTCGTTTATATTTAAGAGTTTCCCGCTTTTAACGAAGCTCGGGGCTTCGGCTCGCTTATCCGGCATCCACGATCCCCGTCGAAACCATGTACGCCCCCATGCGCATTGGAGCGGCGAAAGCTTTGCGCACAGCTCCACATCTATATTATAACCGATTGGCGCGGGATTTGCAAGCATAATGAGCAAACTAAACTGTGACCGGGCGATCCTGCGCCGCATTACGAATAGTTTACTGCGTTTTGTGAGTTATTTTAGTGAATTCGTCACTATTAAAGCTCTCCCCCGCTATCTTTTCCGCAGTTTCCTTGCGAACGGCCGCTCTGAGCTGTGCGAAAAACGGCGAAAAGGCGCATCTGTCCTCGGCGTAGCAAAGGTTCAGCTCATACTCATGCGCTTCCCAGGTGGAGATATCCGCTTCGTTATGCTGGATCACGGCCTCGAGCCCGTCAAGCGCCTTGAAGATACGGGCTTCGAGCGACGCTTGCGCGTTCATCTCCCTGAAAAGGGCTGTCAACTCGCTCGAAAGCGGCTCTGGAAGCGAGTTCACCCATCTTTCGAGCAGGCGCGCTTCGTTCGCTTCATCGGCGGCGGATTTATCAAAAGCCGGTATATCGCCGGTGAAAATTTCGCCCAGATCGTGGACAAGGCACATCTTTATAACGCGATCCATATCCGCTTCCGAAAATTCATCCTTTATGAAGTACGCCGCCAGCGCAATGCGAAAGGTATGCTCCGCAACGCTTTCATGCCTTCCGCCGGAGGTGTATGAATGGCGAATGGTATCCTTTAATTTTTCAACGGTATGAAGGATTTTCAGCAGTTCGGCAGGGTTCATTTATCTCTCCTTTTTATCCGGCTTTTATGGTGGAAAACGCGCTCATCGCGGCATCAGCAGCTCCTCCGGCATTTCGGCAATAAGCCCGATCAGCTCCAGTATCTCGCTGCGCAATTCGCCCTTCATTGCCCATTTGAAATAGCAGAATACCGGCCATTGGCAGACGAACGCGATCCAGGCGTACAGCGCCGCCGCGCGCTTTTCCGCTTCGGAAGCTTCGTAATGCTCAAGCATTTGCGCCATGCTCTCGTGAAAGCCTTTTATGGAAGCATCAAGCCTTGCTGCCGCGCCGATCGGCTCCTCAGTTTTTTCGGCATGATCGAAGGAAGCGATATTTACAAACTGATTTACGACGACCTCGCATCCCGCAAGGTTGAAGTCGATGAAGCCGGCGAAATGCCCGTTATCCATAAGAATATTCGAGAAATTCTCATCGCCTTGAAAAACGCAGCGCGGAAGGGCCTTATAGACCGCTTTCAGCTCGGCGCGGACGGCTTCATGCCTGTTTATCAGTTTCTCCGCAAACGCGTTTTCGCCCTCATCACGAAGAAGCGCGATCAGCTTATTGAAGTTCTGCTGCTTTTCGTCGATCCCCTCCTTCATATCGAAGGGTGAGAGGTCGAAAAGGCTGTACATGCCCATCGTGTCCGACAGGTCAATGTTTTTGTACTTCTGTGCGAATGCGGCAACGCTGCGCTGCACCTCGCAAAAGAGCGCATCCCCCGCTTCGGGCTCGAGCTTGAGTTCCGAAGCCAGCTGAAGATCGACGTATTCCGACAGATAGCAGACGAGATTTTCCCACGGATGCAGATACTTTCCCGCCCCGTCCGCAATAAAGCGCGGGCAGATAAGGCCGAAATCAAGATAGCGCGCGATAAGCCGCGAAAGCTCCGAAAGGCGCTTTTCGTTCATGGCGTTCGCGCGGCAGAAGCGCAGCACCCACTTTTTATCGATTATGTAGTTCAGGCGAATATCGTTTTCATCGTGCGTGGAGTCGATCAGCCTGATCTCGGCCGCGCCCGGTATTCCGAAAAGAGCAAGCTGCGCAAGTATATCCGCTCTTTGAGGCACATTTGCGTCCTTGGGGAAATGCTCGCTTGGTAAAAAATCGACCGTTTGCCGCATTACGGCGTTTTCTCCGTTTTCATACTCAAGCAGCCTGCCATAATCGTTCCACTCGCCAAACATTCTGCCTTTTTTGGTTTCCTCTATCAGGTGGGCAAGCGCTTTTTCATACTGCGCCGGATCGCGCTTTTTGAAAAACGCCGCGTTATACGCCCGAACGCGCTGATAAAGCGGAGGAAAGGCGCGAAATATAGCATAACAGCGCGCTTTTTTGAGCGCAGAGGCAATATCCTCATCCATTTTGAAGCTGCGTGCGCCCATCGGCGGCAGCACCGCCCTGCCCGCCGGGGTCATAAGCCCAAGCTTTTCCAGCCTGCGCACGCGCTCCTTGTTCAGCTCCGTCCACGGGCTTGATTTTCTTCGCGGGGAGAACCTTTGCAGCCGCCCCTCCCCCGCCGGCACGCTCGTGCTGTCTATCCAGCCAAAGCACAGCGCCTCCTCCACCGCGTCCAGATAGTAAAAGCAGCCGTCATCGGCGGGCCTTCCGCGCTTCACTTCAAGCCAGCATTCAGCCTGAGTATCGTGATTTTCCTCAAGCCATGCGCGAAACTCGGCGCGGGAGGCGGCGGAGAGCACGTTTTTCATTTCAACGGTTTTCTTTTTGCGCGATTCGGTCATTTTTTTATCATTCGTTGGCGCCTCACAGCTCCACAAGCCCCATAGCGGCGCGAAGAATGCTAACGGCGTCCGCCATATCCGCCTCGCCGCTTGCGTTCACGTCCGCGGCCTCAAGCGCGGCGGGCTCAAGCTCCATAAGCCCCATAGCGGCGCGCATGACTATAAGCGCATCGGACACGTTCACTTCGCCGTTCAGATCCGCGTCCCCGGGGAGGGCGGCGGGCCCGTGCACGGTAAAATCTATCGTATCCACCAAAAAATAGGGTGAACTGAGCGACCAGACTGCGCGATCCACCAGCTCTGCGCTTCCGTTTATATATACAAGAACGTCGTCCGCGAAGGTGTACCCCTCCTCCGGCCAGATCTCAAATTCCTGGTAATAGCAGGCGTTTTCCAACGTGAATGCCCCATCACTCGGCAGCATTCCGGTTTCGCCGCCCGGGATATACCAAAACCAGTTCGTGTAATCCACGTAATAATGCGCGCCCTCCGGCACGGAAACCTCAAAATCCGCCGCCGCGCCCCATGCGGGCTCGGTGAAGCCGAGGATTTCTATGGTATCCAAAACCACCGGCTCGGTTTCCTCCGCCCGGGCTGCGGGCGCAAGGACGGAGATCGCGGTGAGAATCAGCGCCGAAATCAGCGCGATAAGCCTTTTGATCGCAGTTTTTTCCTTTACCATCTCGTCATATTCCTTTTGAACTTTGCTTCATAAGCCTGCTTGAGCTCGTCCGCGGTGATGCCGTAGCAAAGAAGAACGTCGTTATAATACATAAGCACATCCGCCATTTCCTCCACAAGCTGCGCTCTGATTTCGGGTTCACCGCTCGCCTTCTCTCCCCCATGCTTTTTGATTATGTCTATCACCTCGCCAATCTCGCCGATCATCCAAAGAAGCTGATGCCGTCCCTGCTCCGGCGTGAGTGCGCTCCATTTATGCTTATACTTTTCCTGAAGCGCCTTCTGCATTTCAAGCATTTCGTTCAAAGTGAAGTCCTTCATATTTCATCCCTATATCAATACTGCGTTTATCAGCTCCACGCGCATTCATACATATCCATGAGCGCACCGCCGCTTTCAAGCGCATCCAGCTCTTTTAAGCAAGTTTTGACCGCTTCAAGTATAAACTCATCCGCCATTTCCCGCGTGAAGAAGAATATCTCCCCTTCCTCACGCTTATTAAAGAATTCCGCCATGCTTTCAATAAGCGAATCGGTATCGAAGGTATTGAGGCGGTTTATTGCCTCGCTCTTAAAATCATTTGGCACGGCGATATCGTTTTTTAAGCCGTATTTTTCGATGATCGCACCGTTCAATATCGAATAATCCCGATGGAGCCTTTTGATATTGCCCTCAAGCGTGGGATCCCATGCATATTTGCCGTAAACAAGGCGCCTGTAAACGATATCCTGAATAAGATGCAGATAATAACCGAGATAGAGATCGTCCTCAAGCAGCTTTTTGCCGAACTCTGCGCGGAATCTATTCAGATCGTAGGTTCTTTTATTGCCGTTTTGAAGCCTTATTTGAAGATGAGTTTCGCGCCTTATGCCGAAATCCGCGAGCACCGCGCCAAGCTTCAGCCTACTTTCGGCTCTAAATGAGCGAAGCTTTATCAGCTCATTTATTATTGCAAGATGAACAATGCTCGATGCCATGCCCGCTCCTTTCCGGCAGAGCCCTATCGAAGCTTTCTTGCCACAATATAAAACCTGTGGATCCTGCCCTCGATAACGCCCTTTTCTTCGATGATGCGCTGCGCTTCATAGAGCCTGTCAAGGCAGGTATCTACCGAAAAATCGGGGAATTCCCATTCGATTATCCGCGCGAACCAAACGAGTGCGCCAACGTCGTAAAACCGTATCGGCCTGCGTGCTTCGCCGCACTCGATAATTTCAAAGCCACGCTCATTAAGCTCCGCCATTTTAACGGTTAGGTACGCATCGGGGAACGGCAGCTCCGTAGCTTGCGGAAGCAGAAGCTCAACAAGCTCCCTGTCGTTTTCCGCACCCACCTGCTGGGTCAGAAAAACGCCGTTCGGCTTCAAAATGCGATCAAGCTCGGCGGGGTCATAATCGCCGTGACGGTTTGTAACGATATCGAAGCTTTCATCGGGGAAAGGCAGCTTGCCGCCGCCGTATGCCTCCTTGAAATCGATGCCGAGCGGCAGCAGAACCTCTTTACAGAGCTCTACGTTCGGCGGATAGCTCTCCACCGCCGCCGTATTTTCATACAGATGGTCGTAGGAGAGCAGGAACTCCCCGCCGCCCGTGTCCAGATCCAAAAGCTTCATTTCGGGCGTGAGATGCTTCTTGATTACGGCAAGAAAATCCCAAGGCAAGTCCTCTTCCTCATCGTATCTGCCGTGGATATGGGAAAAATCCCAGCCGTGGATATGCGCTGTTTCCTCTTCCTTTTTCCAAAGTTCTCTAAGCTGTTCCTTGTTCAATTCTTTCTCCTATTCAAATAATCCCGGCTCACCCTTTGGCAAGCCGGGATAATCATTCATTTTCAGCCCATGATATCCGCATTCACGGTTTCCATGATCTTCGCGTTAAGCTCGTCCGCCTTTTCGATAAGGCGCTTGCCCTCCTCGCTGAAATGCGCCGCCTTCTCGGCATCCTTAACGCCGCCGAGGTTGATAAGCACGTTCAGCCATGCGCCGTGTGCGCAGGTGTGAAGATTCATAGAGCCAACGCCGAGGTCGCTTGCGCAGTTGGTGTTGTAATGTCCGATAAGCGTTTCCGCATATTCGAGCGCTTCCACCGCAAGGCGCAGGGTTTCAAACGGAACCTCGGTGGCAACCAGAGTTGCATCCGCGATGGCCTTTTTACGGGCCGCCTTTTCTTCATCGGTCTCCTTGGGCATTTTGAACGCTGCGGCAACGAGGTTATAGGCGTCGGTATCCTTATCCACCTGAGCGGTGAGCGCGGAATAGATGGGCATGCAGCCGTCTATCGCCTTCTGTGCGATCTCGTGATGCTCGGCAAAGCGGGGCTTACTTACGGTCTGCCCGCCGACCATTGCCACAAGGCCCGCGCCCTGCGCTCCGCACAGAGCCGCCGCGCTTCCGCCGCCGGGAGCGGGTGCATCCGATGCGAGAATATCGAGATAGCCTGTTACCTGCATATCTATGAGTTTCATACGATTTTTCCTTTCTTGATAACGGTTTTTACCTGGTTTGAGCCCATTCGGTAAAAGAGCATGGGCAGCTCCGCAGTGTTCCAAATAACCATGTCGCCCTGCTTGCCTATTTCAACAGTGCCGACCTTTTCGCCCATGCCGATGGCGCAGGCGGCGTTCAGCGTAACGGCGGTCAAAATCTCCTCCGGGAAGAGCCTGTATTTAAGATAGCCCAGGTTCATTGAGAGCTGAAGGTTCAGCGAGGGGCAGGAGCCGGGGTTGAAATCGGTTGCGACAGCCACGGGAACGCCGGCTGAAATCATATCCCTCGCCCTTGCAAAGGGCTTGCCGAGGTATAAGGAGGTTTGCGGCAGCAGGCACGCAACGGTTTTCGATTTTGCCATGGCTTCTATGCCGCTGTCCCGCGTGGCGATAAGATGCTCCGCCGAAACCGCGCCTATCTCGCCCGCAAGCTCGCTGCCGCCGAGGGGATCTATCTCATCCGCATGAATTTTACTCGGCAAACCGAGCTTCTGCGCCGCAAGCAGTATCTTTTTGGACTGCTCCACGTTGAAAACGGAGCTTTCGGTGAACACGTCGCAGAAATCCGCAAGCTTTTCCTCGGCAACGGTGGGAAGAACCTCATCAATAAGGTAGTCGATATACCCGTCCGCGTTGCCCTTGAATTCATCGGGAATCGCGTGTGCGCCAAGGAAGGTGGAAACCACGTCCTGCGCGGCAGAATCATTGAGCCGCCTTATAACGCGAAGCTGCTTCAGCTCCGTTTCCTTATCAAGCCCATAGCCGGATTTTATTTCAACCGTGGTAACGCCGAAAGCAAGCTCCTCGCTCAAAAAGCCCATGGAGCGTTCAAAAAGCTCGTCCTCGCTTGCTTTTCTTGTGTTCACAAGGGTATTGAGGATGCCGCCGCCCGCGTTTAAAATATCCAGATACGAGGCGCCCGCTATCTTGAGCGGCACCTCGTGCGCGCGCCAGCCGCCGAACACGAGATGCGTGTGCGCGTCCACAAGGCCGGGGGTGACGAGTGCGCCGAGCGCGTCCACGACCTCCGCGTTTTGCGCATTTTCGGGCAGCGCACCGTTTTCCGTAATCGCAACGATGTTTCCGCCATCTTCCACCAGCACGGAAGCATCCCTGTATTCCTTTATCCTGCCCTGCTCGGCGCCGCAGCGGGCAGCAACACCCTGCGGCGTGGCGAGCAGACCTATATTCTTTACAAGAAGCATATTATCTTCTTTCCTTTTGATGCGAAAACGGTTTTACAGCAGATAGTTTTCGATGATCTGCTTATCCGCGTCGAAATCAACAATCTGGAGGTAATACTCCGCGGAATCCACGAGCGCGCGCATCGGGGTGAGGCCGATTATCTCGGTGCCCACAACGTGAACGCCCCAGCGCTTTGCCTCCGCCTTGGTGACCTCCACAACGCGGTAGAGGGGAGTGCGGGTATAGTCCGTCATATTGATGGAAACCTGCGCATAGCGCTTTGCGGGTTTGCCGTCCTGCGCCTCGGTTTCGATAAGGAAGCCGTTGGACTTAACGCAGTCAAAGCCGCCGTTCCTTCTGCGAATGACCTTGGCGATGGATTTTGCTATCTCAACATCGTCGGTGGAAAGGTTGATATTGAACGCCACAAGGGGCATGCGGCAGCCCACGGCGGTAACGCCCGCGGTGGGGTGGATCGCTGCACCGCCGAAATCGGGGGTCCACTTGGGATCCTTGACCTTTTCCGCCATGCCCTCAAACTGACCCTTGCGGATATCCGCAAGATTCACGCGGTGCGGCGCGGAAGCGGAATCCTCGTAAAGGAAGATGGGGATGCCCGCCTCGTTCCAAAGGCGCTCGCCGAGCTGCTTTGAATATTCAACCGTTTCCTCCTTGGTGCAGTCCTTGAGGGGGATAAGGGGGCAAACGTCGATGGCGCCCATGCGGGGATGCTCGCCCTGATGATGGTTGAGGTCGATGAGCTCCACCGCCTTTTTTGCAAGCGCGGCGGCGGCGTTCATAACGCCCTCGGGGCTGCCCATGAAGGTGATAACGCTGCGGTTATGGCTCGCATCGGAGGAATAGTCCAGAAGGGTAACGCCGGCGGTTTTACGAACCTCATCCACGCACGCTTCAACTACTTCAAGATTTCTGCCCTCGCTTATATTGGGCACGCATTCAATGATCTTTGCCATTTTACTTTTTCATCCTTTCAGCTACTGTTTTGGTAATAAGCTCGTCATCCGCAAAATACGGAATGGTTATATGCGCCTTTCCGGCCCATTTTTCATTATATTTGATGCTGGTTTCAACGGAATGCTCGTTCCTTGCCCAGTTGCGCCTTGCAACGCCGCCCATAACGTCCCACATCATGGCGGATCTTATGATCTCGTCTATCCTCTCGCTGCCGTCCAGCACGAGGCCGAAGCCGCCGTTTATGGATTTTCCGATGCCCACGCCGCCGCCGTTGTGCAGCGCGCAAAGGCTCATGCCCCTCGCCGCGTTTCCGGCGAAGCACTGGGTCGCCATATCCGCCATCACGTTCGAGCCGTCCTTAATATTGGCCGTTTCGCGGAACGGGGAGTCCGTGCCGCTCACGTCGTGATGGTCGCGCCCGATCATAACGGGGCCGATCTCGCCGCTGCGCACCATCTCGTTGAATTTGAGCGCGATGCGCGTTCTGCCCTCGGCGTCCTGATAGAGTATCCTCGCCTGGGTGCCCACAACGAGCTTATTCGCCTTCGCATCGCGTATCCAGATATAGTTATCACGATCCTGAGAGCAGCGGTTCGGGTCGATGCAGCTCATCGCGGCGGCGTCCGTTTTATCAAGATCCTCCGGCTTGCCGGAGAGGCACACCCAGCGGAACGGCCCGTAGCCGTAATCGAAAAGCACGGGGCCCATTATATCCTCAACGTAGCTGGGGAAGATGAAGCCGTCCTTTTCATCCACGCCGTTTTTGGAGATCTCCTTAACGCCGCTGTCGTAAACCGCCTTCATAAACGAATTGCCGTAATCGAAGAAATAGGTGCCTTTCTTGGTCAGCGCAACTATCGCGTCGAAATGGCGGCGGAGGGAGGCGTTCACCCTGCGCTCGAATTCGTCCCTGTCCTCGTGAAGCATCTCGGTGCGCTCCTCGAAGGTGAGCCCAACGGGGCAGTAGCCGCCGTTATACACGTTGTGGCAGCTCGTTTGATCGGAAAGCAGGTCGATGTGAATGTCGTGCTTCACCGCGTATTCAAGCAGGTCCACAATATTGCCGTGGTAGGCGATGGAAACGGAGGTTTTTTCCGCAACGTGCTTCTTTACGGATGCGAAAATTTCATCAAGGTTATCGGAAACCGTGTTCACCCAGCCCTGATCGTGGCGGGTCTTGATCCTGGACAGATCGACCTCGGCAAAAACGCCCACGGCGTTTGCGATATTCGCCGCCTTGGGCTGCGCGCCGCTCATGCCGCCAAGACCGGAGGAAACGAAGATCTTTCCCGCAAGATCGCCGCTTTCGGGAACGCCGAGCTCCTTTCGGCCCGCGCCGAGGATGGTGTTGAACGTGCCGTGAACTATGCCCTGGGGGCCGATATACATCCAGCCGCCGGCGGTCATCTGGCCGTAATTGGCAACGCCCAGCTCCTCCGCGATCTCCCAATCCTTGAGATTATCAAACATACCCACCATCAGCGCGTTCGTTATGATAACGCGGGGCGCCTTGGGGTTGCTGGGGAAAAGTCCGAGCGGGTGGCCGGATTCAACCACAAGGGTCTGATCCTGCGTAAGCTCCTCAAGGTACTTTTTGATGAGCCTGTACTGGAGCCAGTTCTGGCAGGGCTGACCGGTTTCGCCGTAGGTAACGAGCTCGTAGGGATAGAGCGCGATCTCGAAATCGAGGTTGTTGTCGATCATCACCTGAAACGCCTTGCCCTCGATGCAGTTGCCCTTGTATTCATCTATGGGCTTGCCGTAGATTCGTCCTTCCGGGCGGTAGCGATAGGCATAGATCCTGCCGCGCGTCATCAGCTCGTCCATAAATTCGGGCGCAAGCTGTTCATGCAATTCCTCGGGCACGTACCGAAGCGCATTGCGAAGCGCAAGCTCCGCCTGAGCCTTCGTGAGGCGGAAGCCTCTGTCGGGCGCACGGCGGTATCTGTCGTCCATCCTCGGGTATTCGGGCAGCACCGCGTCCAGCTTTATGGTCATGGCGCCTGCAACCGTACTGTTTTTCATATTGTTTACCTCCATAAAAATTCAGGGGATATTGATTTTTTATCGGCCGCTTACAGCATAAACGGGCTTGGCGGCAAGGGTGCCGAAGCCCGAATGATCCGTTATTATTTTAATCTGCCGCTCACGCTCTCGGCGCACTCTATAAGCTCGCCGGATTTAACCATTGCGTCGAATTTATTCATCTGCTCATACATCACTATATCGTCATGCACGGGCGCAACGCTTTCGCGGATATGCGCGTACACCTTCGCCATGGCGGGCGCGATCTTATCCTCGCCGCGCAGGTAAACGCCCTGGCTTGCGGCGAAAAGCTCTATTCCAAGCACCTTCTGCGCGTTGTCGAGGATCATCCTCGCCTTTCTTGCGGCGATGGTGCCCATGGAAACGTGATCCTCCTGATTTGCGGAGGAGGGGATGGAATCCACGCTTGCGGGATGCGCCCAGACCTTGTTTTCCGAAACCATGCTGGCGGCGGAATACTGGGCGATCATAAAGCCGGAGTTGAGCCCGCCGTGCTCGCTCAAAAACGCGGGCAGACCGAAGCTGAGCGCGGGGTTGACGAGCCTTTCGGTGCGCCTTTCGGAAACGTTCGCAAGCTCCGCAAGGGCGATGCCGAGGAAATCAAAGGCAAGCGCCATCGGCTGGCCGTGGAAATTGCCGCCGGAGATCGCCTCGTCGTCATCGGGGAAGATTATCGGGTTGTCGGTCACGGCGTTTATCTCGCGGGAAACGGCATTATAGACGTATTCTATGGCGTCGCGGCTCGCGCCGTGGATCTGAGGGGTGCAGCGCAGGGCGTAGGCGTCCTGAACCTTGCCCTCGATGGTGTCGGCGGTGAGCTTACTGCCGTCAAGCAGCTTGAGCAGGTTTTCCGCGCTCTCGATCTGGCCCTTATGCCCGCGCACCTCGTGAACCTTATGATCGTATGCCTTTTTGATGCCGAGCATGGCCTCCGCGCTCAGTGCGCAGGCTATGTCGGCGGTTTTAACGAGCTTCATGGCGTCGTAAACCGCAAGGCAGCCTATTGCCGTCATGATTTGGGTGCCGTTTATAAGCGCAAGCCCCTCCTTGGCGGCAAGCTCCACGGTGGGGATGCCCGCCTTCTTCATGGCTTCCGCGCCGCTCATAATTTCGCCCTTGTACTCCGCCCTGCCCTCGCCGAGCATCACCAACACTATATGGGAAAGGGGCGCAAGATCGCCGCTGGCGCCAAGGGAGCCCTTTTCCGGCACGATTGGATGAATGCCCGCGTTGAGCATGGAAAGCAGGGTTTCGATGGTAGAAAGGCGAATGCCGGAATTGCCCCTGCAAAGCGCGTTGCACCTGAGCAGCATCGCGGCGCGCACGGTTTCGGTGGGAAGGGGGTTTCCCATGCCGCAGGAATGGGAAATTATAAGGTTGCGCTGAAGCTTTGCCGTTTCCTCAAGCGGGATAAAGGTATCCGAAAACTTGCCGAAGCCCGTGGTGAGGCCGTAGACCACAGCCTGCTCATCAAGCTTTTTTTCAACGTAGGCGCGCGCCTTGTTTATAGCCTTTTTTGCCTCCTCCGAGATCTGAACCTTTTCATCGCAACGGGCAACAGAGGCAACCTGCTCCACGGTCAGGGTCATTCCGTTTATGGTGATCATTCGCTTTTTTCTCCTTAAAAATCAATCGGGCAAAATGCCGCAGTATTGTCTTGCTAATTATATGCTTTTTAGGCGGGATAGTCAAGGCTTGCAAAGGATTATATGAAGCTTGGCAAAAGCGCCCGGTCAAAAAAAGCGCATCAACAAACGGTTGAAAACAAAACAACAAATTCAGAATTGATTTTCCGCTCCGCTCATTATACAATGTTCTCGCACCGGTGAAAGCAAGAAAAAATGAGAAAGCAATATGGATAAAGCATAATTGCTTGAGGAGTTTAAAATGATGGATTTAGGTGAAAGAATAAAGGCGCTTCGCCTTGAAGCGGGAAGAACGCAGGAGCAGCTCGCTTCGCTGCTCGGCGTAACGGCGCAGGCGGTTTCGCGCTGGGAAAACGGGATCTGCTATCCCGATATGGAGCTGATACCTTCCATAGCGAACTGCTTCGGCGTTTCGATAGACGCGCTTTTCGGCTGCGAAAACGAGCGAACGAGGCGAATAGACGCTCTGGCGGAGCAAATAATCCAAATGAACCGCCAAAACAACGGCGTGGACGTCAATATGGATGAATGCGTTTCGCTTGCAAGGTCGGCGCTGATCGAGTTTCCCGGAAACGAAAAGCTGACCTTTGCGCTGGCGAGCGTGCTTTTCAACGCGGGCTACGTGCGCATGGGCGAGGATCATATCACGGATGCGGAGGGCTTCGGCATTTACAACGTGAAAGCGCATAAGAATAATCCCGATTGGCTTGAATCGGAGAAGCTTTACGAAAAGCTGCTTGAAACCCTGCCCGCGGGCGGTATGCGAAACGCGGCCGTGACCGAGCTTTCGCAGCTTTATAAAAACCTTGGCGAAAGTGAAAAGGCGCTCGCGCTTGCGGATTCAGCGCCGAATATAAACGCCTCCGCGCCGTATCTGCGCATAAACGCCTTCGACGGAAAAGCGGGTGTTGCCGCCTGCGGCGAGGCGATACTCGAAACGATACGGGCTGCGGCGGAGCTGACGGCGCAGATAGCGGTGAACGATCACACGCTCAAGCCCGAGGAGGCCGCGCAGATCCTTGAGAACGGCATGAAGCTTTTTGACCTTATCTGCCCCGACGGGGATCACGGAAGGCGCGGCAGCGGGATGATCGTTCGCCTGAGCCTGCTGCATTCCTATTTTCTGTGGCTTTCGGGCGATCGTGACGGAGCATTCGGCGCGCTCAACAAGGCGCTTGAGCACGCAAAACGCTTCGACGAAGCAAAAGCTGCGGAAACGGAGGAATTTACCTCTCCCCTTCTGCGCCACGTGCTGATATGCACGGGGTCTGCTTTCGATACTGCCGATTTTGCAAAGGAGCTTCCGGAGGATTGGCCGTGGTGGGGCGTTCCGGAGCAGGAGCGCGTAAGAGCCGAGATGACCGCCGATCCGAGATGGAACGAATGGATCAAAAGAGCCGGAGGAGAAAACCTGTAAGCTATCCCGAAAGCAAAGCCGACCGAAGCATGCCTCGGTCGGCTTCCATTTTGCAGTATGCTTTATAATACGTCACAATATGTGATCTGAACCCCAAAAGTTAGACAAAAGAATTAAATCAGGCAGCATCGAGGG